>JAXJPR010000037.1:0-98893 GCA_036311565.1 Lachnospiraceae bacterium
AGATGATTCCCTAGCAAAGGGAATCATCTTTTCCTGCTTTTAAAATTTTACTAAACAATACGATCTAGAAGTATCCTTTTGTTTTTAAAACTTTTACAATATTACGGCCCTCGTGAGTGCCATCGATGATACGACGTGCACGTACATTACTATCGCCAATATTCATTACCGTAACGTCGGTATCTGCGAAGATAGATACTAAATCCTGATAGATAGGAGCGTTGGCTCGCATACCTAAACATACAAAACCATAGTCAAAAGGCAATTCTTCCTGAGTTCCATCACGTTCCACCAAGTAGTTATCGGCTCTTACTTCTAATAACTTTGTTGATGTATACCGCTTTACATGATATTTGTCCATCAAAGAAGTAGTGTCATTTTTCGTAACTGGATCCAGGTCGCGACCAATTGCAGGCATCATTTCTACGATAGAAACATCAGCACCTCTTGGCGCAAAATATTCAACAACATCAAGACCTACAGCGCCGCCACCGATAACAACAACTTTTTTATCAGATAAATCATTTGGATAAGTACCGTTTTCAATATCTTTGATTAAGTCTAAAATATTGAATACTTTTCCATTTCCAAGATTGTCATGCAATCCGGTAATCGGTGGTAATAATGGAACAGAACCAGTTGCATTTATTACAATATTTGGATTGTATGCTTTTACAGATTCTGCAGTTACATCTACATTTGTAAAGATGTATAAATTCTTTAATTTTTTCGCTCTGTTAATTAAGTAAGTAGGGAAATCATTTAAACGTTTTTTATCTGGGAATTTTGAGATTTCCTTTGCTAATCCACCAAGTTCTCCAGACTTTTCAAGTAAAAATGTAGTGCATCCAACTTCAGCAGCCGTACAAGCAGCTTCCAAACCAGCCGTACCAGCGCCGATGACAACAACATTGCATGTCTTTTTTACTTTATTTTCTTTATATACTTCACCAGTTAAAACAGCAGGATTAACGGTACAACGAATTGGTTTGTTATATCCAATACGGTTACCAGCACATCCGATATTACAGGAAATACATTTACGTAATTCATCTTCACGTCCTTCTCTGCATTTGTTCCCCCATTTAGGTTCAGCGATAAGTCCACGCCCAATTCCGATAAAATCTGCATCCCCATCCGTTAAGATTTTTTCTGCAATTTTAGGGTCGCGAATATTTCCCATAGTAATGGTTGGTTTACCAAAAGCATCTTTTATTGCCTTTGCCATATAAGATCTCCATCCATCTGGGAAATGATTTGCATCGATCTGGAAACGAATGGAATCATTTAATGCACAAGATGCATGAAGAATATCGGCTTCTTCCTGACAATATTTTAATATTTCGATGGTATCTTCGATAGAATTTCCACCTTCTACAAATTCATCTGTACTAAATCTTAAGATGATTGGCATCATTGGTCCGATTGCTGCACGAACTTCATCTAAGACTAATTTACAGAAACGAGCACGGTTTTCTGGACTTCCACCAAATTCGTCCGTTCTATCATTGTAAATTGGAGATAAGAACTGGCTGATCAAGTAAGAGTGTCCAGCGTGTACTTCAATAGCATCGAAACCTGCTAACTGAGCACGTCTTGCAGCAGCACCATAGTATTTGCCAATTTCTTTAATTTCTTCAACTGTTAAAGGAGTAGGAATTGCTCCTCCAGTCTTTGATGGTCTATTAGAAGAAGACTTTATAGGCATTCCGGTTCTTGCTGACATTGCAGATGCACCAGCATGGTTAATCTGAACTGCAATTTTTGAACCGTGCGCATGGACGGCTTCTGTTAGTTTATAAAGTTTTGGAATGAACATATCGTGGTCCATTCTTAATTGACTTGTTCCGTTTGAACCTTCTGGAAATTTCACACACACATTTTCCACAATAATAAGTCCGGTTCCGCCTTGCGCACGAAGTTCATAGTAATTGATGTGTTCATCACTGATTTCACCATTTGCCTTTGCATAGTTTGTTCCCATTGGCGGCATTACAATTCTATTAGGCACTGTCATAGTTTTAACAGTCAAAGGTGAAAATAAAGTAGGGTATTTTGACATATTGATTTCCTCCATTCACTTTTAGGTTAACAACCCGTCGTTTTTTATTAGTATAGCTATATTATAATGGGAAAGCCCATGAATATCTAATTGATTATTTGTAGCTTTTTGATAGATTAATTCTATTAATTATGATATAATATAGCAAAAATTTATAGAAACAATATATTTTTCGCGAAAAATGCATAGATTATTTTTGGTTTTTATGGAAGAATTTGAAAAATTCTGTGATTTTTTTAACGTGTGTTGTGTGTATCTATATTATAGAAGAAAATCTATCAAAGGAGTGTGTCTGATCAGTGAATTTAAATCATTTATATTATTTCAAAACATTAGCAAGAGTGCAGCATTATACAAAAGCTGCCTAGGAATTATCCATTGCCCAGCCAAGCTTAAGCCATGCCATCTCCTGTCTGGAGGATGAGCTAGGTACATATTTATTTGAAAAACAAGGACGCAGAGTTGTTCTTACGAAATATGGAAAAGTGTTTTTACAATATGTGACCAGTTCGCTGGATATGCTGGAAGTAGGAATCAAAAGAACAAAAGCGATGACCAGTGAATTTAGCGGTATCATTGATTTAGGTTATATCTATACTCTAGGCTCTCACTTTGTGCCTAATTTAGTCAGTCGTTTTTTGTTCTCAGATGTTAAATGAAAAAGAAATTGATTTTATTCCTGTTTTTGAAGAGAAGATTAAACTGGTGGTACCAAAAGGCCATCCGCTGACAAAAAAGGAGGATGTTACATTAAAAGAAACGCTGAATTATAAACATATCATCTTTCGTTCAGGAAGCGGCTTCCGGAATTTTATGGATGGATTATTTAAACAATTGGGTAAGTTTCCAGAAGCAGGATATGAAGTCGAAGAAGATTCTGCTATGGCAGGTTTAGTAGCACAAGGATTTGGAATTGCCATCATGCCCAATATTCCGATTTTGAATACGATGGATGTGGATACTGTACTCATTCGGGAACCGAAAATGAAGCGCTATATTTATTTGGCGAAGATGAAAAATAAATATTTATCTCCAGTTGCTCAGGAATTTGTCAAATACGTGATTGCAAATCGTAATCTATAAAAAATATAAATAAATAATTATATTTTAATAGATGGAAATTTTGAAAAAGACAAATTTTATAAAAATTTTAACACTTTCACTCACTAAAGTGTTGCATTGTTAAAGCTGCTCTGTTATACTAATCATCAGTTAAGGATGAAAGAAACAAAGGAAGGGCAAAAGGATGATTATTTTAGAACAATATAGAAAGCAGTTAGATTTATGTGATGCACAGCTGATTAGTCTTATAGAACAAAGACTTGGTATTATAGAAGGAATTATGGAATACAAAAAGCAAAGAGGCGTTCCGATTCTTCAGCCAGAAAGAGAACGACAGGTTCGTAAGATGGTAAAAGAAAAAGTAAATGATAACAAGTTTAAAGAAGAAATTCTGGATATCTATAAATATATTGTAGAAAATAGTAAGAAAGTTCAGGCGAAGACATTATTCCGTGATAATATTTATATTATTGGTTTCATGGGATGCGGAAAGAGTACCGTATCCAGTTATTTAAGTAAAATTCTTGCAATGCAGGTCATTGAAATGGATGCATACTTAACTTCAAAAGAAGGTATGAGTGTAAATCAGATTTTTGAAAAATATGGAGAACAATATTGGAGAAACTTAGAGACAAATTTAATTATTGGAATGAAGGACTACCAGAATAAAGTCATCTCCTGTGGTGGAGGTGTTCCAATGCGAGAAGTCAATGTACAAGAAATGAAAAAGAATGGTAAAGTTATTCTTTTGACAGCTTCTCCAGAAACAATTTTAGACCGTGTAAAAGATGATGATTCCAGACCACTGCTTCATGGAAAGAAAAATGCAAAAGATATTAGTGAGTTAATGGATATTCGTCGTCCAAAATATGAAGCTGCAGCTGATATCATTGTAAATACAGATCACCGTCCAGTTCATGAAATTGCGGAAGAAATTGTCTATGCACTGACTCATTTTAGAACAAAAGATGCATAATTAGAATGCTTGACAAACAATTAAAAATGAATTAAAAAAGACAGTAGTGAACTACTGTCTTTTTGGCTTTTATATATATCAGTTAAGTAAGATAGAAAATTGGCAAGAAAAGAAGGAATATTTATGGCAAAAAGAGAAATAAAAACCAATGCAATGAGAATTTTAGAACGCAATCATATTCCATATGAGGTAATATTTTATGATTGTGACGAATTTAAAGATGGGATAAGCATTGCACAAAAATTAGGAGAAGATCCCAAAGAATGTTTTAAGACATTAGTCACCAAAGGAAAAACAGGACAATATTATGTATATATTGTGCCAGTGGCAGAAGAATTGGACATGAAGAAATGCGCCAGAGAGGCAGGAGAAAAATCCGTAGAAATGATTCCTGTGAAGGAAATCAATAAAGTGACCGGATACATTCGGGGAGGTACGACTGCACTTGGCATGAAAAAAGAACATCCAACGGTGATTCATGAAAGTGCAAGAGAGCTTAAGAAGATGATCATCAGTGGAGGAAAGTTGGGGATTCAGTTAAAACTTGCGCCGGAAGATTTACGTAAAGTGGTGAAAGGAAAATTTGGGGATATTATAAAGAAATAAAAAAATAGTTTTAAGTTTGTTTGATGAAGGTAAAAGATTCTCATTTTAGTAAAAGTGATAAAGAACAGTATCAATTATTTCTACAATTAAAAGAAAAAGTTCTGAAAACATATAGATAAATTTTTCATCAGACCGTATAATAGGATTAATATGAAAAATCAGCATTTTTAGCAATTTAATAGTATTTGTTTGTGGTAAGCAAATGACGATGATTATGTTATACAGGAGGATTATACATATGCAAAATTTTACTCATTATACGCCAACGAAAGTTGTGTTTGGAAAAAATACACAGTACGAGACGGCCAGAGAAGTAAAAAATTTTGGTGGTTCAAAAGTCTTTGTCATCTATGGTGGCGGCAGTGTTGTAAGAAGTGGATTGTTAGAAACTGTGACGAATAATTTAAAAGAAAATGGCTTAGAATACAAAATAAAAGGTGGCGTACAGCCAAATCCAAGACTGTCTTTTGCAAGAGAAGCGGTAAAAGAATCCATTGAATTTGGTACAGATTTTGTATTAGCCATCGGCGGTGGAAGTGTAATTGATACAGCTAAAGCAGTGGCACATGGGACAGCCAATCCGAACATTGATATCTGGAAGTTCTGGGCAAGAGAAGAAACATTGAAAAAAAGCCTCCCTGTGGGAGTTGTATTAACGATTTCAGCAGCAGGAAGTGAGACCAGCGATTCAGCAGTACTCACGAATACCGACATTGGAAGAAAACGTGGTCTTTCTACAGAACTTAACCGTCCGAAATTTGCAATCATGAACCCAGAACTTACCTATACACTTCCAAAATATCAGATTGGATGTGGTGTCGTGGATATTATGATGCATACACTGGATCGTTATTTTACCCATACGAAGGGAAATCAGCTGACAGATGAAATTGCAGAAGCCTTGTTGCGTACAGTAATTACGCATGGAAGAACAGCCATTGCAGAACCTGATAATTATGAAGCAATGAGCGAGATTATGTGGTGTGGAAGTATTTCTCATAATGGAATGACAGGACTTGGTGCAGTCACAGACTTTGCGCCTCATCAGTTAGGACACGAATTAAGTGCCATGTTTGATGTTGCACATGGTGCCAGTCTTTCTGCTATCTGGGGAGCCTGGGCAATGTATAGTTATAAAGAAGAACCAGAAAGATTTGTCCGCTATGCAGAAAAAGTATGGGGAATCACAGCAGATACGGATGAAGAGGCAGCGGTAAAGGGAATTAAAGCAACGGTTTCCTATTTTAAATCCTTGGATATGCCGGTATGTTTTTCTGATTTAGAAATTGGTGTACAAACGGAAGAAGTGCTGGAAAAACTGGCAGACAGTTGTTCTTTTAACAGAGGAAGAACGATAGGAAGTTTTCGTGTTTGTGACAGAGATGATATTTTGGAAATTTACAAAATGGCAAATTGCTAGTTGAAAATAATGCCAATATAGTATAAAATATTATAAGATTACACATTGAAGGAGGAGAAAAATGGTATCCGCAGGAGATTTTAAAAACGGTATTACAATCGAATTAGATAATAACATTTATCAGATTATTGATTTCCAGCATGTAAAACCTGGAAAAGGTGCAGCTTTTGTACGTACAAAATTAAAAAACATTAAAAACGGTGGTGTAGTAGAAAAAACTTTCAGACCTACTGAAAAATGTCCAAAAGCGCACATTGATAGAAAAGATATGCAGTACTTATATAATGATGGCGAATTATACTACTTCATGGATGTAGAAACATTCGACCAGATTGCATTAGGTGAAGACGTTATTGGTGATTCTTTAAAATTTGTAAAAGAAAATGAAACAGTAAAAACAGTTGCACATGCTGGTAATGTATTTGCAATTGAACCACCATTAAATGTAGAATTATTAGTTACAGAATGTGAACCTGGTGAAAAAGGTAATACGGCTCAGGGAGCTACAAAACCTTGTATCGTTGAAACAGGTGCACAGGTATTAGTGCCTTTATTTGTTAATGAAGGAGATACTCTTAAGATTGATACCCGCACAGGTGAATATTTATCAAGAGTTTAAGTTTTTTATGATTTTAAGTCCCCGTAATGTTTGCGGGGACTTTCTTTGTTGAGAAAGGAAATATTACAATGAAAAGTAAAAATAAAGCAATTATTTATATTACTTTGTCGGCGCTTGGATTTGCTACTATGAGTATGTTCGTTAAACTGGCAGGCGATTTGCCTTCTATAGAAAAGAGCTTTTTCAGAAATCTGGTAGCATTTTTTTGTGCATGGTTTTTGCTAAAGAAAAGTGGATATGGATTTTATTTTCAAAAGAAGAATCTTCCTCATCTGATTCTTCGTTCCACATTAGGAACCATTGGGATTTTTTGTAACTTTTATGCAGTGGATCATATGGTATTGTCAGATGCGAATATGTTGAATAAATTATCACCATTTTTTGTTATCATTTTTTCGTATATCTTTTTAAAAGAAAAAATTGCACCATTTCAGGCTGGAGCAATACTGATTGCATTTATTGGAAGTTTATTCATTATAAAACCAACATTTGAATCTGCTTCTCTCATTCCATCCATCATCGGCCTGACAGGAGGAATTACAGCAGGGGCAGCATATACATGTGTGCGTTATTTGGGAACCAGAGGAGAAAAGGGCCCGGTAATTGTTATGTTCTTTTCCGGATTTTCCTGCCTGGCAACGATTCCTTATTTGTTGTTTGCTTTTGAGCCGATTAGTTTTCGACAGCTGATCTGTCTTTTAGCAGCAGGAGTGGCAGCTGCATGCGGGCAGTTTGGAGTGACCGCCGCTTATTCAAATGCTCCGGCAAAAGAAATTTCAATTTTTGATTATTCACAGATCATATTCTCTGCGTTGTACAGTATTTTCTTATTTGGAGATATTCCAGACCGGTATAGTATTCTTGGATATATCATTATCTGTGGAATGTCTCTATTAAATTTCTTGTATAACAATGGAAAAATTTTAAATAAAAAAAATGCATAAAATCAGTAAGAACATCTTTGCAATCAATCGTGAAGGTGTTCTATTTTTTTTCCCATATCATATATTTAATATGGGAGGGACAGGCATGAGCAAACAAGAGGAAATATTAGAAATTCTGCCAAAAGAATTTCAAAAATTATTTTTAGAAGCTAAACTGGATTTTGAAAAACTACAGGAAATCCGTATGCGAATTGACAGACCGTTACAAATTGTTTATGACAGTCAATGGTGGTTTTTAGATAGAACGGGAAGGCGAATGAAAACGCCGGGGCAGGCATGCATTGTTACTGGAAGGCTGATGAAGGAAGCAGTTGGATATATGTCGGATTATTCTATTTATGCATTTCAGGAGGAATTAAAACAGGGATTTTTAACGGTAAAAGGCGGACATCGGATAGGAGTTGCGGGTAAAGTGATTTTAGATCAACAGGAGATAAAAGGAATGAAATACATATCAAGTCTAAATATCCGGGTGGCCCATGAAAAAAAAGGATGCAGCAATAAAATCCTACCGTATCTATTTCAGGCAGAACGAATTTGTCATACGCTGATTATTTCTCCTCCAGGCTGCGGCAAAACTACCTTGCTTCGGGATCTGATTCGAAAATTATCCAATGGAGGATATACGGTTGGAGTTGTAGACGAGAGAGGAGAAATTGGTGCCAGTTATATAGGTGTACCACAAAATGATATTGGTATACAAACTGATGTGTTAGATTCCTGTCCAAAAGCAGAAGGGGTATTGATGTTAGTACGTTCTATGGCTCCTCAGATTGTTGCAGTAGATGAAATAGGAAAAAAAGAAGATGTAGATGCACTATATTATGGAAGGAACAGTGGGTGTGTCCTTTTGGCAACCATTCATGGAAATTCTCTAGAAGAAGTAAAACGTAAGCAATGGATTGGAGAAATGATGAGGCAGACAGCATTTGAACGCTATATTATTCTGGAAAAAGTAGGAAAAGTTGAAGGGATCTATGATGAGAAAGGAGAAAGATTATGCACTATATCGGAATTATAGGAATTGTGGTGCTTTGTTCACTGGCGGGAATTTACGCAGGAGGAATCGGAAAGAAAAAGATTCTCTTTTTTTTAGAATTTAAAAGGGTACTGACACTTTTAAAAGGGGAGATCCGTTATGGAATGACACCGATTGGAGAAGCTTGTCTTCATGTTTCGGAAAAAACAGAGAAGGAGCTAAAAGAATTTTTAGTAAAGGTTGGGCAGCAGACAAAAGAAAAAAAGGAAGATAGCTTTGAAAAGATATGGAAAGAAGCATGCGCTACGACACTCCCTAAAGGATATTTTACACAAGGGGAATGGAAGCAGGTATTAACATTAGGATCTGCCGTTGGTTATCTGGATGTGCCGATGCAGCTTCGCGCGTTCGATCTGCTTTTGGAGCAGATGGAACACGGATTGGATAGTGCACGGAAAAAACAGGAGAAAGACGGTAAACTTTATCAGACCCTTGGAATCGGTGTCGGACTTATGCTAGCAATTGTATTGATCTAGGGAGTTTTGCCAGGAGGGATATACGTGACTATTCAATTAATCTTTAAAATAGCAGCAGTGGGAATTATGGTATCGATTATTATGCAGGTACTAAAACATTCAGGGAGAGATGAACAGGCATTTTTGATCAGTCTGGTAGGACTGATTTTAGTGCTTTCCTGGGTAATTCCATACATATATGAATTGTTTGAAAGTATTGAAAAACTCTTTTCGGTGGTGTAAAAATGATAAAAATTGTATTAACAGGAGTAATCACAGCAGTTTTGGTCCTGATACTAAAAGAACAGCAAAAAGGTATTTCAGCTGTGGTATTAATGGCAGGGAGTCTTGCCATACTTCTCTTTTGTATGGAATATTTGGAAACGATACTGGAATTATTTGATAGCATCAGTGATATGATGAAAGTAGATAAAATCTATATAAAAATTTTGCTAAAGATTATTGGTATCTCCTATATTTGCCAGTTTGCCAGTGAAATCTGTAAGGATTTGGGCAGTCAGACGGTTGGAAAGCAAATTGAGATGGCGGGCAAGCTTTCAGTCCTGGTTGTCAGCATTCCTGTAATACAAGGTCTTTTGGATACAATGAAAGAATTATTAGCTTTATGAAAAAATGGATTGTAATCTTAGCAGTAAGTTTCGTCATGGTTTGTTGTACAAATGTTCATGGGGCATCCGATGTGTCACTGGATGATTTGGAAAAAGAAGCGAAAGAACAATTAGAGTCTGGATTTTCTATAAAGGAAATGGTCCAGGCTCTGGAAGAAGGAAATCTGTGGGAAATTATACAAGAAGGGGCAAAAGAGGAAATAAAAGCAGCATTTCAAGAAGAAAAAGAATTGCGGGAATTATTTGTCCAGATGCTGTTGATTGGATTTATGATGGCGATATTTAGTAACTTTTCGAAAGCGTTTGTAGAACAATATGTAGGAACAACGGGGTTTTATATCGCCTATATGATGATCTGTGGCTTGATGATCCGCCAGTTTTTAATTATGTTTGAAATCGTTCAGGAGACCACGGAAAGCATTTTAGTTTTTGTAAAAGTACTGATTCCAACGTATAGTCTTGTTTTAGTTTCAGTAAGTGGGTTGACCACTTCTGTGGCGACGTATGAATTGTTCTTTTTTTTAATTGCAGCCGTGCAATGGGGAATTATGGAAATTATTTTGCCATGTATTAAAGTAGATATGATTTTAAAGTTATTAAATTTTTTAAGCGATGAAGAGTTGTTTACAGGAGTTATTGAACTGTTAGAAAGTTTCATCAAATTGCTTTTGAAGGGAGCGATTATGGTCGTACTGTTATTTAATATTTTTCAGTCTATGCTTTTACCAGCTATAGATTCTGTAAAGAGTAATGTCATTCAAAAAGGACTAGGATTTTTGCCTGGCATGGGACAAGTACTTGGAATGGTGGCAAATACTGCGATTGGTTCTGGTATTATTTTAAAAAATGCCATTGGCGTTGCGGGGATGGTAGTTATTTGTCTCATTGCATTGATACCAATTTTAAAAATCTTAATTTATATTGGCAGTTTCCTTCTAGCAGGTGCATTGCTACAGCCAGTAACCGATAAAAGGCTTTATCGTGCATTAAAAGGAGTGGCAGAAAGTGGAAAACTATTACTGCAATCGGTTCTGACATCAGTTGTATTATTTTTGCTTACCCTGGCGATTGTATCCGCAACCACAAATATGAATTATTATGTAGGGTAATTACATGGAAGTATTTCAAAAATGTATTATTTTTTTTATTTTATTGACACTTTTACAAGAGCTGGTGCCGGAAGGCACATTTAAAAAACATATGAAACTGATGGGTGGATTCATCTTTCTTTTGCTGTTTTTCCAAATGGCATTTGGCATGGAAAAGCTATTGCCTTCGTTGTATAAGAATTATTATAAGAGAATTTCGGAAAGCATTGTGCAAGAAAAGGAAAAATCTGCATTAGTAGAAGAATATGAAGAACAGACAGAAGAGCAAATAGAAAATTATCTGGAAGAAAATGGATATCAGATAAAAAAGGTTCAGGTCGGACTGGAAGATAATCAATTATCGGAGGTGGAAGTAAAACTGGAAAGAGGAGACGAATATGATGAAATTCAGGTGAAAAAGAAGCTGTCCGACGTCTATTCTCTGGAAGAATCTCATATAAATGTAGAATCATAGGTGAATGATCATGAAAGCATTACTGGAGCAAATTGGAATTCAAAAAGGAATTATTTTATTAGCGGCAGGAATATTTCTCATTATACTTAGTTTTCCCAATACCCAAAAGGATGAATCTGAGCAGACAGATTCTAGCGAAGAGCAGTCAGAAGAGGATGCTTCTGTAGAGTTATTGGAACAAAGGTTAGTAAAAATCTTATCCAAAGTAGATGGTGTTGGGTCAGTCAAGGTGATGATTACATTAAAATCTTCAAAAGAAACTGTGGTAAACAAAGATACTCCATATGAAGAAGAAGAGGAAAAAGATGGAAACAGTACAAAAAAGTCTGTCAGCAAACAGGAAGAAACCGTCCTAGTAGAGGAAAATGGAGAAAGTGTTCCCTATGTAGTAAAGGAATTAGAGCCTGAAATTGAAGGGGTGGTGGTAATTGCAAAGGGTGGAAATAGTGCCTCCGTACAGAAAAATATTACGGAAGCGGTGACAGCCTTATTTGATGTGCCGGCACATAAAGTAAAAGTATTGAAGATGGAGGATGATTCGTGAAAATTTTAAAAAAATGGAAAAAAAGAAATCAATTTATGATTGCATTTCTGGCAGTTTTAATTGCAGCTGCAGGATATGTCAATTATTCAGGTTTTGAAATGGAAACGAAAGAAGCATCCAGTGATCAAGCCGAAAATGTAAGCGGCAAAGTTGAGGATGATGATACACCAGTAGGGGAAGCTGTGCTTACATCAGCAGACGTTTCCAATTATGTGGCACAGGCAAAACTGAACCGGGAACAGACCCATGGAAAGGCCAAGGAAAATCTTCAGGAAATTATATCCAATGAAAATCTAAGCGAGGATGCTAAGGCAGCAGCAGTAGAAAAAATGACAGTACTTAGTGAGAATCTGGAAAAAGAAGTGGCAGCAGAGGAACTCTTAGGGGCAAAAGGGTTTTTAAATAGCATTGTTAGTATTGATGAAGATAACACTGATGTAATTATTCAGCAAAAAGAAGTGTCTAAAATTGAAAAAGCGCAAATTGAAGATATTGTGACAAGAAAAACGGGATGTGAAGTAGAAGATATTGTAATTACAAGCATGAAAACAGATGATTAAAACTCTTTGCAAAAGATAATATGTTTGGTATAATAAACTCAGTATGATGGCATTCGTTTCCGCTATCGAAGGGGTCACAGTGATTTTTTTGATGCCATTATGCTGAGTGTACACAGAGAAATACTAGGAGGCAAGACTATGGAATATAAAAATGGATATAATGTAAATAAGAACAGTGCAATTGGGGAAGTTAAAATCGCAGATGATGTAATTGCAATTATTGCAGCATTAGCAGCAACAGAAGTAAAAGGTGTTGCAAAGATGTGTGGTAATATTACCAATGAACTGGTATCTAAACTTGGAATGCAGAGATTATCCAAAGGTGTGAAGGTTACAGTGGGAGAAGATTCGGTAAATGTTGATTTAGCATTAGAACTTGATTATGGTGTGAATATTCCAGTAGTTTCTGAAAAAGTCCAGGATAAAGTGAAATCAGCAATTGAAACTATGACAGGGCTGACTGTGGCCGAAGTGAATGTCCGCATCGTTGGTGTTGCAATTGATGATGAAGAATAAGATGGTGGCGGGACTGGCAACAGCCCCGCTGTTTACTTGCCTAAAGGTGAAAAACACTGTCTTTATATGGACAGAGTCTCTGAAAAAATAATGATAAAGAGGATAGAACGAATGAAAAGAAGTGAATTACGAGAACATATTTTCCGAATGATTTTTCAAGTGGAATTTTTAGAAGAGGCAGAGCGTAAAGAACAAATCGGTTTATATTTGGATGCATTAAAAGATGCTTCTAATAGAGAACGAACATATATGCAAAGCAAAACAAGCCGTATTTTTGACATGATGGATGAAATTGATGATACAATTTCAGAAATTTCTACAGGTTGGAAGTTAAATCGTCTTGGGAAGGCAGAATTAGCCATTTTAAGATTGGCAGTGTATGAGATCCTTCATGATGAGGACATTCCAAATGGCGTAGCGATTAATGAAGCAGTTGAATTGGCAAAAAAATATGGAAGTGAGCAGTCACCAAAATTTGTCAATGGTGTACTGGCGAAATTAGTATAAATAGAGTATGAACAGAGTTTATTCTGTCTCTCAGATTAATGCTTATATCAGACGCATGTTTACTAGTGATTATGCCTTGAACCATATTTACATTAAGGGGGAAGTATCCAATTGTAAATACCATTCTTCAGGGCATATTTATTTTTCTATCAAAGATGCAAAAAGTACATTATCGTGTATTATGTTTGCCAATGCGAAAAAAACAGGATTAAAATTCCGAATGCATGATGGACAGACAGTTGTGGTAGGCGGAAATATTAATGTTTTTGAGCGGGATGGATCTTATCAGCTCTATGCATCTGAAATTATTTTAGATGGTATTGGTGTTTTATATGAAGAATATGAACGTCTGAAGATGAAGCTGTATGAAGAGGGACTATTTGATCATGAAAGAAAAAAATCAATACCGAAAAATCCGAAGAAAGTCGGAATCGTAACAGCAAAAACAGGTGCTGCGATTCAGGATATTGTAAGTATTGCAAAACGAAGAAATCCATTTATACAATTAATCTTATATCCTGCCAAGGTACAGGGGGAAGGTGCAGGATTATCGATTGCCAAAGGAATTCAGATTTTAGATGGCATAGGAGTAGATACCATTATTATTGGGCGAGGCGGTGGATCGATAGAAGATTTATGGGGATTTAATGAAGAAGTGGTAGCAAGAGCTATTTATGCAGCGAAAACCCCCATTATATCAGGAACCGGTCATGAGACCGATACTACCATTGCTGATTACGCTGCTGATTTACGGGCAGCAACGCCGTCAGCGGCCAGCGAGCTGGCCATACCAGATATTCGGGAATTCTTAGGAACTGTAGATGGGTATCATTTTCAAATCCAACAATTGATGCAGCAAAAATTTGCGAATTATCAATACCGTCTGGATCAATATCATATGAAGATGAATCTGCTAAGTCCCAAAAATCAGTTAAAACAACAGATGATGAGGCTGGCTGGGATTCAGACAGGTCTGGAAAATGGAATGAAACAAAAATATGAAAGATATCAGCATAGATTACAGTTATATGTGCAGAAACTTCATGGATTATCTCCGTCAGCAAAACTGACAAGAGGATACGGGTATATTGTTAATCAAAATGGTGCTCCGCTGCTTTCTGTATCAGATACTAAGAATGGGGATGTGCTTACCATTTATCTTTCTGATGGCACGGTTATGGCAAAAGTTACAGGGAAAAAAGAAAATTCATAGAGAAAGGAGCCTATATGCCGCGGAAAAAATTTACTGTAGAACAGGCATTTCTTGATTTGGATGTAATTATAGAAAAACTGGAGAAGGATGAAACGTCATTAAATGACGCACTGTCCTTATATACGGAAGGAATGAAACTGGTGAAAAAATGCCAGGATTCATTAGATATGGTAGAAAAAGAATTAATGATCTTAGAAGAAGATCAGAATGCCGATACTTACGGCAAATAAATGAAGGACAAGGAGGAAGAAACATGACAATAAAAGAAGAAGTGGCTGTAAAGGCAAAAGAAATGGATGCTATCATTATGCCATTTATGCCAGATGTAATTGGCCCACAGAAAACAATCTTTGAAGCGATGGATTATACAATGAAAGCTGGAGGAAAGAGGATTCGTCCAATGTTGATGTACGAAACTTATAAAATGTTTGGTGGTACATCAAAAGTTGTGGAGCCATTTATGGCAGCAATTGAAATGATTCATACTTATTCTTTGATTCATGATGATCTGCCTGCTTTGGATAACGATGATTACCGCAGAGGAAAGAAAACAGTACACATTGTTTTTGGGGAAGCAATGGCTGTTCTGGCTGGAGATGCATTATTAAACTATGCATTTGAAGTAGCAGCAAAATCTTTTGATTATGTGGATCATTTAGAGGATGCAGCAAGAGCGATGAAGATTCTTGCAAAGAAACCAGGAATATTTGGAATGATTGGTGGTCAGGTCGTAGATGTGGAGCTAGAAGGACAAGCTCTTACTTTAGATCAGATAGAATTTATCCACAGAAAGAAAACCGCTGCTTTAATCGAAGCTTCTATGATGATAGGAGCGACTCTGGCAGGTGCTGGAGAAGGAGAAGTTCAGATGATGAAACGAATCGGACGTAAAATTGGTTTGGCGTTTCAGATTCAGGATGATATTCTGGATGTGACCGGTGATGAACAGGAACTTGGAAAACCTGTGGGAAGTGATGAAAAAAATCAGAAAACGACTTATGTTTCTTTGGTAGGATTAGAACAGGCAAAAGCAGAGGTGAAACGGCTGAGCGAAGATGCCATATCCCAGCTGCAATTATTTATTGGAGAAGAAGATTTTCTGATAGACCTAATTACATATCTAATTGACAGAGAAAAATAGCAACAAAATTGACTCATTAGGAGGCAAAGGATGAAAGAACGTTTAGATGTCATGCTCGTAAAACGAGGACTGGCTGAATCAAGAGAAAAGGCAAAAGCAGTCATTATGTCAGGAATCGTTTACGTAGAAGGACAAAAAGAAGATAAGGCAGGAACTACATTTCCTGATACAGTTCAGATTGAAGTAAGGGGGAGTACACTTCGTTATGTCAGCCGTGGCGGCTTAAAATTGGAAAAAGCCATGGACCAGTTCGGTGTGGAACTGAATGGAAAAGTTTGTATGGATTGTGGTGCATCCACCGGTGGATTTACGGATTGTATGCTGCAAAATGGTGCAGTCAAAGTATATTCTGTAGATGTAGGACATGGACAGCTGGCATGGAAATTAAGAAATGATGACAGAGTTGTCTGTATGGAAAAAACAAATATGCGTTATGTAACAGCAGATGACATCGATGAATTAGCACAGTTCGTATCCATTGATGTTTCCTTTATCTCATTAAAGAAAATTCTTCCTGCCGTTCGCCGCATTTTGGTAACAGGTGGAGAAGTAGTGGCTCTGATCAAACCTCAGTTTGAAGCTGGAAGAGAAAAAGTGGGAAAAAAAGGTGTTGTCCGCGATAAGAAAGTTCATGAAGAAGTGATTGAGATGATTACTGAGTTTGCAGCAGAAAACAATTTTAAGCTTCTTAATCTGGATTATTCTCCAATAAAAGGACCAGAAGGAAATATTGAATATTTACTGCATATGAGAAAACTGGAAGATGATACGCTTGATACAGAATATGACTTTGATATTCATCAGGTAGTAGAAAATTCTCATAAGTCATTATAATTTATAATGAGAGAAAAGAGGCTTGTTATGAAACATTTTCTAGTAGCTACCAATCGTGATAAAGACGTTGATCTTAAACTTACGCATTTGATACAGGATTATCTGGAAAGACATGGAGCAGATATCTTTGTTGTGCCGGATGTTTATCAGAAAGGAATCAATTCCAATTCCTTACCAGATAATATTGAATGTGCCATTGCTTTAGGAGGAGATGGTACGATCCTTCAGATGTCCAGGGGATTAAGAGGGAGTGATATTCCAGTTCTGGGAGTGAATCTTGGAAATCTTGGATTTCTTGCAGAAATAGATGTTAACGAAACAGAACATATGCTGGACTGTCTGTTAAAAGATGATTATCGAATTGAGAACAGAATGATGCTTCAAGGGCAGGTGATGCATCGTGGACAGGTTTCAGGACAGGAATTTGCATTGAATGATGTAGTCATTGGCAGAAGTGGTTTTTCCAGAATCATTTCTATGAATGTTTATGTAAATGGACATTTACTGGATAACTATCATGCAGATGGAATTATTATAGCTACACCAACCGGTTCAACAGGATACAATTTATCAGCAGGAGGCCCAATTATTAATCCGGTTTCTAAAATGATTGTGGTGACACCAATTTGTGCCCATGCAATACAGTCCAGAAGTATTATATTAGATAAAGATGATAAAATATCAATTGAGGTACAGCGGGTAAGGAAAACCCAGTTAGAAGAAGCTTTTGCAACATTTGATGGACAAAAAGGAATTCAACTGTCTCCAGAGGATGTTGTCAACATAGAAATGGCACCCCAGTTTACCAAACTGATTAAAATTACAGATCACAGTTTTTATGATATTTTAAAAAGAAAAATTGGAAAAATACGATAAGGAGGCGGATCTGTGAAGGCAAAACGTCAGGAAAAAATTATTGAAATTATTGAAGAATATGACATTGAAACACAAGATGAATTAGCAGAAAAGTTACACGAGGCTGGATTTCATACAACACAGGCAACGATTTCCAGAGACATTCGGGAAATGAAATTGACCAAATTGACATTTCCAGATGGTAAGCAAAAATATATTGCTTTGGATAATCGGGAAACAGCTTCCTCAGATAAATATAAACGAATTTTAAAAGATGGAATTGTAGGAATTGCAATTTCAGAAAATATATTAGTACTTCGGACAGTTCCTGGTATGGCGATGGCTTGTGGGGCAGCCTTAGATCATTTAAAGCTGAATCAGATCATCGGATGCATTGCCGGGGATGATACAATTATGTGTGTCGCACGCAGCAAAGAAGCAGCACCGGAGGCAAAGGATGTAATACAAAAACTAATTCGATGACAAAATTGATATGCCAATTTAAGCAGATATGCTTAAATTGGCATTGTTACACTGGAGAAAGGAACTTTATGTTATTAAACTTACATGTAAAAAATCTTGCATTGATTGATGAAATTGAAGTGGAATTTGGAGATCATTTAAATATTTTAACTGGTGAAACAGGTGCTGGGAAATCGATTTTGTTAGGTTCCATGAATGCGGCATTGGGAAATAAAATATCCAAGGATATGATTCGCACAGGAGAGAATTATGCCCTGGTGGAATTGTTATTTCATATTGAGCAGCCAGAATTGTTAAAAAAATTAGAAGCCATGGATATTGATGTAGAAGACGGAGAAGTATTAATTTCCAGAAAAATTTTAAATCGCCGCAATATCTGTAAAGTGAATGGAACAACAGTGACAGTTCCGAAATTAAAAGAAATTGCAAGCATGTTTATTGATATTCATAGTCAGCATGAGCATCAATCTCTGCTTCATAAAAATAATCATTTGAAAATACTGGATGAATTTTCCAAGAAAGAAACAAGCAGTATTCGGGAAAAAATAAAAAAAGAATATGATATTTTTTCGAATATCAAGCACCTGTTAGAAGAAGAATATAGTGATCAGGATAAGCAAAAAAGAGAATTGGATTTTATTATTTATGAAATAAATGAAATTCAGTCTGCCAATTTGCAAGCTGGAGAAGACGAAGAATTAGAACGTCGGTATCATAAGATGATAAACAGCAAAAAAATTATGGAAAATCTCTATGGGGTTTATCATGTGACAGGATATGATGATGCTATGTCTGCAGGCAGTCAGCTTGGAAATGCATTAAGAGATCTGATGTCTGCACAACAATATGATGAAGAATTATCTTCTCTAGTAGAACAATTAGAAGCAGTTGATGGCATTATGAATGATTTTAATCGGGATTTATCAGGATATATGTCAGAAATGGAATTTGACGAACAGGAATTTTATGAAATTGAACAGCGATTAAATACGATTAATGGATTAAAAAGTAAATATGGAGCTTCCATCGAAAACATTTTTGAATATTTAAGTAAATTGGCAGAAAAAAGAGACCATATCAGTCATTTTGAAGAAAACAGGGAAAAACTTCAAACGGAACTGATGCAGGCAGAACAAGTATTGGAAGAAGAATGTAGTAAGTTAACCGCTATTCGTAAAAAAAATGCTCAAATTCTTTGCGAAAAAATGACAGAAGCATTGAAAGATCTGAACTTTTTAGATGTTCAATTCACTATGGAATTTTCACGATTATCACATTATACAAAAAATGGAATTGATGAAGCAGGATTTTTGATTTCTACTAATCCGGGACTTCCAATGCGTCCATTGAATGAAGTGGCATCTGGTGGGGAACTTTCCAGAATTATGTTAGCCATAAAGTCAGTTCTGGCGGATGTGGATCAGGTAGATACCTTAATTTTTGACGAAATTGACAGCGGAATCAGTGGAAGAACGGCACAAAAAGTATCTGAAAAAATGACTGTAATTGCAAAATCTCACCAGGTAATTGCAATTACACATCTTCCACAGATTGCAGCTATGGCAGATAATCATTATTTGATTGAAAAACAGGTAGAAGAAACCAATACAAAAACAGTTATGACTGCGCTGAATGAAGAAGAATCTGTAGCAGAATTAGCACGTATTCTAGGTGGTGTAGCAGTTACGGATGCTGTGTTTGAAAGTGCAAAAGAAATGAAAGAATTGGCAGAACGTACAAAAAAATACTGATTGAAATAACAAGAATTTCATATACTACGAAAGGATAGATTCACTAGAATTTATCCTTTTTCAATTTTGTTTTTTATAAAAAAGCGCCAGTGTTTTTTTATGCAGCAAATTTTGAACAGGAAAACAAAAAGGAGCGGTAGATATGAAGTTGAAAACAAAATATAGACTGGGATTGTGCATATTGCTGCTTATGAATCTGGTAGCCGTTGGATGTGCATATTATGTGACATGTCAAAATTCTATCCCAGACTCTATCCAATTAGTAATTGATGATTCTTCAGAATTTGATTATAAAATACCTGCCATAGGAACCATTAGTGATGCAGAAAATGAAATTGATTCCGTAGATTTAAAGTCGAAATTTGTTTTAAAAACGCAGACAAGTGGAAATTATACGATGGAAACAAAACTGTTTGGATTTCTCAAACTAAAAGAGGTAGCCATCGAAGCTTTAGAACGGCAAAGTGTGGCACCATCAGGAGAGATTACAGGGATTTATATTGAAACAGACGGGTTGTTTGTAATTGACACAGCTGAAGTTGAAACAGCATCTGGAAGTGAGTCACCGGCAAAGAATAAACTATCCAGTGGGGATTATATTATGAAGGTTGATGGAAAGGCTATTACATCCAAGATGAAATTCATGGAAGCCATTAATGATTCTTCGGGAAAAGCAGTTGTATTGACAGTCATGCGGAAAGGGGAACTGGTAAATGTTAAGATCGTACCTGTTTTAGATGAGGAAGACAATCATTATAAGATTGGTGCCTATATTCGGAACAATACACAGGGAATTGGAACCATTACTTATACGCAGGGAAAAAATTTTGCTGCTTTGGGACATGGAATTAGTGATATTGATTTAGGAAGTCTGTTGTCCATTAAAGGAGGACAGATTTACCAGGCGGAAATTTCAAGCTTGAAAAAGGGAACTGCAGGCTCACCGGGGGAAATCGTCGGTATCATTGACTACAATAAAACCCATTTGCAGGGCAGCATTGAAAAAAATACAGAAAATGGAATTTTTGGGACGTTAAACACGGAGAACCCAGAAAAACAAATACCAGTAGCATTAAAACAGGAAGTAGAAACAGGAGAGGCAAAGATCATTTCCTGCATTAGCGGAGAGCGAGAGGAATATAAAATTGAAATTACTAGTGTGGACAAGGGAAATAATGAAAAATTAAAAGGCATGCAGATAAAAGTTATAGATCCTAAGTTAAAAGAGTTAACAAATGGTATTATTCAGGGAATGAGCGGAAGCCCTATTATTCAGAATGGAAGAATTGTGGGAGCAGTGACCCATGTGTTCGTCAGTGATCCGACAAAAGGGTATGGAATATTTATTGAGAATATGTTGGATGCGGCAGGATAAGCGTATGGCAGGGGAAATACCCCTGCCATTTTATTGCTTAGTGTGATATAACAATATAAATTAGGCTTCAAAGTCGAATTAGACGTATGATGTCTATTGCATATATTACGGCATTTCTCACTTTATGTCGTGGTATTTGTGGCACTTGCCAGCTATGATTATCTTGAAAGGAGGGATTCATAATGAACCAAAAGAAAACAGGAAAATTCCTAAAACAACTCCGCAAGGAAAAAGGACTGACTCAGGAGCAGATGGCGGAAAAGTTTTTTGTTTCCGGAAGAACTGTTTCTAGATGGGAAACGGGAGTTTCCCCAAGATAAAGAGACTACTTACAAACTCACGCTTACAATACTTCCAAAACAATATAACAATGCTCGTTGTTGAACTGCCGACAAAGTTTCTTTTTGAACACAATACAGTTACAATGAGCGTAGAGTAGAAACGAATGATTGGAGGTATCATTTATGGCTCAGAATTTAACCTACCTTGGTAACGGTGATTACCTGATTCCGAACATTATGATGTCCTATACCGAACCTTTGAAAAGGGACAAATTTGTACGAATGGCGGAGGCTCATTTGAAAGAGAATAATCCATTCCTCTACAACGACTTGATACTGAATGAGAAGTTGTTTCCGTATCTCAAAGAAATCGGAGAAACTGCAAATCGCAGAATGGAGCAGCTGATGGAGGGGTTGTTAGAGAAGAATCCTGCTCCAGACAAGGCAAATCAGCAGCTTGCATGGGTTCAGCATATGAATATGCTCAAAGCACAAGCCGAGGAAATTATAGCCGCAGAGCTGATTTACTGTTAAATCAGACAAGTGTATAGAGTTTATGAAAGGCTGGCCTGTTATGGTCAGCTTTTCTTTTTTGATACCCAAAATTACGAGTCCAGAATCGTGAAAACCCCGACTCTGAATTCGTTAAAAATCCGATCCAAGAGTCTGGAAAATCCCGATGTAATAATACTGATAATAACTATACTGATTATATCCGTTCCTTTCCGTTTTGAATGGAAGGGATAAGATCGGAACAGTTCTTTTGTTTTTACATCGCATATAGATTTTTTTCGTGGCATTGTGCTATACTTTATCTGGTTGAAGTTTGCGAATTATACGCAGTGGTATTCTGTCAAGAAAAAGTACAAATTAAACGTGAACTTTTTATGACATCTTTTTATACTGCTATCAACTCCATCTTTTTTAATTCTTTATAATATTCCGATTCATAGTCGTTTGGTGATAGATATCCACAATGACTATGTATTCTAACCGTGTTATAAAATGTTTCTATATACTGAAAAACAAGTTTATATGCATGGTTATAATCAAATATTTTAAATCTGTTCAACCATTCTCGTTTTATTAGTGCATGAAATGATTCTATACATGCATTATCCCATGGATATGCCTTTTTGGAATAGCTTCGTTGCGTATTTGCTGTTACTTGTATATAGTCCATGCTTACATACTGACTTCCACGGTCTGTATGCATTATTAAAGGTTTATTCACCTTCCTTGTTTTCTTAGTTTTTGTTACTGCTTCAATTACCAATTTTGCCTCAAGTGTATCACTCAATACCCAGGCTACGATTTTTCTTGAATACAAATCCATAATACTTGTTAAATATACAAATCCTGCAAAAGTCCAGATATATGTTATATCTGAGCACCATACGGCATCTGGTTCGGAAGGATTGAATTTTTCATCCAATATGTTTTTTAATTCATCACTAAAATTAGAATCAATTGTCGTTACAGTATAAGGCTTTATATACTGAGCCTTAATCCCCATTTCTTTCATATAATTTCCAACTGTTTTTTCTGCGATAACTTCACCATCCTTTTTTAAACATTCTGTAATTTTAGGTGCACCATAGTTTTGGTGAGATTCATTATAGATGTCCAGTATTTTCTCTTTTAGGGCATTCTTTCTAAGCTCTCTTTTTGATGGGAGCCTATTCTTCCAGTTATTATATCCACTTCTTGAAACACCTAATTTTCTCAGCACACCAGCAACATTTAGCCGGCGTTCCCCTTGTTCCTTTAATTCTTCATCTGTATGAGCAGTTTCAAGGAACAGAGCCTCTGTCATTTTCCCAGTATGCCGATAGCTTTTTTTAATATATCTAACGCATCTTGAGTATCTCTCAATTCTTTCTTTAAACGTGCGATTTCTTTTGCTTCATCGCTTTCGTAATTACCACGACCTCACGTTGGAACAGCTCCATTATTCTGCTCGTACATTTTAGCCCATGTTGATAGAGCACTTTTACTAACGCCTAAATTCTTTGCACATTTACTAATGCCTAGTTCTGGATGATCTTTCCAATAGGTTACGGCATCTCTTTTAAAATCTTCTGTGTACTGTGTTGACATAATCAATTCCTCCATTATCTGCTTTAGTATACATCTAAACCGTGAATTGTTCATGTCTAACTTGTACTATTTATATTCTACTACCACCCGGCATAAAAACGGAAAACAACAGAAAATAAAAAAAGAGTGATATTGGTAGCAGAACTGACAGATAATCATGTACAAATATATTTTGATGCTATTCTCTCTTTTGCTTTGTGTGCTATAATGAATTATATGATAGATATTAGGATAGAATGTTGTGGAGGACATTAAGTATTCGATTGAATTTTTTGAGAAGGGACATTTTCGAATACTGAAAGATTTATGAATTACTGATGATAATTTCTTTGCAGACAGGGAAGGGCTATGGAGGTTCTGAATGTAATATCATAAGAGAAGTCAAAAAAGGATATCGTTAAATCCATAAAGAATATTCAAAAGCATGGATTAAGTGTAAGAGGACTTTTTATCTTAGAATCAGATAATCAGGAAATCGAAAAAAACAAGGATTGTTTATTACATGAAAACTGGGAAAAATATATTTGAAAGAAATATCTAAAAAACAACATAAAATTCTATAGATAAAAGAAAAAGGAGTGCGGAAAATGAAATTTACTGTTGAAAATTTAAAATGGATAAGAGAGCCAAAAAGTTATTCTATTACAGAAAATAAAATAGAAATAATTACTAAACCTCATACGGATTTATGGCAGAGAACATATTATCATTTTAGAAACGACAATGCTCCTGTATTGCAAATGAGCACGGATGATACATATTTTTCATTTGTTGTAAAAACAGAGTTTGAAAGCAAACATCGTTTCGATCAATGTGGTGTAGTCATGTATTTAGACAGTGATAACTGGCTGAAAGGTTCCATTGAATATGAAAATGAAAACTTTCAGCATTTAGGAAGTGTTGTAACAAATAATGGCTATTCTGATTGGGCAACTACAGAAATCGATGCTTCGATTAAATCAATGTGGTATCGATTGAGTCGTAGAAAAGATGATTATTGTATAGAGTGTTCTACTGATGGTATAATCTATAGCCAGATGCGTATTTGTCATATGTGGAATGGAGGGGAAAAAATTCAATTTGGTATCTATGCCTGCAGCCCAGAAGATTCATCCTTTAAAGCCACATTTTCCAATATGGAAATTACGGAATGCCAATGGCTGGCTCATAATGGACAGGCACCTGACGAGTATTTTTAATAATGATTAACTTTCAATAAAACAGCTTAGGATGATTGTAAAAAATTTATATTCATTTAATAGAAAAATGTGATAATATAATATCAGAAAAGTTTGATTATAAAACTATTTAGAAAGGGTTATTCTATCGATGAGTACAAGAATGAGAAAAAAGACAGGTCTTGTTTTAGAAGGCGGTGGAATGAGAGGCATCTATACAGCTGGAGTGCTGGATGTTTTTATGGAAGAAGGCATTCATTTTGATGGAGTCATTGGTGTATCGGCTGGTGCCATTCATGGATGTTCGTTTGTAGCAGAACAAAAAGGAAGAAATATTAGATATTATAAAAAATACTGCAATGATAAGCGTTTTATCAGTTTTTGGAATTTCCTTCGTTATGGTGATATTGTGGGTGAAGAGTTTTGTTATCATGAACTTCCAGAAGTATTAGAACCTTATGATTATGATACATTTGATGCTTCAGAGACAGAATTTTATGTTACTTGCAGTAATCTGGAAACCGGGAAAGCAGAATATTTGAAATTAACCGATATGAAAGCAGAGATTGATCTCATTCGTGCATCCGCTTCACTTCCATACGTATCGAAAGTTGTAGAATATAATGGTATGAAGTTATTGGATGGTGGATGTACAGACAGCATTCCGATAAGAGCTTTTTTGGAAATGGGATTTTTAAAAAGTGTAGTTATTCTGACCCGTGATAGAGATTATATAAAAAAACCAGAAAATCCCCATTTGCCAATGATTTTCTTTCATAAATATCCAAAGTTCGTGAAAGCATTGGGACAGAGACATATTCGTTACAATAAAACAAGAGCATCAATTGAAAAATTGGAAAAAAGTGGAAAAATATTTGTCATTCGCCCTAGTGAAGAATTGAATATTGGACGAATGGAAAAGAATCCAGATGAAATCCAAAGAATTTATGATATCGGAGTCAAAGATGCAAAACATATGCTGCAATCGATGAAAGCATGGATAGAGCAATAAATTTTATAAATTCTTTCAGAAAATAATTGACGAATCGCAGGATTCGTCATATTATTTAAATAGGATTTAGCACTCGATAAAAGTGAGTGCTAACAAAAAGGAGGGAGAATATGATTTCAATACCAGTATATGATATGATGATTTTACCTGGGGTAACATTTTATTTTAAAAAAGACTTATTTGATGATATAGATTTGCAGTCTCTGAAGCAAGAAAAAGATATCCTCTTTATGATGTTAAAAGAACCTAGGGAACGTAATGAGATAGAACCAGAAGACTTTTATCCTTATGGGGTAGCAGCAAAGATGGAACACATTGATGATGAAGGAAATATAAGAATTCGTGCGGAAGAACGGGTGGAAATTACGGATATCGAAATTACAAATGGGAAAATCATTGCAGAAGCAAGTGTCTTTCCGGAGGAAGATGATGTTTCTGATGATGATTTAAAAATCCGTTTTGAAAAACTAAAAACAAAATTATTGAAATTTATACGAGGATTTCAATGGGGAGTCTGGGCACGGAGCTTCATTCTTCATTGGAAAACGATGAATGAAATGGTTTGTGCCCTTTCCGGTCATTTAATCCTTTCCTGGGAGGAAAAATATGCAATTCTGGCTTCCAAAACACGTTCCGAACGTTGTCAAATGATTGAAAATGCTGTTTATGAATTTATAGAAATTACAAAAGTAAGCGAAGAGGCTGAGAATGCTCAGAAAGAAACTAATGAACAGGCATATCGGGAAGCGGCATTAAAAAAACAGATTGAATTTCTCCAAAGGGAACTAGATGATATGCATCCGGAAAATGTTTCTGATATTCGACGTTTTGAGAAAAAAATTCAGGATTCTGGTATGAATGAAGAGGCAAAAAAGGAAGCTCAAAAAGTTTTGAATCGCATGAAACAGGAAGGAAAAGACAGCCATGAATATGGAATGTTATATGATTATTTGGATTTTGTGACCACGCTTTCCTGGAGACTGCCAATCACACTTCCAGAGATAAATTTAGGAAAAGCGGAAGCAGTTCTTAACGAAGATCATTATGGACTAAAAAAAGTAAAAGAACGTGTGATTCAGCAAATGGCAGTCATGGCATTGAATCAAAAACAGTCAGGATCCATCCTTTTATTTGTGGGCCCTCCGGGAACTGGTAAAACCAGTATTGGACAAAGCATAGCAAAGGCATTAGGAAGAGAATATGTCCGTATTAGTTTAGGCGGGGTAAGAGACGAAGCAGAAATCAGGGGACATCGAAGAACTTATGTAGGAGCAATGCCAGGGCGAATTATGGATGGGATGAAGCGGTGTGGAACATCGAATCCGGTCATGGTCCTGGATGAAGTAGATAAATTATCCAGAGATTTTAGTGGAGACCCAGCCAGTGCATTGTTAGAAGTGCTTGATCCAGAACAAAATACGAATTTTACAGATCATTATATGAATGTTCCATATGATTTATCTAATGTATTGTTTGTCTGCACAGCTAATACCATAGATACGATTCCAGAACCTTTACTGAATCGTATGGAGGTGATTCAGTTCTCTGGATATACGGCAGTGGAAAAATATCAGATTACCAGAAAACATCTGCTTCCAAAAGCTATGAAAAAAATGGGTATTAAAGCAAGAAATTTAAAGGTAACGGACAATGCAATCCGAAAGATCATCGAAGACTATACGATGGAATCCGGTGTAAGAGGATTGAAAAAGCAAATGGACACCTTGTGCCGCTGTGCTGCTGTGAAACTGGTAAAAGGGGAACAAAAGAGTATTACGATCAGTGAAAAACGGTTGTCAGAATTTTTGGGCCGAAAAGAATTGCACCATGAGAGAATGTTAAAAGATCCTGTGCCTGGAGTTGTTACGGGACTTGCCTGGACACAGGCGGGTGGAGAAATTCTTTTTATTGAAACCTGTTTTACGAAAGGTTCTGGAAAAATACAGATTACGGGACAGTTAGGAGATGTCATGAAAGAATCTGCTCAGATTGCCATTACATTAGTAAAATCTATGTTTCCAGAGAAAGCAGAGGTATTTGATAAACAGGACCTTCATATTCATGTGCCGGCAGGTGCAGTGCCAAAAGATGGACCATCTGCAGGAATTACGCTGGTAACCGCATTAAGTTCTCTGCTCAATGAAAAAACAGTATCCGGTGAATATGCAATGACTGGAGAAGTGTCCTTGAGGGGAAATGTAATGCCGATTGGAGGCTTGCCGGAAAAATTAATGGCAGCTCAGAGAGCTGGTATTACGAAGGTATTTATTCCATATGAAAATGTAGAAGATTTAGAAGATGTAGCAGAGGAAGTAAGAGAAAAGCTGACCATTCTACCGGTGAAAAAGATTTCTGAAATATTCAAGGTACTCTTCCGTTAAATAGGATTTTTAATATTTGGCTGACCTATTACGATATGAATCAAATAGGTCAGCCTTTGTTTTTTTAATGTACCTAAAAAGGTAATTATCTACGTACAATCTTATAATATGTTTTGGCGGTTATGGAATAGATGAGGCTGTATACAACAGTAAATATAAGGAAGCAGCCTATCGTACACTTAATATATAAAACTGTATTGAAAAGGTTTAACAGCCGAAGGATTTTATGAATCATTGGAAATGCAAATATCATGTGAATTCCAGTCATAATTAAAGGCAGAAAAAATACAGTGATGATTTGAGAGTGGATCGCTTCTTTCACTTCTTTGTGACTTAATCCCACTTTCTGCATAATCTCATAACGTTCTTTATTATCATAACCTTCAGAAATTTGTCGAATAGCATACCCAGTAATAAGCCTAAAACTAAATTACATACGGAAATGAGGAGAGATTCTATACCAATTAGTTTTACAAGATGTCGTCTTTCCATTCCAAGAATGTTGAATAATCCAAACTCTTTTTTCCTGCGTTTCATAAGGAAACTATTTGTATAAATCAAAAAAATAAAAGAGAAAACAGCGATAATGATACATCCCATATTCATCATTGCAGTAATGGTATCTGCTCCAATCAATTTCTCCAATCCTTTGTTATAAGAAAGTGATGCCATAATATAATAAATAGCAAGGGTAAATATACAAGTAATACAATAAGGAAGATAGGTCTGCATGTTCTTTTTTATATTGTCAGTTGCCAATTTCAGATAAAATGTTTTATTCATGATATTCACCACCTGTCGCAAGTACTGTCAGAGTATCAGAAATAATCTGGTACAATTCCTCGTTTGTGCTATTACCACGATAAATCTGATGAAAAATTTTACCATCTTTAATAAAGAGAATTCGATTTGCATGGCTGGCGGCTTTGGTAGAGTGGGTTACCATAAGGATGGTCTGTCCATCAGAGTTGATTTGATGGAATAAACGAAGTAAGTCATCTGTAGAACGGGAGTCTAAGGCACCACTTGGTTCATCTGCCAAAATGAGCTTTTGATTCATTTCCGGATATTTTTTTCCCGCCGGTATTAATGGAAGAAAGATATTGTCCTGGATAGAAAAATTATCTAAAAGATTAAAATCCTGAAAGACAAATCCAAGATTATCTCTTCGGAAGGAAGAAAGGTCTTTTTCTTTGATAGTCGATAAATCTTTTCTATTAAGAAGAACTTCTTCGCTTGTAGGTTTATCCAAAGCAGCTAAAATATTTAGCAGAGTGGTCTTTCCGGAACCTGATTCTCCCATAATTGCCACATATTCACCAGTTTCCACAGAAAAACAAATATCGGAAAGTGCCTGCACCTGATTGATACCAAATCGGGTCGTATAAATCTTTTTCAAATTATTTACTTCTAAAATTGCCATTTGTATGATTTCCTTTTTCTTTCTGATTACACGATATCAAAAGAAAACAGTCAAAGACATCGATTTGTGTGACATTTTTCCTTGTCAATGTGACAATTTTGTAAGGTGGTCTCTAAGAGGGATATCTATTCCATGATCAGAGATTCCTTTTGTAAATTCAGGAAAACCGTTGTTCCGATTCCTGTTTTGGAAGAGACCCAAATAGGAGATTCCAGTCTTTTTGCGGCCTTTTTACAGAGATACAGGCCGAGTCCTGTGGATTTTTTATGAGCATGTCCATTGTATCCAGTGAATCCGCGTTGAAAAATTCTTGGAAGATCTTCTGGAGCAATGCCGATCCCGGTATCTGCAATTGACAATACAAGGTTATCATCTCCCGAAATGGTAATTGTACCCTCTTCTGTATATTTTACCGCATTAGAGAGGAGCTGCTCGATGATAAAGATAAGCCATTTTTATGAATGGCCTGACGGATCATTGGATCTAATGGGTATTCTTTGAAAATAAAATCAGAAGCACTGCCATCTAACCGAAAATAAGATAAGACCATTTCTACATATTGTTCTATTCGAAATAGTTCATAAGATAATTCTTTATGCTCCTTTGTATCTTTACTCTGTAGAATCAGACGCATGACCGCAATTGGTACTTTGATCTGATGGACCCAGGTACTATAATAGTCAATCATTTCCTGGTTGTTTCTTTTTTGTTCCATCAGTGTTTGGAGAATCCGGAAATCATTTCTTGTCAGATCCAGCTTTCTCCCATCATAAGTCAGAGTTGTGTCATTAAGATTTAAAATGACACCATAGTGCTCTAGTACAGGAATTTTTCCATTCATATTGTAAGTTCTGCGAAGAAGTGCCTGCAGCTTAGCAGTCAGCACATTGGCATCAAAAGGTTTTGCAATAAAATCATCTCCTCCCATATTCATGGCCATAACAATATTCATGTTATCATCAGCAGAAGAAATAAATACGACAGGAACATTAGAAATTTTACGTATTTCGGTACACCAGTAATAGCCATTATAAAATGGCAGCATAATATCAATTAAAACCAAATGAGGATCAAAATCTGTAAATTCTTTTAAAATGTGCTGAAACCTTTTATACAGGAAACTTCATTTCCCCAGGATTCTAGCTGTTTTTTCATAATTTGTGCCATAGAGTCATCATCTTCAATAATTAGTATTTTATGCATGATTGTCCCCTTTTCATTTATATATGATAAGACTTATTATAACGAATCATGCAAAGGATTTCTATAAAGTATGTATGATTAATAAAAAGTTCTTGATTTTTTTGGAAAAGAATGATAATATATTTAAAGTGCTTTAGGGATTGAGTACAAAATCAGATAAAATTTGCAGTTGTGGCGGAATGGCAGACGCGCTAGATTCAGGTTCTAGTGCCCGCTTAAGGGCGTGTGAGTTCGACTCTCATCAACTGCATTGGAAGCGGTTTTTAGTAACGTTGAGGTTGCTGGAAGCCGTTTTTTTGTACCTAAATTTAATACATAAAATATAAAATTATTTTAATTGCAAAATACCCCTAGGGGGTATATAATAAGAGTATGAGGTGGAAAAAATGGAGGTAACAGATGGACACGAAAAAAGAATGTCATCAGGAAGAATGCCAGGGAGAGACTTGTTGTCATAAGACCAAAGAGCGTTCTGATCAAGAATATAAGAATTTCATTCATCGTCTGAACCGTATTGAAGGACAGGTGCGTGGTGTCAAAAAAATGCTGGAAAAAGATGCATATTGTGTAGATATTTTGACTCAGGTAGCAGCCATTAATGCAGCATTGAATAGTTTTAATAAAGTACTTTTGGCAGAACATATCAGAACCTGTGTGGCACGGGATATCCGTAATGGGGATGATGAAGTCATTGAAGAACTGGTAAAAACATTACAAAAACTGATGAAGTAGAAAGGACGATAAAATTGCAGCAATATCATGTAACAGGTATGAGTTGTGCTGCCTGCAGTAATCATGTAGAAAAGGCAGTATTACAGGTAGATGGTGTAGAATCTGTATCAGTGAGCCTGCTGACAAATTCTATGATCGTAGAAGGAAGCGCTGCAGCGCAGACTGTCATTCATGCAGTCACTCAGGCGGGATATGGGGCGACAATCAAAGGGGTGGAGGAACAATCAGTTGCAGGACTGAATGAAGAGGCATTAGCAGATAAAGAAACACCAAAGATGAAGAAGCGATTCATTGCTTCATTGGTCTTATTAGTTCCGCTGATGTATGTCTCAATGGGACATATGATGTTAAACTGGCCGTTGCCAGTATTTTTTAATGGAAATCATATTGCGATGGGTCTTGTGCAACTATTATTGACAAGCGCCATTATGGTGGTGAATCAAAAATTCTTTGTGAGCGGCTTTATCAGCTTGTGGCATAAGGCACCGAATATGGATACGTTGGTAGCACTTGGATCAGCAGCTTCTTTCATTTATAGTGTTTATGCACTGTTTGCAATGACAGCAGCCCAGGTGCAAGGAGATATGCAGGATGTGATGTCGTATATGCATGAATTTTATTTTGAATCAGCAGCTATGATCTTAACGCTGATTACAGTAGGAAAGATGTTAGAAGCACGTTCAAAAGGAAAAACAACGGATGCATTAAAAAGTCTTATGAAACTGGCACCTAAAATGGCAACGGTGGTACGGAATGGTGATGAAATAAAAATATCAGTGGAACAGGTCCGTATCGGGGATATTTTTTTGGTACGCCCAGGTGAAAGCATTCCGGTAGACGGGATTGTTTTAGAAGGAAATAGTGCTGTTGATGAAGCAGCATTAACTGGCGAAAGTATTCCGGTGGATAAAGAAGAAGGAGATATGGTATCAGCAGCTACGATAAATCAATCTGGATTTTTAAGATGTGAAGCCACCAGAGTTGGTCAGAATACCACACTTTCCCAGATTATTCAGATGGTCAGTGATGCAGCTGCAACAAAAGCACCAATTGCAAAAGTTGCAGATAAAGTATCGGGTATTTTTGTCCCTACGGTGATTACCATTGCGATAATAACAACGATGATCTGGCTTTTAGCAGGACAAGGTATAGGATTTGCATTGGCCAGAGGAATATCTGTATTGGTAATCAGTTGTCCATGTGCTCTTGGATTGGCAACGCCAGTGGCGATTATGGTCGGAAATGGACGTAGTGCTAAACAGGGTGTTCTATTTAAAACAGCAGTATCACTGGAAGAAACAGGAAAGATTGATGTGGTTGCATTGGATAAAACAGGAACCATTACCAGTGGGGAAACAAGAGTAACTGATTTTGTAGTTGCGGAATCTGGCAGTGAACAAAAATTGATGCAGATTGCGTATGCATTAGAACAAAAAAGTGAACATCCATTGGCGAGAGCAATTGTTGCCTATGCCAGGGAACATCACATTCAGGCAGAAGCAGTGAAAGATTTTATGGTAGTGCCAGGAAATGGATTAAATGGAAATCTGGATGGAAGGAAAGTGGCGGCAGGAAATCTGCTTTTTATCGAAAAGCATAGTATCATTTCAGATAAGATGAAATTAACAGCAAAAAAATTGGCAGAGGAAGGAAAAACGCCATTATTTTTTGCAGAAGGGGGAAGTCTTGCAGGCATTATTGCGGTTGCAGATATTATGAAGGAAGATAGCCCTCTTGCAGTGAAAGAACTTCAGAATATGGGAATACGTGTTGTTATGCTCACTGGCGATAATCAAAGAACAGCGAAAGCCATTGGGGCGCAAGTTGGTGTAGATGAGGTAATTGCAGGCGTACTTCCAGATGGGAAAGAAGCAGTGATAAAAAGACTTTCAAAATATGGAAAAACAGCTATGGTAGGTGATGGAATTAACGATGCACCGGCACTTACCAGAGCAGATATAGGAATTGCCATTGGAGCAGGTACGGATGTGGCAATTGATGCTGCAGATGTGGTATTGATGAAAAATAGTCTAAGAGATGTTCCTGCAGCAATTCGAATGAGCAGGCAAGTGTTGAAAAATATACACGAAAATTTATTCTGGGCATTTATTTATAATATCATAGGGATTCCTTTGGCGGCTGGATTGTGGTATCCTGTTTTTGGATGGAAATTAAATCCAATGTTCGGGGCAGCAGCTATGAGTTTATCAAGTTTTTGTGTTGTGACAAATGCATTAAGACTGAATCTGGTTGATATGTATAGTACAAAAAAAGATAAAAAAAGAAAACAGAAAAAGAAAGAGGTAGAAGAAACAATGGAAAAAACAATGAATATCAAAGGTATGATGTGTCCTCATTGTGAAGCAGCAGTAAAGAAAGCATTAGAAGTAATTCCAGAAGTGGAAGCGGCAGAAGTTAGTCACGAAAAGGATACAGCAATTGTAACTTTAAAAGCAGCAGTAGCAGATGATGTTTTGAAAAAAGCAGTAGAGGACAAAGACTACGAAGTTATCTCTATTCAGTAACAAAAGACGGATGATAATAAAGAGCCGGTTTAAGTGCAAGATTGCATTTAGACCGGTTCTTGACATAAAAGAAGATATTCACTACTATTAATTAGTGGAAATATCTGCAATATTAGATATTTATATGAAAGAAAAGGAGGATGAATTATGATAAAAATTCTTGCAGGAAGTATCAGGGAATACAAAAAGGATTCCATTTTAGCACCAATTCTAGTATCCCTGGAAGTTGTGATGGAAGTTGCGATTCCATTGCTCATGGCCAGATTAATTGATTATGGAATTGATCGTGGAGATATGAAATATATTTTTATAATAGGAGTTATGCTTTTGGCTGCATCATTATTATCCTTGTTCTTTGGGGTAACAGCAGGTAAAGTTGCAGCATTTGCATCTGCAGGGTTTGCAGGCAATTTAAGAGAAGATATGTATCGAAAGGTGCAGGAGTACTCATTTTCTAATATTGATCATTTTTCAACGGCCAGTATCGTGACCAGACTAACAACGGATGTGACGAATATACAAAATGCATATCAGATGATTATTCGTACAGCATTTCGTTCCCCAACAACGATGATCTTTGCACTGATTTGTGCAATCCGAATTGATGCCAAATTGTCCATGATCTTTATGGCAGTAATTCCAATTCTGGCCATTGGACTTTACTTGATCATGACGAGAGTCCATCCGATTTTTGTCAGAGTGTTTCATACGTATGATGATCTGAATGCAGTGGTACAGGAGAATCTTCATGGAATTCGTGTAGTAAAATCTTATGTAAGAGAAAAACATGAAGTAGAGAAGTTTTCTAAAATATCTGAAATGATCTATAACGACTTTACAAAAGCAGAACAGATACTTGCACTTAATATGCCGGTGATGCAGTTTTGTGTATATGGATGTATGATCTTGATTTCCTGGTTTGGAGCAAGAGCCGTAGTTTCTTGTGGTGGAGACCCTTCTTTGGGACTCAGTACAGGAGAATTGATGAGTTTATTTACCTATGCTATTCAAATCCTTATGAGTCTGATGATGCTTTCTATGGTATTTGTTATGATTACCATTTCTCGTACTTCTGGAGAACGTATTGCAGAAATCTTAACAGAAGAGAGTGATTTGACCAACTGTGATGATCCTATTATGGAAGTAAAAGACGGTTCTATTCGTTTTCAGAATGTTAGTTTTTCTTATTCCAACAATAAAGAAAAAGAATGTCTAAAGAACATTGATCTTTCTATTCAATCTGGAGAAACAGTAGGTATTATTGGAGGGATCGGATCAGCAAAAACTACGTTAATTCAGCTAATTCCAAGACTTTATGATGTGACAGAAGGAAGTCTTATGGTAGGAGGTGTAGATGTACGTCAGATAGATCTGGAATCTTTGCGCCAGCAGGTAGCTGTTGTATTACAAAAAAACACATTATTTTCCGGTACAATCAAAGAGAACTTACGATGGGGGAATGAACATGCAACAGAGGAAGAAATGATATATGCATGTCAATTAGCTCAGGCAGATGAGTTTATAAAGCAGTTTCCTGATCAGTATGATACTTATATTGAACAGGGAGGAAGTAATGTATCTGGTGGTCAGAAACAAAGACTTTGTATTGCAAGAGCACTTTTAAAGAAGCCTAAAGTTTTGATTTTGGATGATTCAACGAGTGCGGTAGATACAAAAACGGATGCCAAAATTCGACAGGGATTTAAAGAGTTTATTCCAGAAACCACAAAGATAATTATTGCTCAAAGAATTTCGTCCGTACAGGATGCTGATAAGATTATTGTAATGGAGGATGGAAAAATCAGCGGATGTGGAACTCATGAGGAATTACTTGTGTCAAATGCTATTTATCAGGAAGTTTATGAATCACAGGTGAAGGGAGGAGAAGAGAATGAATAAAAAACAATCTGTTGATAAAGATGTTTTAAAACGGCTATTGTCTGTTATGAGTCAATATAAAGGCAGAATAATCTTAGTAATTTTCTGTATCCTTGTAAGTGCTGCAGCCAGTGTAGCATCTTCGCTTTTTATTCAAAATCTAATCGATGATTATATTTCACCGCTTTTGCTAGAAGGCAGACCGGATTTTAGCGGGCTGTTAAAAGTGTTGTCATTGATGGCAATTCTTTATGTGGCAGGGATGGTATCTTCTTTTGCCTATAACTGGAATATGGCATTGGTAGCACAGGGAACTTTAAAAAAGATTCGTGATGATATGTTTTCTCATATGCAGAAATTGCCAATTCCATATTTTGATCAGCATTCCCATGGAGATGTAATGAGTCATTATACGAATGACACCGATACATTAAGGCAGATGATTTCTCAATCTCTTCCCCAGCTTTTGAATTCAGTGGTTACAATTGTATCTGTATTTTGCGCAATGTTATCAATTAGTGTATGGCTGACGATTTTAGTGTTGATCTGCATGTTCTTTATTATGAAAACCATTGGAACCATCGCTGGACGAAGTGGAAAGTACTTTATTCAGCAGCAGAGAGCATTGGGTGATGTAAATGGCTACATTGAAGAAATGATTCATGGACAAAAAATAGTAAAAGTATTTTGTCACGAAGAAAAAGCCGAAGAAACATTTACAAAAAAGAATAATGAACTGAAGAAAATAGCATCTACCGCAAATGCATATGCGAATATCTTAATGCCGGCGATGAATAATCTTGGATATGTTCTATATGTGGTAATTGCAGTTGTCGGAGGAGCAATGGGAATTGCTGGAGTAATGAACGTTAGTTTCACAGGTGTAAATACACTCTCTTTAGGAATGATCGCAGCATTTTTGCAGCTTTCAAGAAGTTTTATTCAGCCATTAGGCCAGGTTTCACAACAATTGAGTGCAGTTATCATGGCTTTAGCTGGTGCAAAAAGAATTTTTGAATTAATTGATGAAGAGATTGAAGAAGACCATGGATATGTCCGTTTGGTAAATGCAAAATATGAAAATGGCATGCTGGTAGAAACAAAAGAACATACGGGAATTTGGGCATGGAAACATCCTCATAAGGATGGAACTTTGACTTATACAGAAGTCAGAGGAGAAGTACGGATGTTTGATGTGGATTTTGAATACGAAAAGAATAAACCAGTACTGCACAACATTACTTTATATGCAAAACCAGGGCAAAAAGTAGCATTTGTCGGAGCAACTGGTGCAGGAAAAACTACGATTACCAATTTGATTAATCGCTTTTATGATATTGCAGATGGAAAAATTCGCTACGATGGTATTAACATCAATAAAATCAGAAAAAGTGATTTGCGCCGTTCATTGGGAATTGTACTTCAGGATGTTCATCTGTTTACAGGAACAGTTATGGATAATATTCGGTATGGGAAATTAGATGCGACAGATGAGGAATGTATAGCTGCGGCAAAACTGGCAAATGCAGATGGTTTTATCCGTATGCTTCCAGACGGGTATCATACAATGCTTTCTGGCGATGGAGGTGGACTTTCCCAGGGGCAAAGACAATTAATATCCATTGCAAGAGCAGCAGTAGCAGATCCTCCAGTAATGATTTTGGATGAAGCAACATCTTCGATTGATACAAGAACAGAGGCAATAGTACAAAGAGGAATGGATGCATTGATGCAGGGCCGCACCGTTTTTGTTATTGCTCATCGACTTTCTACAGTAAAAAACTCAAATGTTATTATGGTCTTAGATCACGGTAGAATCATTGAACGTGGTACTCATGAGGAACTAATTGAGAAAAAAGGAAATTATTATCAATTATATACGGGTGCATTTGAGCTTCAGTAAGGAGAAGTTGATATGAAGGAAAGAGAAAGTTATATTGATCTTCATTTACATTTGGATGGTGCGATTACACCACAAATTGCAAGAAAATTGGCAAAACTTCAAGGAATCCCGCTTTTTGATGATGAGGAAAAATTGAAAGAACAATTATCCGTTCCGGCTGATTGTAATAATTTAAATGATTTTTTAAAGTGTTTTGAACTGCCGCTTTCTCTGTTACAAACGGAAGCGGGGGTTGAAGAAGCCATATATCTGGTACAGGAAGCAGTAAAGGCAGATGGGGTGATCTATGGGGAAATACGATTTGCACCACAGCTTCATTGTCGCCAGGGACTTAGCCAGGAACAGGTAGTGATTGCTGCATTAAAAGGTTTGAAGCGTTCAAGTCTTGCCTGTAACTTAATTTTATGTTGTATGAGAGGAGAAAATCTGGAAAAAGCAAATTTAGAAACCGTATATCTGGCAAAAAAATATTTAGTTGTGGATGGAGGAATCACTGCCATTGATCTGGCTGGAGCAGAAGGGCTATATCCTACAAAAGATTACGAATCCATTTTTAAAATCGCAGTAGAAGAGAGAATTCCATTTACGATTCATGCAGGAGAAGCGGCAGGTGCAGACAGTATTTGGCAGGCAATAAAATTTGGTGCATCCAGAATCGGGCATGGAATTCGAGCACAGGAAGACAATAATTTAATGAAAGAATTAGCAGATAAGAATATTTGTCTGGAGCTATGTCCAACCAGCAATCGTCAGACAAAAGCGGTTCTGGATATGAATCAATATCCATTAGGACAATTTTTGGAACAAGGATTGTGCGTAACCATTAATACGGATGATATGGCTATTTCAAGAACCAATATCCAAAAAGAATTTGCATATATCAAATCTGCATTTGGAATTTCAAAAGAACAGGAAGACAATATAAAAGAAAATGCCATAGAATCAGCATTTACTTCCAGTGAAAGAAAAAAACAGCTAAAAGAGTTTATGGGATTGTAATGAGGAAAACCAGCCACAGGTAACTGACAGGCTGGTTTTCTTATCGTCTGTACAGAACAGAATCTTTTATAAAAAGTCATTTACATCGAAAGAATCTTTATTGGTATTTATCCACGGGTGAATTCGGGGTGGTATTCGTGGAGTATTTGTACTCAAGAAAAGAGACTCTTATCACATATGCTATAGCATCTGTTTGGATTCTGTTCTGTAATGAGTTTCATTTTTTATTATCTTAAGTTTACCATGAGAAAAGCACGGATTCAAATAAATGTAACATTTTTTATAAAGTTTATAAATACTTAAGGAATTGTTTTTCTTTTTGAGCGCGGAAAGTAAAAAATATTGGATTTGTTTGTAAAAAAGGATAATCTATTTTATAATAAGGATATATTTTAAAGACTGGCAAAGGAGTGTGATAGAAATGGCGGATATGAAAACAAATGGGTTTGAGGAGTGGGTGAACCAATTAGGAGAACAATCAGCACTGGATACCTTTCTATCCTTAAAAGAGAACACGATACAATATAGAAAATTAATGACGTATTATAGATGTGCAATTATGGAGATTGAAACCAAATTAAAAGTGCTCAATGAAGAATTTTCTCTGCAATACGATCGAAATCCTATCGAATCCGTTAAAAGCAGATTAAAATCTCATGAAGGAATTGTTCGGAAACTGCATAAAAAGAATCTTCCGATGAACTGGAAATCAGTGGAAGAATATGTTCGTGACGTGGCAGGTGTCAGAGTTGTTTGTTCTTTTCCAGAAGATATTTATTTAATAGCGGATTGTCTGTTAGCACAAGATGATATTACATTAATTGAGAAAAAAGATTATATCAAACATCCAAAAGAAAGTGGCTATCGTAGTCTTCATTTGATTGTAGAAGTACCAATCTTTTTACAGAATGAGAAAAAACAAATGAAAGTTGAAATACAGCTTCGAACCATTGCTATGGATTTTTGGGCCAGTTTGGAACATAAACTTCGTTATAAAAAAGATATTAAATCAGAAGAAACAAAGCAGTTGTCTGAAGAATTAATAGAATGTGCCCAAATTAGTGCTTCTTTGGATTATCGAATGCAGGAAATCAGAAATCAAATTCAAGGAGAATAAATGATAAGAGGAAACTATCGTTTGGGATAGTTCCTCTTTTTTTTATTTATTTCAGAAATATTGTATCCTGATTTATTGATTTTGCTGCCAAAGGAATGGGATTTCTTTATAATTCGGTTCTTTTCCCAGCAACATCATAAGAAGTACAACGGTAGATTCTGTAGACATTTTTCCTGCTGAAAGGGCACCTGCCTGTAAAGCCATAGATCCTACTTCATAAGTATCGCAGCTACATCCTCCATAAGTACATTGAGTTCCCAGAATTACAGGAATTTTTTTCTTGGAAGCATACTGGAGTGCAGGAAGGATACTGCGTCCAGTTCCAGGAACATTTCCACTGCCATATCCATTGATGATGATGCCTTTTACTCCAGAATCAATGGCATGAATGATGAAATCGGGAGAAAAACCAGGAAAGATCTGAAATAAGGCGATATTGGTACAAAATTTATCTGTAAGAGTAGATGGAAGACGGGAAGTCTTCACACTATCGCTAAGGAATATGGTCTTCTGGTCTTTAATATATCCAATAGGATTACTGCCATCTGCATGGGCAAAAGCGTTAAAATCCACGGAATGGATTTTGGTTGATTTTCTCCCATCTAAAATACGGGAATGGAAAACAATATGGACACCAGGGCGACCGGAAAGGGCAGTAAGAATTGCATCCCATAAGTTTTGTTTTGCATCTGTACCCGGAGCAGTGATCGGAAGCTGTGATCCGGTCAAAATCACAGGTTTCTCCAAATTATTGATCATATAGGATAAAGCGGAAGCAGTATATGCCATGGTGTCTGTTCCGTGGGTGATAATAATTCCATCATACAATGGAAGAGCGAAAAAAACTTCATTAGCAATGGTTTTCCAGTCTTCCGGCTGCAGATTGGTACTATCCAGGTTTAAAATTTGGCGTACGGTTAGATGACAAAGTGTTCCTAGTTCGGGAATGGCATCTAAGAGGCTGCTATTTGCACTTGGAGATAGTCCATGTTGAGACGGCACTGATGCAATTGTTCCGCCAGTAGTTAATAATAATATGCGTTTCATGAGAAATCCTTTCTAATTGTTTGAATATCGTGGATACTATTTTATTTTACACAAAATTACAGGTTGTTCCAAGAAAAAAGTAATGATAGAATATTACTCTGGCAAAAGACAAAGATTAGAGGAGGAAAGTATAAGTTATGAAAAAAGAAAAAGGAAATGCAATTGCATTACTTCCAATTGGTGTATTTTTAATTTTGTATTTGGGACTTGGAATTTTATTCGAGTATGTAATGAAAATCGAGATGGGATTTTATATGATCCCAATTGTTGTTGCATTTATGGCAGCGATTTTTGTGGCGTGTATACAAAATCGAACCGTTTCTTTTGATGAAAAACTAGAAATTATGGGAAACAGTTTAAGTGACAAGAATATTATTACCATGATTTTGATTTTTATGACGGCAGGTATTTTTGTGGGAGTTGTTGGACGTGGAGGAGCACAGAGCGTTGCTTATTTTATGCTTTCTATATTTCCATTAAAATTTGCACCAGCAGTTTTATTTCTCGTATCGTGTTTTATTTCTACAGCCATGGGAACGTCCACAGGAACAATTGCATTAATTGTACCAATTGCAGTTTCTGTTGCGAATTTGACAGGTTTTTCTTTTGCATTGTGCATTGGATCTGTAATGGGAGGTGCCATGTTTGGCGATAACCTTTCTTTAATTTCAGATACGACCATTGCGGCATGTAATACTCAAGGATGTCCAATGAAAGATAAATTTAAGGAAAATTTCTTTATTGCACTTCCGGCAGCAATTGCATCGGTTGTAGTAATTGTTTTTATGTCATCTGGTGTTCCGCAAACAAATCAAATGAATGATACATATTCCTTGATTCAGGTTTTTCCATATATATTAGTATTGATCGGTGGAATTGCAGGGATGAATGTATTTCTAATTTTATTTGTAGGAATTGTTACTGGTTCCATTATCATGGTTGTTACAGGAACGTTGACCCCAATAGATCTTTTGACCAATATGGGAAGTGGTGCCTCTGGAATGTTTGAAACATCTATGGTAGCGATTTTAGTATCTGCATTATGTGGGCTGATTCGGGAATATGGTGGTTTTGATGCCTTATTATATAGCATTAAGAAAGTGTTTCGAGGCAAAAAAGGAGGACAACTTGGTATGGGGCTTTTGGTAGGAGCCATGGATATTGCAACTGCAAATAATACAGTTGCAATTGTTATGACTGGAAGCATTGCAAAAGAAATGGCAAAAGATTATGGTATTTCTCCAAGTAAAAGTGCCTCTATTTTGGATACGTTTAGCTGCATCTTCCAGGGAATTATCCCTTATGGAGCACAGATGCTATATGCAGTCAGTACAGCAGTCACAATGGGATGTCAGATATCAGCATTTGAGATTATTCCAAAACTGTATTACCCATTCTTTTTGTTGATCAGTTCTCTGGTATTTATTTTTATTCTTCCAGACCGTAAATCAGCATAAAAGATATCAACTGGTTTTCTGTTGTAAAATAACATATAATGATAGTGAGTATATATAATGGGAAGGGGAAATCTTCATGGAAAAACTTCAGGTCATTCGTAATTTAGGAGATTTAATTGATGTTATTGAAGAAATTGCTGGTAATGAGATTTACTGGTATCGGGGACATGGTAATAAAGACTGGGAACTGATTCCGTCGGTTCAGCGGTCTGTTTATCAGGGAAAAGAACAATATCTTGCCAATGATTTTTATATGAAAGCAAGTGTAACGCTACATGAAAAACCGGATTTTCGAAATTATTCTGCCTGGCTTTCTATTATGAGGCATTATGGACTTCCGACCAGATTACTTGATTGGACAAGATCTCCATTGATTGCCGCATATTTTGCTGTAGATGACTGGGAACGAAGGTCAAATAGAGATGGATGCATTTGGATTTTGTCTCCATCAAAATTAAATTCAATGGAAGGCTTTCAGGAATATTTGTATTCCATTGATTCTCATACGGCTCTTCAGATGATTCGTCCAGCATTTAAAAAAGAGTATGTACCAGAGAATAAAGCTGTAATCGATCGGATTCTTGCGTGTTATCCAATTGAACATGATATGAGAATTTATGTTCAACAGTCAGCGTTTACTCTCCATAATACAAGTCGGAAACTGGAAGAGATTCAGGAAGAAGGACTGCTTCAAAAAATTATTATTCCAGGAGAGGTAAAAGAACGAATTTATCACGAATTAAAGATTATGGGAATCTCGTTATCTCATGTATATCCGGATGCGCAAAATATTGCAACAGAGTTGATCCATGAATGTGATAAATTTCGATAAAATTATTATTTTTACTTATCACAGTAGAGAAAAAATGTTATGATGATATGGCTGTGTCAAAATGCGTCTGATGCAGCTAATTTCAATGAAACATTAGGAGATGGATTATGGAATATACAACATTTTTAATTGTTTGCCCCCTTGTATTTTTGGCAGGATTTGTTGATGCCATTGGAGGTGGCGGAGGATTAATTTCATTGCCAGGATATGTGTTGGCAGGAGTGCCGATGCATGCAGCAGTAGCAACGAACAAACTCTCTTCCTCTACCGGAACCCTGATTTCAACCATACGGTTGTGCAAGCATTCAAAAATTGATTTTATACTGGCGATTCCAGCCATTTTGTTGGCGTTTGTCGGGTCTACCGCAGGTGCAAAGCTTAGTATGCTAATACAAGAGGAAATACTGAAAGCAGTGTTATTAGTAATTCTGCCTGTGACTGCTTATTGCGTTCTGAAAAAAGATGCTTTATCAGCGGGAGCAGGAGATGCATGCAGCCGAAAAAAGCAATTGACCATTGCATGGGTTGCTGCCATCATAATAGGGCTTTATGATGGCTTTTATGGGCCCGGAACAGGAACATTTTATATGATTATATTTATGAGTCTTGCAAAAATGACAACAATGGAAGCGGCGGTAAATACAAAGTTATTGAATTTAACTTCTAATCTGGCAGCATTGGTCACATTTCTTATGCATGGAAAAGTATGGATAATCTTAGGACTTACTGCGTCCATATTTAGCATTGCTGGACATTACATAGGTGCCGGAATGGTTCTGAAAAGTGGAAATAAGGTTGTCAAACCGATTATTCTAACGGTTCTGGTCTTGCTGTTTATTAAAGTGGTTCTGGGAATTTAGATTCTTTTTCGTATTTTGGAGGAAATCATATGGATGCGAAACATGATTTTACACAAGGACACATGCTGAAGAAAATGATAGGATTCATGATTCCCATATTGGGAGCTTTGATTCTTCAAGCTATGTATGGAGCTGTGGACCTTTTAATTGTAGGATGGTTTGGAACTACAGCTGGAATTTCCGCTGTTTCTACAGGAACTAATATTGTCAATCTGGTGACATTTACCATTGTGGGTTTATCCATGGGAGTAACTGTTGTAATCAGCCGCTATCTGGGAGAAGGAAAGAATAACAGAATTGGAAAAGTGATTGGAGGCGTCATCGTATTCTTCTCTTTAATGGCTGTGGTAATTACTGTTTTAATGTTGTTTTTTGCCCATCCTCTGGCTGTTTTTATGCAGGCTCCAAAAGAAGCTTTAGGACTGACTACATTATATGTTCGTATTTGCGGTGGAGGAATTTTGTTTGTCATTGCTTATAATGTCATTAGCAGCATCTTTCGAGGATTGGGGAACTCAAGACTTCCTTTGATTTTTGTTGCAATTGCCTGTGTTGCTAATATTATCGGAGATTTTATATTGGTTGCAGGTTTTCACATGAATGTAGCTGGAGCGGCTCTGGCAACCATTATGGCCCAGGCTATTAGTGTTGTTTTATCACTTTTTATTATTCGGAAAGAAGAACTTCCATTTGAATTTCAATTAAAGGACATTGGATTTTCCATTGAAATAAAGCATTTCTTAAGATTGGGTGCTCCGATTGCGCTTCAGGAAATGCTTACTAATCTTTCTTTTTTAGCGTTATGCGCTTTTATTAATCGTTTAGGACTAGAAGCATCTTCTGGATATGGAGTTGCACAAAAGATTGTTAGTTTTGTTATGCTTGTGCCATCATCCCTTATGCAGTCCATGTCTTCCATTGTGGCTCAGAATGTTGGGGCAGGAAAGGAAATGCGTTCCAGAAAAGCCATGCTATGCGGTATGGGAATTGGAGGTTGTTTCGGAGTGGTAATCATGCTGATTGCTTTCTTTAAGGGGGATTTACTTGCAATGATATTTACCAGTGATGTGTCGGTCATTGCAAAAGCAGCACAATATTTAAGAGGATATGCATTAGAGGCAGTTGTTACAAGTGTGCTTTTTAGCTATATTGGATATTACAATGGCCATGGACAAACGTTGTTTGTAATGATACAGGGATTGGCACAGACTTTTGTGATTCGTCTTCCTGTGTCGTATGTTATGAGCATCCAGCCAAATGCATCATTAACTTCTATTGGTCTTGCTGCACCAGCAGCAACTGTTTTTGGTATTCTTATCTGTACAGCATATTTTATCTATTATTGTAAACGAATGAAAAAATCAAATGGGAGAATGTTGATATGAATGAACAGTATTATGTTAAAATTGCGGGTTATTTTCAAAAAAACCCAACCAGAAAACAACAATTTTTAATGTTTAGCCGGCTGCTTACCTTATCTGTATATGGTGCATACGCAATTGTTGTAATTATTTCATTTTTCAGGGGAATGCATTTTTTTGCAGTTACCATTATGGTTCCGGCACTGTCATTTATTCTTTTAAGTGCTTTTCGTTATTTCTATAATGCACCAAGACCTTATGAAGAACTGCAGATAGAACCGTTGATTGAAAAGGATACAAAGGGAAAATCATTTCCAAGCCGCCATGTATTTTCAGCTTTTTTGATTGCATCAGTTGTGTGGTCTATATCGAAAGCATGGGGCGTTTTTTATTATGGAATAGCAGCCATGATTGGAATAAGCAGAGTGATTGGTGGAGTTCATTATGTGAAAGATGTAATGGCTGGGAGCATTGCAGGTATTCTTTTATGGAGTGTTGGTTTTAAACTCTTCAATTTGTTTTTCTAATAATGAGGAATTGTATTTTATAAAAAACAATTTGATTTTAAAAAATTATATTGGTAATATATTTTAGTAGAATCGAGTGGCAAAATGCGTAAATCCAGATAATGGGTTTGCGCATTTTTTTGCGTCAAAAAATTTTAGGAGGTTAAAAATGAAAAAAGAACAATCATTGAATAAAATGGGAACAGAACCCATTAACAAATTAATGCTTGCTATGGGAATACCGATGATCATTTCCATGATGCTGCAGGCAGTGTACAACATTGTTGACAGTTATTTTGTAAGTAACATGCCGGATACGGCAGGAATGACAGGAGTTGGGGAATATGCAATCAATGCGCTGACGCTGGCATTTCCTATCCAGATGTTAATGGTTGCTGTTGGGGTAGGGACTGGAGTTGGAATTAATGCCCTGCTTTCAAAAAGTCTTGGAGAAGGAAAAAAAGAGATGGCCAGTAAAATTGCGGGCAATGCAATATTTTTAGGATTATGTACTTATGGAGCCTTTTTGTTATTTGGTCTTTTTGGAATTAATTTCTATTTAAAAACCCAGACAACGGATCCAATTATTCTTCAGATGGGAAAAGAATATTTAGGTATTTGCACCATTCTTTCTTTTGGAATTATTTTATATGCGATTTATGAAAAACTTCTTCAATCCACTGGAAAAACCGTACTCTGTACCATTGCACAGATTACAGGAGCAGTTTCTAATATCATTTTAGATCCAATTCTTATCTTTGGATTATGGGGATTTCCTACAATGGGCGTAAAGGGAGCAGCTTATGCAACCGTTATTGGACAGATGATTTCTCTTTTCTTAGACATGATCTTTCATTATTGTTTTAATAAAGAAATTGATGGCAGTCTTAAATATTTAAAACCAGATGGAGTGGTAATTAAGAAAATTTATCAAGTTGGAATTCCAGCAATCATTATGCAGGCTCTGATGTCTTTCATGACTTATGGTGTTAATATTGTCTTTGGAGCCGTTTCAACAGCAACAGTAACGGCTTATGGTGTATATTATAAGATTCAACAATTTGTCTTCTTTGCTGCATTTGGATTAAACAATGCAATTATTCCAATTGTGTCTTTTAATTATGGAATGCGAGACAAGAAGAGAATTTATCATGGCATTCGTTATGGAATTTTATATACTGTAGCAATTATGCTTTTAGGCATGATTGGACTACAGCTTTTTGCCGGCCAGCTATGCAGCATTTTTGCGTTATCAGAAGAAACAAAACAGCTTTGTATTCTGGCAATTCGAATTATTACATTAGGATATATCTTCTCTGGTATTAACATTGCTTATCAGGGAATTTTCCAGGCGTTAGAAGGAGGAATTCAGTCATTGATTTTATCTGCTGTCCGTTTGATTATTGTAACACTTCCACTTGCAAAAATATTGGGATTAATGGAAAATGCGGAGAGCGTCATCTGGTTGGCATTTCCAATTGCAGAAGCAGTAGCTTTTCTGATCGGAGTCTGGTTCATGAAACAGATCAAGAAAAAACAACTTAAGTTTTAGCCAGTCACTGCATCGGAACTTTTGGTAAATTCCAACGGAAATGAGCAGCCATCATCCGCAGGATAAAAATTACAAGAATTCCTAAAAAAACAGCAATATGTTCTTCATAGGGATTTAAAACAACATAGACAATGGCACCAATGATACAGGAAGAAGCATAAAAATGTTTTGATAAAACATAAGGTGTCTGACCAGCTAGAATATCGCGGATGATACCGCCGCCAACTCCGGTCAGGACTCCAAAAAAAATAGCGATTCCCGGATCGTAGAGAGATAATACACGTTTACAACCAAAAATAGTAAAAACTGCCAGTCCAATGGAATCTGATAAAAGAAAGATGGCATTGAATGGTTTTGTCTCGGTTAATTTGATATTCATATACAATAGAAGAAAAATAAAAATAGATGAAAAAAAGGCTGTAAAAAGAATAAATGGATCAGAAAAAATGGTAGGTGTAATGCTTAGCATAACATCACGGAGCATACCACCTCCAACAGCAGTTACCATTCCTAATACGACAACTCCTAATAAATCCATTTGTCGTTTGATTGCAGTCGTGGCACCTGAAATAGAAAAAGCGATAGTGCCAATAAATTCAAAAATTGTAAAAAAATCAATCATATGTTATTCTCCTAAATCCTATTTCTTATATTTTCCAATAGGAAGGTATGATTGTCAACTGTATGAAAAGGAAAGAAAAATATTTTAAAATGAAAAATGTTCATTTATAACTTGCAAAATACTACTTACATCTTGCACTATTTTTTATCTGGTGGTAAACTAAGTCCATGTGAATATGTACATGATAAAATGTACTGGTGGTGGCGGAAAAAGGATGAATGAAAAGAGTAGGAAAAGAAAAAACCGCCAATATACCAAGGAAAGGAAGAAGTAAAGATGAGTAAAAACATCGACTGGTCAAATTTAGGATTTGGCTATATGCAAACAGAAAAAAGATTTGTATCTAACTTTAAAGATGGTGCCTGGGATAAAGGTGCAATTACTGAAAATGCAACCGTAACAATCAGTGAATGTGCAGGTGTATTACAGTACGCTCAGACTGTATTTGAAGGATTAAAAGCGTATACAACTGAAGATGGAAAAGTTGTCTGCTTCCGTCCTAATTTAAATGCCTCTCGTCTGGCAGATTCTTGCCGCAGATTGGAAATGCCTGTATATCCTGAAGATAAATTTGTTGAGGCAGTTGTAAAAACCGTTCAGGAAAACATTGATTATGTACCACCATATGGTTCAGGAGCTACATTATATATTCGTCCATATATGTTCGGAAGCAATCCTGTTATTGGAGTAAAACCAGCAGATGAATATCAGTTCAGAATTTTTGTTACACCAGTTGGACCATATTTTAAAGGCGGAGCAAAACCAATTACGATTCGTGTTTGTGATTTTGACCGTGCTGCACCACATGGAACAGGACATATTAAAGCTGGATTAAACTACGCTATGAGTTTACATGCGATTGTAGATGCGCATAATCAGGGATATGATGAAAATATGTACTTAGATGCTGCTACAAGAACAAAAGTAGAAGAAACCGGTGGAGCAAACTTTATCTTTATTACAAAAGATGGAAAATTAGTGACACCAAAATCTGACAGTATTTTACCTTCAATTACTCGTCGTTCTTTAATGGTAGTAGCTGAAAAATATCTTGGAATGGAAGTAGAACATAGAGAAGTATATTTTGATGAACTGAAGGATTTTGCAGAATGTGGTCTTTGTGGTACCGCTGCTGTTATTTCTCCAGTTGGAAAGATTGTTGACCATGGAAAAGAAATTTGTTTCCCAAGCGGAATGGATGAAATGGGACCAATCACTAAGAAATTATATGACACTTTAACAGGAATCCAGATGGGAAGAATTGAAGCTCCAGAAGGATGGATTAAAGTGATTAAAGAATAATTGCATATGATAAAGAGAAAGAAGTCAGGATTTATATCCTGGCTTTTTAAATAGATTTAAGAAATTGATTTCGAAATGTTTTTGGATGTGTTAAAATTTAAATGATATTAAAATGATAGAAAGAAAGGAATGAAATCATGAGACGGAATATCAGTCTTCAGGAAATCTCAGATGGGAAATTATATAGCAGCAATGATATGGTAAAAGCAGACTGCCATGATTGTATGGGCTGCTCAAAATGCTGCAGAGGAATGGGAAATTCCATTGTATTGGATCCTTATGATATCTACCGTTTAAGCAATGGTCTGCACATATCCTTCCAACAGATGTTGCAGAGGTATTTAGAATTAAATGTTGTAGATGGACTCACACTGCCAAACTTAAAGATGAAGGAAGACGGGAAATGCTGTGGATTCTTAGATCAAAATGGAAGGTGCAGCATTCATTTTTATCGTCCAGGAATCTGTCGATTGTTTCCTTTAGGGAGATATTATGAGAATGAAAGTTATCAGTATTTTCTTCAGATCCATGAATGTTCAAATCAAAAACGATCAAAAGTTAAGATAAAAAAATGGCTGGATACACCGCGTCTAAAAGAATATGAACAGTTTATAAGAGATTGGCACTATTTTTTAAAAGAGGCAGAACAATATGTGTTATCTATGGATGACGAAGAAGAAAAAAAGAATACTAATCTGTATATATTGATGAGTTTTTATATCAAATCATATGATGAAGAGGTTGATTTTTATCAGCAATTTTATCATAGATTAAAGGAAGCAAAAGAATTACTGCAAGCATAGAGAAAGAAGAAAATTTTTGGAGAAACAGTGGATTTTAAGGAAATTTTATACAAAGATCAATGAGATTTTTATTGGTGAAAATGCTGAATTTTAAAAAGATTCTGTCATCTCATCCCTTCAAGTGATAAAATATAAGAAAAGGAGGGACTGTTTTGTATAAAATCAACGAATATGTCATTTATGGCATGCAGGGAGCCTGCAAGATCAAGGATATCACAGAAGTGGATTTTGGAAAAAAAGGAAATTTGTATTACAAATTAATTCCGGAATGTGACAAAGGCAGTGAAATTTATGTCAGTGTCAAAAACGGAGAAAAGAAAATGCGCAGACCAATCTCTAAAGAACAGGCAATTCAAATGGTTCAAGAAATCCCAAAAGTAAAAGGCATATGGATTTCTGATGATCGGGCAAGAGAAAATGCCTATAAAGAAGCCATTGTCAAAGGCGATTATGAAGAGATGATGGGAATGCTGGCAGGACTCTTTGAAAAAAGAAATGACCGGATAAAACAGGGAAAGCGGCAGACAGAGCTGGATGATCGGATTTTTAGGAATACAAAAAAAGTCTTTTTGGGAGAATTGTCTGTGGTGTTAGATATGGATATAGATTTTTTGGAAGAAGAAATTATGAAACAAGTTGGCCGTTAATAGAACGTGAATATTGTAAATGATTAACAATTATTTCAAATGAAAAAGCCTAAACACAGAAAGAACTTCTGTTTAGGCTTTTGTTATTATTTCAATATAATTTAATTTTTAGGAATCAATACGATATCTTCGCCAGCTTTTCTTCTTTGATATAATTCAGCAGTTGCTGTCATAACAACGTCTGAAGAAGAGTTTAAGGCGGTTTCTACAGAATCCTGAATAACTCCAATGATGAAACCGACACCTACTGTCTGCATTGCAATATCATTTGAAATTCCAAATAAAGAACATGCAAGTGGAATTAATAATAAAGAACCACCAGCAACTCCGGATGCACCGCATGCAGAGGTTGTAGCTAATACGCTTAAAATAACGGCAGTTGGTAAATCTACAGTAATGCCAAGTGTATTTGCAGTTGCTAATGTCATAACAGTGATGGTAATAGCAGCTCCATCCATATTGATCGTTGCACCTAACGGAATGGATACAGAATAATTATCTTTATTCAATCCAAGGCGTTCACATAAAGCCATATTCATTGGAATGTTAGCAGCAGAACTTCTTGTAAAGAAAGCTGTAATTCCACTTTCTTTTAAGCATTTAAATACTAAAGGATATGGATTTTTACGTAAACAGAAAAATACAACAGATGGATTGGTAACAAATACAGTAAATAACATACATCCTACTAATAATGCCAATAATTTTCCATAGCTTGTAAAGATAGAAAGACCATTTGTGGAAACAGTATTAAATACAAGACCTAAAATACCAAATGGTGCGCAGGAAATGATCCAGTGAACAGCCTGTGTAACAGCATCAGAAATATCCTGCAGAAATTTTTTACTGGTATCAGAAGCGCATTTTAATGCGGCTCCCAGAATAACTGCCCATGTTAAAATACCAATGTAGTTTGCGTCTACAAGAGCAGCAATTGGATTTGATACAATGTTTAATAATAAATTCTTCAAGACTTCTCCAATTCCACTAGGAGGAGTAACTTCTGTTGCAGCTTCGGTAAGAATCAGTGTCTGAGGGAAGATAAAACTTCCAACTGCAGCGACAACTGCACCAATTAAAGTAGTTATCATATATAAAATAATAACAGTTTTCATATTATTTGCTGCGTTGCCTTTAGAATTTGCAAGAGAGCTCATGACTAATACGAATACCAGTACGGGAGCAATAGCACGTAAAGCACCAACGAACATATCACCAAGAATGACGATAGCAGTTGCCTTTGGACATGCAATTCCTAAAATGGCACCAATGACTAAGCCAATGATAATTCTTGTAATCAAGCCCAGATGATTCCATTTTGATAATAAATTTTTCATCTTTTTTTCCTTTCTTTTGTATAAAATTAAAATAACCAATATCTTTTTATTATAGTTAATTGATAAGATGACGTCAATAAAATCAAGAAAAAAGTTTAAAAATAAAAAATTAAAATTTTGTATTTACAAATAAATATAAATATGATAATATATTTGAGAAAATTATTGAAAATATGAAGTGACAGCGGGGAAATCGTATTCATAAGAATAGGATTTCCCTTTTTTTGTAGATTAGGAAATCATATTTTTATGAATATTTTGATTTTAAGTTCTTTCCCTGCAGGCAGCAGCCTCTTGGTTAGTAGTTAAAATAAATTGTTTATGTGTGTGAAGAGAGGATACCGGAAATTTAGAATTTAGGTATCCTCTTTTCATTTTTTTATTTAACAGAATGTAATTCTGAATATCCAAAACCGTTGACTAATGCCTCAATTGGTTTTCCTTGTTGGCAATATGGACAATCATGACGAGAATAAGTATGATAATTTGGAATGTCTTTTTTATGAAAAATAGAATAGATAGGAAGTCCATGGTACTGATCAATCGTACTGAATATGGATGAAATCCCCTGCAGCTGCCCGCCATAAAAATGGATACATTCCATACTTTGCTTGATTGTAATACCGGTTGTGACCGAAGCCATAAGCAAAATTATATTTTTATTATAAAGCATTGGCTGAAGATTTTTACGGAAAAATAATTGTCCAAACTGATCCACTTCTGGAGTTACAATGTAAATGGTATTATGCTGATTATGAGTATAAAAACCACTTTCGGATAATTTTTCAGCTAAAAATGCACCAAGTACTTCTGTTCCATCAAGACATACAATGGTATCAATAATAATATCCCGCCGATAATCGTGAACGAGACAGGATGCGGCGGATTTCGCCTCACTTTGTCGAATTTTGACAGTAGTAATATCTAAATAATAATTCACATGAGAATTTCTGGTGGCGAAGTGACCAGGGATTACTTTTAATGTAACATTTCCTTTTTTTGAATGAACCGGGATGTTTCTTTCCTCCATATTAGTACCTCCTCCTAAAATCGATGTTTCTCCGCAATAAAATTTGTTTTTTTAATTATATTATAGATGCAGGATTTCTTCAAATAAATTTCAAAAGTTTGCATTTTATGAGAAATCCCAGTCAACGTTTTTCAACAAATACGAGAAATGCGCTGGTAAAAACATCTGTTTTTCATCAAATTTTTGGAAATTGTGGAGAATGATAGGAAAACTTGCGAACGATACCATCTGTTTGATCGAATAAGAAAATTGTATAATTAGCAGGTAATCAGGAACAAAATAAAAGGAGGACATAGAATGAGCAAGATTCATGTAGGAATTGCTGATGATAATACGAGGATGATAGAAATTATGGATCAGTTGTTTGAAGAAGATCAGGATATCCAGGTTGTAGGCCATGCATCCGATGGAATGGAAGCAATTGAAATGATTAAAACCAGAGAACCAGATGTGGTAATTTTAGATATTATTATGCCAAAACTGGATGGACTGGGAGTTATGGAAAGAGTCAAAAATGATAAAGAAATTTCGAAATGTCCTGCATTTATCATATTAACAGCGATGGGGCAGGAAACCGTAACGGAAGAAGCTTTTGAACTCGGAGCATCTTATTATATTTTGAAGCCTTTTGATGGTCATTCCGTCATAAAGAAAGTGAAACAGGCACAAGAGAAAAAGGACAGGAATAATAGAAAATATATCTCATCTGAAGAAAAAGCACAGATAACAATGCACGATTTAGAAGTTATCATTACAAATATGATTCATGAGATTGGAGTTCCGGCACATATTAAAGGGTATCAATATCTTAGAGATTCTATTATGCTGGCGGTAGAAGATATGGATATTCTAAATTCCATTACAAAACAGTTATATCCATCGATTGCAGAAAAATACCAGACGACTCCAAGCCGGGTAGAGAGAGCAATTCGTCATGCCATAGAAGTAGCATGGGGACGGGGAAAGATGGATACGATACATGAGTTATTTGGTTACACCGTACATGCAGAAAAAGGAAAACCGACAAATTCTGAATTTATTGCATTAATTGCTGATAAAATCAGATTAGAATATGGAAACTATATACGTGAGTAATGAAAAACTTAGTTGTTTGACACTAAATAATAGCAGATGGTAACTTATTATATATAAGGGGATAGTCTTGAAAGGGAGGACGAAAGATGAAAAAGGAACTTAAGGTGATAATCGCAGACAGCAATGCGAAAGATTTAGATGGATTAGCGAATGTGCTTTCAGAAGAGATGGATGTCATTGGTCTGGCAGACGATGGTAAGTCAGCTTATGAAATGATTGTTGAAAATCAACCAGATATTGTAATCTTGGATGTTATTCTGCCTGTCATCGATGGGTTTGGAGTAATAGAACAAGTGATTAAGAATTGTAGTGAAATACCACAATTTATTGTTACATCATCTATTGGCACACAAAGTTTGATTGAGTGTGCCAATAATCTTGGAGTGGCTTATTATATTATGAAGCCATATGATTATCAGATTGTTTGTGAACGAATTAAACAAATTACTGGAATGAAAGAAGGAAATATATATCATACCCGGGTTCATACCGATGATACGGATGGGTACCGAAGAGAATATAGCGAATATGATATTAAACAGGATGTTACGAATATTATTCATGAGCTGGGGATTCCGGCACATATAAAAGGATATCAGTATATTAGAGAAGGAATTATCATGGCGATTGAAGATGTGAATATGATGAATTATATTACAAAATTGCTGTATCCGACGATTGCAAAAAAATATAAAACAACTTCTAGTAGTGTAGAACGAGCAATCAGACATGCCATTGAGGTCGCTTGGAGCAGAGGAAGAATAGAAATTCTTGAGGAAATGTTTGGCTATTCAGTTCAGGGTGACCGCGGAAAACCAACAAACTCAGAATTTATTGCTTTAATCGCGGATAAGTTACGTCTGCAGTATCGAATGCATGCATAAACAATTTGTTTTATATTCTGCACAATGTTATAATAGATACATATAACGTAGGAGGAAAGGTTATGAAAAAAATATTATTTGTTGCATCTGAAAGTGTACCATTTATTAAAACAGGAGGACTTGCAGATGTTGTAGGAACATTACCAAAAAGTTTCGATAAAAGCAAATATGATGTCAGAGTAGTTCTGCCTAATTATATGTGTATCGATGAAAAATATCGTAAGGCTATGAAAGATGTTACGAATTTTAAGATGGACTTGTCATGGAGATACCAGTATGTAGGGATTAAAGAGTTAGAACTTGAGGGTGTTACGTTTTATTTTATCGATAATTTATTTTATTTTACAGGAGAGAAACCATATGGAGATATGCAAATGGATATTGAGAAATTCTGTTATTTCTCCAAAGCAGCTTTAGCAATTCTTCCAGTGATTGGCTTTCAGCCAGATATTATCCACTGTCATGACTGGCAGGCGGGGTTGGTTCCTGTATACTTAAAAACTCTATTTGCAGGACAGGACTTTTATAAAAAGATAAAAACTATTATGACCATTCATAATTTAAGATTTCAGGGTATGACAGGTATGGATCGCATGATGGACATCTCCGGTCTGCATTCTGATTTATTTACAGAAGATAAGATGGGATCATTTGGTTGTGGTAATATGTTAAAAGGTGGAATTACTTTTGCAGATAAGGTCACAACAGTAAGCGAAACATACGCGGAAGAGATTCAGACAGCATATTTTGGAGAAAAGCTGGATGCCTTGCTTCGATACCGCAGAGAAGATTTGTCAGGAATTGTAAACGGCATTGATTATGATGCTTATAATCCAATGACAGATAAACAGATTTCATATGGATATGATGCAGAGAACTTTTTGCAGGGTAAGAGAGAGAATAAAATGGCTCTTCAAAGAGAAACTGCATTGCCAGTAGATCCAGATAAATTTGTGATTGGTATTATCTCTAGATTAACTGACCAAAAAGGATTAGATCTGATAGATCGTGTTATGAATGAAATTTGTAGTGAAGATCTTCAGTTTGTGGTTTTAGGTACTGGAGAATATCGATATGAGCAAATGTTTTGTTATTATCAGGAAGCATATCCTCAAAAAGTATCAGCGAATATCTTTTATTCTGAAAAATTGTCTAAGATGATGTATGCTGGATGTGATGCAATTCTAATGCCTTCATTATTTGAACCATGTGGATTGTGTCAGCTGATGGCACTTCGTTATGGAACAGTACCGATTGTTCGGGAAACTGGTGGATTAAAAGATACAGTAGAAGCGTATAATGAGATTACAAAAACTGGAAATGGATTTAGTTTTACAAATTATAATGCCCACGATATGTTATATACCATTCAGTATGCAATTAGAACGTATCAAAATCACCGGGACGATTGGAACCGGATAGTTAAAAGGGGAATGCTGAAAGATTATTCATGGAAACATTCTGCGAAAATTTACGAAAAGTTGTATGATGCAATGAACTAGATAGAAAGAAATAAGAAAAAGTGGATTAGATTTGTCTAATCCACTTTTTTAATATTATTGATATCTGGTTCAATCATAAGAGAGTAGTTGGTATGATAAATAACAAAACCAGGTTTTCCACCGGGTGTCTTTTTCAAATGTTTTCTTTGTATATAATCAATTTCTACTTTTGGTGCATTTTTTCCTTTTGAGTAATATGCAGCAAGTCGACCAGCTTCTTCGAAAGTGCGGTCTGGCAGTTCTTCTCCATGAGGTACTTTTACGATAACATGAGAACCTGCCATTTGTTTTGCATGGAACCACCAGTCATTTCCGGTGGCAAATTTGAAACTGAGCAATTCATTTTGGTAATTATTCTTTCCAACATAGATATGGTATCCATCACTGGAAAGATAATGCAGTGGTCTGGATTTTGATTTTTTCATTTTCTGATTGCCGCGTCTTCGTTTAATATACCCAAAATCCATTAATTCTTCTTTTAATTCTATGAGGTCTTCTTCCTCTAAAGCAATATCCAAAGCATTGCTGATGGATTCGAGGTGCTCTACTTCCTGTTTTGTTTCTAATGTTAATACAGAGAGTGCTTCATAAGTTCGCTTTAATTTATTATATTTTGCAAAATACTTTTTTGCATTTTCCAGTGGAGATCTGGTTGGGTCTAAAGGAATCGTGATTTCTTCGCTTGTATAATAATTAAAGCAGGTCAGGGATTTTGCATTTTTTTCTGCGTGATATCCATAAGTATTTAATAATTCACCATAAATCCGATATTTTTCCCGCTTTTTTGTATCTCTTAACTGTCTCATCTGAAGATCATACTTTTTACTGGAGCGTTCCAGTGCTGTACTGACAATCTTGCGTAAATCCACAGATTTCTGCTTAATTCTGGTGACTTTTTCTTTCATGAAGTAATAATTTTGAAGAACTTCAGAGATAGAAGCATATTCTTTTGGCTGACAATTTTGATAAGAAGTTAATAAAATAGAAGAAAATTCCATTGGTTCGTTCTTATGAAGAATGATATTCGGATGGAAAGAACCATGCTTTATTTGCTCTGATAATTTTATAAATTCTCCATAAAGTCTTGCTGCCTGTTCCTCTGTCAGAGAAGCAGTGGAATCACTGCCATCCAGGCCAGCGCGATAGCACAATTCGTTGGCAATCAATGGGCTGATTCCAGTTACAGAAGTATAAATACTTTTGCAAATGGTAGCAGGTTTTTTACAAATCGTATCCAAAAAGTAGCATAAATCTACTTCGTATGGAGGAATTTTTCCCTGGGAAGGAGGATATTCATATTGTCTTCCAGGTAAAACTTCCCGGACAGAACTAATCTGAGTAGAAATATGTTTAATGCTGTCGATAATACGTCCATCTTCATTCGTAAAAATAATATTGCTGTGTTTCCCCATGATTTCAATGATGAGTTTCTTTTTGCATAAATCACCTAATTCATTCAGGTGTTCAATTGTAAATACTAAAATACGTTCAAAATTTGGCTGTTCAATTCCGATAATTCTTCCGTTATTAATGTGTTTTCTTAAAAGCATACAGAAATTAGGAGCCTGTACAGGATTGTTCTTTGTTTCTGTTGTCAGGTAGACCAACGGAAGGCTGGCGCTGGCAGACAGAAGCAGCCGGTAAGTAGAACGGTTATTTTTAATGATTAATGTCAGTTCATCGCTTTCAGGCTGATATATCTTATAAATACGACCACCGATTAAAGAATCACGGCAGTCTTTTGCAAGGTTCGAAATGACTAGTCCGTCTAATGCCATAAGGTACCTCCTTAAATGAATCTTTGATTTGCATAAATGAGGTTTTTGTTCATTATGCTAATTATTTAGTATATCATTAATTAAATAGAAATGATAGTTTTATTTGTTTTTTTTAAGTTCTTATGATAAACTAACTGGATAGAGATTGACAATAAAGTATCTTGTTGATAATATGTTGTTAGTTTGTTTTAGTAATGAATTAGCACTTTACCTTAATAAAGCGGTTAAAATTAATGAAATGAGGAGCGGATTATGAATAAAAAACTTTTGCATACACCAGAAGGTGTTCGTGACATATATAATGGTGAATATAATAAAAAAGTTAAAATTGAAGAAAAATTAACAGAAGTATTAGACTTATATGGTTACAAAGGAATTCAGACACCAATGTTTGAATTTTTTGATATATTTAATCATGAAAAGGGAACGGTTTCTTCAAAAGAAATGTACAAATTCTTTGATCGGGAAGGCAATACTTTGGTACTTCGTCCAGATATGACACCTTCGATTGCACGTTGTGTCGCAAAATATTATGACACAGATGAACTTCCGATTAGACTGGGATATAAAGGGAATACATTTATTAATAACTCCAGTTATCAGGGAAAATTAAAAGAAACGACTCATGTTGGTGCAGAACTTGTTAATGATAATAGTTCAAGTGGTGATGCAGAGATTATTGCTATGGCAATTCATTCATTTTTATCCGTAGGAATTACTGATTTTACGGTTGATATTGGTCAGGTAGAATTTTATCAGGGAATTGTTAACGAATTTCATATTGTGGGCGAAGAGGAAGAACATCTTCGTGAATTAATTCGTAATAAGAATTATTTTGGTCTTGAAGAATTTGTGGAAAATGCAGATATTTCAGAAGAAGGAAAAGAAGTATTACTGAAGTTTTCTGAATTATATGGCGGATATGAGATTTTAGATGTTGCAAAGCACCTGACTTATAATAGTACTGCGCGCCATGCAGTAGAGCACTTAGAAAGTGTCTATCGTATTTTATCTGTTTATGGATATGAAAAATATGTCAGCTTTGATTTGGGAATGCTTAATAAATACAATTATTATACAGGAATTATTTTCAAAGGATATACGTATGGTACTGGGGATGCTGTCATCAAAGGTGGACGTTATGATAACCTTCTTGGACAATATGGAAAAAAAGCGCCATCTGTTGGTTTTGCAGTAAATGTGGATGAATTGATGCTTGCCATGACCAGTCAGAAAATTTCTTTGGATGATAATAGAAAGAAAAAGATGATTGTTTACCATGGAGCAGGGTATAAACCAGCTATTGAGCTAGCTGCTGTATTCCGTAAACATGGTATTATCTGTGAAGTTATGCGCTTATTCCAGGGAAAGCCAATTGAAGAGTATATCAAAGTGGCAAAAGAACAAGGCATGGAACATATTTGTTATTTTGAAGATAAAGGTCTGGTGTGGATGATTTATACAGAAACTGGAAAAATTGAGCGTGTTGGCAGAATCGAAGATTTGAAGAAATAGCAAAGGGGTCAAAAAGAAGATGAGATATTTAACATTTGCATTAGCAAAAGGCCGTCTGGCAAAAAAAGCCATGGCAATGCTGGAAGAAATGGGTATTACCTGTGAAGAAATGAAAGATGAAAAGACGAGAAAACTGATTTTCGTTAATGAAGAATTAAAATTAAAATTTTTCTTATCTAAAGCATCTGATGTACCAACTTATGTAGAATATGGTGCAGCAGATATTGGAATTGTTGGGAAAGATACGATTTTGGAAGAAGGCAGAAATTTATTTGAAGTTTTGGATTTGGGATTTGGAAAGTGCAGAATGTGTGTTTGTGGACCAAAATCTGCAAAAAAATATTTAGAAAATAATGAATTAATTCGTGTTGCCTCCAAGTATCCAAATATTGCAAAAGATTACTTCTATAATAAAAAGCTTCAGACTGTAGAAATTATTAAATTAAATGGTTCTGTAGAATTAGCACCAATTGTTGGCTTAGGAGAAGTAATTGTTGATATTGTAGAAACAGGAACAACATTAAAGGAAAATGGGCTGGAAGTTCTGGAAGAAATTTGTCCATTGTCTGCCCGTATGGTTGTCAACCAGGTAAGTCTTAAAATGGAACAGGAACGCATCCAGAAGATTATTAGTGGTTTAAAAGAACTGACAAAACAAAAAGAAGGGAAATAAAACATGAGAATTCAAAAAATCGATAATGAATCCATTCAGACTATTTTGACGGATTTGTTACAGAGAAGTCCAAATAATTATGATCAGTATGCATCAGTAGTTGCAAAAGTGGTCAATGATGTAAAAGAAAATGGTGATCAGGCAGTGCTTGCTTATACAGAAAAATTCGATGGATGTAAGTTACTTCCTGAACAGATGCTGGTTACAGAAGAAGAAATCAAAGAAGCATATGATATTGTAGATGACAGCCTGATTGAAATTATTCGAAAAGCATTGGTAAATATTCGTGATTATCACGAAAAACAAAAACAGTTCAGTTGGTTTGATTCTAAACCAAATGGAACTATGCTTGGCCAGAAGGTAACACCATTGGAATCTTGCGGTGTTTATGTGCCAGGTGGAAAAGCAGCTTATCCATCTTCTGTATTGATGAATATTCTTCCTGCAAAAGTAGCAGGAGTAGAAAAAATAATTATGGTAACACCTCCTGGAAAAGATGGAAAAGTAAATCCAAATACATTAGTAGCTGCAAAAGAAGCAGGAGCAGATGAAGTATATAAAGTAGGTGGGTCTCAGGCAATTGCGGCCCTTGCATATGGAACACAAACAATTCCGAAAGTAGATAAAATTGTAGGGCCAGGAAACATCTATGTAGCGCTTGCGAAAAAGCAGGTATATGGAAATGTTAGCATTGATTCTATTGCCGGACCAAGTGAAATTCTTGTCTTAGCAGATGAAACAGCAAATCCTCGCTATGTGGCGGCAGATTTACTTTCTCAGGCTGAACATGATGAACTTGCAAGTGCTATTTTAGTAACGACCAGTGAAACACTTGCAAAAGAAGTAGAAAAAGAGATTGATGGATTTTTGAAAGAATTATCCCGAGCAGAGATTATTCGGAAATCATTGGAGAACTTTGGATATATTTTGGTGGCAGAAGATATGGAACAGGCAATTGCCACTGCCAATGCAGTTGCTTCAGAGCATTTGGAAATTGTAACAGCAAATCCATTTGATGTTATGACAAAAATTAAAAATGCAGGAGCGATTTTTATTGGAGAATATAGTTCTGAACCATTGGGTGATTATTTTGCGGGTCCCAATCATGTGCTTCCAACCAACGGTACTGCAAAATTCTTTTCTCCATTAAGTGTGGATGATTTTATTAAGAAATCAAGTATTATTTATTATTCCAAAGAAGCGTTGGAGCCAATCCATAATGATATTATTGCATTTGCCCAAGCAGAACAGCTGACAGCTCATGCAAATTCTATTAAAGTAAGATTCGAAGAACAATAGAAAGGAAAGAAACTTATGAACAGAACTGCATCCATTACACGCGTAACGAGCGAAACAAATATTGAAATGACATTAAATATCGATGGCTCAGGAAAAGCTGTGGTAGATACCGGAATTGGATTTTTTGACCATATGCTAAATAGTTTCGCAAAACATGGTTTCTTTGACTTAAACTGCAAAGTAAGCGGCGATCTTCATGTGGATTGTCATCATACAATTGAAGATACCGGAATTGTGCTTGGTGAATGTATTAAAAAAGCCGTTGGCGATAAAAAAGGAATGGCACGTTATGGTTCCTGCATTCTTCCAATGGATGAAGCTTTGATTTTGTGTTCTTTAGACTTGTCAGGAAGACCATATTTTGTAACAGATCTGGAATTTCAGGCAGAGCGTGTGGGTGGATATGATACGGAAATGGTCAAAGAATTTTTCTATGCTATTTCTTATGGGGCAGGAATGAATTTACATATTCGTCAAATATCAGGAAGCAATGCCCACCATATCATTGAAGGAGCATACAAATCTTTTGCAAAAGCATTGGACCAGGCAACAAAGATGGAACCTAGAATTACGGATGTTTTATCCACAAAAGGGTCATTATAAATACAGGAGGAATTCCAATGAGTGTTTTAGAAAGTTCTATGAAATTTGAAGACTTTAAGTTAAATAGTGACGGAATGATTCCAGTAGTAACACAGGATTATAAAACCAATGAAGTACTGATGGTTGCTTATATGAATAAAGAATCTTATAAGAAAACCATTGAAACAGGTAAAATGACATATTGGAGCAGAAGTCGCAATGAACTTTGGACTAAAGGGGAAACTTCTGGTCATCTTCAATATGTAAAATCCTTGATGATTGACTGCGATAACGACACCATTCTGGCAAAGGTAGAACAAATAGGTGCTGCCTGTCATACTGGAAACCGTTCTTGTTTTTACCGGGATTTGGCGGTTTTTAGAGACGGTGAAGAAAAATAATTGGCAGATGGAAAATTATGTGCTATAATTCTGCACATAAGGCATAAGTAGAACGGAGGTTGGCTATGCAGGCATTATTATCAGAATTAGTAAGCTATTTAATCAAATATGGAGTTATGATTTTTGCTGCATTTGCAGGTGTGAAAGTCGGAATTCATTTGAGAAAGAACAAAAGCAATGAAGTAGAATAGCTGACGTGTTTGAACATGAAATGAAGGAAAAAAGCCATCGGCGATGGCTTTTTTCGTGTTATAAAAATTCTTTTTGGATAAAGAAGCCTATGTTGATATTAAGGAGGACATACAAGTGAAAAACTATGGAGTAAATGAATTAAGAAAGATGTTCCTTGAATTCTTTGAAAGCAAAGAACATTTAGCAATGAAAAGCTTTTCATTAGTTCCAAAGAATGATAACAGTTTATTGTTAATTAACTCAGGAATGGCGCCTTTAAAGCCATATTTTACTGGGCAGGAAATCCCACCTAGAAAGAGAGTGACAACCTGTCAAAAATGTATCCGTACGGGAGATATTGAAAATGTTGGTAAGACGGCCCGTCATGGTACATTCTTTGAAATGCTTGGAAACTTCTCATTTGGTGATTATTTTAAAAGAGAAGCGATTCATTGGTCCTGGGAATTTTTAACAGAAGTAGTAGGGCTTGATCCAGAACGCTTATATCCTTCTATATATGAAGATGATCAGGAAGCATTTGATATCTGGGAAAAAGAAATGGGGATTGCTCCAGAACGTATTTTCCGTTTTGGAAAAGAAGATAATTTCTGGGAACATGGTGCAGGTCCATGTGGTCCTTGCTCTGAAATTTATTATGACCGTGGAGAAAAATACGGCTGTGGTCAGCCAGGATGTACCGTAGGTTGTGAATGTGACCGATACATGGAAGTATGGAATAACGTATTTACACAGTTTGAAAATGATGGAAAAGGGAACTATGAGGAATTAGTTCAGAAAAACATCGATACCGGTATGGGATTAGAACGTCTGGCTGTTGTTGTTCAGGATGTAGATTCTATCTTTGATGTAGATACGATTCAGGCGTTGAGAGACAAAGTTTGTGAATTTGCAAATGTAACATATAAGACAGATGAGAATAAGGATGTATCCATCCGTCTGATTACAGACCACATCCGCTCTGCAACATTTATGATTTCAGACGGAATTATGCCTTCTAACGAAGGACGTGGATATGTTTTACGTCGTTTGATTCGCCGTGCGGCCCGCCATGGAAGATTACTGGGCGTTGATGGAAAATTCCTTGCAAAATTAAGTGAAACTGTAATTGCAACTTCTAAAGATGGATATCCAGAATTAGAAGAGAAAAAAGCATTTATTACAAAAGTATTGAGTCAGGAAGAAGATAAATTCAATAAGACCATTGATCAGGGGCTTGCGATTTTAAATGACCTTGAAAAATCATTAGAAGAAAAAGGCGAAAAAACATTAGCTGGTGCAGATGCATTTAAATTATATGATACTTATGGTTTTCCACTTGATCTGACAAAAGAAATTTTAGAAGAAAAAGGATTTGCCATTGACGAAGAAGGATTTACTGTCTGCATGCAGGAACAGAGAGAAAAAGCGCGAAATGCACGTAAAACAACAAACTATATGGGTGCAGAAGCAACCGTATATGAAGAAATTGATCCTGCAATTACTTCTCATTTTTGCGGATACGATATGTTAAAAGCAAAAGGTACTATTCTTGCATTAACAACAGAAACAGAAGTCGTAGATGCGATTGTAGCTGGTGATAAAGCTACAATTATTACCGATGTGACACCGTTTTATGCAACCAGCGGAGGACAGGCTGCTGACAGCGGTGTGATTACAGCTGGTGATGGAGTATTCAAGGTAGAAGATACACAGAAATTAGTTGGCGGCAAAATTGGTCATATTGGTATTGTAGAAAGTGGTATGTTTAAAATCGATGATATGGTTACCTTAACGGTTAATAAAGAACAAAGAGCTTTGACTGCAAAGAACCATAGTGCAACCCATCTTTTACAAAAAGCACTTCGTACTGTATTAGGAAACCATGTAGAACAGGCTGGTTCCAGCAACAACCAGGAAAGACTCCGTTTTGACTTTAGTCATTTTTCTGCAATGACAAGAGAAGAAATCAAACAGGTAGAAGATATTGTAAATGAAAAAATCGCTGAAAATCTTTCTGTTGTTACAGAAGTGATGTCTATGGAAGAAGCTAAGAGAACAGGTGCTATGGCATTATTCGGTGAAAAATATGGAGATGAAGTACGTGTTGTAAAAATGGGTGACTTCTCAGTCGAATTATGTGGCGGTACTCATGTAGCAAACACAGGTGTGATTTCTGCATTTAAGATTTTATCTGAAACAGGTGTAGCAGCAGGAGTTCGAAGAATTGAAGCAATCACTTCAGATGCAGTATTTCATTATTATGATGAATTAGAGGCAATGCTTGAAAAAGCAGCACAGACAGTAAAAGCAAAACCATCTAATCTGGTTGAACGTCTGGAACATCTGATGGCAGATATGAAAGCCCTGCAGAGTGAAAATGAATCATTAAAGAGTAAATTGGCACAAGATGCATTAGGAGACGTTATGAACCAGGTAACAGAAGTAAAAGGAGTAAAACTTCTTGCTACCGGCGTAAAAGATGTTGACATGAATGGCCTTCGTGATTTAGGAGACCAGTTAAAAGAAAAATTAGGAGAAGGTGTGGTCGTAATTGCTTCAGAAATGGGAGGCAAAGTAAGTCTGATTGCTATGGCAACTCCTGAAGCGATGAAAGCAGGCGCACATGCTGGAAACTTAATTAAAGGAATTGCAAAATTAGTTGGAGGTGGCGGCGGTGGACGTCCAAATATGGCACAGGCCGGCGGTAAAAATCCAGCAGGAATTTCAGATGCATTAGCAGAAGCTGTGAAGGTATTAGAAGGCCAGTTATAATTGCATAAAAAATGTTAAAAATATGCTTGACGAATCAAAAAATCATGGTATAATTCTAATAGTGCAATAAAAATATACCCAAACAGTTGTATTATGCGTGCACAATACACAACTGGAGGGAGGTTAGGTGTGAGTCTATGTCAAATGTAATCGTTAAAGAAAACGAAACTTTAGATAGCGCTTTACGCAGATTCAAAAGAAACTGTGCAAAAGCAGGTATTCAGCAGGAAATTCGTAAAAGAGAACATTACGAAAAACCAAGCGTAAAACGTAAAAAGAAATCTGAAGCAGCACGTAAAAGAAAATTTAAATAATTTTTTAGGCAGATATTCAAAAGAAGAATATCTGCCTTTCTTTTTGCTTTGACAAAAATGTAGGTATGGTAAGTTAAAAAGAAAATTGTCTATGTATACCTCAACTTTTTTGGGCATATAACATAATAAGAGAAGTAATAAGGAAATGTCATGCTGTTATTATCTGGGGATGTATTATATGGCGATATTTTAATCCGATCCGTTGGAAATCATGAAGTCTCTGTAGAAAATTTCCGTGGGATTCTTAATTACGAAGATACAAAACTTATTTTACAGGGGAAATGTCAAATTGTAGTGATTACGGGCAAATGTCTGACAATTCTTTCGTATATGGAGCATATGATAAAAATAAAAGGAACGATACAAGTTATTGAATTTCGATCATAGGAAATAGGATGTGAGTTCTTGCAGGATATTAAAAATGTGATATGTGGTTATATGAAAGTTAAAATTGTTTCTAATTGTCCGGAACGATTCTTAAATCTATGTGCAAAACAAGAAATAGAAGTCTGGAATCTAGTACGAAAAGACGGTAATTATGTATGTTGTATGACGAGAAAAGGATTTGAGAAATCAGGACAGCTGCAGGAAAAGACAAATACCAAAATTGAAGTACTAAGGAAGGGAGGACTTCCATTTTTTTTATGTAAATATCGAAAAAGGAAGCTGTTTCTATTAGGTGCTATAGTATGTCTTTTTCTGTTATTTGGGCTGTCACAGTTTATATGGGAAATTCATATATCTGGAAATGCTGCCTATACGAAAGAAGACATTACAAAATATATTGAAAATGAATACGTACATCTGGGGACACCAAAATTTAAAGTAAATTGTGCAAAACTTGAAGAACAGCTTCGTCAAGAATATGAAGAGATTGCATGGGTATCCTGCTCCGTAGAAGGATGCCGGTTATCTGTACAGATCAAAGAAACCTTAGATAAAAATACAAAAAATACTTCCAGTAGTCCGTGTGATATTGTTGCATTAAAGAGTGGAACGATAACCTCCATTGTTACTCAGAATGGAACGCCTCTTTGCAAAAAAGGAGATAAGGTAAAAAAAGGAGAAACATTGATTACTGGTAATATTTATATATACAGTGACAGCAATGAAGTTCTGGAAACTCACCAGGTCATTGCAGATGGAGAGATATGGGCAAAGACAAAAGTATCATATACATGTGCTTTTTCCAGAAGTTATTATGAAAAAGATTATAAAAAGAAGAAAAGTTATACGTATGCCTTGATTTTTTGCGGCAGCAAATTGCCATTGATGCCTGAAATCAAACAAAAGGAAGGAATGGATCAGCTCACAGAGCGGTATCCATGGAAAATAGGAAAAACCTTTTATCTGCCAGTTTGTCTTGAAAGAACTACAACGAGAAGATATACACCGGTACGAAAGGAATATGGAAAACGGGAAGCTTATGAAAAAGCAGAAGAGAAAATTCAAAAAAAAGTCCAAACTTTTGAAAAAAAAGGAATCAAGGTGCTAGATCAGCAAATAGAGATTAAAGTGACTGATGAAAAATGTCAGGCCAAAGGATATTTTATCTTAGAAGAACCAATTGGAAAAATCAGGTCTATTGAACCATTGACAGAGAAACAAGAAAAAAAAATTCGTCCGACAGAAGCGGTTTTATGGTAACGAACGGGTTTGGGTAGAGGAATCTATACTTTTATGTTAAAATGATTAGAAAGAATTTTGATAAGTTGATTAATCAAAAAAATAATGCTATACTTAATCGTTAATAGCGAGATATCGAAAAAACATACAGTAAAAGGGTGAACAAGAATGAACTTAATGGAACTTGACTTAAATGTGCCTTCTTCGCATGCAGGAAATATTTTTGGACAATTTGACACATATATGAAAAAAATTGAAAAAACACTTCGGATTTCGATTGTACTGCGTGATGGAGAAGTAAAGCTAATCGGAAAAGAAAAAGATGTAAAAAAAGGGAAAGATGTAATTAATAGTCTTTTAGAGCTATCTAAAAGAGGGAATCAGATTACAGAACAAAATGTCAATTATGCTCTGGCATTATCCATGGAAACAAAAGCACAGGATATCGTTGCATTAGATAAAGATGTCATTTGTCATACAATTCAGGGAAAAGCAGTCAAGCCGAAAACATTGGGTCAAAAGCAGTATGTGGATGAGATAAATAAAAAAATGATAGTATTTGGTGTTGGGCCTGCAGGAACTGGAAAAACTTATCTTGCGATGGCAGCAGCAATTACTGCATTTAAAAATAATGAAGTGAATCGAATTATTATGACACGTCCTGCAATTGAGGCTGGAGAAAAGCTGGGATTTTTGCCAGGAGACTTACAAAGTAAGGTAGATCCTTACCTGCGTCCATTGTATGATGCGTTGTATGAAATTATGGGGGCAGAAACCTTTTTGAAAAACATGGAGAAAGGTTTAATTGAAGTTGCGCCGCTTGCTTATATGAGAGGGCGTACGTTAGATAACGCATTTATTGTGCTGGATGAGGCTCAAAATACAACACCTGCACAGATGAAGATGTTCTTAACTCGAATTGGTTTTGGTTCTAAAGCGATTATAACAGGAGATTTAACCCAAAAGGACCTTCCATTTGAGAGTAAATCAGGTTTAGAAGAGGCATTAAAAGTGCTTGGAAACATTGAAGATATCGGTGTATGTCATTTGACGAATAACGATGTTGTGCGGCATCCACTTGTGCAAAAGATTGTAACCGCTTATGATGAATATGAAAACAAACAGAAGAAAAATAGGAGAAAACGATGAGTATTATAATCGAAAATGAATATCAAGGCGAGGTATTAGAAGGGTATGAATCAATGATTCATGAGATTGTTGATGCTTCTTTGGATTATGAACAATGTCCGTATGAATGTCAGGTGAATGTGACATTGGTAGATAATGAAACCATTCATCAGGTGAATAAAGAATTTCGCGGTATTGACCGAGCAACTGATGTGTTATCGTTTCCGGCAGTGGAGTACCCAAAACCGGGAGCATTTGATTGGCTGGAAAAGGAAGAGATTGGTTATTTTGATCCAGAAAGTGGAGAGCTTCTGCTTGGAGATATTATGATTTCCATGGATAAAGTAACATCTCAGGCGGAAGAATATGGACATAGTAAACAACGTGAATTTGCGTTTTTAATTGCTCATAGCATGCTTCATCTGATGGGATATGACCATATGGATGAGGAAGAACGGGCAGTTATGGAAAAGAAACAAGAAGAAATCTTACAGATGAAGAATTATACAAGAGATTGAGGTAGCTATGAGTGCAAAAAAGAGAAATTCGGTTTTGGTTCAGGGCGCGATTCTGGCAGCAGCTTCCATTTTATGCCGTGTAATTGGACTGCTTTATCGAAGTCCTTTAAGAGAAATTATCGGGGATGAGGGAAATGGTTATTATTCCATTGCTTATAATATTTATACCATTATATTGTTAATTGCATCTTTTAGTATTCCTTTGGCAGTATCGAAAGCGATTTCGGCCAGACTGGCAAAGAAAGAATATCGAAATGCACAAAGAATTTTTTACGGAGCACTGGTCTATGCTGCAATTGTGGGATTGATTGGTTCCGGTGTCTGCTATTTTGGAGCACCATATTTGGTGGCCGGATCAGAAGGTGCTGTTCCTGCGCTTCGTATTTTGGCACCTACCATTTTCTTTTCTGGTATTTTAGGAGTGTTGCGTGGATATTTCCAGGGGCATAATACGATGGTGCCAACTTCTGTTTCACAAATTATTGAACAGATTCTGAATGCAGTGATAAGTGTCGTGGCGGCTTATCTTATGGTACGCTCTTTTACGGATATTGCTACAGAAGCGCAGAAATTAGAAAGGGCGTCATTGGGAGCAAAAGGAAGTGCTATTGGTACTGGTGCAGGTGTAGTGGTTGGATTAATTTTTTGTATTCTTCTATATATTATGTATCGTCCAAGAATGAAACGGCAGCTTCAAAGGGATAAAACGGAATTTGTGGAATCTTATGGAAGTATTTTTAAAATATTAATTTTTACCATAACACCGGTTATTTTCAGTACTGCTATTTATAACTGCAGTGCCAGCATTGACCAAAGTATCTTTTCTATGATCCTGGGACAGAAAGGATTTGCAGAATTTGACATTGTATCAATGTATGGTATTTTTTCAACCCAGTTTAATGTGTTGATTAATGTTCCGGTGTCTATGTCATCTGCTTTATCCAGTGCTATTGTACCAGATATTTCAGGAAATTACGCAATTGGAAATAAAGAAGCATTAAAAGAATCTATTGAAAGTGCAATTAAAGTAAATATGCTGGTAATGATTCCTTGCGCTGTTGGACTGGCTGTATTGGCAGATCCAATTATTCATTTATTGTTTCCAACAGCCACATCACTTGGTGGAAAACTATTAAGAGTTGGTTCTATTACAGTTGTATTCTATGGATTGTCTACATTGAGCAATGGGATTTTACAGGGACTTGGTAAAATGAAACTTCCAGTCAGACATGCTTTTGCGGCAGTCGTATTACAGGGAGTTGCTTTGATCCCAATCTTATTCTTTACCAATATGCAGGCATACGCCCTTGTTATGGCAATGATTATTTTCTCACTTACGGTCTGTATTTTAAATGCACATGCAATCCAAAAATATGCAGGATACAAACAGGAATATAAAAAAATATTTGTAAGACCATTTATTGCATCTGCCTTTATGGGTATCGCTGCATGGGTGGTATATAAAGTCGTATATATGGGAGCACAGCATATTGGTGGATACTTAGGCAATGCAGTTTCTGTTATGATCGCGATTATCGTTGCAGTGCTTGTTTATTTGGTAGGTATCGTAAAAACAGATGCAGTTAGCAAAGAAGAAATGCTTGCAATGCCAAAAGGGCATTTATTGATCAGAATGTGCCAAAAATTGAAATTAATGTAGATTTGTATAAAAACTCCTTTTTTTGGAATACTCAATAAAAAAGGAGTTTTTGGTTATGAAAGGAATTCATAAATTTTTTATGGCTTATGTGGTAGTTGTTACTGGGTTGTGTATTTATCTGGCATTTTTAAGCTTTGGACAGCTGACAAAGGCCCCAGTCAATGAGTCAGTAAAAGCAAAATCAACGGAAACGGCAAGTACAACAGAAACAGAACAAGAAGAAATGGATACTTTCCGACTGGCTGTGCGGGATGGACATGTTGTGATTTTAAAAGGAACAAGCATTTTCGAAACGACTAGTATTAAAGAAAGTGAAATGGGTGAAGCACTTCGCAAAGAAGTAGAGAACGAGACTACATTTGCATCAGAAGAAGAAGTCTATTCATTTTTGGAATCTTATACTAGTTAAACATACAAATGAAAGAGTAAGAAACAGCATGAGGAGAAGAATATGATATATGATTTGCTTATTGTTGGTGGTGGCGCAGCTGGAATGATGGCAGCTATCACAGCAGCAGAATCTGGAAAAAAAGTAATAATCATAGAAAAAATGAACCGTTTGGGAAAGAAAATATTAGCAACTGGAAATGGGAGATGTAATTTTACGAATTCCTATTTAGATGATACTTGTTATCGGAGTAGCCAAAGAAGCTTTCCCTATACGGCTTTAGAACAATTTGGATATGAAGATGCAGTGTATTTTTTTGAGCGTCTTGGAATTGCAGTGGTAGAGAAAGATGGATATTATTATCCAAATTCTAATCAGGCCGTTACAATTGCTGATGGATTAATATATAAAATCAGGAGTTTAAAAATACCCGTTGTATTAGAATGTAAAATTAATCATATTCAGAAAAATAAGGATTATTTTATAATTTCTTCCAATGAAAAAGAATTTAGAGGAAGAAATCTGTTGTTATCTACAGGTGGGAAAGCACAGGAAAAATTAGGAAGCGACGGTTCTGGATTGTTGCTTGCCCAGAAATTAAAGCATAAAGTTGAGGAACCATTTCCGGCGCTGACCGCTTTAAAGGCAGGCGGGCATCCATTAAAAAATGCATCGGGTGTGCGCAGTCAGTGTAAAATTGATGCTTTGGTCAATGGAAAAAAAATCGCAGAAGAAAAAGGAGAACTTCAGATTACAAAATATGGAGTTTCTGGTGTGATGATTTTTCAAATGAGCCGTTTTCTTATTGAGGCAATAAAAAAAGGACAAGAAGCAGCAATTAGCATTGATTTTCTTCCAAATGAGGCAGACAAAGAAAGTTTTTTGAAAAAAATGAAAATGTTTAGTCATTATAAAACAGCAGAGCAATGGCTGGAAGGTTATGTTCCGGCAAAACTTGCAGCAGTGCTTTTAAAGAAAGTAGGAATTGCGCTAGAAAGACCGGTGTTGGAGATTTCAAAAAAACAACAGAATATAATCTGGAAAGAATTAAAGAGCTGTCAATTGGAAATTAGCGGATGGAATGATTTTGATTTTGCACAGGTAACAGCCGGGGGAGTAGCAGTAACAGAAGTATCTCCGTACACGATGGAATCAGATATCATACCGGGGCTGTATTTTGCTGGTGAAATTTTGGATGTTGACGGTACCTGCGGCGGCTATAATCTGCAGTGGGCTTGGACATCAGGTTATTTGGCAGGAAGGAGCATACAATGATTCAGATATCACAAATAAAACTTCCAGTAAATCATACAAAGGAAGATCTTGATCAAAAAGTAAAAAAAATGTTAGGGTTAAAAAGTGTACCTCAGTATAAAATAAAAAAGAAGTCTATTGATGCAAGAAAAAAAACAAATCTTAAATTTACATATACAGTAGAACTTTCGCTTCCGAATGAGCAACGTTGTTTAAAAAGATGTAAGCAGGCATCACAAGTATCGGAAAAAATATATCAGATACCAGAACATGGAGAAGAAACACTAAAATCCAGACCAATTATAGTAGGAATGGGACCGGCTGGATTATTTGCCGGATATCTGCTTGCAAAAGCCGGATATAAGCCGCTTATTATTGAACGTGGAGAACCGGTGGAAAAACGAGTAGAGACAATTAATATTTTCTGGGAAACAGGAAAATTAAATACGAAATCAAATGTTCAGTTTGGAGAAGGCGGAGCTGGGACATTTTCCGATGGGAAATTAAATACACTAGTAAAAGATAAATTTTTTAGAAATCAATTTGTATTAGAAACTTTTGTTCAGTTTGGAGCACCAGCAGAGATATTATATATGAATAAACCTCATATTGGGACAGATCTGCTTCGCAAGGTAATTAAAAACATGAGAGAAGCGATTCTTCAATCAGGTGGAGAAATTCGTTTTGAAACTATGCTGACAGATATAGAAATTAATAATGGAATCATTACAAGCATACAGCTTGATCATCAGGAATGGATTGAAAACGGACCAATCATTCTGGCATTGGGGCACAGTGCCAGAGATACTTTTCAGATGCTTTATGAAAAAGAGATTCCGATGAGGAGTAAATCCTTTGCAATTGGAGTAAGAGTGGAACATCCACGTGAAATGATCAATATATCTCAATATGGAGAAGGTTATCCAGAAGAATACCTGCCTACGGCATCATATAAATTGACGGCAAAAGCGGAAAATGGAAGAAACGTATATTCTTTTTGTATGTGTCCTGGTGGATTTGTGGTAAATGCATCTTCCGAAGAAAGCCGGTTGGTGGTAAATGGAATGAGCAATCACGACCGAATGGCGGCTAATTCAAATAGTGCGATCATTGTAAATGTAACACCAGATGACTATGCTTCCAATCATCCGTTAGCAGGGGTAGAATTCCAGAGAAAATGGGAAGAAAAAGCCTTTTTAGAGGGTAATGGAAAGATTCCGGTTCAGCTTTTTAGGGATTTGGAAAATAATAGAAAAAGTGAAGACTTTGGAACATTTTTACCATCTATGAAAGGGAAAAATTATTTTGGAAATATAAATAATTGTTTACCAGACTATGTAATTAGTGCTATAATATGTGGTATGCATCAGTTTGACTGCAAAATTCGTGGTTTTGCACGGCCAGATGCAATTATCAGTGGTGTGGAGACCAGAACTTCCTCACCTGTCAGAATTGAAAGAAATGACCGGTTTGAAAGTGAGATTAAGAATCTTTTCCCGTGTGGAGAAGGTGCAGGATATGCAGGAGGCATTACTTCAGCTGCCATGGATGGCATGAAGGTTGCAGAAGAAATTATTCAAAGATATCGGCCTATGCAATAACTGATGTCAGTTTTGGAATATATGAGGATAGAATTGTGGGAAGCTTAAGAGAAAGAATTAAAGATAAAAAAAGAATTGTAGTCAAAATTGGTTCTTCATCGATTATTCATGAAGAAACTGGGAATTTAAATTTTGAACGAATGGAACATCTAGTGCGGATTTTAACAGATATTCGCAATAGTGGTAAAGATGTAGTGTTAGTAAGTTCCGGCGCTGTAGGTGTAGGTATGAAAGCACTTGGGCTTCCAAGAAAGCCAAGAAGCCTGACTATGAAACAGGCATGTGCGGCAGTTGGCCAGGGACGCTTGATTGCTATGTACCAGAAACTATTTTCTGAGTACAATCAGGGAACTGCCCAGGTGTTATTGACGAAAGACACTATGCTAAATGAAATTCGTCGATTAAATGCAAAGAATACATTTGAAAATTTATTTGACCTGGATATTATTCCAATTGTGAATGAAAATGACACTGTATCAACAGAAGAATTAGAATTTGGTGACAATGATACATTATCTGCAGTAATTGCAGCAATTGTAGGAGCTGATTTATTAATCTTGTTATCAGATATCGATGGCTTGTATACAGATGATCCGGCAAAAAATCCAGAGGCCAAATTAATTCCAGTCATTGAAGTAATTGATGAAAAAATTGAAAGTATGGGTAAAGGCTCAAATTCAGTTGTTGGAACGGGTGGTATGGTAACAAAGATTGCAGCAGCCAATATTGTAACTGATGCAGGTGCAGACATGATTATTACCAATGCACATGATTTATCTAATTTATCAAAAATTTTCCATGGGGAAGAAATTGGAACACTGTTCCTGGCTCATAAGCGTACTAACTTTAAACTATTAGAATATTTAGAAGAAAAGCCATATTTCATAAGTAGATAGCCGTTGATATTTCTGGAAAAGAATGAAATGGCATATCCAGAGATTAGAAAGGGGATCTAAATGGACGAAAAAAAGATTGCAAGAATTAATGAGTTATATCATAAATCAAAAAAAGAAGGACTGACAGAAACAGAAAAAAAGGAGCAGCAGATGCTTCGTAAAGAATATATTATGGCAATTCGTGCTTCTGTAAGAAATACTTTAGATAATGCAAGTATTGAAGAAGCAGATGGTACTATTGTTCCGTTGAAGGACAAACGCCGTAAAAATCAAAGGAGTAATGCAAAATGTTAGAACAATTAGGGAGAAATGCTAAAAAAGCATCCAGAGTCTTAGGAATTGCTAGTATTGATAGAAAAAATCAGGCATTACTGGCAGTGGCTGATGCACTGGAAAAGGAAAAGGAATATCTAATAGAAGAAAATCAAAAAGACATTTGTATTGCCAAAGAAAATGGTATGTCAGAAGCATTGATTGACAGGCTGGCGTTAAATGAAAGCAGAATTGCAGGAATGTCAGAAGGAATTCGTCAGGTGGCTGCATTAGAGGATCCAATTGGCGAAGTGATGAACATGAAAAAACGTCCAAATGGTCTATTAATTGGACAGAAAAGAGTTCCATTGGGTGTTATCGGAATTATATATGAATCAAGACCAAATGTAACAGCAGATGCATTTTCCTTATGTTTTAAAACAGGAAATGCAGTGATTTTACGAGGTGGCAGTGATGCAATTCATTCCAACAGTGCAATTACTGATGTTATCCGAAAAACATTAAAACACTGCAATATAACACCAGACGCCATTCAGTTAGTGTCTGATACAAGCAGAAAAACAGCTACAAAGATGATGCAGATGAATGAATTTATCGATGTACTGATTCCACGAGGAGGAGCTGGTTTAATTCAGGCAGTAGTGAAAAATGCAACCGTTCCAGTTATTGAAACAGGAACAGGAAATTGTCATGTATATGTAGATGAATTTGCAGATCTTGCTATGGCAGTATCCATTATTGTAAATGCAAAGACACAGCGACTGGGAACCTGTAATACTTGTGAATCTCTTGTTATCCATAAGGCGGTTGCCAAAGAAGCGATTCCAGCAATTTCAGCAGCGTTAAGAGAAAAAGATATTGAAATTCGAGGAGATGCACTTGCATGTTCTCTGGATTCCTATATAATAGAAGCAACAGAGGAAGATTGGGGAACCGAATATTTAGACCGAATTATTTCTGTGAAAACCGTAGATAGCATCGATGAAGCAATTCTTCATATTAATACATATAATACAAAGCATTCAGAAGCGATTGTGACAAAAGATTATCAAAATGCGCAGAAATTCCTGAATGAGATTGATGCAGCAGCGGTTTATGTTAATGCGTCAACCAGATTTACTGATGGATTTGAGTTTGGATTTGGAGCTGAGATTGGAATCAGTACACAAAAAATCCATGCAAGAGGTCCGATGGGACTTTTGGCATTGACGACCACAAAATATATCATTTATGGTGATGGTCAGATTAGAAATTAGCAATGGGGCTAAAGGAATAAGATTCCTTTAGTCTTTTTCTTTATATGAAATAAAATACAATAAATGGAACGAATGGAAAAATGTGCTGATTTTAGGAAAGATATTTCAATTATTTACAAATAGAGCAAGAAAAAGATGGTAATAAATCGTCGATATGCATAAAAATTTATCATATCTTGATTTTATTTGGAAAAGTAATTAAAATATAAATATTGGTGTAAAAAACAAAATGTAAGATAATCAGAAAGGAAGGTTATTACCAATGGCATTGTTTACATTTAAAGGTGGTATTCATCCATATGATGGGAAAGAATTATCTAAAGATAAACCTATCAAAGAATATCTGCCTAAAGGCGATTGCGTATATCCTGTGAGCCAGCATATCGGTGCTCCAGCAACGCCAATTGTAAAAAAAGGTGACCGCGTGTTAGTTGGTCAAAAAATTGCGGAAGCAGGCGGATTTGTTTCTGCAAATATTTTCAGTTCTGTTTCAGGAACTGTAAAAACGATCGAACCTCGTTTAACTCCAGCAGGTGCAAAAGTGAATGCGATTGTTGTAGAAAATGATGGTTTATTTGAATCCGTGGAATTTAGTACAAAACCTTATGCTGAAATGTCTAGAGACGAAGTAATTGGTGCAATCAAAGAAGCAGGTGTAATTGGTCTTGGTGGTGCAGGATTCCCTACACACGTAAAATTATCACCAAAAAACGCTGATGATATTGAATATATTATCATTAACGCAGCAGAATGTGAGCCATATATTACTGCTGACTATAGATGTATGATGGAAATTCCTGAAAAAATGATTTCAGGATTAAAGGTAATCCTTGATTTATTCCCAAAAGCGAAAGGAATTATTGGAGTAGAAGATAACAAACCGGATGCAATCAAAAAGTTAGAAGGTCTGACAACTTCTGAAGATCGTATTCAGGTAGCTCCATTAAAAACAAAATATCCACAGGGTGCTGAACGTTCTCTGATCTTTGCTACAACAGGCAGAGAAATCAACTCCAGTATGCTTCCGGCAGATGCAGGATGCATTGTAGATAACGTTGCAACTGCAATTGCGATTCATGAATCCGTATATGAAGGTAAACCATTATATGAAAGAGTCGTAACAGTTTCTGGAGATGCAATTGCCGAACCAGGAAACTTTTTAGTACGTTCAGGTACAAATCTTCAGGAATTAGTAGAAGTTGCAGGTGGATTTAAAACACAGCCGGAAAAAGTAATTTCTGGTGGTCCTATGATGGGTATGGCAATGTACAGTTTAGATGTACCTGCTGTAAAGGCATTTTCTTCTTTATTGGCATTTACAAAAGATGAAGTTTCTAAGAACGAACCAAGCAATTGTATCAGATGTGGCCGTTGTGTAAGTGTATGTCCTGCAAAATTGATGCCAACAATGTTAGCTGATTATGCAGATCATCATGCAATTGACTTATTTGAAAAATATGATGGGGCAGAATGTGTAGAATGTGGATCATGTTCTTATGTATGTCCTGCAAAACGTCCTTTAACCCAATCAATGAAAGCTGGAAGAAGACAGGTTCTGGCTAATAGAAGAAAGAAATAGTGAGGTGTCAATATGAACGAACAGTTATACAAAGTGTCAGCAAACCCTCATGTTAGGGATAAAGCGACGACACACAGTATTATGCTTGATGTAATCATCGCATTACTTCCGGCAACACTTTTCGGTTTTTATAACTTCGGTTTATCCGCAGTTATTACCACTGTAATTACGATTGCAACATGTGTGATTACAGAATATTTATACCAGCGTTTTATGGGCAAAAAAATCACCATCAGTGATATGAGTGCTGCCCTGACTGGTTTGTTATTAGCGTTAAACTTACCTCCAGAAGTTCCATTCTGGATTCCAATACTTGGAGGCGTATTTGCTATTGTTGTAGTAAAACAGGTATTTGGTGGTCTTGGACAGAACTTTATGAACCCTGCCTTAGGTGCGCGTTGTTTCTTATTACTTTCTTTTACAGGAAGAATGACAACATTTACATATGATGCAGTAACAACAGCAACACCACTTGCAAACTTAAAAGCAGGTCAGGCAGTTGATATTATGGATATGTTCATCGGTAATACTGCTGGTACGATTGGTGAAACATCTGCAATTGCTTTATTAATCGGTGGTGCATATTTAGTATTCAAAAAAGTAATCAACCCAAGAATTCCAGTTGTATATGTTGCTACAGTAGCAATCTTTGTTCTATTATTTGGCGGACATGGATTTGATTTAAATTACCTTGCTGCACATATCTTTGGTGGAGGTCTTTTACTTGGTGCAATATTCATGGCTACAGATTATGTTACTTCTCCAATTACTCCAAAAGGACAGATTATTTTTGGTGTAATTCTTGGTGTGCTAACAGGTACCTTCCGTATTTTTGGACCTTCTGCTGAAGGTGTATCTTATGCGATCATCATTAGTAACCTTCTTGTACCATTAATTGAAAAGGTAACCCTTCCAAAGGCATTTGGTAAAGGAGGTAAAAAATAATGAACAAAAGTTTAGTAAGCGATTGTATTAAATTATTTATTATCACAGTGATTGCCGGCCTTGCATTAGGTTTGGTATATAATATTACAAAAGAACCAATTGCACATCAGAAGGAATTAGCAAAACAGGAATCTTATAAAACAGTTTTTGAAGATGCAAATTCCTTTGAAGAAGTTGAATTTGATGATGCAGAAATTGCAGAATTATGCAATGAAAATGGTTTAACAGGTATCACAATGAATGAAATTATGGCAGCACTTGATGCGGATGGAAAACAGATTGGATATGTATTCAATGTAACATCTGCGGAAGGTTACGGCGGAGATATCCAGTTAGCTGTTGGTGTACAGAGTGATGGTACATTAAACGGTTATGATACTTTATCAATCGGCGAAACGGCTGGTTTAGGTATGAATGCTACCACTGATGAATTTAAATCTCAGTATGAGGGCATCAAAGCTGCACAGTTAGAAGTTGTAAAAGATGGAACAGGTGCAGAAAGTGACGAAAAAATTGATGCAATCAGCGGTGCCACCATCACAACAAGAGCAGTGACCAGTGCGGTAAATACTTGTTTAGCATATACAGCAGAAGGAGGTAACTAGGATGAAACCAAATCCAATGGAAAGACTTATCAATGGTATTATTAAAGAAAATCCTACCTTCGTACTGATGCTTGGTATGTGTCCAACACTTGCCGTAACAACATCAGCAATCAACGGGGCAGGTATGGGTCTTACAACAACAGCAGTATTAATGTTTTCTAATATGATTATCTCATTATTAAGAAACTTTATTCCTGATCGTGTAAGAATTCCAGGATATATTGTTGTTATTGCTTCTCTTGTAACAGTTGTTCAGTTTTTATTAGAAGCATATTTACCAAGTTTAAATGCAAGTCTTGGATTGTATATTCCATTAATCGTAGTAAACTGTATTATTTTAGGTAGAGCAGAATCTTTTGCTTCTAAAAATGGTCCGGTCAACTCTTTCTTCGATGGAGTCGGTATGGGACTTGGATTTACAATTGCATTAACAATTTTAGGTGGTTTCCGTGAATTACTTGGTGCAGGTACATTCTTTGGAATGCAGATCATGCCAGATGCATATGAACCAATTTCTATCTTTATCCTGGCACCAGGAGCATTCTTTGTATTATCTTGCTTAGTAGCAATTCAGAACAAAGTAAAAGCTGGAAAAGGAAAAACAGTTACAGGATCTTGTGAAGGAGACTGTAGTTCTTGTGGAAATGGTGCATGTGGCGGTAAATTCTTTGATACAACCGTAGATGATAAATAGGAGGGATAAGAAATGCAAAATTTACTATTAATTATTATTGGCTCTGCCTTAGTAAACAACGTAGTATTAAGCCAGTTCTTAGGTTTATGTCCTTTCCTTGGTGTATCTAAGAAAGTAGAAACCGCTGGCGGAATGGGAGTTGCTGTAATCTTCGTAATTACAATTGCAGCATTTGTAACAAGTTTAATTTATAAATTTATTTTAACACCATTAGGTTTAGATTACTTACAGACAATTGTATTTATCTTAGTCATTGCTGCATTGGTACAGTTTGTAGAAATGTTCTTAAAGAAATCAATGCCAGCATTATATGAATCTTTGGGTGTTTATCTTCCTCTGATCACAACAAACTGTGCTGTATTAGGGGTAGCATTGAACAATGTACAGGATGGATATGGAATCATCGAAAGTGTTGTCAATGGTTTTGGTGTTTCTGTTGGATTTACAATTTCTATTGTAATCTTAGCAGGTATCCGTGAAAAAATGGAATACAATGATATTGCACCTTCATTCAAAGGCATGCCAATCGTTCTTGTTTCTGCAGGTTTAATGGCGATTGCATTCTTTGGATTCTCAGGCGTGATTTAATTAGGAGGGAGCAAAAAAATGGATATTACAGCAATTATTTTAGCCGGTGTCGTTGTCGGTGCAACTGGTATTGTTATTGCAGTTCTTCTTGGAATCGCTTCTGAAAAATTCAAAGTACCAGTGGACGAAAAAGCAGTAGCAGTCAGAGAAGTCCTTCCTGGAAACAACTGTGGTGGTTGTGGTTATGCAGGTTGTGATGGTCTTGCAGCAGCAATTGCAGCTGGAGAAGCTCCAGTTAATGCATGTCCAGTTGGAGGTGCAGCAGCAGCGGATCAGATTAGTGCAATCATAGGTGTTGAAGCCGGTGATTCTTTAAAAATGGTAGCTTTCGTAAAATGTTCTGGTACATGCGAAAAAGCTGCAAATAAATATGAATACACAGGAATTGAAGATTGTGTAGAAGCAATTTCTGTTCCAGGCGGCGGACCAAAAGCTTGTTCTTATGGATGTACAGGTTTTGGAAGCTGTGTAAAAGTATGTGATTTTGATGCAATTCATGTTGTAAATGGAATCGCAGTTGTTGATAAAGAAAAATGTGTAGCTTGTGGTAGATGTGCATCCATTTGTCCAAAAGGAATGATTGAAATGGTGCCATATGCTGCTAAACATTTAGTACAGTGTAACTCTCATGATAAAGGAAAAGATGTGAAAGCTGTATGTAAATCTGGATGTATTGGATGTCAGCTGTGTAAAAAACAGTGTGAATTTGATGCTATTACAGTTGATAATTTCTTAGCACATATTGATGGTACAAAATGTACAAATTGTGGTAAATGCGCAGAAAAATGTCCTGTAAAAGTTATTTCTTAATTTAATGAAAGAATGATGAATCAAGAGGCTGTTAAACTTTCGGGTTTGGCAGCCTTTTTCATTTCTTTGTAAAGATTGCGGCAGTAAAAACATAAACTAATAAAAAACGGGAAAATGAAATGAAGTTTTCGGAATTTAAAGAAAAAGAAGTGATTGATTGTAAGGATGGGAAACGTCTTGGATATGTTGTGGATTTGGAATTTGATCCATGTAGTGGATATATCGAAGAAATATGTGTTCCTGGTTATCGAAAGGTGCTGGATTGCTTAAAAAAACCGAAAATACATAGGATTCCTTTTAAGAATATTGTGAAGATTGGACCTGATATCATTTTAGTGAAAATTTGTGATAAAAAATAGAAAATTTCATAGAATGTGGTTTTTACATATGATATAATCGAAATAGCTATTTAGAATACAGGCGGAGGTTTTATTATGAGATGTCCATATTGTGGCGAAGAAAATTTGAAAGTTATTGATTCCAGACCAGTGGAAGATACGAATTCGATTCGAAGAAGAAGACAATGTGTATCTTGTGGCAAGCGCTTTACTACTTATGAAAAAGTAGAAGCAGAAGCGATTACTGTAATCAAAAAAGATAAAACAAGACAATTGTATGATCGTTCGAAGATTGAATCTGGTATTATTCAGTCATGTCATAAACTGCCAGTTTCTATGTCACAGATTGAACGTGCAGTGGATGAAATTGAAGGTAAAATTTATTCCCTTGGGATGCGCGAAGTGGACAGCTCGACCATTGGAGAAATCGTAATGGATAAGCTAAAAGAGTTAGATGAAGTTGCTTACGTACGATTTGCATGTATATATCGTGAATTTAAGGACGTGAATACATTTATGAATGAACTCCAAAAATTATTGAAAAAGTGATTGTAAAAAAATTCCAAATAAGATATACTTAAGATAGAATACTGCTTTGGAGAGAGAAGGAGTAGTATGTATTATCAAGTTATAAGCGGAACCGTTTTGGGAGTGGAAGGCATTCTAGTACGTGTAGAAGCGGATTGCAGTAACGGTATGCCATATTTCACAATGGTAGGTTATTTGTCTTCAGAAGTAAAAGAAGCAAAAGAACGTGTTATTGCAGCCTTGAGGGCAGTGTCTTTTACTCTTCCACCAAAACGGATTACGATTAATCTATCACCTGCAGATCTTAGAAAAGCAGGCTCGTCTTTTGATTTTCCCATTGCCCTGGCAATTTTGGGAAGTTTTGAATTGTTTCCTAAAGTACGATTAAAAGATTGCTTTTTGGCTGGAGAACTGAGTTTGGAAGGCATTCTAAGACCGGTAAAAGGTCTGCTTCCAATGATTTTAGAAGCTAAACGACATGGCATAAAAAAGTGTTATGTACCAAAAGCGAACGAGAAAGAATTAATTGGAATTCAGGGAGTCGATATCTATTTAGTTTCAACACTATCAGAAATGTTAGAATCTCTAAAAGGCAGGATTTCTCTGCCAAAAGTCAAAACAAAACAATTTTATACCGATAAACGTCCGAAATATCCGGATTTCTCAGAGGTAAAAGGGCAATATCAGTTAAAAAGGGCATTGGAGATTGCAGCTGCTGGCAGACATAATGTACTAATGATTGGTCCTGCAGGATCTGGAAAATCTATGCTTGCACGGTGCCTGCTGGGAGTTATTCCGCCATTGGAGAAAGAGGAATTGCAGGAAGTTTATGCCATTTATAGTGCCCGGGGAATGGGATATAATAATGGAATTTATCCACCCGTGCGGAATCCTCATCATACAGTGTCGCCGTCTGCTTTTTTAGGCGGAGGTGTTCATTTAAATGCCGGCGAAATTACATTGGCTCATCATGGAATTTTGTTATTGGATGAGTTGGCGGAGTTTAAAAGAAACTGTCTGGAAGGACTAAGGGAACCGATGGAAAATCAGAATATTGCCATTAGCAGGTCGGGCAGGCAGTTCTTATTTCCGTCTGATATTATGGTAGTGGCTACGACAAATCCATGTCCTTGTGGTTATTATCCAGACCGGGAAAAATGCAAATGCACGCCAATGGAAAGAAGCCGATATCGAAAGAAGATCAGCCGTCCGCTTATGGAAAGATTTGATATGATATTATGGGCTCAAAATGTAGATTTGGCTGATTTAGAGAAGGAAAATGAGAATTCAAAACAGATTGCAAAGCGTATATTGTATGGAAGGAACAGGCAAAAAATACGATATAAAAAAGAAAAGTTTCATTATAATAGCCGTATTCCTGCTGATAAGATCGAAGAAATCTGTAAGTTTGAAAAGGAAACAAAAACTTTTGTTAATCAGATATTTCATCAGAAGGAACTTTCTATGAGGGAATTTCATCATATGTTAAAAGTAGCGTTAACCATAGCTGATATGGAAGGTAGTGATGAGATAACAATTGGACATATTGCAGAAGCTTCTTCCTATTATTGCAGAGAGGAGGAAGTGAGATGAAAATGCAGGAGAAAATTTACTATCATTGGTTTTGTTTCCAGGCAAAGGTTTCCAATCGGAAAAAGAGGACATTGCTTCAACTTGGATTTAAACCGGAACGGATTTTTTTCATGACTGCATCGGAAACAAAGTTATATTTTACAAATCAAGAACAAGAAGTATTTAAACAGAGTCAAAATCTGGAGACGACAAAAAGAGAAATGGAATGGCTCAATCGTTATCATGGTTGGACAGTATTTTGGGACGAGGAATCATATCCGGGAAAACTAAAAGAAATATGTGATTATCCGCTGGGACTATATGGGAAAGGCAAACTGCCGGATGAGGAACGATTAAGTATTGCCATGGTCGGCGCAAGAGATGCCAGTCCGTATGGGGTACAGGCAGCTGAGTATTTTGCCAGAGAATTAGCATCGGCAGGAGTACAGATCATCAGTGGGCTGGCAAGAGGGATTGATGGACATAGTCATAAAAGTGCTTTAAACTCAGGGTATACATTGGGAGTATTGGGATGCGGTTTGGATATCCAGTATCCAAAGAGCAATGCTTACCTATATGAACAACTGGAACGGTATGGAGGTATTGTAACAGAATATCCTTTGGGGACCATGCCTATGCCTCAAAACTTTCCCTGTAGAAATCGAATCATTAGTGGACTGTCTCATGGGGTTTTTGTCATTGAAGCCAGAGAAAGAAGTGGTTCCTTGATAACAGCAGACCTGGCGCTTGATCAAGGAAGAGAAGTCTTTGCACTTTCGGGACGTTATTATGACATTTTAAGCAGTGGATGTTTAAATTTACTTCAAAAAGGGGCCAAACTGGTATATAAACCAGAAAATATCACAGAAGAATTTCCCAATTGGAGCTCTAGTAGTATAAATTTTGTATCAAAACGAAAAATTTCTCTTGCTAAGAAAGAAAAATTAGTGTATGATTGTCTACGTTTAGAACCTAAACATGTGGATATTATTGTAAAAGAGACGAATCTGCCTGTACCAGAAGTATTGTCCATATTGACAATTTTAGAAATAAAACAATACATAATACAGATGGATCACAACTATTATAGAATGAAGGATTAGTAAGGGAGTGTAGTCTAATCATGCCAAAGAACCTAGTTATCGTAGAATCTCCAGCTAAAGCCAAAACCATTCAGAAGTTTTTAGGGAAAAATTATGAAGTCATAGCTTCTAATGGTCATGTAAGAGATTTGCCGAAAAGCACGCTTGGAATCGATGTGGAAAATGATTTTGAGCCTAAATATATTACGATTCGTGGAAAAGGAGAAATTTTAGCTGCTCTTCGAAAAGAAGTAAAAAAAGCCGACAAAATATATCTTGCAACTGACCCGGACCGGGAAGGAGAAGCGATTTCCTGGCATTTGTATCATGCACTAAAGTTAGAAAATAAAAAATGTAGCCGTATTACCTTTAATGAAATTACCAAGAATGCAGTAAAAGCTTCTATTAAACAGGCCCGTGATATTGATATGAACCTGGTAGATGCCCAGCAGGCCAGAAGAGTATTGGACCGTCTGGTTGGGTATCAGATCAGTCCATTATTGTGGGCAAAAATTAAGAGAGGTTTAAGTGCAGGGCGTGTACAGTCAGTTGCCTTGCGTCTGATTTGTGATCGAGAAGAGGAAATCAATGCATTTATTCCAAAAGAATATTGGACACTAAATGCAAATTTAAAAGTTCCTGGAAGTAAAAAACCATTAATTGCGAAGTTTTCTGGTAATAAAGATGGAAAAATTGATATTGAATCAAAAGAACAATTGGATGAAATTACAAAGAAGCTAAACGGTGCTTCTTATGAAATCCAAGATATTAAAAAAGGGGAACGTTCCAAAAAATCTCCGCTTCCTTTTACGACCAGTACGATGCAGCAGGATGCTGCCCGTAAATTAAATTTTGCAACTCAGAAAACTATGAGAATTGCGCAGCAGTTGTATGAAGGAATTGAGATTAAAGGACGCGGTTCCATTGGTCTGATCACATATCTCCGTACGGATTCTATTCGTATTTCAGAAGAAGCAGATCAGGCAGCCAGAGCTTTTATTTCAGATACTTATGGTGAAGAATATGTCAGTGAAGTCCAGAAAGAGAAGGAAAGCAAAAAGCGAATTCAGGATGCACATGAAGCCATTCGTCCTACAGATATGTCTTTAACGCCGGTAAAAGTAAAAGAACAGTTATCCAGAGATCAGTTCCGTTTGTATCAGCTGATTTGGAACCGCTTTTTAGCAAGCAGAATGAATGCAGCAAAATACGAAACTACATCTATAAAAATTGATGCCAATGGATATCGATTCCATGTGTCTGCATCTAAGCAGATATTTGATGGATTTTTGGCAGTTTATAACATTGACAATGAAAAAAGTGAGAATAATACGTTATTAAGATCCATTGATCAGGATACAAAATTAGAATTTATTGATTTTGAAGAAACACAGCATTTTACACAGCCTCCTGCTCATTACACAGAAGCGCTGCTTGTAAAAACATTAGAAGAATTAGGAATTGGACGTCCAAGTACGTATGCGCCGACTATTGCAACGATCATATCCAGACGCTATGTGATTAAAGAAAAGAAGAACCTGTATATGACAGAACTTGGAGAGGCAGTGAACAGTATGATGAAGCAGGCGTTTCCTGCAATCGTGGATGTAAATTTTACTGCTAATTTGGAAATGCTTTTAGACGTTGTAGAAGAAGGTGGAATTCCTTGGAAAAACGTAGTTCGGAATTTTTATCCTGATTTTGCACAAGCCTTAAAAGCTGCTCAGGAAGAATTAGAAAAAGTAGAAATTGAAGACGAAGTAACAGACATTGTTTGTGAAGATTGTGGAAGAAATATGGTAATTAAATACGGGCCATATGGAAAATTTCTTGCCTGTCCAGGATTCCCAGATTGTAGAAATACAAAACCACATTATGAAAAGATTGATGTTCCATGCCCGATTTGTGGAAAAGAAGTCGTGCTGAAAAAGACAAAAAAAGGACGTAAATATTTTGCATGTGAAGATAATCCAGAATGTGAATTTATGTCCTGGGCAAAACCATCGAAAAAAGCGTGCCCAAAATGCGGAAAATACATGGTAGAAAAAGGGAAAAAATTGATGTGTTCAGACAATGCCTGCGGATATGTTTGTGATAAGCCAAAAGATGAAGAAAATTAATTGAATTATCAGAAAAATTATGATAATATAGTTAAAGAAAATGAAATTAATTGAATTTTCTAGAATTCTTCGGGGGTTTCGAAAATGAGCGTACAGTTATTAGACAAAACAAGAAAAATTAATAAGCTACTTCATAACAATAATTCACAAAAAGTAGTTTTCAATGATATTTGTGAAGTGTTAGGTGATATTTTAAATTCCAATGTACTGGTCATCAGTAAAAAAGGTAAAGTATTAGGGATTTATAATCGTAAAGGGGTTCCGGTCATTGAGGAACTGATTCATAATGAAGTAGGCAAGCATATTGATATGATGTTAAATGAGCGTCTTTTGGGAGTGCTTTCTACAAAAGAAAATGTAAATTTAGCGACTCTTGGTTTTGAACAATCTCATATCAATGGCTGTAAAGCGTTAATTACACCAATTGACATTGCAGGAGAACGTTTGGGAAGCTTATTCATGTATCGTCATGATAGCGAGTATGAAATTGATGATATTATTCTTGGTGAATATGGAACTACAGTAGTTGGACTGGAAATGATGCGTTCTGTGAATGAAGAAAATGCAGAAGAATCCAGAAAAGTGGCAATTGTAAAATCAGCTATCAGTACTTTATCATTTTCTGAATTAGAAGCGATTACTCATATTTTTGACGAGTTAGATGGGACAGAAGGAATTCTGGTTGCAAGTAAGATTGCAGACCGCGTGGGAATTACACGTTCTGTTATAGTTAATGCTCTTCGCAAGTTTGAAAGTGCGGGAGTCATTGAATCCAGGTCTTCAGGTATGAAGGGTACTTATATCAAAGTTTTAAATGATGTAGTATTTTCTGAGATTAAGAAATTAAAAGATCATTAGAATATATGGCGAGGACAGGAAAAACCCTGTCCTTGTTTTAATTTATGGTTAATATTGCAAAAAACACCTTGCATGCAATAGGGTTGATATGATATACTATCCGAGGTAAAAAATAAACACGCTATCTGTAATCTGACCGGTGCCGAATGGTGGTCAGAGGTTTCGGATAGGGGAAGATCAACAAAATGGAGGAAAAACAATGAGCGTTATTTCAATGAAACAGTTATTAGAAGCAGGTGTGCACTTTGGTCACCAGACAAGAAGATGGAACCCTAAAATGGCTCCATATATCTACACAGAACGTAATGGTATTTACATCATCGATTTACAGAAATCTGTAGGAATGGTTGACGATGCTTACAATGCAGTAAAAGAATGTGTAGCTAATGGAGGAAAAGTTCTTTTCGTTGGTACTAAAAAACAGGCACAGGATTCTATTAAAGCAGAAGCTGAACGCTGTGGAATGTTCTATGTAAACCAGAGATGGTTAGGTGGTATGTTAACAAACTTCAAAACTATCCAGAGCAGAATTGCACAGTTAAAGAGAATTGAAGCTATGCAGGAAGATGGTACTTTTGAAGTATTACCTAAAAAAGAAGTTATCGAATTAAAGAAACAGATGGAAAAACTTGAAAAGAACTTAGGTGGAATTAAAGAAATGAAAGAAATTCCAGACATGATTTTCGTAGTTGATCCAAGAAAAGAAAGAATTTGTATTCAGGAAGCACATGCATTAGGAATCCCACTTGTTGGTATTGCTGATACAAACTGTGACCCAGAAGAATTAGATTACGTAATCCCAGGTAATGATGATGCTATTAGAGCCGTAAAATTAATCGTTTCTAAAATGGCAGATGCCGTAATCGAAGCTAATCAGGGTGCAGACGCTGAAGCTGAAGAAGTAGCAGAAGACGCTGAATAATTATTGATACGGAGGATAATATCATGGCTATCACAGCAAAAATGGTAAAAGAATTAAGAGAAATGACCGGCGCAGGAATGATGGACTGCAAAAAAGCTCTTACAAAAACTGAAGGTGATATGGATGCAGCTGTTGAATACTTAAGAGAAAACGGTTTAGCAAAAGCAGCTAAAAAAGCTGGACGTATCGCTGCAGAAGGTATGGTTAAAACAGTTATTTCTGAAGATGGTACAAAAGCAGCTATCGTAGAAGTTAACTCTGAAACAGATTTCGTTGCAAAAAATGCTGAATTCCAGGCATATGTAGCAGAAGTTGCTGATCAGGCTTTAGCAACTACAGCAGCTGATATTGATGCATTCTTAGCAGAACCATCTATGGCTGAAGAAGGAAAAACAGTAAAAGAAGCATTAGACGGAAAAATCGCTATCATCGGTGAAAACTTAAAAATCAGAAGATTTGAACAAGTTGTAGCTGAAGAAGGTTTCGTAGCTTCTTACACTCATATGGGTGGAAAAATTGGTGTTTTAGTTAACGTTGCTTCTGACGTTATCAATGATGAAGTAAAAGAAATGGCTAAAAATATCGCTATGCAGGTAGCAGCTATTTCTCCAAAATATACAAGCAGAGATGAAATCTCAGCAGACTATATTGAAAAAGAAAAAGAAATCTTAAAAGCTCAGGCTATGAACGAAAATCCTGAAAAACCAGAAAACATCATTGAAAAAATGATCATCGGACGTTTAAACAAAGAATTAAAAGAAGTATGTCTTTTAGATCAGGTTTACGTAAAAGCAGAAGATGGAAAACAGCCTGTAAACAAATATATTGCTGAAGTAGCAAAAGCTAATAATGCAAAAATTACAATCAAGGGCTTTGTTCGTTTCGAAACTGGTGAAGGTATCGAAAAGAAAGAAGAAGATTTCGCAGCTGAAGTAGCAGCTCAGATGGCTGGAAAGTAAGAAATTTCTTAGAAACAGTTCATTTAGAAATAGTTTAAATTATTCATACTATTGTAAAATAAGGCTTTTGGAGGAATCCAAAGGCCTTTTTTTCGTTCAGGAAACCTGTCACAACTATTGAGAATTTTGGAAAAAATTTTTCCTAAATGGTAGTTTAAAGTTTTCCTAGTTCTTCTGAAAAAGGGAGATGTTTCTTTCATAAATTATTGCAATTTATCAAATTTACGAAAAAGAAATAAGAGAGTATAATAAACGTAGAAGAGATAGAATTTTGAATTTGTAACGAGGTGCTATTATAACCAAAATATTGTTCGTTGAAGCTATTTCTAAATTTCTTTTAGGAGCAATAATGGTAGGATTATTAGTCTTTTTCCCTGCTGGGACATTATCTTTTATGAACGGTTGGCTCTTTATGGGGATTCTTTTTATACCCATGGTTTTTTCTGGAATTGTTATGATGATTAAAAATCCTGAATTGCTCAGAAAGCGTTTGGAAGCTAAAGAAAAAGAAAGTGAGCAGAGCCTGGTTGTTAAACTCAGTGGTTTGATGTTTCTTGCAGGGTTTATTGTTGCAGGATTAAATTACCGTTTTAACTGGCATATGTTGCCGACAAGTGTTTCAATAGGTGGAGCAATCGTATTTATATTGGCATATTTTCTTTATGCAGAAGTGCTTAGGGAAAACACATATCTGTCCCGAACCATTGAAGTTCAAGAAAATCAAAAAGTTATTGATACAGGCTTATATGGCATCGTCAGACACCCTATGTACAGTGTGACATTGAGTTTGTTTTTAGCGATGCCTCTGGTTTTAGGTTCTCTTATTTCTTTTGTGATTTTTCTTGCTTATCCATTTATAATTGCCACGAGAATCAAAAATGAAGAAATATTACTTGAAAATAAGCTGGAAGGTTATCGCGAATATAAAAACAAAGTTAAATATCGCTTGATACCGTTTGTATGGTAAAGGTAAGACAAAATTATATTTGCTTAACTAAAAAATTCTGCCGTTCCAGAATATCTTCGGCCCGTTTTTTTCTGCTGTTTATAAGAATAAGATTGTTTCCATGTAACCCTCAAGGGGCTTATCAGATTTGTGCTTTTTTGTTTATGGAAGTTCATAGTACGCCTCCTGTATGTTTTTTATTATCGTAGCATGTTATATTTGGCAAAAACAAATCAAAATATGACAATCATATGAATCTGCGAAATGTACAGGGGATTAAAAAAATCGAATGGGATTTGTTCTTGAGAACTAGTTTCACTTGTTTGCCCTGAAAATAGCTTGTTGTCATGATTTCATTATGCATTGCCTGATGGTTATGATACTGTGATTGGAGAGGGTGACGATTGAAATGTAGATCAGAGATTTATAAAAATCCGTAAACAGGCGGAAGACTTCTTTATTGACAAAGGAAAAGAGAAGGAGTATATTGAGCCTGTTAGTAAAGGTTGATAAAACAATAGGTGGAGGACATAAAATTATGACGCTGGAAAAGCATATTATAGATACCATGAAGGAATGGCAGATAAAAATTGGAAGCTTTGATACGAATATAAGGTTATATTACCCAAAAACATCTTTATGTCGTTACCTGAATTTAAGTATGGATATAGATAATGAGTTATTGATCAAAAAGATAGAACAATATTTTGCGGATCATATAAGCTATTTGGGCAATGTCACGATTAGTGCAAAGGAGGATAGATTCTGCATTGAGGTGGGTGAAAAAGGATGTGCTTATGTTGAGAAAAAAGTTCAAGAACCAGAATTTTTAACAAAATTTTTAGTGGTATTAAAGAGCCAGAAAATGCAAAATATTTTAGAGTATTTTGAAGAATATGCGAAAGAGCATGAGACATGTGTTTGTACCAAAGAAGAAGAAAGCGGATTGGAAACAGTCGTATATTTTGAAGACGAAAGTATAGAGCCATATGTATATTGCATTGATGAAAATGAGTTCGGTATCACATATCATCGCTTTACAAAAGAGGAATATATGGATTTGTAAAATCATAACAGACTTCTTGGCAAAGAAAAATGATAGGAGTAATATGTGGCTATAAAGATGATATTTTATATAGCGACAATAATAATGCAAAATGCCGCTTCATTATGAAGCGGTTTTTTAAAAGAAAAAGTTAGTCATAACTAAAATAATTATGGAGATTGTTGAATTTAATGATGTAACCCGCATATATAAGAGTGGAGAACATAAATTAAAAGTGTCTGATGGGCGCGAAAAAGAATAAGAAGATAAACATGGCAGAAGCATTAAAAGGAATAGAATAAAGATAAAAATGATAAAAGAATAGGAGAAGAGGAAATGGAAAATGTAATTATTATTGGGATTCTCGTAGTAATCGTGTTGAATGGAATACGTTCCAGTGCGAAGCATTTTAAGGGAGAAGGGGGATGCTGCGGCGGTGGAAGTGCACTTGTAAAAAAAGAAAAAAAGAAGTTACATAAGATTATTGCACAGAAAACTTTCATTATTGAAGGTATGACATGTGACCATTGTAAGAACCGAGTCGAAAAGTGTATCAATGATATGAATGGTGTTGCTGCGAAGGTAAATCTTAAAAAGAAAGAGGCTATTGTTTCATTCGAAAAAATGTTGACGAAAAACAAATTCAAGCAGCGATTGAAAAAGTTGGATATAAAGTTATAGAGATTCGATTAAAATAAACGCAAAAAATTAAAATCTCCAAAATGGTGAAAGCAAACTACTGCATTCACCATTTTTGTATTTTCATACTTCTTATATTTTATCTGGCAATAAACTTTTATCAATCTTACCGGATGCAATTGTATGGTCAATCCAGAGATTTAAAGAATCAATGGCTAAAGCCATTTTCTCCAGCTCTTCTTTGATTTTAAAGAAATCCGGAAGTTCGTCTTCCGTAAGCTCTCCATCCACAGTAATCTCAATAAATCGCTCTTTTTCGTGAGTCAGTTTATTGAGTGTGGCAAGCACTTCCAATGTAATCTGAGAAAGTTCTTTTGCTTTAACTTCTGGGACATATTCCATGCCAATCGGACATTCGTGAGAGCAGAAATAGTTACACAAAGAAGGATTTTTGTAGCTATCGGCCATTGCCAGTACTTCCTCTGGATGGGGAACTGTTTTTTCATTTTCTATTTTCTCGATACGGTCAGAGGAGATGAAGCCGAGTTTTTCAGCAGCAGCATCTCTTGAATAGTTCATGTCTTCACGACTTATCTGATAAATATTCTTATTCTTTTTTGTTGATTTTCTTCCCATAATTTGTATATTCCTCATATAGTTAGATATTGTTATGTAATCTCATTATAAACGAAAATTATCATAAATGGAATTGTTTTATAAACGATGAATCTCGATTTAGAAGTCCGCCTGTCAAATTTCCGCAAAAACAGCGAATTAGACATAGTTATTTTAGTGAATCTACAGTTTTTTTGTGAGCGTATTGCTTTTATAATATAGACATGATTCGTGGGAAAGGAAGGAAAGTAAAATGTCAGCAGAGCAGAGAATCAGATTGTGTCTTCTGATTGAAAAATTATACGAACAAAAGGATTATAGTCAAAAAATTGGACTTGAAGATAGATCAAAGTTCCATGGTAAAAGAATTAGCAGGGAGGAGGAAAGAAAAACATGTTAACATTGATTTTTATCATACTGATGTTCATTGTGATTGGAAAGATTTTTGGTTTTGCTATAAAAGCAGCCTGGGGAATCTCAAAAATAATTTGTTCCGTAGTGTTTCTTCCACTATTTTTCCTTGTTCTTGTAATCAAAGGGCTGATCGGAATAGCATTGTCCATTTTATTGATTGTTGGATTTATTTCTCTCTTTGTTTTTCGAGACTAAGGAACTAAGACAGATAAAAAAATTATATAATAAAAATAGAAAGAAGGATGTTTTATGTATCAGATTAAAAATTTTATGGATAACGATGATGTGAAAGTAATTGATTCGTTAGGAGCATTTTCAGTAATTGAATATCAAAAAGACTTAAGTGTTATGCCTCAAACGGCAATGACAGCATATTATGCAAGTCAGATGAATGTGCGTAAGAGACAGGTCGTATGTGATGTTGCAAAATCCAATATTACCGTTCAGGCAGGTTCTATGCAATGGACAGTAGGAAATGTAAATGCAACAACTGGTATCAAAGGTGTAGGGGATTTGTTTGGCAAAGCGATGCGGGGTTCAGTAACAGGTGAATCTGCAATTAAACCAGAATATACAGGAACAGGAACATTGGTGTTAGAACCAACATATAAGCATATTCTTTTAGTAGATGTAAATGATTGGAATGGATCAATTGTACTTGATGATGGATTATTTCTTGCGTGCGAATCAAACCTAAAGCATAAAGCAGTAATGAGATCCAACTTTTCTTCTGCAGCTGCTGGTAATGAAGGATTATTTAACTTAGGTATACAGGGAAAGGGTATTGTCTGTTTAGAATCACCTTGTCCAAAAGAAGAATTAGTAGAAATAACACTTGATAATGATGTATTAAAGATAGATGGAAATTTTGCAATTGCATGGAGTGGAAGCCTTAATTTTACAGTAGAACGCTCCGGAAAGAGTCTGATTGGTTCGGCAGCATCGGGAGAAGGACTGGTAAATGTGTATAGAGGAACAGGAAAAGTATTGCTTGCATCGGTAAGATAACAATTATTGGAAAGAATATGCACAATTGCTACCAATGAAGTAGAAAAAAACAGTATTATTTATCATAGATAAAAGGAGTAGACTAAATATGAAAAATGAAAAAAAAGAAATTAGAGAAGCAATTGCTGCGGGAGAAAGAGCGCTAACAAGTTTATATGCGGCACAGGAGAAATTAAAGAGTGCCAGGGGCTGGGGAATGTTTGATATGTTTGGTGGTGGATTATTGACAGACATGATAAAGCACAGCAAGATTAAGGATGCATCAAAATGTATGGAAGATGCAAAAATCCATATGAAGACATTCCAGAAAGAATTAAAAGATGCCAATTTATCGCTGGATCTCTGTATGGAGATTGGAAGTTTTTTATCCTTTGCCGATTTCTTTTTTGACGGACTGGTAGCAGATTATATGGTGCAGTCAAAGATTGCAAATGCCAGAGAACAGGTAGAGGATGCAATCGTGATGGTAACAAATGTACTTAATACATTAAAAGCCTCTGTGTAATAGAAAGAAAAGCACAAAAACAGCTTCAAGATATGGGAATCGGTACAAAATCCCAACAAGCTCTTGAATTATATAATCGAAAGGTATATTCCGAAAGATGTTTCATAAACTGTTAAAAAAGCATATAAAGTGGAACAAAAAATGCAAGAAAATAGCTGTAACTTTTCTGATGTAAGACCTGTAATATTGCCATTAGCATATCCGCCAATTCAAATCAATAAAAAAAATCAGGCTTGTGCCAATATGCTTAGTGTAGATTATTGTGGAGCGGTATCTGAAATGTCTGCAATTACCCAATATATTAATAACGAGATTTATTTATCGGCTGAAAAATGCCCCGTAGCAAAAATAATTTTAGGAATTGCAATGGCGGAAATGATTCATTTACAAAAATTAGGAGAGATGATTTATTTATTGGGAGGAAGTGTTGATTTTGTATCCAGACAGCGCGACGGCAGAAGGTGGGTGTGGAGTCCGCAATGCCTGACTCTTCCCAGACAGACAAGGGAAATTCTTATGGCAGGAATTGAATCAGAAAAAGCTGCCATTAACCAATATGAAATGCATAGAAAGATGATAACTGACACTAGTGTGAACGCAGTGCTGGCAAGAATTATAAAGGATGAAGAGTATCATATTATGCTTCTGCAGGCAATGTTAAAAGAATTATCGTAAATCGAAATTAAGTGTCTATAAAAGGTGTAGTTATTCTCAAATTTTGAGAATGATTGCACTTTTTTAGCGTCTGTTGGCTGATACAATAAGAATATACAAAGGAGGGAATCGTTTCAAAAAATGAGGAGTATACCGAAGGGGTAATGGTAATCTGGTGTGCTCCCAGAACAGAAAAACAGACAATGATTGTAGGATGGTATGAACATGCAACTGTTTATCGATGGTATCAAAAAAGCATTCTTACTCCTATGACTGGAACTGATAGAGATTATTTTGCAGTTGCGAATGCCAGAGATTGCTATCTGTTACCGGAAGAAAATCGTACATTTGTAATTTTTTTACCTCATGCTAATGTTAAAAAATTATTGTCAGAAATAGAAAGAAAAAAATTTAAAGAAGCTGCCCAGAATGATGATTATCTGAAAATGTTACCATTTTTATACCATGATTTTGAAGAAACCCATTCGGCTGATACTGCTCATGACATTGCATTTTCATTAAAAGAATTATTCCTGTTTAAGGAATCCTTAAAGTGGTATCATAAAGTAATTGAATTAGAAGGAGCCAGTTGGGAAATTAATTTTCAAATGCCATATTTATATTCTCAGTGCAATCAATTTGAGAAGGCAATAAATGAAGCAAAGTGTCTTTTGAAATACCAAGAAGCCAAAAAAAGATTGGATGGATGATACGATATTTAAATTAGAATGTGGTAAAATAATATACATGGAAATAAATAGGATAAAGAGGTAACATTTTATGATTTTATATTTTACAAATGACAGTAGGCAAAAACGACTTTTAGTAAAGAGTAATTATGTAGAAGATATTTATGATGGAATAATGGCATTTTTTGAAGATAACCACATCCGTCCAAGATTCATTCAGTTGAAGAGGGAAGAAATTCCATGGAAAATTTTTTTTGGAAGTATGTCAGAATTTTTCTTTGTAGAAGAGATTACAGAGAAAAATAAAAAGGATTTGGAAGATTTTAGAAAAAATATATTAAATGAAGAATAAATATGGGAGCTGCCAATGAAATTTTATGAAAGTCAAAGTTATAAAAAGGTATGTCAGACAACGGTAACTTTTTGCAAAAAGGAAGGAGATAAGATTACTCTTAAACTAGCAGATTCCATCTTTTTTCCAGAAGGAGGAGGCCAGCATGCAGATACTGGATGGCTGATTGTTGATGACAAAAAAATACGATTGTTAGATGGACAACTTGCAGAGGGTCAACCAGTGTACCAGGTAGAAGAAGAACTTCCAGTTGGAACAAAAGTAAAATGTGTACTTGATTGGGAACAGCGATATATGCGAATGCAGCAGCATTCTGGAGAACATATCATTATGGGGGTTATTCATAACAAATATGGTTTGGAAAATATGGGCTTTCATCTAAGTGATACACAGCCAGTGACCCTTGTTTTAAATGGCAGTTTAACAAAAGAGCAGATCCGGGAGATAGAAATCATGGCAAATGAAATTGTATATGCCAATCTGCCTGTGATTGCCACTTTTCCAACAAATGAAGAATTAAAAACAAATTCTTATCGAAGTAAAATGGAGATTACTGGTCAGGTAAGGATTATTACAATTGGAAACGAAGAACAAAAAGTAGATGTCTGTGCCTGCTGCGCACCTCATGTTGCAAGAACAGGTGAAGTGGGATTAGTTAAAGTTGTTTCTGTAGAAAATTATAAAGGTGGAGTTCGTATTGGAATTCTCTGTGGAAAACGTGCATTTTTGCATTATGACGAACAGCAGTCTTTAATGAATGAAATTTCCCACCAATTGTCTACACCTTCCAATCAGGTAAGCAAAATAATTCAAAATCAAAGGAAAGAGATATTTGAACTTCGAAATAAGCTGGGAGAGTTGGTAGAGAAGGATTTGTTTATTCAAATCAAAAATCTGAATATGCAGGAACATGTATGTATTTTTACAGAAGAAAGTTTATCAATTGGGATTATTAAAAATGTATATAATACCATGACAAAAAAATTTCTTGGATACGTAGGAGTATTTATGGGAAATGATGAAGATGGTTATCGATATTGTGCGGGAAGTAAAAACTTAGATTCAAGAGAACTGATAAAGAAAATGAGGGAGGTATTTGCCACTCAGGGTGGTGGAAATAAAGAAATGGTCCAGGGGAAAGTAAAAGCTTGTAAAAGTGAGATTCAAAAATTTTTTGAGGAAATAGAATAGGGGAACGAGAAAATTCAGCTTGTACTATAGTCAAGTAATTGGACACAATTTATAAAGAACCATGTGGTCTCTTGGCGTTATAGAATCCTTCAATGTATTTGAACACTGATAGCTTTAGTTCCTGCGAAGAATGATATGATTTACGGTTGATTTCTTCTTTCTTGGGATACTTGAAGAAACATTTACAGCAGGCATTATCGAAAGGATATCTTTTCATGGAAAACGATTGCACAACATTAAGAGAATCCAATATCTGCCGGAATGCAAATGCGGTATATTGAGTTCCCCGGTCAGAATGAAACATGAGACCGAATGGTGAGTTTCGTTTTTTATAAGCTTTTTTGAACGTAGCCATGACCAGAGCAACATCTGATTTTCCTGAAATGTTCCAAGAGATGACTTTTCGG
>JAXJPR010000038.1:0-14403 GCA_036311565.1 Lachnospiraceae bacterium
ATTTTTAAGAAAATTTATGGTGGAAGTATTGCCAGAAAATTATACAGATTATATGAATACAGAAGTCATGGCAACAGAAAATCAGTAAGCCCCAGCAAAGTAAAATCTCGGCCAAAATCACGCAAAACTCAGATTAAGAGCGAGGATAATGTTATGAAGATTGCAATTCAAGGCTTACGGTCAGTGCAGACAGTTTATTAACAGTCTTAATGGGTTTCTATTTGCTCCATCCAGAGCAATCTGGAGTCTTATTAGCGTATTGAGAACAATCCTGGTCAGGTGACAGTTGCACCAAAGCACATAGATGATACCGAAACGGAAAGGTCCATAATAGATAATGTAACAGATGGTCTGCATGAAAAGATAGATAGGATACTTAAAACTTTGGATAAAATAAAAGTTTATAATGGCATAAAGGTACTCGGCGTATATTGTCCTGAGACAAATTAAAATATTTTTAGAGGGCAAAAATCATATATTGAAGAATCTAATGGAGGAAAAGTTTATGTGTTTTTGGTGGTTTATGTTTTTATGTAATTTATTGATACCTGCTATTTTTATTATTGCAGGAAGAATGATGTGGAAACATTGTCCCAAAAAAATAAATGGGATATTGGGATATAGAACAAGACGTTCCATGAAAAATATGGATACTTGGAAATTTGCTCATGAATATTGTGGTTGTCTTTGGTGGAAAATAGGTTGGATAATACTGATGCCATCTGTTTTGGCACAAATTCCATTTTTCTATAGTAGTGATAATGTAATCGGAGTTGTCGGGACAATAATCTGTACTATACAATGTATTATTTTGATAATATCAATTTTTTTAACAGAAGCTGCTTTAAAAAGAGCATTTTTAGAAGATGGGACGCGAAGATAACATTCCAATTTTTTAAGAAAATGTGGTATGGATGATATGATTTGCGGTTTATTATGGATACAAGTCTGTGATATGGTAATATTTAATGTATAGTGCAATATAAATTGAAAGAATAGTGAGGTTAAATAAAGCCTCTTTAATAGAAATTCAGAGATATGAAAAAAGAAGCTGAAATGTTTTAAATGAGACTGAATGAATTAAAAAAATATGTAAACTGAGAAAGTGCTATGGCAGATAGTCGACGGATTATCTGCCATTTTTATATTCTGAAAGAATGTTACTCGTATAAAAAAATGGTATATTATTGTTTGTTGCTAAGAGAGTGAATTATAGAAGAAGTGATTCTCTAAACTATTGCCAATTAATTTATAAGTAAGAGTAATTACTTCTTGCATTGTTATGGAGTCTCTGTGTTCAAACCAATATTCCAAATTACTTGATATAGCGGCAAATACAAAGGAAGCAAAGTAGTCGGCATAAGGAAAATCATCAGGTATATTGTGAATAACCATAAATTGTGTTTTGAATAAATCAAACATTTTTTTTCGAAAAGAGGGGTCTCCGGAAGAACCTAATAAATGACATAATAACTCTCCATATTTTGTAAAAAAAGTGAGAGTTGAATTCATAAAATCATTTACACTCATAGGGATAGGTCTTTCTTGTAAGTGAGAGCTGCTATGTTCTTCGGCTATGTTTAAAAAGTCATGTTCTATTTGTTCTAACAAATCAGTTTCAAACTGATCTAATAAATCATAGATATCTTTAAAGTATTCATAAAAAGTGCTGCGGTGTATACCAGCATTTTTCGAAATTGCGCCAATTGTGATTCTATCAATGGGTGTGGATGTATATATCTTCCAAAAAGCATCCATAATTTTTTTTCGTGTGGCAGCAGTTATGTTTGGTTGTTTATGCATACAGTTCTCCTATAATTATCCGACAATATCAAGAAAATTGTCTGTTAATAAAATAAGCACATCTTCCATGAAGTAGATGAAACTTGTGATGCGATAGCAATTATTAAAGAGGGACGAATCGCAGCAGAGTTTAAAACAGAGAATTTGCGAAATATGAAAAATAAAATATATCGTATTACTTTTAAGGAAGAAAGTCATTTTGAAAGATTTATTACTTATCCATATCAATTTACTTCTAAAAATAAAAAGAAAAGACGTGTAAAAGTATACTTGAAAGATGGCAATATCAATCAACTTCTTCAGGATATAGATGGGATGAACATCGAGGAATTTCAAGAGATACCATTTACGCTGGAGGATTATTTTATGCAGTATTATAAAGGAAATCGCATATTTGAGGAGGTTCGATAATGTCAGAAACAGTAATAAAAGTAGAAAACCTCACAAAAGATTATGGAAAGAACAGAGGTATATTCCAAGTTAATTTAGATATAAAACAAGGCGAGATCTATGGGATTTATAGGAACAAATGGTTCTGGAAAAACAACGACTATTAGAAATATGATGGGATTTATTCGTTCGGATAATGGAAATGTATGCATTTTAGGAAAAGATGCATGGGAAGATGCAACCGATATTAAGAGGCATGTCAGTTATATTCCAGGTGAAATTTCCTTTCCAGCATTGGCTACAGGAACAGCCTTTTTAAAAGCACAGGCAGATATGCTGGGAGTGAAGGATTTTACGTATATGAATCGTTTGATTAAGCTGTTGCAGCTTGATCCTACAGCAAACTTAAAACGTATGTCCAAAGGGATGAAACAAAAAACAGCAATTGTAGCCGCTTTAATGGGTGATAAAGAAATTCTTATTTTAGATGAACCAACAACAGGGCTTGATCCGTTAATGAGAGATGTTTTTTTTGATTTAATGCGAGAAGAAAAGGAAAAAGGAAGAACTATTTTTATGTCCAGTCAGATTATTGATGAAATGGAAGAAATCTGCGATAAAGTTGCAGTGATTAATAATGGACACATGATTGGTATTATGGATACATGGAGCTATCGACATGAAAATATGAAAAATTTTATGATAGAGTTTTCATCATCCGATGAAATGCAACAATTGCAAGGACAATGGAAAGAAGGCTTGTAAAGAATTATATAAATCAAAATAGAAAAGAGGAATTGAGATGAAAAAAAGAAGTCATGTTTTGTTTGCTATGCCACTTATGAAACAAAATATAAAAAGCAATTGGGTTTTGACAGTCATAATAGTGATTGTAATGGTCCTAATGAGTACGGTGATTAATTATGCTATAGTATTATGAGTGAAAGTGACAATGCTGTTATCAAGAAGTAGAGGAAGAGTTTTATTCTTATTTGTTTGCAATGGCAACATTTAATTCCACTTCCGGGGCGCAGTTATCTTATGAAGATTTTAGTAGTGATACAGATAAAACAGCATATGATAAAGCATTTCAAATGATATCTATGCAGACTGAACAGGAATTTACAGTAGAAGAACTGGAAGATATTATTCAAACATTAGAGTCTGAAGAAGTATCTTTAGAGAAGTGTGTGCAGCAGTTTGAATATATGTATGCACTACAGCAGTCAAAAGGATGTTTTAGTGGTAATGCCCTTACTATGGATGAAATGATGCAGATTATGCTGGATAGTATGGGAATACCATCTGATTTGATTGAAAACATGAGTAAAATGGATACAGGTAGTATAATCAACCGAATGTATTATACAGTTACTGGGTTACTGCCAATTTTAATCGATATTGTAATTGTTGCAAATGGATTAATCGTGAATCAGGTGAATCATGGTTCCATGGCGTACGTGTTGTCAACACCTACAAAGCGTTCGGCAATCGTTATAACACAAGCAGTGTTTATGATAGTCACTCCCCTGCTAATGATAGGAGTTGTATGTACTTCAAGAATTTTGAGCAATTATGTAATATATGGCGATGGAGAGATAACAGAGACGGTGCTGCTTTATTTATTGTTTCAACTACACAGGAAACTTCCAGTGTTCTGGAAAGTGTCCAGGCAATAATTTTTCTGGAATACAGATCTATAATACTGGTCAAATAGATAAAACCGTCTATTGTCCAGTGCGTTTCCCACTGGGCCTTTATTCCCATCTGTTTCATATATTTATCAATAGTACGTTCAGAAACAGTTTCACCAGAAAATTTCAGTTCTCTGGTTATTTTGGGAGCACCATAGTTCTGGTGTGATTCATCATAAATATCCCTGATTTTTTCCTTGATTACTTCACAACGTTTTTCTGTGTTAGAAGGAACATGATTCAGCCATGCACGGTATCCGGATTTTAAAACGCCCAGAAAATTCAACATTCCGGAGACGGAACCCAGGCATTCGTTATCGCCTGTTTCACGTAACTCTTTCTGCCAGCGTGACAGGGTCTGATGACTGATACTAAGATTGGCAGTGCAGCCCTGCAGTCCCCGGTCTCTGTGATCGTGATAATACTGGACTGCATCCAGCTTGAATTGTTTGTCATAGTATTTTGCCATAATGAGCTCATCCTTCAGTACAATACAATTATTGTACCATGAAATATATATTTTGGAATTTCTCATTTTGACTTGCACTATTTATATTCTAACATCACCTCTTTTGTATATTTCATAAAGAAAAATCCCTCTTTCTTTTTTATTTACGAATATTATTTTTTGTATTTCAAATTTACTATATACACTTCAACAAGCTAATTTAATAACTTTCTGAAAATAAAAGATATAAAGTATATAATAAGATAAGATGTAAAAAGGTATATTATTTAAACAAATATTTATCTTAGTAACATATTAAGTTTGCAAAATGAGGGATGTATTGTATGAGTAAACGATAAGTTCAGGGAAACCGTATAAAAAATAATTAGTACAAAAATCACCACTTTTTCGGTATAATAAAAGAAAAGTGGTGATTTTTATGATGGAAATGAAAATGTATTTTTCAGATTTAACAGATAGCAGAGATAACCGGGACTAAGACATGATCTCGGAAATATTATCGTTATGAGTATCTATGCTGTTTTGTGTGGTTATATAGATGCAGAAAATATGGAATTTTTTATGAAACTTCAAGAGCCGTATTTTTCTAAGCTGCTGGATTTAAAGTATGGAGTTCCTTCCGCTGATACATTGCTTCGTGTGTTTGCAATCATAGAGCCTGAAAAATTCATGCAGATGTTTTATCACTGAATCCGAGATGTGCTGTCAACAATACAAAAAAATAATGAACTGGAGCCACAACGTATTGCTATTGATGGAAAAGCTGTCCGTGCAGCGGCAGCAAAAGGTGGAAGTATCCCATATATTATATCAGCATATTTAGAAAATTACGGTCTTTCCATTGGTCAGTTGAAAGTAGGAGAAAAGACCAATGAGATCAAAGAAATCCCAAAACTGTTAAAAGAATTGGATATTGCAGATTGTGTGATAACAATCGATGCAATAGGCTGCCAAAAACAGATCGCAAAGCAGATTGTGGAACAGAAAGGACATTATTGTCTTGCAGTAAAAACAAATCAGGCAATTCTGTATGAAGAGATAAAAGACTATTTTTCTTATGCAAAAAAAGAAGAACCGGAAAAAATCAGTACTTATCAGACAATAGAAAAAAATCATGGACGCATAGAAAAACGGAAATATCTGATCTCACCAGAGATTGATTATCTCACGGGAAAAGAAAACTGGAAAAGCTTAAGATCGATTGGCAAAGTGGAAAGCATTCGGGAAATCAATGGAAAAAGAAGTCAGGAAACAAGATACTATATAATGGATCAGGAAATGACATCTGAAGAAATGTCGCATATCGTACGGGGCCATTGGGAGATTGAAAATAACCTTCATTGGGTACTGGATGTTCATTTTCGTGAAGATGCCTGCAAGATCAAAGAAGAAAAAGCGATGCAAAATCTGTCATTGATCAGAAAGATTTGTTATAATCTAATGAAATTGGATAAACGATTTGATAAAAAGAGAAAGATGACCTATAAGAAGATGAGCATGTTATATACATATCATTTAGAGTACGTGGAGGAATTGATTTTCAGAGAATTGCAGAAAATATTTAAAAATATCCATCCAGGGATTTCGTTTCCCAGATGGATAATTTTTATGCGGTTGCCCTGGATTCTTATATAGAATATATTGCGAAATGATAGATTTAAAGACGTGTATATGGTAAAATAATCCAGTTACAAGTGAAATGAAAGTCGATTTTATGAGAGGTGTAAATATGCGTCGTTCAGATAGAGAAATAAAAGAATTTCATGAAATGATAGCGGTTATTAAGAAATGTGATGTCTGTAGAGTTGCATTAAATAACAATGGATTTCCTTATATTCTTCCATTAAATTTTGGAATGAAGGTAACAGGTCATAAGCTTGAATTATATTTTCATGGAGCAGAAGAAGGAACAAAATATTCTTTGATTGATGCGGATAACCGGGCAAGTTTTGAAGTGGATTGTGAGCATAGGCTGGTAACGGATATTGAACGTGGAAATTGTACGATGGAGTATGAAAGCGTTGTTGGTCAGGGACATATTGAAATGGTAAAAGATGAGGATAAGTATGAAGCATTGCGTATATTAATGAAACATTATCATCATGAAGAATTTCCATTTAATAAAGCAGTTATGCCACAAACAAAAGTCTTTAAATTAGTTGTAGAAAATATGACAGGAAAAATGAGAAAGAAAAATATTCATTAGATTAAGTCATGTACATTGACACATGTAATTTAATATGCTAAAGTGAAAAAAAGCGAAAACAAAAAGGTCTTTGGGGTAGGGTGAAATTCCCGACCGATGGTATAGTCCATGACCCTCCATAATTGGAGGCTGATCTGGTGAAATTCCAGAACCGACGGTATAGTCCGGATGGGAAAAGACAATTTTTATGTTTTAGACGTTCATGTTGCCTACGGCAACCTTAAAAAACGTTCCCGGGCCATAGTTTTGGCTTTGGGAATTTTTTATTTTTAGGAGGTCGTATTATGAATAAGACAAAAATGAATCACTTGACGCTGGCAGCACTTTTTGGTGCATTGGCATTTGTGCTAATGTATTTTAGTTTTTCCATTCCGATCCTTTCTCCGTTTGCAGAACTTGATTTATCTGCAGTTCCGGAACTTATAGGAGGATTTATGTTAGGTCCTGTAGGTGGAGTGGAAATTATCACCGTAAAAATTTTGCTTAAGCTTGTTTTTAAAGGAAGCAGTTCTATGCTAACCGGCGAAATCCAAAATTTTCTTTTAGAAACTGCCTTTGTTTTGCCGGCAGCTATTTATTATCAAAGAAACAAAACGAAAAAGCGGGCTGTTGTTGGTTTGATCATCGGAAGTATTGTTACGATTATTGTATCCATATTTACTAATATTTATTTGATTTTTCCAGTGTATATAAAATTGTATGGTATGGATTGGAATTCGATTCTTCAAATATTTGCAGAGATCAATCCATGGATTAAAAATATTCCTACTATGATTGCATTTTCGATTGTTCCATTTAATATTGTTTCGAGAACCATTACATCGGTTATTACTATGTTGATTTATAAAAAAATTAGTATATTGATCAAAGGATCATTTCATTAGGAGGATGCAAAGATGAAATTTAGTGTAAGTAAGAATTTAACTTTTGAGCGGGCAGTAGAAATTATGTTTGAAAAATTAGGGGACTGGAAAATCATGGCTCTTGCAAGTTCTGTCAATGATTACGTTATGGTGCGGAATGTCAGTTGTCTGTTTTATGATAAGAAAGTATATTTTAAGACAGACAAAAACTTTCGTAAAACAAAACAGCTTTTTCAGAATCCACAGGTAGCTTTGTGCTGGAGTGGGGTTCAGATTGAAGGAATTGCAGAAAACAAAGGACTGGTGGTAGATGAACCAGATCGTCACTTTGAACAGTTATATAAGAAGCATCTCTGGGGAAGTTATAATAAATATTCTCATGAGGATACAGAAATTATCATTGAAGTCACACCAAAATTTGTAGAAATCTGGGATACCAGTGAAGATAATTATGCATTTCAGATTTTCATTGATTTTGATAAGGAAGCAGTGGAAGTAAAACAGTATGATAAGTAATAACAAGTTAAAATAATCAATATAGATTGATTATTTTAACTGGCAGATAGTCTGATGTAATAATTCCAATATTTTAAAAGCTTTCCTCAAAAATAGGAAAGGGATAAAATTAATCAAAGCAAGGCAAACTCTATAAGGAAAGAACAATTAAGTTTTTTGATCTATAGAAAAGGAAGAAAGGTGTTAATATATCATGAATATGTATAACGAAGCTTTAGCAATCAAAGAGATCATTTTGGAAAATCGCAAATTTTTACATCAGAATCCGGAATTAGGTTTGGATTTGCCAATTACGTCAGCATTTGTAGAGAAAAAGCTAAAAGAAATGGGTTATGAACCAAAGCGTGTTGGGGATTGCGGCATTGTAGCCACGATTGGTATAGAAGGTGGAAAATGCTTTTTACTTCGTGCGGATATGGATGGGCTGCCAGTAAAAGAAGAAGCAGATGTTGATTTTAAATCTAAGAATGGTAATATGCACGCTTGTGGTCATGATTGTCATGCAGCAAATTTGCTTGGAGCAGCAAAACTGCTAAAAGATCATGAGGCAGAACTGGATGGAATGGTAAAATTAATGTTTCAGCCAGCAGAAGAGACCATGGAAGGTGGAAAAATGATGATTGAAGCAGGAATCTGTGATGGTGTTGATGCAGCTATGGGTATGCATGTGCTGACCAATATCCCTATGCCGGTCGGGACTGTTTTTATGATGGGAACCAAATCCAGGATGGCAGCAGTTGATTGGTTTACGATTAAAATTACAGGGAAAGGATGTCATGGAGCTATGCCCCATAATGGTGTTGATCCATTGAATGTTATGGCACATATTCATATCGCTCTTCAGACAATTAATGCTCGTGAAATGGACCCAGCGGATAATATTGTTTTGACGATTGGGCAGATGCATGGAGGAGAGACATCAAATGTAATTCCTAATGAAGCCTTTATGAGTGGTACCATTCGTACACTAAAGAATGAGACGCGTACAATGGTAAAAGAAAGAATGAACGCCATTGTAAGTGGAATTGCAGCTTCTTTTCATGCAGAAGCACATGTTGAATATGGCAGTGGGTGTCCGGTTCTTTCGCAAAATGCAGAAATTTATGCAGATGTGAAGGCAGCTCTGAAAACATTGGAAGGTGTAAAGTGGATCGATATGGATGATGTTGGTCAGGAAATGACCGGTATGGGATCTGAGGATTTTTCTTATGTTTCTAATACAGTGCCAAGTGTATTTCTTCAGGTCGCAGCAGGTCATCCGGATGAAGGATATTGTTATCCTCAGCATCATCCAAAGGCAAGATTTCATGAAGATGCATTGCCAGTTGGTGCAGCGACTTATGCACATGTTGCAATGGAATGGTTAAAATCCAATCAGTAATGGTTATTAAATGCAGGTAGTCGTAAGGATTACCTGCATCATTTATAATCGATTGTCCTTTATTTTTGCGATGCTAAAAGAGCTGCAACAGTATGATTTATAAAGTGTATTACAGTACCACTATTCACTTTTCCCGTTATAAAATTAATTTATAACGGGGTATTTTTTTGCATATTAGACTGCGAAAACCTACTGTGTTAATATGATTTTATAAAACATGGGGATATGCAAGGTAGCATGATACTGATCAGGAACATTTGAATGCACAGGAGAATGTGTCTAGTTGTTGCAAAATTGAATGAAAAAAATAAAAACTGACTGGAAAACTAGAGGTTTTATGGATATAAAAATATGAACAATATCTTTAAAGTCTCTTTTTTTTATTCCCTATTTACTTTAGGAAAGGGGCGAATATATGAGTGCTGATAATATTATAAAATTAGAAAATGTTAATAAAAAGTTTCTTTCAAAAGGTGCAGAAGTTCTGGCCGTTAAAAATATTAATCTTGAAATAAAAAAAGGAGAGATATTTGGAATCATAGGATTCTCCGGGGCTGGGAAATCAACTCTTGTTTGATGTATCAATTTGTTGGAGCGACTGACGGAAGGTGCGGTATATTTTAACAATGTAAACTTGATGACTGTAAATCATACAAAACTACGGAAAATTCGTCAGAAGATGGGAATGATTTTCCAACAGTTTAACCTGTTGGAACAACGAAATGTGATTGATAATATTTGCTATCCGTTGGAAATAGCAGGTATAAAAAAGCAGAACGAATAGAACGGGCAAAGGAATTATTGGAACTCGTCGACCTGTCAGATAAAGAAAAATCCTATCCAGCACAATTATCCGGAGGGCAGAAGCAAAGAGTAGCGATTGCCAGAGCATTGGCAACAAATCCGGAGGTACTTCTTTGTGATGAAGCAACAAGTGCTCTGGATCCAATTACCACAAAGTCTATTCTAGAACTGTTAAAGAAAATCAATCAGACTTATGGAGTAACAATTGTTGTAATTACTCACGAAATGAAAGTTGTGGAGCAAATTTGTGATCGAGTTGCAGTTATGAGTAAAGGAGAAGTCGTTGAATTTGGAACTGTAAAGGATATTTTTCTAAATCCGAAATCTGAGACTGCAAGAAGACTTATCCTGCCAGATAATCAGGTGGATGAATCGGGAGAGACTAAAAAAGTACTGCGGATCACATTTGACGGACAATCTTCTTTTGATCCAATTATTTCAGAATTGATTATACATTGTAATGAGAAGATTAATATTCTTGGAGCCAATATAGAGAATATCGGAGGCAAAGCATATGGACAGATTTTAATTGAACGTCCAGTCAATGAGAAAATAGTTACTAAGTTAAAGAACTTTCTTGAAAAAAGGCAGATTCATTTTGAGGAAAGGGGGACACTTTTATGAGTCAGGAAATCATAGAATTACTGGGGAAGGGAATTGTTGAGACCTTGTATATGGTATTGGTGTCTTCATCCGTCTCATATGTAATTGGCATTCCGCTGGGAGTGCTGGTATTTATTACGGATGTCAATGGTATTTGTAGAAACAGAGGAATCAATCTGGTAATTGGCGGGATTATTAATCTGGTCAGATCCATTCCATTTTTGATATTACTGGTAGCGATTCTTCCATTTACAAGACTGGTAGTGGGTACCACTATTGGTTCAACAGCAACTGTGGTGCCCTTAGTTGTGGCAGCAACTCCGTATGTAGCACGTATGGTGGAATCATCCCTCAAAGAGGTGGACACAGGTGTTGTAGAAGCTGCACATGCGATGGGGTCATCTGTATTTCAAATTATATATAAAGTATTACTTCCGGAGGCAAAACCGTCTCTTTTAGTTGGAGCAACAATCTCATTGGCAACGATTCTTGGTTATTCAGCCATGGCAGGTTTTGTTGGAGGTGGTGGATTGGGTGCAATCGCAACGAATTATGGATATTATCGGTATGACAGTGGAATTATGCTGATTACGGTAATATTACTGGTAGTGATTGTACAAATATTTCAAGAGGCGGGACTTTGGTTGGTAAATCGAGTTGACAAACGCATTAAGTAAGATAAATCTTTCATGAAAAAAGGAGGATGATCATTGACATTAATATTTTAGCGATAGCAATATTTGTTAAGAGATATTTAATCAAAGAAAGGCAAAAGGTAAATTGAGAAACTCCATTATGTAGCAGTAAATTGGAGTAGGGAAAGGAGAATTATATTATGAAAAACAAAATTTTAGCATTAACGGCAATTTTAGCATTGACATTAGGAATTGTAGCAGGATGTGGAAAATCTGCAGATTCATCTTCAGAAAGTAAATCTCAGGATACTGTGCAGGCTTCAGAAGAAAATAAAGAACTAGAAACAATTAAGGTTGGGGCAGGTGTGACACCGCATGCCGAAATATTAAATCAAGTGAAGGAAAAACTGGCAGAGAAAGGATATAACCTTGAAATTGTAGAATATAACGATTATGTGCTCCCAAATACTGCACTGGAAGACGGGGATTTGGATGCTAATTATTTTCAGCACAAGCCATATTTGGATGATTTCAATGCTGAAAATGGTACACACATTGTAGGTGTGGCAAATGTTCATTTTGAACCGCTTGGAATTTATGCAGGAAAGACAGCGAGTCTGGATGAGTTACAGAAAGGTGCTATAGTGGCTGTGCCAAATGATACAACAAATGAAGCAAGAGCACTTCTTTTACTGGAACAAGAAGGATTGATTAAGCTGAAAGAAGATGCAGGATTACAGGCAACTGTACTGGATATTGAAGAAAATCCATTGAATCTGGAAATCAAAGAGTTGGAAGCAGCACAGGTAGCAAGAGCAATCAATGATGTAGATATCGCCTGCATCAACGGGAACTATGCTATCGAAGCTGAATTGGATGAGGCAATAGCTCTTGAATCTGCGAAATCCGAAGCAGCCCAGACATATGCGAATCTGATTGCAGTAAGAGAAGGCGAGGAAGACTCAGAAAAAACTAAGGCATTTGTGGAAGCAGTGTTATCTGATGAAGTTAGAGATTACATCAATGACAATTATGAAGGAGCAGTTGTTCCAGTATTCTAATACATGAATATGTGCCATGACTCTGAGTGCTGGCTGGTATATCGTGCGATTACCCTTAGGGGGCAACACTCTAACAGCCAATCAGGAGATATTTTTGGAAAGTTCCAGGGTATTGGGATGCTTTGATTCCATTAATCAGGAAGATATGATTTAAACGATATAAGGTGAATGGAGGTTCGATTTTCGACACCTACAAAATAAGCCCGGAAATCCAGTAAAATCAATGGATTTTTGGGCTTTGTTATTAAGAAAAAGCGTTGATTCCATTATTAACAGTCATTAGTAAGAACGTTGTAAAAAGAGGACGGAGTGTAAAAACGAATTTGCTGCTTCAGTTTTACGAACTGTAGTCAGGCAAATAAAATAAGAAACGCTTGAATTTTAAAAAATTAGGTTTTATTATTTATTATCATAAATAATTTTAAACAGGTAGATCTGTAAAGGAGTTGACGGTTATGATAAAAGACCTGACAGAAGGAAATCCAGGTAAGATTTTATGGCAGTTTACCATTCCAATGTTTGTCAGTGTAATTTTTCAGCAGTTATATAATATTGCTGATAGTGTTATTGTTGGAAATTTTGCCAGTCATGGTGAAAATGCATTAGCAGCAGTAGGAGCATCCTATCCGATTACTATGATTTTTATGGCGATTGCCATGGGGTGTAATGTAGGTTGTGCTGTAGTAATCTCTCAATTTTTTGGAGCAAAACGCTATCGGGAGATGAAGACAGCAATATCTACTACGATCATTGCTTCATTTGCACTTTCTCTGGTGCTGACTATATTAGGGCTGTTATTTAGCCCTGCGATGTTGATAATGATTCGTACACCTCAAAATATTTTTGGGGATGCAGATGTATATTTGAGAATCTATATTGGTGGATTTGTTTTTCTATTCTTGTATAATGTAGTTACTGGTATTTTTACATCCTTAGGTGATTCTAAAACACCATTATACTTTTTGATTGTTTCTTCTCTTAGCAACATTGCATTGGACTGGTTTTTTGTTGCTGTTTGTCATTGGGATGTAGCGGGTGTAGCCTGGGCAACGTTTCTTTGTCAGGGAATTGCGTGCATTCTGGCAATCATCACCTTGCAAAGACGTCTAAAAGAGATAGTCTGTGAAGAAAAACCAGAAGTATTTTCCCTTCTGATGTTGAAGAGAATTGCAATGATCGCAATTCCAAGCGTTTTACAACAAAGTTTTGTATCTGTGGGCAATGTTTTTATTCAGAGTCTGGTCAATGGTTTTGGTTCTTCTGTTATTGCAGGTTATTCTGCTGCTGTTAAGATTAATACATTTGCGGTTACTTGTTTTGGAACTCTTGGAAATGCAGTGTCCAGCTTTACAGCACAAAATATTGGTGCGAAGAATCAGGAACGAGTAAAGCAGGGACTTCATGCAGGAATTATGATGGGATTTTTAATAGCAATTCCGTTTTTCCTGGCATGTTTCTTCCAAAGCCCGTTCTTAATCCGGTTGTTTATGAAAGAAGAAACGACAGTAGCCTTGAATACTGGTATGCAATTCTTAAGGATTGTTGCTCCATTTTATTTTGTAGTTTCCATGAAGTTAACAACCGATGGACTTTTGAGGGGATCAGGAGCTATGATCTGGTTTATGATAGCGACCTTTAGTGATTTGATTCTCAGAGTCATGCTGGGATACATATTAGCAGTACCATTTGGCACCACAGGCATCTGGATGTCCTGGCCAATAGGATGGACGATCGGTACTATTATGTCGTTGGCCTTTTATGCAAAAGGTGTTTGGAAGATTATGAAAAATTAAAATAAAAGCATGGAGGTGACAATGTATGTCTGCACTGGGATCAAGAAGAAATAAGACGTTGGATATGGTATATATTGCAATGTTTGCGGTATTGATTACCATTTGTTCATGGATTTCTATTCCAACTAGTATTCCTTTTACCTTACAGACATTTGGTGTGTTTGTAACAGTAGGGATTCTTGGAG
>JAXJPR010000039.1:0-3675 GCA_036311565.1 Lachnospiraceae bacterium
ATTCTGCATCCGGGAGATATGCATCTGTGCAAAGATGGAGATGGTCATGGAGTAGAAAATAAAGGAGATCAAGATTTAGTTTTGATTGCATTAATTCTAAATCAATTAGCATGACAATGTGTGGGAGAGAAGACACATGGATATATGGTATTCTCTCCTATCCTGACATAAGGAATTTTTGAAAGAGTGGTAGTATGAATTTATTAACAAAATATAAGCAAATATGGATTGTTCTTATTTACGGTATTTTTTATATGACAGCATTTTATTTTTTAGAACAAAGCAATACAGAAATTCATATCATACATACAAAATTAGATGTATGGATTCCATTTTGTGAATATTTTATTGTTCCATATGTATTATGGTATTTTTTTGTTATAGCAGTCGTCATATATTTTTGTTTTTTTCAGAATGGTAAAAGGGAATACTATCAGTTGATTGGAACTTTAGGTACTGGGATGACGATATTTCTTATGATTTCTTATTTGTATCCTAATGGACAGGATTTAAGACCAGTAGTACAGGGAAATGGACCTTTTATTTGGGCAGTCAGATGGTTGTATCAAATCGACACATCGACGAATATTCTTCCAAGTATTCATGTATTTCACACGACAGCCTGTATGATTGCTTTAAGTCAGAATGAAAAATTCCGCAAAAAGAATGGGGCTTTAAAAGGAATAGGAATTTTATCCATTTGCATTATTCTTTCCACTATGTTTTTAAAACAGCATAGTGTTGTAGATGTGTCATTTGCTCTGATTTTAAATGTGCTTTGTTATTATATTTTTTATTGGTATTTGCCGTCTCACTTGCAGTTCTTTGTAGAATTATGGAATGAAAAAAAGATTTTTACAATTCCAAACATATTAAGTTTTTTGCGGTTGTTCTTGGCATTTTTCTTTCTTGCTATTTTTTTCAGAGGAACGATGGAGTATAAGCAGCAGTGTCTGGCAGGCATTCTTCTGATATCTGGAATTTCAGATTTTCTGGATGGGAAGATTGCAAGAAAATTTCAAATGATTAGTGAATTGGGTAAAATTTTAGATCCGATTGCAGATAAAGTGACACAGGGAGCACTGTTAATATGTTTGATGGCAAGATACCCGCTGATGTGGATGTTATTAGTATTGTTTTTCCTGAAAGAAGGATACATGATAGTAAATGGAATTCAAATAGTAGAAAGGACTCAAAAAAACGAAGGTGCAAAATGGTATGGAAAGTTGAATACAGCAGTATTCTATGCAATGACGGTGATTTTAATGATATTTCCAGACATTCCACTAAAAATTGCCAATGGAATGATTGGAATCAGCGCTATCTGCATGATGATGGCGTTTGTATTATATGCATACCAGTATCGAAAGATAAAAAAGGGAGCAAACGGCAAACGTTATATTATTCTGGAAAATAGAAAATAATAAGCAGAACTATTTAAAAAAACATATAGTTCTGCTTATTTTTATGATAACGAAGGAGTATCGTAATATCCGAAGTTTGTAAAAACAGTTCTGGCATCCTCCACCTCTTGAAGAATTTTAGGAAGATTTTTTAGTGCCAATGAAAGAAATAATGTGTCAATGATGATTGATTGTACAATAATGGATGTCTGACTGGTAAGACGAAAATTATTTTCTATGCAGGAAGTATAAAGGGTAATGGTAGCCTTTTCGGCCAGGCGCTGGTTGCCGAACTGAGTGATTAAAAGCACTTTTCCACTCCGTTCATTTGCTATATGAATGTATTGATGATTCTGGGCAGACTTTGCAAGTGCAGTAAAACAAATGAGCAGATCATCTTTTTTCATATTTGAAATAGCTTCTAGTTGCAAGTGGACATCTTCGAAGAAAATGGATGGAATATCCAAGCGCATTAACTTGATCTGCAATTCTTTTGCAACCACACTGGTACCACCCATTCCACTGATATAAATGCGGTGACCAGTTTGATAGGTATTTGATATTAACTCTACAGCTGCGGTCAAGTCATCCTCCGTAAGTGTCTGACTAGTGGCATCAATGGATGTAGCAGTAAACAAAGCCAGTTTTTTGTATATTTCCAATGGATGATCTTCTTCTGTAACATCTACGGGAATGCCCTGTCGTTCATTCGAGGCTAAATCTGCTGATAATTGTAGTTTGAATTCTGTATAGCCATTTAATCCTAATTTTCGTGTGAAACGGATTAAAGTAGCTTCGCTGACACCACTATTTTGAGATAATTCTTTGGTAGACATGGTTAAAATATCATTCGGATGATCTAATATGAATCGTCCTAAAGATTGCTCTGCATTAGACAGAAATGGCATTGAGGATTCGAGTTTGGATAAAAGTGTACTTTCTTGCATTGGATTCTCCCTATATGATAAAAATGTGCGATAAAATAGCACCAATATGATTCTAGACTCTAGTATAATTCATTTCAAAATGAAATTCAATGTAGTGAAATTAGAAACAAAAGGAAGTAAAACTACATTTGTTAAAAAATACTTGAAGTAAAACTACATTTCTGTTATAGTAATAGTAAGCTAAGTTTTGGCAGAAGGTATTTTGTTATTCATACGTGAAGAAGGAGTTATAAAGATGAGAATTTATCAGGGAAAAGATTACAAAGATTTAAGTGAAAAAGCAGCAGAAATTATCTCAGCAGAAATATTTATGAATCCCAAAGCAGTATTAGGGTTAGCAACTGGCTCTACACCAATTGGTACTTATGAAGAACTGGTAAAATTATATGAACAGGGAAAAATCGATTTTTCACAGGTTACTTCTATTAACTTAGATGAATATAAAGGATTAGGGCCAGATGATGATCAGAGCTATCGTTATTTCATGAATTATCATTTATTTGACCATGTAAATATTGATAAGAATAACACTTATGTTCCAAATGGATTAGAAAAAGATTCATCAAAAGCCTGCAAAGAATACAATGAATTAATTGAAAAAGTAGGAGGGGCAGATCTTCAGGTCTTAGGACTTGGTGGAAATGGACACATCGGATTTAATGAACCAGGAGAAGAATTTGACAAAGAAACACATTGTGTAAAATTAGCGGAAAGTACGATTGAAGCAAATTCTCGTTTCTTTGCATCGAAAGAAGAGGTGCCAACAGAAGCATACTCCATGGGAATTAAGAACATTATGTCAGCAAAAAAAATCCTTTTAATTGCTACAGGAAAAAGAAAAGCAGAAGCATTGTACAATGCATTATACGGACCAATTACACCAAAAGTTCCAGCTTCTATCTTACAGCTTCATAATGATTTGGCTGTATTTGCAGATTCAGAAGCATTGTCTATAATTAAAGAAAAAGGATTATTATAATATAAAATATATTCTAAAAAGGTGATAGGAAATTCGTAAAGAATTTACCTGTCGCTTTTTTATTTGCAAAAAGACAATAGAAAATATATGTACTGATTTTAGGACAGTAGTTTTGTTATATTTATTAAAAGGACTGAGAAGTTTATATGAATAATAAGAACATTGTGGTATAATTAACTAGAATTTACAAATGAAAAGAATAAGGTAGTAGATAATCTAAAGATTGATAAAATAAAAAAGACTTGAAATCAAGTCTTTAAAATCCACACAATGTGGCTAAGATTTCGGATAAATCCTTATTTGAACTCACCTTGTAAATTATGATACTAATTTACCATTTTTAAGA
>JAXJPR010000040.1:0-9341 GCA_036311565.1 Lachnospiraceae bacterium
CCATTTCTTTCTCTTATTGATGCCATATTAATATACTCCTTCTCCTGCCTTTTCTTTTATAAACTCTTCAAATTCAGTTTTTGAAATAATGATTGATCTTCCTATTTTCTTCGATGGAAATAAATTTTTTGAAACCCATTTTGCGATTGTCGATTTTGATACATTTGCCATATTCGCTGCTTCCTGACATGTAATACTATTTATTTGCATATTTTTGTTTCTATCTTTATCATCACAAATATTTCTTCTTCGATAATCCGCAACCGCTACGATTTCTTCTAGCTTTGCATCATTATATTTTTCAGGATTATCCAAAAAATATCTATCTTGAGATTCCAAAAACTGTTCGAAGCTTTTTTTCGTAATTCGTTTTTTATCAGCCACTATAGCAATCTCAAACATATCTTTATATTTCGGATTTTTAATAATGGAATAAACTACACTTCTTGTTACTCCGAGTAGCTTTGCCATTTCCGGCATAGAAATTGTTGCTTTTATAATTGCCTCATCCTTCTTTCTATCTTCAGCCGTACGATAATGACTCTGCTTATCATACCATCGATAAAAAGCTTCTTTCGGTATATGTTTTTGATGATCTACAATTATAACTTCTATCTTTTTTTTTTTGAGAAGCTCATAGACAACTGTTTTATTTACATCAAGTAAATCAGCAATTTCTTGTGGACTAATTGTCCACTTTTTTAATTCATCCCCTGGTTCCTCTCCTGTAATCTTTTTGTATTTCACTTGATTGGCATACCATTTTTCAAAACTTTGAATATTTACCCGATATTCACCTAATAATTCTTCCCATTTAAAATAATGTTTGTGAAGCAACCAGTATCGTTCTGTTTTCTTCAACCCCAACAGTTTGCCCATTGCAGCCGCCGTCATGTATTTACTCTCGCCGTTAATTCTTTTATACGGGGAGTTCAGCTCTATATTTGCCACTACAGCATCATATCTTTCTTTAAATGTTTTCTTTTGCATATCACCATCTCCTTTTCTAATTTTATCTATATAAAAGTGTACTCCATCTTTTTGTATTTTTTTAGGATGTCGATTTCGGTATTTTAAAGTAACTTTCTGCCTTATAAACCAGCAAAACGCTTCTTAATTGTGGACGAAAACTTAAATTTGTCCTCCCATACATTCGGGAACTGAGATGGTGCTATACAACCAAAATAGATAAAACGTGTAAAAAGATGGAAAAAAGCAAAAAGAAACCTCCGTATGCATAAACATACGAAGGTAAACTCTTCTTTCAATATTCATTCTTCTTTCTTTAAATCATTCAGTTTCTAAATCATCATCAATAGACAAACCTCTAACTATTACAGCACCATTTATAAATCCACAATCCCATTTTTCAAAACAACTATCCTCAAAATGAGAAAATGGATATTTAAATCGTATTCCTATTCCAATCCCCAAGTCATCATATACAGATAATGCCTTGCACGGAACACTCTCTACAGATTCAATTTCAAAACACGAACCATAAATCTCTTCATCTCGATACATTTCTATCTGTTCTTCTGGCATTGATAGAAACTTTCCACAAAAGAGAAAATTTACAGAATAAATAAACGGAACCTCTGGATTTTCTTCAAAGTCATGCTTTTCTACTTCTATATTCATAAGATCAATTCCAAGATTTTCAAAAAATTCTTTTTGACATTTATTTAATCCATTCACAAAATTTCTGTTCCATTCTTTATTTAATGAATAATCATTATCTTTATAGAAGTTTTTCGTTCCCTCTATATCTACATCTAATTTCCAAGGATGAACTTCAATTATCATGCGTACCTCCATTACTTTTAAATACTATTTTATCGTAAAATCCAAGCTCGACCATCTGGCATTGTCATCTCAGTTCCTTGTATTTTTTCTAATATATTTCCAGTTGGATATTCTCTAACATTGACTTCTTCTCTGTATTCTGGATCTTCATGCCATTCCGAAAAAAATAATTTATTCTCTTTCCTAAAAAGAAAGTTCTCGCCAGTCCCAATAGAAAATTCCACTTTTTCCGGCCAAACAACTTGAAAAAGATACTCTCCACCCTGTCGGGTAAGCATAAGAGGATTTCCATCTAATCTCAAATTATAACAATCTTTTACAACATCAAGCGGAAGTTCTACTATAAGAACCGTTTCACTCATATCATCAGAACATTTATAAATATGAATTACTTTTTCTACAAACGATACTATCAGTATGTAAATTGAATCTTCGATATAAGCTGGAATTCCAAAATATTGACCTTTTTCAGATTTAATAGGTTCATATACATTACCATCTGGATAATGTACAAAAATCAGTCGATTTGGATTAAACTCTTTACCAGAAAGAAACATTTCTTCTGCTTCATACAAATCACCGCTAGTGTAATTGGTTCCCCAATACCATTCGCAACATGCCTCAAATTTTTCCAAGTATGTAATTCCATTTGTTTCAATTATTTTCATATGATTCCTCTTTATTTATTAACTGAATTTCTTATCAATGACAAAATATGCAACGACCATTACTATAGATATAATCAAGCCAATATAGAATTCCGGAAATGCAAACGCAATGCCATTATCAAAGCTGACTTCACCTGTTATAGTCAATACATGCCATGTAAAGAATTGATAAATCTCAGAAACAACAATGCCAACTGTTCCCAATATCCCTAATATTCTTCCGATTATCTGTTTTTCAAATGTCATCCATACACCTAATACAAATAAAATAACCGCTATAATTCCAATTGAATTAAACAAATTTATTAATCCTGTAATTTCTTGTACACCTTTTAATCCACCGTATTGGTTCATTAACATCGGAAGTAAGCTAATAATGAATGCTGCCGATAAAATAATTTTCTTTTTCACACAATCACACTCCTCGTTAAGTAGGAATCGTTTTATCAAAAGTTAAAATACGGATGTTTTTTATATTCAGCTGGAAGATTTTTACCAAGTTCTGTCCATCCAAGATTTTTCACAAATACGGATTTTTCTTCAGGAAAAGCATACTCATTTAGATAGTCGATAAAATCTGCTTCATTATAGCAATAACCACCCTTGATTTTATATTTCTTGGCATTGGGACTTGTTTTTATCCACTTGTCGCAGAAGTAAATGCAATATTTACTCAAGTCATTTGCCACCACATCAGGTACTAAATAAACAATACTATCGCCATCTGCACTAATAATTACTTCCTTCAAGTCCATACCTCCTTTTGTTAAATGATAATTTATCTAATCATTCCAATAGCCTTATCATAATTATTTTTATGAACAAAAATTTTATATTCATAAGAATACTCTTGTTTTATTCCAAAGTTTTCACTTCTAGCTCTGCTATTACTGATTGCATGTGTCTTCTGAAGATTTGTTACTTTTACTATATATTTAATATTATTTGCACTCAAAATATCACGTACATCTGATTGGCGCTTCATATCCATGGTAATCAACAATTCTTTTCGATTAAATATAGTTATCATCCAATTACCTCCATAAATTTTGTTCTTAAACTCCCCTATTATGTTCTTCTCCATAAGGGATTAAAACAAATTTACAATCACCACATTTATATGCAAATACAGTTCCATTTCCATCGCAAGCACCATTTGATAATGAAACATTTTTTGATCCGAAATTAGCAAATATAGATAATAGTTGCTTTTTGAATGTCCATATTACACCATCCCTGCTTTGAATATATCCTAATTCCATTTCTTTACCACAAGATGGACACTTCATAAAATTGTCTCCTCTCTAAAATTCATCCAGTAATTCTTTTCGCTTCTCATCATATTCTTCTTTTGTAATTAAACGCTGATCATATAAAGAATTTAATTTGATAAGTTTTGCTTCTATATCCTCTTCAGCATTGTCCTTCTCTGTTATTTCCATTCCATCTTCAATAATGATTTCATGAGTAGCAACACCTTCATTCGAAAATCCATTTTTATAATGGGTAAAGGCTATCATTCCTGCTACTCCTGTCCATATAAGTCCAAACAATCCGAATGTTGGAATAACCACAAATACTCCTAAAATCACAAATAATATTCCTACCACAAATCCCATCTTGGATTGTGTTTTCCCTGGTTTCACTTTAATTTTCTTAGGTGCCATAACAAGCCCTCCTCTACGATTTATTACATTCTACTTTTCAACTCTTTTAATATTGATTCCACTTTATAAATTGCATCTGAAACCTGTTCTTTTGCATCAGATATCTTTGATTGGACAAGATAATCTGCTACAAATCCATCAAAGAAAAAATCTGCGAATGATAAGAAAGAACCCACTTCCATCCTTAAATCCAACGGAATATTTACATCTTTCAATTCTTTTTGAAATCTCTTCAAATCCATTTTTGCAGACTCCATAAGATTTTTTGCATCATCCATTTTTGAACGTTTCATGATAGTGGAAAATAATCCACCACCCAGCATATCAAATATTCCCCAGTTTCCCGCACTATTCAATTTTTCTTGTGCACTTCTAAGCGTTCTTAATGCACGTTCACCTGCATCAATTGCTTCTTTCATTTCTCTTCTCATAATTTCGTTACTCATAAATACCTCACTTAACCAAAAAAGACCTCTACTATGACGAAAGTCATAATAAAAGTCTTGCCATCTCATTGATGCAGATTTCTCTATATCGCTGTAACAGCATTGTTTTATTCTTTCGTCAAACAATACCTATAAATCATAAAACAATCCATTTTGTAATTCCTCAAATACTCTGCTTGTATCATTTTTATTCTATCATTTAAGTAATATCGTCACAATAGAGCAATTCTTAAGAATTCTTTAGATTGATTTTGTACTTTAATTATAATGCTCTTTATCACATCAGAAAATATATATATCTGCGAATTAGATACCCCTATTTTGTATTCTAATGGTAATCTTTGTTGTACATGACTTTTTTGTATAAAAAAACTTTCGTATATATACGAAAGCAAACTTACATATCTTCAATTAATAATTAGCAACTACTGAAATTGATTAGCAAAATCTTTATTTTCTGCCCATCAAAATTAGCAAATTTCTTCAAGAATATGCTTTTATAAATAAAAAAAGGTACGTCAAATATGTACCCATTTACTACACATTTCTACGTACCCTCAGCCCGTCTGTAAGAGGATTTGAACCTCCGGCCCCTCGCTTAGGAGGCGAGTGCTCTGTCCTGCTGAGCTATACAGACAAACCCGATTTTCGGCTTAAAATCAAGGTTTTCAGCCATCGGACCGGTAACCGATTATTCTATTTTCACTGATGTTCATCAGCTACTAGCTTACAAATTTTGTAAAACTGACACTGAAGCTTTGCTCTTTTTGGGCTAATTCTCATCGTCAATTTAACACCTTACCAAGTATCATTCGAACCCGTAGTCGTTTTTGACCTTCGCCCCGAGAGTAAAGCCTAGGCTTTTCCTTAGGAGGGGCTTGTTATATCCCTTTAACTATGAGAGCATAGCCGCCAATTCTGACGGCTTATTTATTATAGTACATATTTATAAACTTTGCAAAAACTATTTAATAACTTCTACTCCGCCCATATATGGTCGTAACACTTCTGGAATCACAATGCTTCCATCTGACTGCTGATAGTTTTCCATAATGGCAGCAGTTGTTCTTCCGATTGCCACACCACTTCCGTTTAACGTATGAACGAATTTTGCTTTATCTTTAATATTATCTTTGTATTTAATATTGGCTCTTCTTGCCTGGAATTCTTCAAAGTTAGAACAACTTGAAATTTCTACATAACGGCCATAACTTGGCATCCAAACTTCAATATCATATTTCATTGCAGCAGTAAATCCTAAATCACCAATACAGATTTTTACAACACGATATGGAAGACCTAATAATTGTAATACTTCTTCTGCATCATGTGTTAATTTTTCTAATTCTTCATAAGACTGTTCTGGTTTTGTAAATTTTACTAATTCTACTTTATTGAACTGATGCTGACGAATTAATCCTCTTGTATCTCTTCCAGCAGAACCTGCTTCTGCTCTGAAACATGCAGTATATGCACAGTGTTTAATTGGAAGCTGAGATCCATCTAAAATTTGTTCACGATACATATTTGTAACTGGTACTTCTGCAGTTGGAACTAAGAAATATTCTTTTCCATCGCCTAATACTTTATATGCATCTTCTTCAAATTTTGGAAGCTGTCCAGTACCAGTCATACTTTCTCTGCTTACCATAAATGGAGGGAATACTTCTGTATATCCGTGTTTGCTTGTATGTGTATCCAGGAAGAAGTTCATAATTGCTCTTTCCAGTCTTGCTCCTAAATCACGATATACGGTAAATCTTGCTCCTGAAATCTTCGCTGCTGTTTCTGGATCTAAGATACCTAAGTCTTTTCCTAAATCCCAGTGTGCTTTTGGTTCAAAATCAAATTTTGTTGGTTCGCCAAATTTTCTGATTTCTACATTATCTTCATCTGTTGTTCCTTCTGGTACGCTTGGATGAGGAATGTTAGGAATTGTTAACATCCATGCATTTAATTCTGCTTCTACTTCATTTACCTGGCCATTTAATTCTTTCACTTCATCTGCTAATTCTTTCATTTCAGCAAGTACAGCAGTAACATCTTCCCCAGCTTTTTTCATTGCAGGAATCTGCTTAGAAACTTTTTTCTGGTCGCTTTTCTTTGCTTCCATTTCTGCTAATAAAGTTCTTCTCTTTTCGTCTAATTCTTTAAATTTTGATAAATCAAAATCTTCATTTCTGGTCGCTAATGCTTTTTCTACTTCTTCAAAGTTATTTCTCAGTAATTTGATATCTAACATAATTTCCTCCTAATTGTTATGCCATTACATTATAGTATAGAATTTTTTCATTTTCAATATTACAGCAGGCCGTTTAAAGATTCAATTTCTTCTTTTGAAAGTTCCGCATCGCATTTTCCATGCTTTACTTCTTTTCCATAAATATAACTGCCATGATTACTATGCATGCAGTTTAAAATATAACCATCTTTTTTATCATTTAAAACAGAAAGTGCAAAGCTTAACTTACCACCCATATCATGGAACGCATTATATTTTACCATCTTAGTTTTTGACATGCAGTTATCAACACGATCAGAAAGATCTAAGATGTCCAAATCCTGCTGTTGCTGTTTTAATTCAATGTTTTTCATCAATGTGTAATTTTCTTTGACACTATTTTCTAATGATTTTCCATCATTGCCCTCCATAAACTGTTTATATTTCTTATTTAGTTTTGATAATTTTACAAACAGAATAATGACTAATAATAAGAGAAATGCAATGCATCCCCCCAGTGCCATAATAATAATTTCTAAATCCACTCCGTACATTTTTACACCCGCCTATCTTTTCAGTAAATCAATGATTCTTTCTAAATCATCCTGGGAATAATATTCGATTTCGATTTTACCTTTATGATTTTTATTATTCTTAATGGTAACTTTGCTTCCCAAAATCTGTTTTAGACTTTCTTCTATATCTCTATATAAATATTGGTATTCATTTGTTTCTTCTTTTTCTTTTTTGGCAGGCTTCCACATGTTTTTCACCAATTTTTCAATATCTCGTACACTTAACGATTCTTCGCATACTTTTTTTGCGATTGTAATCTGCATATCCGAATCTGTGATTGCCAAAAGGGCTCTTGCATGTCCCATGGATATTTTTTCTTCCATCAACATCTTTTGAACTTCTTCTGTCAATTTTAAAAGTCTTAGAGAATTGGTAATCGTAGAACGGCTCTTCGACACTTTACCTGCAACTTCTTCCTGTTTTAATCCGAATTCTTCCATTAATGTTTTATAGGCTTGTGCTTCTTCAATCGGATTTAAATTTTCTCTCTGAATATTTTCAATCAATGAGATTTCTACAATTTCATTTTCTTTATAATTTTTTATAATAACTGGCACTTCTTTTAGACCTGCTATCTTCGCCGCACGCCATCTTCGTTCCCCTGCTATAATTTCATAATACTCGTCTTTTTTCTGTACCACAATTGGTTGTATAATACCAAATTGCTTAATGGAATCTGCAAGTTCCTGAAGAGACTCATCATCAAAATTTTTTCGCGGCTGATTGCGGTTTGGTTCAATTTTATTAATAGAAAGTGTCCAGCTTGATTCCTGTTCTGCCGAAGATGTTTTTCTACTTCTTCGCTTGACCTGTTGAGGTGCACTGTCAGGAATTAATACATTTAACCCTTTTCCTAATGCATTTTTTTTCTTAGCTGTCATATGATACCTCACTATTATTAATTACTTCATCCGCTAATAAGTTATAACTTTCAGCTCCTGCCGACTTTGGAGCATACAAATTAATTGGCAAGCCATGACTTGGTGCCTCTGCCAGTTTTACATTTCTTGGAATGATTGTCTTGTAAATATTTTGATCCAGACAATCCTTTACATTTTCCACAACCTGAAGCGATAAATTGGTTCTTGCATCGTACATAGTAAATACAACCCCTTCAATGCTCAAATCAGGATTTAAACTATTTTGGATCAATCCAATGGTGTAAATCAACTGTGTCAAACCATCTAAAGCGAAAAATTCGCATTGAATTGGAACAATTACTGTATCTGCAGCAGTCATTGCGTTTACAGTCAGCATTCCAAGTGCAGGAGGACAGTCAATGATAATAAAATCATAATCGTCAATGACATCTTCCAGCTTATTTCTTAATATATACTGCATATTTTCTACGGTAAGTAGTTCAATTTCTGCTCCAGCAAGATTTCTGTTGGAAGGTAAAATCGATAACTGCTTAAATAAGTTTTCAATCATACAATCTTTTACTTGAAACTCATCATCTACCAGCAAGTCATATGTAGTATTCTCTAATTCATTTTTATCAATACCAAATCCACTTGTCATATTTCCCTGTGGATCCATATCAATTGCCAATACTTTTTTCTCCTTATCTGCAATGCAGGATGCTAAATTGATGGCTGTTGTTGTTTTACCAACACCACCCTTCTGATTGGCTATTGCTATTACTCTGCCCATAATCAGCCTCCTTTTTCTCTGAAACTTATTATATCACATGTTTCACGTGAAACAATAAGTATTTTAGAAATAACTATACGAATATTATTTTTTCTATCCCAATGTTTCATGTTTCACGTGAAACATTACCGTTTAATAAATAAAATTTCTTATATATATAAAAAGACTGCCTTAAAATTAAGACAGTCTCTTCTTTCATAAAAAACTATGATTACATCTGTTCTGGACACTGAATTCCTAAAAGTCCAAGAGAATCTTTTAAAATTCCTTTTGCTAATGATAACAGTTTTAATCTGGCATTGCA
>JAXJPR010000041.1:0-65727 GCA_036311565.1 Lachnospiraceae bacterium
CACCCAACGAATAAGGATATCCCATTCATATGGATGTCCTTATTTTTACCATCAAGATTGACAATTTTTTACAAATCTGTTCAGGTTATGCTCTATGATGCAATTTCTTATGAAGAATAGCTACAGGAATTTAGCAGGAAAAATAGAAACGATTAAAAAATTAATAGAAGAAATGAAAAGTAAATAGTATTTATATAAAAAATCCCGCAGATTGAACCGATCTTCCAATCGTTAGATTTTAGGTCTAACTTTTGGTGTTGGTTCAGAAGCGGGATTTTTGCAGTACCTATTTAAAAATTTCCATTAATATGCACATAATAAGACAAATAATAACAAAAGCATATAAGCCGATACTGCCCAATTTATAATTTGGACGTTCCCGATAAACGGATAGATCCTTCCAGCAACAGATTTCTTTCCAATTACCATTGATGCGGGCAATCTTAGAATAAATAAGAAAAGCCAGCAGGCAGCCGATGATTGCAATTGGAACCATTGAAGCAATGGAACTTAGAAGCTGTTGGGAAGTATACGATGTTTGTGAAAGTGTATTCTTAAGTTCTGGAAACAGAACAAGGACTTTTTGCTGAACGAATACTATACTTACTGAAGTTGCATTAAAGGTAAAATGCATGATAATTGGAGGAATTAAACTTCCAGATGCTTCCAATAAAAGTGTCATAAAAATTCCAAGGACAAAGGCATAGGAAAACTGATTAAAGTTTAAGTGCATCAATCCAAAGCAAAGGGATGAAAGCAAAATGGCTTTTATCGGACGCTGGTTCCGGTATTGCCCATAGATAAGTCCGCGGAAGGTAAATTCTTCGATACAGGCAGGTAAAAATGCCATCGTGATAATCGAATACAAAAGGCCGGTTTGTGCGACAGTCTGATTTACTACGCTGTCAATCATATTGTGTGAAAAAAGCATGCTGATTTGATTGACGATGGAAACCAATGGCCAGAGACAATAGGTAAATAAAATGGTCAGTAAAATTGTACTTGGACGGAATTTCTTAATCTTCACAGAGGATAGAATCGGCTGTCTGGTCATAATCAAATAAAGAATTCCGAGTATGACCGGGAGAATCTGTACGATGCGGGATAATAATTTATATGAAATAAAAAATCCTCCCAACTGAGACAGAGATAAATATAAAATTAAATAAATAATTAAAAAAGAATTAATTTTATGTGGGTTTTTCTTCATAAGACTTCTCCTTGTTTTTTATAAGAAAAAGGCTATTCGATTGAATAGCCTTATCTTTACATTTTTTTCTGGACGAGAAGATTCAGCCATTTTTGATTGTCGCTTTTTCTGCGGACATCTTCTGTTGTCCATATATCTTTTATTTCGAATTCTGGAAATTTTTCCATGATTTTTTTCAATTCTTTTTTCTTGTATTCTGCAAAATAGCGCTGATTAATAATGCCCTCAAAATCTCCTTTGTGAACGGACATATAAAATACACCGCCAGGATTTAAGGCTTTAGAAATTTTTTTGATGATACCTGGCAGTTCATCCTTTTCTAAATGAACCAAAGAAGCGCATGCCCAGATACCGTCAAAGACCTCTTCAAAATCTAAATCTTCATATTGCATATGTAGCACATCTAAATCGGTATGGATGCTTGCTAAAGAGCACATCTCTTCGGAACCATCCAAAGCAGTAACATCATATCCCATATCCAGAAATGTCAGACTGTCTCTTCCAGAGCCGCATCCCAGATCCAGGATAGAAGCACCTTCTTCTAAATAAGAAGTAAAAGGTTCAATCAAATGTGATACATTCAGGTTTACAGTATTTTCAAAATAAATGCTTGCGTATTGATTATAATACTCATTCGAGTCCAAAGTAGAACTCCTCCTTTAAAAATAAATCTAGCTTTGTGTTTGTTAAACGATTGTCAAGTTCATAAGTATTTTTATTATATCATATATTATGCAGAAAACAATAAAAATAAAGGGAATGAATTCTTAAATTTTACGAATTCCCCGAGGGGTAATCTGAATCCGTCCTTGTTTTAATAAACGTCCAACTGCACGCTTAAAGGCATTTTTGCTAAGACCTAATTCTCTTTGAATGACTGCAGGATTTGCTTTATCTGTAAATGGAAGTACTCCGTCATAGCTTTCGATAGTTTCCATAATTAATTCACAATCGGCATCCATCTGAAGATAGGCCTTTTCGCGGAGACTTAAATCCAATTTTCCATCTTCTCTGACGCGAACAACGCGTGCTGTAATCTCATCACCAATGTAGACCTTTTTATGAAGATCTTTGATTGGAATCATACCGTGATATTTATTTTCCACGGCAACAAAAGCACCTAAATTTTCATTCATATCATAAATTTTTCCGGTAACATGGTCATCTTTTTGATAAGGGCTGTCAGAAGAAAGCATGTTATATACCTTCATAGAGGCGCAAAGGCGTTCACTCTTGTCAATATATAAAGTTACCAGATATTTTTTGCCTTCCCTTACTGTCTGTGTCTGTTCTTTGAATGGAAGGAACAGATCTTTTTCCAGACCCCAGTCCATAAATGCGCCAATGGAAGACAATGAAACGACTTCTAATTCAGCCATTTCTCCTAAAGTAAGTTTTGGGGTATTTGTTGTGGCAATCAAGCGATCTTCAGAATCTTTATAAACAAAAACTTCAATAGCATCGCCAGTACGCATTTGACTTGGCACCTGTTTTTTCGGAAGCAGGATGCTGTTTTCACGGTTCCCTGGTTCATCATTTAAGTATACGCCGAAAGAAGCGCGTTTAACCATATATAGTGTTTGAATTTTACCTAATTCGATCATTTTAACTCCTATTCTTTCTCTTTAAATTCAACAATAACATAAGGAATCCCTTTATCATTGCACAGCTGTATGGTACAGGTGCGGTCCTTCTGGGTAATCCTTGGATAAATCATATCATGAAGAACTGCGGAATGTTTGTATTCTGCACGGACCTGATGAATCGAAAATCCTTCTGGCAGAAGCTCTTCCGCAAGATCAATATATTGTGCATTATTTACATGATGGTTGGTGTCTATGTGGGTCTTCATAATCTGGAAAGGGTCTGATTCTTTAAATTCCTTTGGTGCACGGATCTTACGTGGAGCATAGTCCATAAGAATGCATGGATCACTTCCATAAGCTTCTACTTCTTCGGGATCAATTTTTACTGGAGCCAGAGTCTGGGTATCTGTATAGACCCAGATGGAATTTGCATATGCAATCCGTTTGCCAGTAGAATCCTGTATATCGAAATTACGATAGCCGTAGATGCCTTTCCAGTCATAAGCCCATGTGCCTATGGAAATTTCTTCTCCAAAAGCTGGATAGCGGTCTGCAATGATTTGCCATCCCAGTAGCAGCCATGCCCGTTGTTTCTTTTCTAAAGCGTGGAATCCGCAGCCGATATCTTCTGATTGAAAGGTAGAACAGTCTTGAAAATATTTTACGATCTGTGCCATATTTACCTTTTGATCAGCACCAATTTCGCTGTAGCGGACACGTTGATGAATTCTATATTCCATAACTTTTGTACCAGCCTTTCTTTGATACTTATTTATTTTCAGATACTTTTATTGTACAAATCCATAAGGCTGTACTAATCTAAGCTATTATAAACTATTGCGAGAGTTTTTTCCAGCCTAAAACTAATACTTTTTCCCACGGATTTTTGCTGGTTTTTGGTCATTGATTGTTGTATGATGGGAAAAAGATGAAATATGTAAAGAAAGGATGATTTGTTATGCATTCATTTGCGGATTTATTAGCCATTACCAAACGACTCCGGGCAGATGATGGATGCCCATGGGATAAAGTGCAGACTCATGAAAGTTTAAGAGGATGCATGATTGAAGAAGCTTATGAAGTCGTGGAAGCCATTGACCACAAAGATGATGAGAATTTAAAAGAAGAATTGGGAGATGTATTGCTTCAGGTAACGATGCATTCTGAAATTGCATCAGAAGATGGGCGATTTACCATAGAGGATGTGGTAGATGGAATTTCAGAGAAATTAATCCGCCGCCATCCACATGTGTTTGGGAACACAGAAGTAAATTCTGTAGATGGAGTATTGAAAAACTGGGAAGAAATCAAACAGGCTGAAAAAAAGGAAAAAACGGAGTGGGATGGATTAATAAGAATTCCTACGTCTCTTCCGGCATGTTTGCGGGCACAAAAAATTCAGAAAAAAGCCAAAAAAGCAGGATACTTTTTTCCGGAGGATCTTCGTGGAACAATGATCAGGATGCTGGGGGAAGAAGAATTGTCGGAAAGTCAGATCGGAGAGCTTTTGTTCCTGACAGTATTACTGGCAGAAAAGAGTGGAATTGATGGAGAAAATGCGCTTGCCCAGTATAATAAACGGATAATTGAGAAAATTTTAAAAGAAAACCAATAAATATATGTTAAAAATTGTGAATTCTTTAAGTTTCCCTTGACTTTTCTACTAAAACCATATATAACAGATAATACAGGTCAGAAATTGGCTTGTTTGGCGGGTTATCATAAATTATTCGTGTAGTAATTAGGAGGATCATTATGAACAAAACAGAATTAGTTGCAGCAATTGCTGAAAAAACTGAATTATCTAAAAAAGATGCAGAAAAAGCTTTAAAAGCTTTTACAGATGTAGTAGCAGAAGAATTAACAAAAGGTGGAAAAATCCAGTTAGTTGGATTTGGTACTTTTGAAGTATCTGAAAGAGCTGCAAGAGAAGGAAGAAATCCTAGAACAGGTGAAGTTATGACAATTCCAGCATCTAAAACACCAAAATTTAAAGCTGGTAAAGCATTAAAAGATACTGTAAATCAATAATTTGTACACAGTGGAAGCTGTCCAGTTCCTGGGCAGCTTTTTCTTTATTGTAAGGATTTTCTTACTTTATATAAGGAAAAAACTTATTTTATTATGAAAGATAGGAGAAAAAGGTATGAGACTTGATAAATTTTTAAAAGTATCCCGCTTGATTAAAAGAAGAACCGTTGCCAATGAAGCTTGTGACGGCGGAAGAGTCATGGTAAATGGAAAAGTGGCAAAAGCCAGTACAAAAGTAAAAGTCGGTGATATGTTAGAAATACAGTTTGGTAATAAAACAGTCAAAGCAGAAATTCTTATGATTGCGGATACCACAAAAAAAGAAGAAGCAAAAGAAATGTTTCGTTATCTTCCATAAGTATTCGAAATTTTATCGAATAAATTGGTCTTGCCTCTAATATATTAGGTTATAGAAATGGAGGGAAGCATATGGAAGGACATAAAGTGAATCTTTGGAATCGAAATAAGGGAACCATTACAGGGGTCAAAGATGTGGTCTCTTTTGATGTGGCTGAAATTATCCTGGAGACAGAACTTGGTATGTTGTCAATTAAAGGAAATGATCTTCATGTAAAACGGCTGACAGTAGAAAAAGGTGAAGTAGAAATCGATGGAAGTGTAGACGGATTTCAGTATACGGACCACAAAGAAAAGAATGCTAATGGAGAAGGCTTATTAAGCCGCTTATTTCGATAATGGATGGAAGTATATTGATACAGGCAAAAGTATTTTTGCTATCCGTTTTGTATGGAATTTTCATTGTCTGTGCTTATGATGGATGGAGAACTTTTTGGCAGGGAAGACAAAAAGTGAAGAAAGAAAATCGGATAACCGATACTGTCTTTTGGTCTTTCGTAGGTGTAGCATTGTTTCTTTTTGTTGAGTGGGGGAATCAGGGCAATATTCGCGGATATCTGTTTTTAGGTTGGATGATTGGAATTTTGATTTACCAGATGATCATCAAAGCCTATTTAAGAAGATTGTGGATTTGGCTGGTCCGTATGTTGAAAAATATCAAAAAAGCAGTTAAAATGACAATAGGAAGAAGGTGAGAATATGGCACGAAGGAAAAAAGATAAATACGCAAAATATCGGAGAAATACGAAAGAAAAAAGAAAGCGCAGCCGATTGTTTGCAACAATTGTGCTGGTAATTCTCGTTGTTATGGTCCTGGTGCAGATTGGAATGTATCAGGAAAAGCAAAAGCTGGAGGCCCAGAAAAAAGAGGTAGAACGCCAGATTTCTGAAGAAGAAGAGCGAACCAAAGAACTGGAAAAGAAGAAAGAATATATGACAACGGATGAATATATCGAGAAGATTGCAAGAGAAAAATTCGGGCTGTTTTATCCGGACGAATATATTTTAGAAGAAGAATAAAAAAGTTGTTGACAAGCACCCAATTTATTGCTATAATCATATTCGTTGAGTGCGGCGATGTAGCTCAGTTGGCTAGAGCACACGGTTCATACCCGTGGTGTCGGCAGTTCGAATCTGCCCGTCGCTACTATCTATGGCGGTATAGGTTTTATCTATACCGTCTTTTTTGGTTTGTACCAGTTTCTGACAAAATGAGCAGACGAAATTCCCTATAATGGTTCCAGAAGAGTGGACATGTCCGCTTTATGATCCGATAGGAGCTACATTAGGAGGGAGAGAATTTCGTGAGCGGAAGAAAAAAGGAACGGGAATATTTAGAAGAATTAACATATATATTGTCTCATCAATTGGGAAAAATAGAGCATCTGCTTTCCTGGCTGTCACATTGTTGTATAGAGGAAGAAATCCAGACGGAGAATTTAAAAAAGGAGAAAGTTGGAATTCTTCTGCAGCATTTGAATAAAATGTATTGCAAACGATGCTCAAAAAGGGAAATGTGCCAGAAAAAAATTGAAATGGCTATGCTTCAGAAGGGGTTTTTGGAAGAAGAGGACATTCTCTCTTTTCTGACCTGCCATGGAGGAGAAGATATGATTCGGGAGGCCAACCGGATTTATCAAAGAGGCCTTCAGGAAATCATGTTAGAACAGCAACGACAGGTACATCAAAATTTTTTAGGAAAGCAATATCGGGCCGCTGCAAAAATAATTCAGGAGTGCAGATCTTGCTGGGATGAGCAAAGTGACAAAGAAGAAGCTTTGGATGACTCTATAAGAAAAAAAGCAAGATCGTATGGAATCGAGATCTTAAAATGTTTAACAAGAAAAGAAGAAGGTTATTTAGAAATTCTGCTTTGTCTTCGCACGAAAAAAGGAGAAAAGACATCCAGGGAGATTGGAAGAATTTTATCAGAAATATATCAGAAAAAAATGAGACCAATGCCCCGATGCCGTTCCATAGCTGGAGATAAATTTATATGGATGGAGTTTGTAGAAGAACCAAGGTTTTATGCACTTTCTGGTGCTGTACGGGCGGCAAAGGCGGGAGAAACGCAATGTGGAGAACAATTTGCATTAGAAAATATCCGCGAAGATTGTTTTGTTGCCGCCATTTGTGATGGACTTGGAACAGGACCAGTGGCAGGCAGAGAAAGTAAAAGGGTCATTGAACTTTTGGAAAAACTTTTAGAAAGTGACATTGATCCGGAAACTGCACTGGAAATGGTAAAGTCATCCATGCTCTTTTCCACCTGGAATGAGAGATATGTGACATTGGATTATTTTATGGTGAATTTACATACTGGAATTGGGAAAATATTAAAATTAGGAGCAGCAGAAACATTTATTATTCGTGGGAGAATGATTGAGGTCGTTGAAGGAGATTCTCCACCAGTAGGAGTTTTCATGAATTCTGATACTTCATTCATCCGAAAAAAGTTTAATCATGGAGATAAAATTGTAATGGTTTCTGATGGAGTATTGGATGAAATAGGTGGAAAAGAAGTGTTTATACAGTTTCTGAAAATGCAGAAAGAAAATTGTCCGCAGCGTTTGTGTGATTTGATCATGGAAAAAATAACAAACAGAAAGGATGACTGTACAGTGCTTGCAATTGGCATTTGGAATAAGTAAAATAATACTATGGAAAAGATTATTCATTATATAAAAAAACATAACTTAATAAACAATGGAGATAAAATTGTGATTGCATTTTCCGGGGGACCAGATTCTGTTTATTTAATGCTGGTCTTATTAAAACTTCGTGATCAAATGGGGCTTTCTCTGGGAGCGGTCCACATCAATCACCGACTATTAAAAGAAGCACAGGAACAGGCAGAATTTGCACAGGATTTTTGTGCGCAGCATGAAGTGCCGTTTTATTGTTTTGAAAAAGATATTCACCGATATGCAAAAGAAGAAAAAATTTCTGTGGAAGAAGCAGGCAGAAAATTCAGGTATCAAAAGTTTTATCAAGTAGCGGATGAACTGGGGTATGATTCGGTAGCTCTTGCCCATCATCGCAGTGACCTTTCAGAAACGGTAGTATACCGGATGGCGAGAGGAACTGGATGGAAAGGAATGGCAGGAATTCGTCCGAGACAAAACAGGCTGATTCGTCCGCTTTTGTGTATATCGAAAGAGGAAATCTTAGAGGAACTAAAAAACCAAAAGCAAAGTTATAATATAGATCCTTCTAATGCTGAGACTGTATATGCCAGAAATAAGATTCGTCATAACGTTCTTCCGGAACTGAATAAAGTAAATGCCCAGGCATCCGATCATATTGCAGAGCTTGCAGAGCAGATGGAAGAACTTGGGGCCTATATAGAAGGACATTTAAGTCAGGCATGGAAGGATTGTGTATCTGTGGAAAATGGTATTTGCAGAATTTGTAGGAGTAAATTAAAAGAGTATCATTTATTTATGCAAAAAGAAGTATTAAAAAAAGCTCTTTCAGAAGTTGCAGGAAGTGAGAAGAATCTGACGAGAAGTCATGTAGAGCATCTGCTGGATTTGCTGGATGCGCAGACGGGCAGGGAGAAGGATTTTCCTTATAAAGTATGGGCCTTGCGGCAATACGATGAACTAGTAATCCAAAAAAGACAAGAAACAGTGTCTGGCAAGATCATACTTTCTGGGGAAGGAGATTTTGAAATTCCATTTGCCAGCGGCTGGATGAATGTAAAAATTTTTCCTAAGAAAGAGGAAGAGTTTTCGCGAAAAATGTATACGAAAACATTTGACTATGATAAAGTTATGAAGAGTGTGGTCGTGCGAACCTGGAAAAAAGACGATTACTTTGTCATGAACCAGGAGGGACAGAGAAAAAAACTAAATCGGTATTTTATCGATCAGAAAGTTCCCAAAGACCAGAGAGAAAAAATTCCGTTGGTAGCTGATGGAAATCATATTTTATGGATTATCGGTGGAAGAATCAGCGGAGAATATAAAGTGACTGAAGATACAAAAAGGGTGTTGCAGTTAACGTGGACACAAATGGAGGAATGAGTTATGGAACATAAGATCAGCGTATTAATTTCAGAAGAACAAGTAGATGCTAAAATTCGCGAATTAGGAGCACAAATCAGTAAAGAATATGAAGGAGAAGCCGTTCACTTAGTATGTATTCTTAAGGGAAGTGTATTTATCACTTGTGAACTGGCCAAAAGAATTACTGTTCCGGTGACGATGGACTTTATGTCAATTTCCAGCTATGGAGACGGAACAAAATCATCTGGAGTCGTAAAATTGTCAAAAGACCTGGACGAAACAATTGAAGGAAAACATGTCATTGTTATTGAAGATATTATTGACTCTGGTCGTACACTTAGCTATTTATTGCCAGTATTAAGAGAAAGAAAACCAAAAAGCTTAAAGCTGCTGGCATTTTTGGATAAACCAGAACGAAGAGTAAAAGAGGTTCCAGTGGATTATACTGGTTTTGAAATTCCAGATGAATTCGTAGTTGGATATGGTCTTGATTATGCTCAGAAATATAGAAATCTTCCATATGTTGGTATTGTGGAAGTGTAAAAACTGCATACTATAAATAAACATGACGGCGATGCCCATATGGACATCGCCATGTCAATGAAAGGAGAGAAGTGACTTGAATAAGAAAAGGGGAAATGGCATTTATTTCTTTACGCTTATTATTGCAGTCGTTTTGCTGTACTACCTTGGAACTGGTGCTAAGAGCAGCGGAGAAGGGTATACAGAATACCAGTTTTATGAGGACTTAAAAGATGATAAGGTAAGTGAAATTGTCATAGAACAAAATCAGGAAGTGCCAACTGGAAAAGTAAAAGTCAAGATTGGCGATGAATATGAAAGTTTTGCTGTCAGCGATGTGAATGATTTTCAAGATGAATTGGAAGAAAAAGAACCCGGAACAAAATATGAGTTAAGTGGAATTGATCATTCCATGGACTGGCTTGTAAATCTTCTGCCCAACCTGCTGTTAGTCGGAATGTTAATTTTTATGATGGCCGTGATGATTCGTCAAAATGGTGGAAACAGCAAAATGGCTGATTTTGGAAAGAGCCGTGCGAAGCTGGCAAAAGAGGACGGCATTAAGATCACATTTGCAGATGTTGCAGGTTTAGATGAAGAAAAAGAAAGTCTCCAGGAAGTGGTAGATTTTCTAAAAACACCAGGTAAATACATTGAAGTTGGAGCCAGAATTCCAAAAGGAGTTCTTCTTGTAGGACCTCCGGGAACAGGGAAGACCTTAATCGCAAAAGCAGTAGCAGGAGAAGCGGGAGTACCATTCTTTAGTATTTCTGGTTCTGATTTTGTAGAAATGTTTGTAGGGGTCGGAGCATCCCGTGTCAGAGATTTGTTTGAAGAAGCAAAGAAAAATGCTCCATGTATTGTTTTTATTGACGAAATCGATGCAGTAGGGCGCCGAAGAGGAAGCGGTCTTGGCGGAGGCCATGATGAAAGAGAACAGACGCTAAATCAGCTTCTTGTAGAAATGGATGGTTTTGGAGTCAATCAGGGAATCATCGTTTTGGCAGCAACGAACCGTGCAGATATTTTAGATCCTGCTATTATGCGTCCGGGGCGTTTTGATAGAAAAGTTGCAGTGGGACGTCCGGATGTTAAAGGAAGAGAAGAAATTCTGAAAGTACATGTCCGCAAGAAACCATTAGGGGATGATGTGGATTTGTATGAAATTGCAAGAACAACAGCTGGATTTGTTGGTGCAGATTTAGAGAATCTGATGAATGAGGCGGCTATCAATGCAGCAAGAGATGCCAGAAAATTTATCCGCAAAGAAGATATCGATGCAGCATTTATTAAAGTTGGCGTTGGAACAGAGAAAAAGAGCCGTTTGGTACCAGAAAGCGAGCGCAAGATTACTGCTTATCATGAATCCGGCCATGCACTTTTATTCCATCTTTTGCCAGATGTTGGACCGGTGTATACGGTTTCTATTATTCCAACAGGCGTAGGAGCGGCAGGATATACAATGCCTCTTCCTGAAAATGATAATATTTTCATGACAAAAGGAAAACTTCTGCAGGATATTATGGTTTCTTTAGGAGGACGTATTGCGGAAGAACTGATTTTTGATGATGTAACAACTGGTGCATCCCAGGATATTAAACATGTAACGGAAACAGCCCGTAAGATGGTAACACAGTATGGAATGTCTGAAAAACTAGGACTTTTGCATTATGGATCTGATGATCAGGAAGAAGTATTTTTAGGGAAAAATATTGGGCATGAAAAATTATATGGCGAAGAAGTTACTTCCTTAATTGATAAAGAAGTTCAGAATATTGTAGACGATTGTTATAAAAAAGCAAAAGAGTTAATCGTAGAAAATATGGATAAACTTCATAAATGTGCTGAACTTTTATTAGAAAAAGAAAGAATTGATCAGGAAGAGTTTGAAGCATTGTTTGATTAAAATGTATAATTTTCAATGAAAAAAGTAAAATTTGTAGTTAAAAATGCGAATGGGGAAAAGTGGGATAAACGAATTGCACAAAAAACTTTTTAAAATTTATTAATATTTATGCACACTTTTTCGAGGTTATATGTATAATAATACTTGTAACCCCCCCAATACATTATATAGTTTTTTGCTACACCCAATAAGTAACAAAATACCTTCTCCAAAAAGGGCAGCTTAGCAGCTGCTCTTTTTACGTGTAGAAAAAATATGCATATAATGAAACATGAAAGAAATTACAGGTTTGCTAGTTGTGTATACAAGAAAGTTATATTAAAATATAAATATTAGTTTGAAAGGGAAGTTTGATTTATGAAAAAAGTTTCGATTGCAGAAAAATTGCATGCATATATATTTCATCGGAAGCCGTTGATCCGTACGGAAGCTTTTTTTTCGGATAATACCAGATTCTATCAGAATCCAGAAGAGCCTACACAAGAAGATGACGTTACGATCCGCTTTCGAACGATCAGGTACAATGTTGATGAAGTGTATATCGTTGTAAACAAAGAAAAACGTTTGATGACTCGTGCAAAATCCGATCAATATTTTGATTTTTATGAGATCGTAATTCCAGCAAGTGAAGAAAATTTAGAGTATTATTTTCAGATCTGCGCCAATGGAAGCTGTTTATATTATAACCGCAAAGGCACGATGAGAGAGAATGATGATACTTATAATTTTTCTATTGTAAAGAATTTTTCAACACCAAAATGGGCAAAATCTGCAGTTATGTATCAGATTTTTGTGGATCGTTTTTATAATGGAGATAAAAGCAATGATGTATTAGAAGATGAATATATATACATCAATGAAACGACGAAGAAGGTGGATAACTGGGGAAAATATCCGGCGACCATGGGCGTGAGAGAATTCTATGGAGGAGATCTCCAGGGTGTTATGGATAAACTGGATTATCTGCAGGATTTAGGAGTGGATGTTATTTATTTAAATCCAATCTTTGTATCACCTTCCAATCATAAATATGATATTCAGGATTACGATTATGTTGATCCACATTTCGGAAAAATTGTAGTAGATGAAGGGGAACTGGTAAAAGAAGGAGAAAACAGTAATAAAAATGCCAGCCGTTATATTTGTCGTGTCACGGATAAACGTAATCTGGAAGCCAGTAACCAGTTGTTTGCACAGTTAGTGGAAGAAATTCATAAACGAGGCATGCGTATTATTTTAGATGGTGTATTTAACCATTGTGGTTCCTTTAATAAATGGATGGATCGTGAACGAATTTATGAAGGTGCTGAAGGATATGAAAAAGGAGCTTATATTTCCAAAGAGAGTCCATATCATACATTTTTTAAGTTTTATGATAATGAAGAACGTTTTTGGCCATACAATTCCTCCTATGATGGATGGTGGGGGCATGATACTTTGCCAAAATTAAACTACGAAGATTCTGATAAGCTATATCAGTATATTCTTGATATTGCGAAAAAATGGATTTCTCCGCCATATAATATAGACGGATGGCGTCTGGATGTGGCTGCGGATTTAGGACATTCCAATGAATATAACCATAAGTTCTGGAAAGATTTTAGAAAAGCAGTAAAAGAGGTAAATCCGGAAGCTTTGATTTTAGCAGAACATTACGGAGATGTAGCACCATGGCTTCAAGGGGATGAATGGGATTCCGTTATGAACTATGATGCCTTTATGGAACCGCTTACCTGGTTCTTAACAGGTATGGAAAAACACAGTGATGAATACCGTGGAGATTTAGATGGAAATTATCAGACATTCCATGATGCTATGAAACATCATATGTCCAGATTCCACTATCCATCTATTCAGGTCTCTATGAATGAGTTATCTAATCATGACCACTCCAGATTTCTGACCAGAACGAATAAAAAGGTAGGAAGAACACAGTCTGTAGGTGCGGACGCAGCAGATGTTGGAACATCAAAAGGAGTCTTTCGAGAAGCTGTATTAATGCAGATGACATGGCCAGGAGCTCCTACGGTCTACTATGGAGATGAAGCAGGAGTAACTGGATGGACAGATCCAGACAACCGAAGAACTTATCCATGGGGAAAAGAAGATATGGATCTGGTCTTATTTCATAAGAGTATGATTAAGATTCATAAAAAATATCCAGCATTTATGGAAGGTTCCCTGAAATTCTTATATGGAGAAAGAAATGTATTCTGCTATGGACGTTTTACCGATCAGGATTTCGCTGTTGTTATTTTAAATAACAATGACCAGGCGAAAAAACTGACCGTGCCTGTTTGGCAGATTGGTGTTACAGATGATTATGAAATGCAGCAGATCATGCTGACCATTGAAGAAGGACATACCGAAGATAAAGTGAATTATCCGGTGGAAAATGGTGTTATGAAAATCACAATGCCAAAATATTCTGGTATAGTTTTGCATGCAGTTTTCACAAATAAAGAAAAATAATGAAAAAATCCATTAGGTGATAACTGGCTCAACAAACGGTTTTAAGCCGTTTGTTGAGCCAGAAAATGGTTGTAAGAAAATTTTTTAAAAAATTTCAAAAAAGTACTTGCATTTTTTAGAAAAGGCTAGTATAATTAACAACTGTCAGATGGTTCTTGGATGGATTCCCGAGTGGCCAAAGGGGGCAGACTGTAAATCTGTTGGCAACGCCTTCGAAGGTTCGAATCCTTCTCCATCCACTATCCTTTTTGGATATGCCGGCGTGGCGGAACTGGCAGACGCACAGGACTTAAAATCCTGCGGGACTTATACTCCCGTACCGGTTCGATTCCGGTCGCCGGCATTTGTCATCAGACAAATGCATGCGGGTGTAGTTCAATGGTAGAACACTAGCCTTCCAAGCTAGATACGTGGGTTCGATTCCCATCACCCGCTTTTCTTTTTGCAAAAGCGAAAAGTTCATATGGTTTGCCCAGATAGCTCAGTCGGTAGAGCAGAGGACTGAAAATCCTCGTGTCGCTGGTTCGATTCCGGCTCTGGGCATTTTAAGCGCGAGTGGCTCAGTTGGTGGAGCACGACCTTGCCAAGGTCGGGGTCGCGGGTTCGAGTCCCGTCTCGCGCTTCTTTTTTACCCTGAAAACCGTTTATTGAAATGGTTTTTAGGGTTTTTTCATTTCTTTCAGTATTGCATATGTGATGATGAAGAAATGGTAAATTTTATTATTTATGTGTACCTATTAATACTTCAAATGAAAATCATTATGAGATATTCAAATTCCTATCTTGTATGTATGAAAATAAGAGATGTTCATGTGAAATGTCTCTTATTTTTTGCCAGAAAACGCCATTGACTGGAGAATTTTATTATTTTATATTATAATACTCAGGAACACATGTAGGACAAAAGAAGAAATTGAGAAATTAAAAGAGAAATACTTAGAAGCATAAAAGGAGGATGGCATGAAGCTTTTATTATGTGCATTAAACGCAAAGTATATTCATTCTAATCTGGCAGTTTACAGTCTGATGGCTTATGCGAAAAAAGCTCCTATGGATATTCAATTAGCGGAATATACCATTAATAACCGAACAGAAGAAATTTTAAAAGAAATATACAGAGAAAAGCCGGATATTGTAGCATTTTCCTGTTATATCTGGAATATTGATCAAATTTATGAATTGACGGCAGAACTTCATAAAGTGGCGCCTCACATTTCTATTTGGCTGGGCGGCCCAGAAGTTTCTTATGACGCCAAAAAAGTATTGAATAAACATCCGGAGATCAGCCTTGTCATGGTGGGAGAAGGAGAAGAGACTTTTTATGAACTTATCAGGCAGTGGGATAATTCTAAGAAAGAATTAGAAAATATAAAAGGGATTGCCTATCGAGAACATGAACAGATAAAGGAAAATCCTCCTCGAGGTCAACTGGATATGGATAAACTTCCATTTGTATATGAAGATCTTACAAAATTTAAAAATAAAATTATATATTATGAAACAAGCAGAGGATGTCCATTCTCCTGCAGTTACTGTTTATCATCTATTGATAAAAGAGTACGGTTTCGTAGTTTTTCACTTGTCCGGCAAGAACTGCAGTTTTTCCTGGAACACAAAGTGAAACAGGTAAAATTTGTAGACCGTACTTTTAATTGCAATCATAAACATGCGAGACAGATTTGGGAATATATCACAGAACATGATAACGGGGTGACTAATTTCCATTTTGAAATTGCTGCTGATTTACTGAGAGAAGAAGATATTAATCTGTTCAAGAAGATGCGTCCAGGACTGATTCAGTTAGAAATCGGTGTACAATCTACCCACCAGCAGACTATTCAGGAAATCAGGCGTACCATGGATTTGGAAAAATTAAAGGAACTGGTTGCAAGAGTAAAGAAAAATGGAAATATTCATCAGCATCTGGATCTGATCGCGGGGCTTCCTTATGAAGATTATGAAACTTTTACAAAATCATTTGATGAAGTATTCGCCATGGAACCAGACCAGTTACAGTTAGGCTTTTTAAAAGTATTAAAAGGATCTTATATACATGAAAAGAAACACGACTATGAAATTGTCTATGGAAACCGGTCACCGTATGAAGTACTGAGGACAAAATGGATGACCTATGACGACATTCTTAAATTAAAAGAAGTCGAAGAAATGGTGGAGTTGTATTATAATAGTGCACAATATACCAAAACGCTGCCGTATTTATTGAAATTTGCCCAAAGACCATTTGATTTTTTTGAAGATCTGGCAGAATTTTATTATGGAAATTATCAGATTGGAGTAAAACATTCCCGGTTATCTTATTATGAGATTTTAAGAGCATTTGCACTAGAGCGTTATAAAGAAGTGAAAGAACGGGTATTAAATGAACTATTAGTGTATGATCTATATTTAAGGGAAAATGTAAAAAAACGGCCAGAATGGACAGATACCATACCGTTAGAGAAAAAAGAAGCCACACGGTTCTACCGCATGGAGGATACAAAAGAATATTTTCCAGAAATGAAGCCATACGATTCCAAAATAGCTGCAGGAAATGCTCATGTAGAAAAATTTTTCATTGATGTAGATTCTTATAAAGAGAAAGAATGGTGGGCTTTATTTAACTATCATGCAAGAAATCCATTGACCTATGAAGCCGATGTAAAAGAAGTGAAAGGAATATTAGATGGAACAGGAAAGAGTTTTAGAGATTTGTAAAATATTAAATGAAACGTATTCAACAGAATATAAATGTTATTTAAATCATGAAAATGCATGGCAGTTATTAATTGCCACGATGCTCAGTGCTCAATGCACAGATGAAAGGGTCAATCAGGTAACAAAGGATTTGTTTGTCAAATATCCAGATCTTGAGGCGTTCGCCAATGCAGATGTGGGCCAGTTGGAACAGGATATTTATTCGACTGGATTTTATAAAAATAAAGCCAGAAATATTATTGCATGTGCAAAAAAGCTGATAGAGGAGTATGGAGGAGAAGTGCCAAACGACTTAAAAGTTTTGACATCTCTGGCTGGGGTCGGACGCAAGACTGCTAACGTGATTCGTGGTAATATTTACCATGAACCGAGTATCGTAGTGGACACTCATGTAAAAAGAATTTCCCAGAAGCTGGGACTTACAAAAGAAACGGATCCAGTGAAAATTGAATTTGATTTGATGGAGAAACTGCCGAAAGAGCAATGGATTTTGTATAATATCCAAATTATTACTCATGGAAGAAATGTGTGTATTGCCAGAAGACCAAAATGTGGAGAATGTACGCTGCGGACAGTTTGTCCTTCCTGTGAGGTGTAGTAATGTATGAATATGTTGCATTTGATTTAGAAACAACAGGATTATCCGAAGAACATGATGAAATTATAGAAGTGGGAGCTGTAAAAATTCGTAATCATAAAATTGTAGGAAAATACAATCAGATCATTAATCCTCACAGACCCATTCCTTATCAGATCATACAGTTGACCGGAATTGATCAGGAACTGGTAGACCAGGGAAGAGAGAAAGAAGAAGTGTTGGATGAATTTCTTGATTTCTGTAATGGATATCCTTTATTAGGACATAATGTCATGTTTGATTACCGCTTTATGAAGACTGCAATGAGGCGGGCAGGAAAGCCCTTTGAAAAAACAGGGGCAGATACATATGGGATTGCAAAAAAACTACTGAAGCAGGAAGTAAAGAAAAAGAGTCTGGAAAGTCTGTGCAATTATTACTGTTATACGAACCAGGCAGCCCACAGAGCCTATCATGATGCTTTGGCTACAGCAGTGATTTATGAAAAAATGAAACAGCAGTTTCCGGAAGAAAAAGAAGCTTTTCTACCGAAACAATTGCAATATCGACCAAAAAAAAAATCTCCTGCCACAGAAAAACAAAAGCGATACTTGAATGATTTGTTAAAATATCATAAAATAAAAGTTAACATTGCTTTTGATTCACTGACCAAAAGCGATGCATCTAAGTATATTGATCAGATTATTTTAAAACATGGAAGGATGAAATAAGGTGAGTCCAAAGAAAAGACAAAAAATTGTAGCAGCAGTTGCTATTTTATTAATTGCAGCAATGTTATTAAGCACATTGTCTTCTGCATTTTTAGCATTATAAGCTGTAGAAAGGGAGAGAAAATGAACCGACGTAAAAAAATTGGAATTATTGCCGGCGCCAGTCTGGCGGTGATAATAATTGTAGTTGTATTTATGGCCATTTCAGTAAATTCTGCTGTAAAAAATGAAAAAATCTTAAATAATGTATTTGTGGATACAATCAATGTCAGCGGAATGACAAAGAAAGAAGCCAAAGAAGCATTGGATGACTACTTAAAAGAAGTAGAAAAAACAAAGATTACATTAAAAGCAGGAAAAAAAGAAAAAACGATTTCTGTAAAAAAAATGGGGATTACATTTAAAGAAGAGGAAGCCGTTGAAAACGCTTATGGTGTTGGAAGAGATGGCAATATTGTATCCAGATTCTTTGAAATTCATAAATTGAAAAAAGAAAAGAATGTGCAAAAGCTGGAAGCATCAATTTCTGAATCCCAGGCAGAAAAAGTATTGAAAAAAAATGAAAATTCTTTAATTCTTAAAACAAAAAATGCATCTTTAACACGAGAAGATGGCAAATTTAAGATTATTGATGAAGTAGCAGGACAAAAAATCGTATATGACCAATCTGTAGCAATCATGCAGAAATCCATTTCAGAGAAATGGGATAAGAATGAATATACGATTAAAATATCTGTGGAAAAAGAAGAGCCAACGTATAAAGCAGAGGATCTTGAAGAAGTAACGGATATTCTTGGAAGTTATTCTACATCATATGCATCTTCTGGTTATTCCAGAAGACAGAATGTGGAAAATGGATGTGCCAAAATTAATGGAACAACTCTTTATCCAGGGGAAACTCTTTCTGTATATAAGAAAGTATCCCCATTTGATTCTGCCAATGGATATTATAAAGCAGGATCTTATAGCGGAGGAAAAGTTGTTGAGACATATGGGGGCGGAATCTGTCAGGTTTCCACAACTTTATATAACGCAGTGTTACGTTCTGAGTTAAAAGTAACGGAACGTTCGAACCATTCCATGGTAGTAAATTATGTACCACTGGCAGCAGATGCAGCAATTGCCGGAACACATAAAGATTTGAAATTTAAGAATAATACAAAAAATCCAATTTATATTGAAGGAACAGCAAGTGGTGGAACCATTCGTTTTACGATTTATGGAAAAGAAACAAGAGCGAAAAACAGAACGATTGAGTTTGAATCAAAAACACTTTCTGTAATTTCACCGGGAAAAGCAATTGAAACAAAAGATCCAACAATGGAAGAAGGAAAGACAGTTGTCACACAGTCTGCTCATACAGGATACGTTGCGGAACTTTGGAAAATCGTTTATATTGACGGAAAAGAGACGGAGCGTACGAAAGTGAATACCAGTCGTTATAATGCTTCTCCTCAACGAGTGACTGTAGGAACAAAAAAGAAAGAAGAAAAGAAAACAGAAACGGAAAAAACGACGGAAAAATCAACGGATAAAACAACAGAAAGTGGAGCGACAACAGAAAGCTCTACAACAGAAAGTTCTACAGCAGAGCAAAAGAACAGCAATAATACCAGTAAAAATGAAGAGAAAGAGTAGAACATTTTTTAAAGGAGCAGGAAGATGAAAATTGGAAAAGTACCGGAATCTGTCTTAAAGCGTTCCGTATTTAAACAATTAAAGAAAAACAGGGAAGAAGTCTTAGAAGGTCCGGCAGTTGGAGAAGACTGTGCGGTGTTACAACTGGATGAAGAAATGGTTGTTCTTTCCACAGATCCTGTAACGGATTCTTCTGAAAGGGCAGGCACCCTGGCTGTTCATATTACCACTAATAACCTCGTTTCCAGCGGTGCAGATCCTGTAGGAGTCATGCTTACCATTCTTTTGCCGGAGAAAGCAAAAGAAAAGGATTTAAAACGTTTGATGCAGGAAATTCAGAAAGAATGTGATAGATTAGGAATTTCTGTATTGGGCGGGCATACGGAAACCACCAGTGCCGTAAACCGTATTGTTGTTATAGCAACAGGAATTGGAAAAGCGAAAAGAAGTGAAATCATTACAACTAGTGGTGCTGGTCCTCAAGAAGATATTCTTATGACGAAATATGCGGCCATGGAAGGCACCGGACTGATTGCAGCAAGACGGGAAGAAGAACTCAGAACTCGTTACAGTAAGGATTTTATTCAGAGTGCGAAAGATCTGCTTAATCATATTTCTGTGGTAAAGGAGGCAGAAATTGCCAGAGAATATAATGTTAGTGCGATGCATGATGTGAAAGAAGGCGGAATTTATGGTGCGCTTTGGGAACTTGCAGCCGCCTCACAGGTGGGTCTGAAAGTTGATTTAGATGCCATTCCTATGAAACAGGAAACTGTAGAAGTATGTGAATTTTTTGATTTAAATCCATATAAATTAAGTTCTGCAGGATGTATGCTGATGGTAACACCAAGAGGACGTGATCTGGCGGATGTGCTTAATAGAGCGGGAATTCCGACCGCTATCATTGGTAAGACCATAAACGAACAGAGTAAGATCATTATTAGGGAAGGCGAAGAAGGATTTTTGGAACCACCGAAATCAGATGAACTTTATAAACTGAGCATGAGTGAGGAATAGGAGAAGAAAGATGAGAACAGCAATTTTAAAATTAATAGAAAAAAATAGCCGCATTGACTTTCAGGATATTGCAGATATGATGGATACAGACCTGGAAACAGTGAAGAAAACTGTAAAAGAATTAGAAGATGAACATGTGATCTGTGGATATCATACGTTGATTAACTGGGATAAAGAGGAAGAAGAACGAGTAACAGCTATGATCGAAGTACGGATCACCCCTCAGCGCGGACGTGGATTTGACAAGATTGCAGAAAGAATCTATAACTATCCGGAAGTAAAAACGGTATATCTGATGTCTGGGACATATGATCTGATGGTGATTCTGGAAGAAAAAACATTAAAAGAAATTTCCCATTTTACATCAAACCGATTGGCTGTAATTGATTCTGTCATTGGAACAACTACACATTTTGTATTAAAAAAATATAAAGATCATGGAACCATTCTGGCTGAACCTGTAGATGAAAGAATGGCGGTGACTCCATAATGCGTAATGTGTTGTCTGATAAAATTGTGAATATTGAACCATCGGGAATCCGAAAGTTTTTTGATATCGTCAGTGAAATGCCAGAAGCCATTTCTTTAGGGGTCGGAGAACCAGATTTTGATACTCCATGGAAGATTCGGGAAGAAGGAATTTATTCTTTGGAAAGAGGGCGCACCTTCTATACTTCCAACTCTGGTCTATTAGAACTGCGGAAAGTAATTTGTGATTATTCCAGAAGGAAATACCATCTGGATTACAGCGAAAAAGAATGTCTGGTCACCATTGGTGGAAGCGAAGCTATTGACATTGCATTTCGTGCCATTTTAAATCCAGGAGACGAGGTAATTGTAGTACAGCCTTGTTTCGTATCTTATGCTCCTTGTGTTATTTTGGCAGGGGGAACTCCTGTTTATTTAAATTTATCAGTGGAAAATGAATTTAAGCTGACAAGAGAAGACTTAGAAAATGTTATCACAGATAAAACGAAAGCAATTATTATGGCATATCCGAATAATCCAACTGGTGCGATTATGACAAAAGATGAGTTAGAGCCAATTGCGGATCTTATAAAAGAAAAAGATCTGGTAGTTTTAAGTGATGAAATTTATTCTGAACTTACATATGGATGCAGCCATACCAGTATTGCTTCCTTCCCAGGAATGAAAGAGCGAAGCATTGTCATTAATGGATTTTCCAAAGCCTTTGCTATGACTGGATGGAGACTGGGTTATGCCTTGGCACCAAGAAATATTATGGAGCAGATGATAAAAATTCATCAATTTGCAATTATGGCAGCACCTACGACCAGCCAATATGCAGCCATTCAGGCAATGACAGAATGCGATAATGAGGTAGAAGAGATGCGGGACTCTTACAATCAGCGCCGCAGATATTTATTAAAAGCATTTCAACGTATGAGCCTGGAATGTTTTGAAGCAAAAGGAGCTTTTTACATGTTCCCATCCATTAAGGAGTTTGGAATGAGCTCTGATGAATTTGCGACCAGACTTCTGGAAGAAGAAGAACTTGCAGTTGTACCAGGAAGTGCATTTGGTGAATGTGGGGAAGGATTTATCCGTATTTCTTATGCATATTCCATTAATGAATTAAAAGAAGCTTTAACGAGAATGGATCGTTTTATTACGAGATTAAGAGAGAAGAAATAAGATGTTAAATATAGTATTACATGAACCAGAAATGCCAGCAAATACAGGAAATATCGGAAGAACTTGCGTAGCAACAGGTTCTGTCCTTCATCTGATCGAACCGCTGGGATTTAAAATTAATGATAAAACGGTAAAACGTGCTGGTCTAGATTACTGGAATCAATTAGATGTCAGAACTTATGTAAATTATGAAGATTTTCTGGCAAAAAATCCAGGAGCCAAAATCTATATGGCTACAACCAAATCAAAACAGACATATACAGATGTGCAGTATGAAGATGGATGTTATATTATGTTTGGAAAAGAAAGTGCAGGAATTCCAGAAGAAATCTTATTGAATAATAAAGAGAACTGTATTCGCATTCCTATGTTAGATGACATTCGTTCCTTAAATTTGTCTAATTCTGTTGCCATTGTCACTTATGAGGCATTGCGTCAGCTGAATTTTGAACATTTTCAGATGGAAGGGCAGCTTCATAAATATGAATGGTAAAAAAGCATAGATAAATGTGATGGATTCATGCGAAAACATGAATGATATTTATAATTGACAAAAGTTGGAGCATATTATAAAATGTTCGTATAGCATGTGGATTAGGCAAGAATCTAACACACACATTCTAGCTTTCACAAGCACGCTTAAGTCACGAATGCTATCATATCCAAAGTGTGTGTGAATATAGACATTCACTTTTAGGGTATGCCCGTTTTTTCTTATTAGTGTTTTATATTTGAAAAAGAGTACATGGAAACATGTACTCTTTTTCTGCTTAAAATTAAAAATTATTTAAAAGTTACAATGGTGACACCCATATCACCTTCACCAAATTCAGCCAAATGGAATTCTTTTACGTATTTGACTTTTCTTAGATACTGATGGATTCCTTTTCTTAGTGCCCCAGTTCCTTTTCCATGAATGACACGAACCTGAGGCAGATTTGCAAGGTAAGCATCATCCAGGTACTTATCCAGATCAGCCGTTGCCTCATCAACAGTCATACCAAGCAGATTAATCTCTGGTGAAATATGAGCTGCCTTATTCATACTGATACGTCCTTTGTTTCTGAATTGGGTGTTAGCCCGTTGTTCTTCTTTTTTGATTTCATTCGCACTCTTTACGATTTCTAAATCCTTGATATTTACTAAAGAGCGCATCATTCCCATCTGAACATATAAATCACCTTTGGTATTTGGCAGAGTAACAACTTCTCCATTTAGGTTCAAACTGGAAACAAAGACAGAATCGCCAATATGGAAATCTTCCTTACTGTGTGTACCTTTGGATTTTTTACCGCGGTAAGCCATATCCTTTTCTAATTTGTTCATACGGCTGCGAAGATCGCTTCGTTTGGCTTCCATTCGTTTGGTATTTTTTTGTTCTGGATGTTTCCCCCAGCTATTATATTTTTTAATGGCTTCATCAGCCACTTCTTTGGCCTCTGATAAAATATTATGGGCTTCTTCTCTTGCGTCCTGCAGAAGTTTGGCACGTTTTTCTTTTATATCATCCTGCTTTTTCTCAAGACTTTTCTTTAAGGATTCTACTTCTTTTTTATAGTTATAAATTTGTTCCTGTTCCTCTTCAATAATATGGCGGCTTTTTTCTAAATCTGCCAGTAAGGATTCAAAGTCTTGTACAGAATCATCAATCTGTGAATTAGCATGTTCGATGATCATTGGATCTAACCCTAATTTTTTAGAAATAGCAAATGCATTACTTTTTCCAGGAATTCCAACTAAGAGCCTGTAGGTTGGGCTTAAGGTTTCTACATCAAATTCACAACAGGCATTTTCAATTCCTGGAGTGGAAAGAGCAAACATTTTAAGTTCACTATAGTGAGTAGTTGCCATGGTATGAATCCCTCGGCGTAATAAATTGGTCAGAATAGAAATGGCCAGTGCAGCCCCTTCAATTGGATCAGTACCACCACAAAGCTCATCTAAAAGAACCAGAGACTGTTCGGTTGCTTCATCTAAAATGGATACAATATTTGTCATATGAGAAGAGAACGTACTTAAATTCTGTTCAATGCTCTGTTCATCTCCAATATCTGCAAATACATTATCAAAAATAGTTAAGCGGGAACCCTGGAATGCAGGAATGTGCAGACCAGACTGTCCCATTAGGGAGAACAGACCTACCGTTTTTAGAGAAACGGTTTTTCCGCCGGTATTTGGACCAGTGATGATGAGCATATCAAATTCATTCCCAAGTGTCACATTAATGGGAACTACTTTTCGCTTATCTAAAAGAGGATGACGTCCCTGTTTGATTTCTAAAATTCCTTCTGTATTAAAAAGTGGTTCACTTCCATCATAGGATTTGGCATATTTTGCTTTGGCAAAAATAAAATCCAGTTTTGCAAGAATTTCTACATTATATTGCAGGTCTTCGGATTCAAAAGCAACCTGTTCACTTAATGCAGCTAATACCCGTTCAATTTCAGCCTGTTCCTGTGCATCCAATTCTTTTAACGTGTTATTTAACTGAACAACGGACATTGGTTCAATAAAAAGCGTGCTTCCAGTAGAAGACTGATCATGAATCATGCCCGGAAAACTACTGCGGTATTCGGCTTTAACAGGGATACAGTAGCGGCCATTTCTCATGGTAATGATGCTGTCCTGCAGCATGTTCTTGTTGGAAGAAGAGTTTACAATGGAAGCCAACTGACTGTGGACTTTCTGATTGATCTGTTTGATATTTCTGCGGATTTGTTTTAAAGCAGCAGAAGCTTCATCGCTGATTTCATCTTCTGCAATAATACAGCGACGGATATCCAGTAATAATGGTGTCATGGAAACCAGCTCGTTGAACATACCATCTAAAGAATCATAGCCATCTTCTTCGGTGTCACGGCTACTGTATTGTTTAGCATTATTTGTAATTTCCAAAATCCTTGCAATGTCTAAAAGCTCTCTGGCACTTAAAGAAGCCTGTACATTCAGACGCATGAGAGCTGGTGTAATGTTAATCAGCCCGGCAAAAGATAAGCTTCCATATTGATAAACACGGGCAAGGGCATCTTTTGTCTGTTCCTGGGCGGTTTCAATCTCCATTAAATCGGTAGATGGAGTAAGCTTTCGGCACATCTCTTTTCCCATCTCAGAAGAGGCATGTGTCATTAGCTGTTCAATAATTTTATTATATTCTAAAATTCGTAAAGCTTTTTCATTCATTGTTTTCATCCTTTCAAAGGAATTGTAGCATATTCAATATTGTTTGTAAATTAGCATAAAGACGGGTTATTTTGGGGACGATGGACTGGATTTTCCCATGGTGTTGTGTCATAATAGAAAACGAATGATAGTGTCCAGTTAGTGGGCAGGACAATAGAAGGAGATTAGAAAGATAATATGAGACTTATTGCAGAGATGAGAGAAGGAGACATGATTTCAGATGTGTACCTTTGTAAATCAAAACAGATTTTAAAGACGAAAATGGGAAAAAGCTATTATGCTCTTTTGTTACAGGATCGTACAGGAACATTGGATGCAAAAATCTGGGAATTAAATAATGCGATCGGACATTTTGAAACCATGGATTATATTCGTGTTGAAGGACAGATTACCGTATTTCAGGGAGCAAACCAGTTAAATATCCGTCGTGTCCGCAAAGCTGAAGAAGGAGAATATGTTCCTGCTGATTACATGCCGTGTACGGACAAGGATGTAAAACAGTTATATGCGGAACTTCAATCTATGATTCAGAAAACAAAAAATCCATATTTAAAAAGATTAGCGGAAGCAGTCTTTGTGGAAGATAAAGCATTTACGAAAGAATTTGTTCAACATTCAGCTGCCAAATCTGTACATCATGGATTTATGGGAGGATTATTAGAACATACAGTATCTGTAGCAAGACTTTGTGAATACTATTGTACTCAGTATCCAGAACTGAACAGAGATCTTTTGGTCATGTGTGCCCTGTTCCATGATATTGGAAAAGTAGAAGAATTATCGGCGTTCCCATACAATGATTATACAGATGAGGGACAATTGGTGGGACATATTGTAATGGGTGCTATGAAATTAGACCGTATCATGCATACAATTCCAGGATTTCCAGAAAAACTTGGAAATGAAGTGAAACACTGTATTTTGGCTCACCATGGAGAATTAGAATATGGTTCTCCAAAGAAGCCGGCTTTAATCGAAGCATTGGCACTTGCTATGGCAGATAATACAGATGCTAAGATACAGACGTTTAAAGAAGCATTGAAGAAAGAAAGTACAACTGACAGTGAATGGATGGGATATCAGCGTTTATTTGAAAGTAATATTCGTCCGACGTCAAAATAAATTGGGAGAGGATTATGGAATTTGTCAAAAATCAAATGGTAACATTGACAATCGAAGATATGGGGACTAATGGAGAAGGCGTCGGTCGGGTGGACGGTTTTACTCTTTTCGTAAAAGATGCCGTTATCGGTGATGTAGTTGAAGCAAAAATCATCAAACTAAAAAAGAATTATGGATACGCACGTATTGAAACGATTATAGAACCAGGAACGGACCGTGTAAAACCAAGATGTCCAGTTGCAAGAAAATGTGGGGGATGCAGCCTTCAGCATTTATCTTACGAAAAACAGCTGGAATGGAAATTCAATAAAGTAAAGAACTGCCTGGAAAGAATTGGCGGTTTAGAGAATATAGAGGAAAAAATGGAGCCTATCTACGGTATGGAAAATCCATATTTTTATCGTAATAAGGCACAATTTCCAGTAGGTACAGATAAAAATGGCCGTTTAATTACAGGATTTTATGTGGGACGTACTCATTCCATTGTAGAAACTACCCATTGCTATATTCAGGCTAAAATCAATGAACAGATTTTAGAAATCGTAATGGAACATTGCCGGAAAAATAATATTTCAGCATATGATGAAAAAAGCCATAAGGGAGTACTGCGTCATATTTTGACCAGAGTAGGATTTAAAACGGGAGAGATTATGGTATGTCTGATTATTAATGGAAATAAAAAGGCATTTACCAATCTGAATAATCTGGTAAAAGAATTATCCTGGATCAGCGGGATGACCAGTATTACCTTAAATATTAACCGGGAAAAGACAAACCGCATTCTGGGAGATAAGATTGTTTCTGTCTGGGGAAAAGATTATATTACGGACTACATTGGAAATGTAAAATATCAAATCAGTCCTTTGTCTTTTTATCAGGTAAATCCGAGACAAACAGAAGTCTTATACGGAAAAGCATTAGAATATGCAGGATTAAACGGAGAAGAGACTGTCTGGGATTTATATTGCGGAATCGGAACGATTTCTTTATTTCTGGCTCAGAAAGCCAAAAAGGTGTATGGGGTAGAAATTGTTCCTCAAGCGATTGAAGATGCAAGACAGAATGCAAAACTCAATGGATTTAAGAATGTAGAATATTTTGTGGGAAAGGCAGAAGAAGTGCTTCCACGGGAATATGAAAAAAATGGCGTCTATGCCGATGTAATCGTGGTAGATCCTCCGAGAAAAGGATGCGATGAGACATTGTTAGATACCATTGTGAACATGGCACCAAAAAAGGTGGTATATGTAAGCTGCGATCCTGCAACATTGGCAAGAGATGTGAAGATCCTTGGAGGGCATGGATATCAGGTGGAAAAGGTCAGTGTAGTAGATCAATTTGGGCACACGACGCATGTTGAGAGTGTTGTTCTTTTGTCCAGGAGCTAAGCGATGACGAGAGCAGATTACGGAGGAGCATGCAAGGCGCGTCCAAGAAGTCGATTCAAAGGCGATGGCTGATTGGATACGGGCTACTGCGGAGACAGTCTGATTTCTATTGAGGAAAAACTAATAAATCAAAAAATTTGAATACCAAAACAGTGGGGATATGAAATTCTGTTGAATTTCCTATATCACAAAAACCTTCGGGAGATGCGCACTGGCGCGAAGGTGAAGTAGTCGCAAGCAACCGCACTCGGTGCGAGAATGAGCCAAGGCACATTCTATTAAAAGGATAGCTTGATCGTTAAATCTTACTACTGTAAAAATCACACGCCTGTGGTATGTGTCCGCCAGATATCCATGTCCGATAAGATAGACATGGTTATTTCGGTTGCGCTACCTCCGGTAGCATCGCTGTCTGCACCAATGTTGGTAGCAAAAAAGTATGTATTATCAGCAGTTTCGATATAACCGATAAACCATCCGTTCACATCTTGGCCATCCACACGGCCGGTTCCGGTCTTTCCGTAGAATGTTCCGGCATCGGAAGAAGAAAGGCAGATGGCATCTTTTACTGCATTGATATTTTCAGGGATGAAGCCAAAACTGTTATTCTGCAGCTTGGTTAAAAGTTCGACCTGTTCTATTGGAGAAATCTCCAAGGATGATTCCATCCAATAAGTGGAGAAATCACCACTCATGTTTTCGTTACCATATCCGATTTCTTGAATATAGCTGTAAACGTCAGAGACTCCAAGCTGTTCATCTACTGCCTGGAAGTACCAGTTCACGGAGGAGTTCATTGCGGACTGTAAGGTCTGATCCGCATTCCATGCTTCAAATGGATAGCTTTCTCCATTCCATGCAATAAAGGAATTTTCCGGGGTAATGATATCTTCTTCCAATCCGAACAGAGCATCATATATTTTGTAGGTGGAGTTTGGAGCAACTCGTAAAGTGGCATGCTCCATGTCGTGTATGCTCCATGCATCATTTTCCAAATCGTATAAAACAAAGCTGCCTTCGTATTCTCCAAAGTATGTAGAAAGGTCTACATAGGATATATTTTTTGACGAGGAATCCCATTGGTAGTGGCTTCCATCTGCTGCGTATGTAGAAATAAAAGGGGCGAATCCTATGAGAAGAACAGCAGTTAGTACAAATGCCGTCATACCTTTTAGCCTTTTTATAAATGTTGGCTTCTCATAAGATGCAATATTGATAATTCTCCGCTTCATCTGCTTCATGTTTCCACCAAGGCCGGCAGCAAACGGAAAAGGAGTAAGAGAAACCTTTTCTGCAAAGTTGATCAGTGTATTGCCATAATCTTCGTAAGCATCCTCTTCAAGCATTTTCAAAACGGAAGTGTCACAGGCAACCTCTCTGTCATTACGCATTTCTTTCAGAGCGTACCAGACAAGAGGATTGAACCAATATATTACTCCGGCAAGGTTCATCAGATAACTGGCAATAGCATCTTTGTGCTTATAGTGCTGCAGTTCGTGTAACAGCATATACCGCATATCGGATTCGTTGTAATCAGAGATCAGATGAATCGGAAGATAAATACACGGTTTCCAAAGTCCCACAATAATCGGGGATTTTAAAAATGCGGTACTGTAGACAGGAATATCTCTGCGAATTTCCATTTCTTCTAAACAGTGATGATACAGTCTGCGGACTTCTTTGTTCTGAAGGGGAAGTGCAGATTTCTCCAAATTGCGTAAACGGAGAGAGGATTTGATTACCAATATAACCATTGCAAAAATGCCTACAATCCATATCCCTAATAATATGTATCCGGCAATGGATGGTGTCTCGCTATTTACAGAAAGTGCGAAATTATTCATCCAGTCTGTATTTCCGGTCGGATTGGTTCTCACGGCTTCGCCTATAGCTGTTCCAGTGGCGGAAGATGGAGAACTTCTCAGGCTGCCGAGCCACGAGAAGATTTGCGGAAACCCGATGAGACGGAACGGTATAAAGGGAACTGCCAGCAACCCAAGAAGCAGGAACCACAGATTATACTGCATCCGGCTGGACAGGTTGTTTTTGAATATCCGCTTGGCTATCAAAAGAATTCCGATGATACCGCTGATAAATACATTGCATATGAAAAAGCGTATCATAAAATTAGCCACGTTAATTTCCTCCCTTTTTTGACCTCTTGGAAAGAAGGGAACGAAGGGTGTCTATTTCTGTTTCAGACAGTCTGTCATTTTCAATATATGCAGACAGCATGGCAGTGATATCCCCGTCATAGTATCGTTCCAGAAAAGAGTTGCTTTCTTGGCCGATGTATTCGCTTTCTTTCACGACTGGGGTATAAACAAACACTCGGCTCTGTTTTTCATAAGTCAGAACGCCTTTTGTTACGAGACGTTTGATTAAAGTCTGTATCGTCTTAGGACTCCAGCTTGTGGTCTGTAATAATTTATCCGTTATTTCATTGGTACTGATCGGCGCATGTTTCCATACGATTTTCATAACTTCAAATTCAGCTTCAGAAATCTGTGGCAAATTGCTCATTTCAAATCCTCCTCAAATCTTACAATTGTAATAAATATATTATAGGTGTTATTAATGCAGTTGTCAATTTCAGAAATAAGACTACATTCTTGCAGCATCGATAATATTATTGAAATTTTTTGAAAGTTGTGTATAGTTCAAAATGCTGCTTTGGTATTCTGTGGGTAAAACTGCGGAAACTTAAGGGGTTTCTAATATTGACAACAAACCATAAAAAAAGTAGAATATAATAAAATAAAACATACTAAACCGATAGGAAAAGAGAGGTATAATACTATAAAGAAGAGAAATGAAAGGATTTCATTTTTAATTTTATTGAAAAGATAGATGCATATACAATAGGATTGTTAGGAAAGTTGGTGAATCAGACATGGCTGAACGGGTAACATATCGTGAATTCAATGAAAAAGTAATTAAATTTTCGGGATTGGCAATTGTTGATTTTTATTCTGACTTTTGCGTGCCCTGTAAAAAAATATTACCAGTCTTGTCAGCACTGGAGAAAGAATATCAGGAAGATATTTTCATTACTAAGGTAAACGTGGCATATGAAAAGGAATTGGTAGAAGAATATCAGATTAGATCTACACCTACGTTTTTGTTCTTTAAAAATGGCAAAATAGTGGAACAGTTTTCTGGAGTAAGAAAAAAAGAAGAATTGGAACAGATAATTGAATCCTATAGAGAAAAGAGGGAGAGAAAAAATGAGAATTACAGTAGCAGGTGAAATAAAAGAAGTTAAAGATGATTTAACAATAGCAGAATTGATAAAGTTGGAAAATGTTGAAACTCCTCAGTATGTGTCCGTATCTGTTAATGATGTTTTTGCAAAAAGTAAAGATTTTTCAGTACAGAAATTACATGATGGTGATATTGTAGAATTTCTGTATTTTATGGGAGGTGGACAGTATGGCATTTACTGATGAGCAGTTAGAACGTTATTCAAGACATATTATTCTTAAAGATATTGGTGTAAGAGGACAGAAGAAGCTTCTTAATGCAAGAGTGCTTATTATTGGAGCGGGTGGTCTTGGTGCTCCTGCTGCAATGTATCTTGCAGCAGCAGGTATAGGAACAATTGGCATTGCTGATGCTGATGAGGTTGATTTATCAAATCTTCAGAGACAGATCATTCATGCTACAGAGGATATAGGAAAGCCTAAGGTAGATTCTGCAAAAGAAACAATAAATAAAATGAATCCAGATGTAACCGTAAATACGTATCATGAGTTTGTCTCAGCTGAAAATATTCTGGATCTTATTAAAGATTATGATTTTATTATAGATGGAACAGACAATTTTCCGGCAAAATTTTTGATTAATGATGCTTGTGTTCTGGCTAAGAAACCATTTTCCCATGCGGGAATTATTCGTTTTCAAGGACAGATTATGACTTATGTACCAGGAGAAGGTCCATGCTACCGTTGTGTATTTGAAGGTCCACCTCCAAAAGATGCAGTTCCTACCTGTAAACAAGCAGGGGTAATCGGTGCTATGGGTGGTGTGATCGGAAGTCTTCAGGCAATGGAAGCAATCAAATACATTACAGGAGTAGGGGAATTGCTTACAGGATCACTGCTTACTTTCGATGCGACAAATATGAATTTCCGTAAAGTCAGATTACCAAAATCAAATTGTAACTGTGCAGTTTGCGGAACAAATCCGACGATAACGCATCCTATTGATTATGAGCAGGAAGAATGCGATGCTATATAAGGAGTGAAGATTACTATGATAACAATATCAAAAGATAATTATCAGAAAATAGTAGACCATGCGATTGCAGAGCTCCCAAATGAAGCATGCGGTCTTGTTGCGGGCACGGTGGATGGAGTGGATAAGCATATTGAAAAAGTATATCTTCTTACGAATATTGACCATTCCAATGAACACTTTTCGCTGAATCCAAAGGAACAACTGGCAGCAATCAAAGATATGAGAAGCCTTGGATATGTGCCTCTTGGTAACTGGCATTCTCATCCGGAAACACCATCAAGACCATCTGAAGAAGATAAGAGACTGGCTTATGATAGGAATGCAAGTTATCTGATTCTGTCGTTAATGGAGCAGGAGAAGCCGGTACTCCATTCTTTTCATATTGAAGGACTGGATGTCCAAAAAGAAGAGTTGATGATTGAAGATTTGTATTCTGAGAAATATTAGAAGAAAAAATAAAGTGGATGAGAGAGGCAAGAATATGGGGATAAATCAAGATATTGAAGAAATTGAAGTAAAGAATATTTCTGTTGAAGATTTTGCTAAATTGGATTTTTCAAAAGTGACTTTATTGGATTTAAGAGAAAAAGATCAAGTGCTGGTCGCAGGAATTGAAGGAGCAATTAATATTCCTTTCTCGCAGATCAGCAAAAAGTTGAGCAAAGTACCAAAGGATTTACCGGTGTATGTTTTCTGTACAACTGGTGACTGGAGTGAAGAAGTTGCAGAAATATTATTAGAGCGTGGATATGATACATATAACGTTGTTGGTGGATTTAAGGCATATAAAGAATATATCGCCAATATAGAGCCTGTTAAAATCGATGCAAAAGAATTGAAATGTCCAGGACCAATTGTAAAGGTAGCAGATGCTATGCGTAATTTAACAGATGGACAAAAGCTTTTTGTCGAGGCAACGGAAGATGCCTTTGCTTCGGATATTGCTGTGTGGTGTAACAGAACAGGAAATCATCTGGAAAAATTGGAAGTAAAACCGGATGTTATCGAAGCAACCATTGAGAAAAGAACAAAGAAGAGCGAGAATGCAGCGGTATTGCCAGATGGAAAAACCTTTGTTGTTTTCAGTGGAGATTTGGATAAAACTATTGCAGCTTTTATTATGGCAAATGGTGCTGCTGCAATGGGAAGAGAAGTCACAATTTTCTTTACCTTTTGGGGATTGAATATTTTAAGAAGACCTAATAAGGTAAAAACGAAAAAAACACTGATTGAAAAAATGTTTGGTATTATGATGCCGAGAGGAACGAAAAAACTTGGCCTTTCCAGAATGAATATGGGAGGGGCTGGTGCCAAAATGATTCGGGCAGTCATGAAAAGTAAGGGAGTGTCCTCCCTTGAGGAACTGATTCAAAATGCCATAGACCATGGAGTTCGTCTTGTAGCCTGTCAGATGTCCATGGAAATAATGGGAATAAAGAAGGAAGAATTAATTGATGGTGTCGAATTGGGTGGAGTAGCGACTTTCTTAGGTTCCGGTGAACAGTCAAATATGAGTTTGTTTATTTAGAAGGAGGAGGAAAATAATGGCTCATAGACTTGAAAATGATGTGAATCATCTCGTCAAAAAAATAATAGGAGATTATGAACAAGGAAGGGATATTGATGTTGTAGAAAACTTTGTACACCCTAATAAGGATGACATTGTTACAATAATCGACCAAATTCGAAATATTATATTCCCAGGATATTATAAAAATAAGAATTATCGTATATATACGGTACGGAATAACCTGTCAATGCAGCTGGAAGATGTACTGTACAATCTTAGTAAACAGATTTCTATGGTCCTTAAATACTTGCCGGAATATGTCAATAAGGAAGAGAAAGAATTGTTGTATGAAGGAGAAAAGTTGTCTTTACAGTTTCTAGAGAAAATAACAGATATCCGGCAATTGATTCAGACGGATCTGGAGGCAGCATATGATGGAGATCCGGCAGCGTTTAATAAACCAGAAATTATATTTTCATATCCAGGATTGTTTGCAATTTTGGTAAACAGAATCGCACATGAATTATATTTGCTTGGAGTACCCCTTATACCAAGAATTATGACAGAATATGCCCATACAGAAACAGGGATCGACATTCATCCGGGGGCAACACTTGGAAAATACTTCTTTATAGATCATGGTACCGGAATTGTTGTAGGTGAGACAGCAATCATTGGGAATCATGTAAAAATTTATCAGGGAGTAACCATTGGAGCATTATCTACCAGAGAAGGGCAGAAATTACACGGGAAGAAGAGGCATCCTACAATAGAAGATAATGTAACTATATATGCAGGTGCTTCTATTCTTGGAGGAGATACGGTAATCGGTCATGATTCTGTTATTGGAGGGAATGCATTTATCACTTCTTCAATTCCAAGTAATACAAGAGTAAGTATAAAAAATCAGGAATTGGAGTATAAACAGGGAAATTGGAACACCACAGAAATCGTTCAAAGCGAGGAGTGGTATTATATAATATAGGAAGATGAGGTGTTTGTCATGCATAAAGTATTAGTAGCATATTTTAGTGCCAGTGGTGTAACAGCAAAACTGGCAAAACGACTCGCAGCAGCCATTGATGCTGATCTGTATGAGATTCAACCAGAGATTCCATACACAGATAAGGATCTTGATTGGACCAATAAAAAAAGCCGCAGCAGTGTGGAAATGAATAATCGATCATTTCGTCCGGCAATTGCAAATAAAGTTGAAAATGTGGATCAGTACGATATTATTTTCACAGCGTTCCCTATTTGGTGGTACATTGCACCTACGATTGTGAACACATTTCTGGAACAGTATGACTTAACTGGAAAGACGATTGTTCCGCTGGCAACTTCGGGCAGCAGCGATATGGGGAACACAAACAAAGAACTTGCACCTTCTTGTCCGGGTGCGGTATTAAAAGAAGGAAAGAGATTTTCTGCAGATGCCAGAGAGGAAGAATTGAAGGCTTGGGCAGAAGAATTTGGTATCTAGGATTAATTAACATGGCTCCTGAATGCATTGCAATTGCAATTCAGGGCCGTTTTTTATTTGAAGATAAAAAGAGATATGACCAGGCTTCTTCTGAATATCAGTACTCATCTTAATTTTAAAGCTTGATATTTTTGGTTTATTATGAGACTATTATAATAAAGTCGAGGAGAAAGGAGTAACATGATGTGTTCTCATCCGAATACATTATGAAAAGAAGTATGCTGATTGAATTAACCAAAGAGCAGGAAGACAGATTGACATCTGCAGAATATAAAGTGATGCAATGGATCAATGAACATGAAGAAAAAATACCAGAATATTCGATTAATCGCATTGCTGATGAAAGCTATACTTCTCCAGCGACGGTTTCACGGGCCATTCGAAAATGTGGATTTTTGGGAATTGCAGAATTAAAATATAAGATTTCTGCAAAATTAAATTATGTAGCAGAAGAAAAAGTTGTAAATGAGATATTTTGCCGGACACTTGATGAGTGTAAGGAATCTATTGAGTCTATCGAAGTAGATAAAATTTTAAGAATTGTCCGTTATATTAAATTCTCTGAAAAGATTTATCTCATTGCCAGAGGAACGACAGCATTGATTGCAAAAGATTTTGAATTGCAGTTGCAGCTGTTGGGCTATAACGCTTATGTGATATCGGATGCAGTCATTCTTAAAATGTCAAAGAAAATATTTAAGAAAAATAATTTGGTCATTATTTTTACCATGAAAAATAGTACACCGGAATTAGAAATTACTGCCAGAAATGCAAAAGAAGCAGGGGCAACGGTAGTTACATGCTGTTGTATCAAGGGAACTTCTCTAGAACAGCATTCAGATATTACTATTTGTGTTGGAAAGAAAAATAATAAAATTATTGAGGAATATAATATTTCTTCTAGACTTCCACTGCAGATTATTTCCAAGACATTGACAGAATACTTAATACTGTAATTTTGAAAATGCCATTTTTTAATTTTCATAATAGAAAAGGTTGATTTTATGCCAAAAATCAATCTTTCTTTTATTGAGTGAAAAGTGAATTAGAAAATATTTTCAGATGTGAATTGTTAAACTGAAATTAAGAACATAAGAGCAGACAAAAAACGTAATATATTGGGAAGGTGTAAAAATGTTAAGCAATCGTCAAATTCAATTCATTAAATATTTGGAAAAAACAGAAGGATATATTACGATTAAAAAACTTGCTTCGATTTTTGATGTAAGTGAGAGAACGGTAAGAAATGATTTGGATGCGATTGAGCGTTTTTTACAGAATAAATCCATTCATTTAGAGCGTATACCCAGGGTGGGAATACGTTTAAAAAACAAAACGGAAATAAACATGGATGCCATCTTACAAGAAAAAGATGTATTTTTTGATTCTAAAGAAAACCGAATTTGCCGAATTATTGTATTGCTGATCTTAAAAGAGAACGTGACATTTGAATATCTTGAAAAAGAGCTAAAGGTTGCTAAGAATACAATTGTCGCAGATTTTAAAATAGTCCAAGATGTGCTGAAGAATAATGGGATTTCATTAATAAAAAAGGCATTTGTAGGAATAGAGCTAAGAGGAAAAGAAGAGCAGATTCGGAATATGATGTTTAATCTTTATATTCAGGCATTATACGAGGCGAATATCGATGTTTTTGAAATGGTCAAAAAAGATTCCATTGAAGTAGAGAAAGAGACAAAAAGTATCATTAATTATATTGAAAAGGTAGAAGAAATTCGCTATACCGATGAATCTATGAAAGAATTAGAGGGAATGATCACATTATCTCTTCATCGAATAAGATCAGGGTATCATGTAGAAGAGAGTGCATTGATGAATGCTATGGAAAATGATATTATGTATTTCTACATAAAACGATATTTTCAAAATGAAACTAAAATGCAAATGAGCAAAGGGGATATATGTTACTTTGCAATGCTGTTTCGGAGTTCGAAAAGCCTGAATGCAAGAAAATCAGATGTTTCCAAAGAGGATAAAAAAATTTTTGAATTGAGTAAGCAGCTGATTCATGATTTTACAAATAAAATGAATATTCAAATAGATCAGGATGAAGAATTGTGTGAAAATCTGATCATGCATTTGAAAGTGGCTATTTTTCGCCTGCGCAATCACATTAAGATTGAAAATCCTTTTTGTAATGATATACAGTATTCAACTTCTTTTATGTATGACGTTACTCACAAATTACTAAAAAAATACGAGAGATTGTTTCAGGTAATCTTCCCAGAGGAAGAAATTGCATTTATTACAATGTATTTTGAAGTAATCTATCAGAAATATATAAAAGCAGAAACAGATTTGAATGTTATTATTGTTTGTGATGGTGGTATTGCAACTTCGTCTTTGCTGAAGCAAAGACTGGCTATTTACATACCAGAACTTCAGGTTCATAAAGTTTATCGAAAGAAAGATATTCAAAATAATATTGATAAGATAAAACCAGATCTAATTATAAGCACATTATGTTTACAGATTTCAGGATATGAAGTCTTAAAGGTGAATCCAATTTTAAATTCAGAAGATATTAACAAAATTACTCATAAAATAACACAATTATCTTATGAGAAGAAGAATAAACAAATTATAAAACAAATCGTACAAGATGATAAAACCCAGATTCAGATATTATTAAATCCACAGTATTGTCAATTTGAAGTAAAAATAGACAATTGGGAAGAAGCAATTCGTATAGCAGCAAGTCCATTGGTCTACAATAAAAATATTAATGTTGAATATGTTAACGAGATGATTAAAGTTGTACATGAAGTTGGAAATTATATGATCTTTATTCCAGAGATTGCATTTGTACATTCACACCCGAAAAATGTAAATCAGTCTAGTATTGCATTATTAAATTTAGCAAATCCAATTGAGTTTGGAAGTAAAGATAAGAACAGTGTAAAAGTAATTGTGGTCGTAGCAAGTACGCAGGAAAATACAATATTAGCAAATTTAATTAAACTTCTTTTAGTAGGCAACAATATTGAATTATTTAAAAATGCGAGAAGTTATGAAGATTTATTGAAATTAGAAGAGTAAATGTACTGGAGGGAACTTATGGAGGGAATTTGGACAATTTGTAATACGGGATTAGGATCTAGTTATTTTGTTGAGATGAATATTCAGGATATACTAAATAAGTATAACAAAAATGATCAGTATTTTACTTGTCATGGAGCATTGTATGATGTGGATTGGAGTTTGGTTGATATTGCAGTTGTCGCAAGGGACATTATCGATCTTGTTCCAGAGTTTGTAAAGAAAGTTGTTCTGAACAGCATTGTAGATCTGGATGAATTAGAAACTAAATTATTAGAGGTCATAGGATAGAAAGAGGTTTGTAGTATGGTCAAAGAAGTAATTTTCCAGCCATCTATCTTTGTTGGTCTCATTGTTGTGATTGGACTGCTTCTACAAAAAAAGCCAATAGAAAATGTTATTATTGGGACCATAAAATCTATGATAGGTATGCAGATTATTATTACCGGAAGCAGCATTATTACAGATTCGGTTCTTCCTTTTAATGAAATGTTTCAGCAGGGATTTCATATCAGTGGTACTATGCTAAATGTGGAAGCTGCTTCCAGTATAGCAATCTCTCAATTTGGAACAGATATATCGATTGTCATGATATTAGGAATTATGGTCAATCTATTTTTGGCCAGGATTACAAGATATCGATATATTTTTACAACAGGACAACATGTTCTGTATATGTCCAGCATCATTGTAGTAGTGTTAGAAGCATATCACGTGGAAGGATTTGTGCGATATTTGATCGGTGCCTTAAGTCTAGGAATTATTATGGTATTGTCACCGGCAATTCTACAAAGATACACGGTAAAGATATGCAAAAATGAGCAGGTAGCAATGGGGCATTTTGGGAGTCTTTATTATCTGCTTTCCGCATGTCTTGGGAAAATCTATGGAAATCAATCAAAATCTATACAGGAAATTAAAATTCCAAAATGGTTGTCATTTATTCGCGATACTTCTGTCATTCTTTGTATTACCATGGCTGGTATGTACATAATCGTAGCATTGATTGCTGGAAAATCTTACATTGAGGGAAATCTATCGGGCGGAGAGCATTATATTGTATATGCGATCTCAAAAGGGATCATATTTACTATTGGCTTTATTATGATTAACACAGGAATTCGATGGTTTACGGGAGAAATGATTCCTGCTATGAAAGGGTTCGCCAATAAATGGATTCCTAATGCGAAGGCGACCGTAGATTGTCCATTGGTATTTCCATATACACCCAATGCAATTATCCTGGGTTTTTTAGTTTCTTTTTTTGGCGGTCTGTGTTCATTACTATTTATGCTCATTTGTGACATGCCAATTATTCTGCCAAGTGTAGTTCCTCATTTCTTTTGTGGAGCAACCGCAGCAGTATATGGGAATGAAACAGGTGGAGTTCGTGGCGCCTGTATCGGTTCCTTTGTGACTGGTGTTATCATGTCCTTTATGCCGCTGTTATTTTTGCCACATTTAGGAACTATGGCAGCAGCAGGAGTTACATTTGCAGAGTCTGAGTTTGGAATTGTCGCTTTATGCCTCGGAAAATGGTTCAAAAGAGTTGGTTCCTATGGAACTTTAACAATATTAATTGGGATTATTATAATTATGGCATTGCTTCCGGAAATGTTAGAAGACCGAGAAGAAGATGTTCCATGGTTTATTACAGATAGCTCAATATATGAAAAAAAGCAGGATGAAAAGAAATCTGTGTAGGAATGTGAATTCCTATACAGATTTTTTTTAACAAAAGGGCTGTTCGCAGAGTTGATGCAAAGATAGAAAAAAGTTGCCACATTTATGGAAAAGGATTGGTATAGAGCGATTCAGGTAAAAAAATTATAATTTAATTACAACATAACGAGAAGAAAAAAGGAGGAAAAAATTATGTTATTATCTGCTATTTTGGTAGCACTGATTGCCACAATCAGTCAATGGTGGGTGAACCACTCAATTACAAGAACATGGCTGTATCCTATTTGGTTAGGATTTTTAGTAGCACTTGCAATGGGAGAACCATTAGTAGGGATGAAAGCAGCAGCCTATATTCAGTTGACTTACTTAGGCTGGATCACAGCTGGAGGTACCATGCCAGGAAACTTAATGGTGGCAGGAGCCTTCGGTACAGCACTTACAATTTTATCTGGAGCTGATCCAAGTTTAGCACCTACTTTTGCTGTTCCATTTAGTTTGTTAGGTATTTTAATTAATCAGGCTTATATGACCATTAACAGTTTTTGGGTACATAAAGCAGACCAGTACTTGGAACAGGGAAATATTACTGGAATGCGAATCATGAACTATGTTCCATCTGGTCTGACTGCTGCAGTATTATATGGAATTCCAGCATTTGCAATGGTATATTTTGGAGGAGATTTTGCTCAATCTGCATTAGCAGCAATTCCACAGACTATGATTGATGCATTAAATGTAGTTGGTGCATTAATGCCAGCCTTAGGTATTGCAATGTTATTAAGTTTTTTAGGAAAGAAAAAGATCATCGCATTTTTCTTTATCGGTTATTTTGCAACGGTATATGGCAACATGGACACTATGGCAATCACTGTATTTGCGGCAGCCATCGGAGTCTTAGTATACTTCTTTACTGGAAAAACGGAAGAGGAGGAAATTTAGAATGAGCGAAGAAAAGATTGTAAAAACTGAAAAAAAACTTCAGAAAAAAGATTTAATTAAGCATTGGATTTTAGGATATTCCAGTGAAACTTGTTATAACTATGAACGACTTCAGGCGTTAGGAACAACAAATGCCATGGTTCCAATTGTACGCCGTTTGTATGATAAAAAAGAAGATCAGGTAAAAGCATTAAAAAAATATATGGTATTCTTCAACACAGAACCATCTTTTATTGGAACGGTCATTCATGGGGTAGCAGCTTCTATGGAAGAACAGGCTGCAAATGGAGAAGAAGTTACAGCAGAAGATATTAATGCAGTTCGGACAGGTCTGATGGGACCAATCGCTGGTATTGGTGATACGGTTTCCCAGGGAATTGTATATCCGATCTTAGCAGGTATTTGTTGTAGCCTGGCATTAGCTGGAAACTTTGCAGGACCAATTATTTTTGAAATTGCATACAAAGTGATCATGCTTGGTATGGGATATGCCATGTACATGACTGGATATAAACAAGGGAAAACCGCAATCATCAGAATTCTTCGTGCTGGTACCTTAAATAGAATTACAGAAATTTTTAGTATTGTAGGGTTAATGGTAGTAGGTAATATGGCAGCGACCAGAGTAACTATTACGACGCCAATTGCATTTACGGTAGGTGAAGTTGGAATTAATTTGCAGGAAATTTTAGATTCCTTATTACCAGGAATGCTGCCACTTGCAGCAACGTTACTTGTATGGATGCTGTTAAACAAAAAAATTAAAGCGACTTATGTTATTGTAATTTTATTTGTTGTGGGTATTCTTGCTTCCTTAACTGGAATTTTAGCAGTAGCAGCTTAGGTGTTGTAGGAGGAATAAATGGTAGGAATTATAGTAATTAGTCATGGAATGTTATGTGAAGGTATCGTCGATAGTGTTTCTATGGTTGCTGGAGAAATAGAACAGATGAAAATGGTGTCATTAAAGCCAGGAATGTCACCGGAGACATATTCTGTCATGGTAAAAGATGCAATTAAGGAAGTAGATACTGGAGATGGTGCAGTTGTCTTTGTGGACTTAATTGGAGGGACACCATTTAATACAATCGGTATGCTGAGCAGAGATTTGAATGTAGAAATCGTGACAGGTATGAATATGGCAATGCTGGTGACGGTTGCTCTTGAAAGAAACGAAGATAGTACAATGAGTGATTTAGCTGAGGCAGCCAGACAGGCAGGATTAGAAGGAATCCGGATTTTAAAGCGAAATTAAGAAGGAGTTAGAAAAATGAAAGCAGTTCGATTACATAAATTAAATGATTTATGTTATGAAGAGATAAAATTACCAGAATTAAAAGATGACGAAATTCTTATTAAAGTAGAAGCTTGCGGAATTTGTGGATCCGATATTCCAAGAGCATTTGAATTAGGAGCACACGTATATCCATTAGTATTAGGACATGAATTTGCAGGTACCGTTGTGAAAACGGCAAATGAAAACGACGAGATGTTGATTGGAAAGACTGCAGCTGTATTTCCTATTATTCCTTGCTTCGAATGTGAGAATTGTAAAGCTGGACATTATGCACAGTGTGAAAATTATAATTACCTGGGTTCCAGATGCGATGGTGCATTTGCAGAATATTGTATTGTACCATCTAAATGGCATTTGATCTTTTCTAATAATCCAAATGTTTCCATGGAAGCATTATGTATGGTGGAACCGGCAACTGTAGCACAGCATGCAATACGAAAAAGCGAATTGCAGGCAGGCCAGACAGCTGTCATAGTTGGAGCAGGTCCGATTGGAATGATGGCTGCCAGATGGGCAAAGATTTTTGGAGCAAAAAGGGTTGCTTTGATTGATATTAATCAGGAAAAAGTAGAATTTTCAAGAAATCTTGGATTTGAAGTTTATAATTCAAAAGAAGTGGATGTTGTTAAGACCATTCAGGAATTTACAGATAATAAGGGTGTTAATGTTGTAATAGAAGGAACAGGAACTTCTTCTGGATTAAACCAGGCAATTGAAATGGTAAAGGCATTTGGAACGATTGTTTTAATGGGAAATCCGCATCAAAATACAATGATTGAATTGAAAAATCATAGTCAGATTCTTAGAAAAGAAATTCAACTGAAGGGAGTATGGAATTCTATCTATTCAGATGCCCTGGTCAATGAATGGAAGTACACTGTTGATATGATGGATCAGGAGAAATTACAAGTAGAAGACTTGATTACACATAAAGCAGGTTTGAGTGATGTATGTGATTTATTCCATAAAATTAACAATCATGAAATTACTATTTGTAAGGCAATCTACAGTGCAAAATGTAATGAAAGGAAGTAAAGAAATATGAAGGAAAAATTTTCAGCATCACTTATGTGTATGGACTTTCTAAAAATAAAAGAACAGTTAGAAATTTTAAATGACAAAGTTGGAATGTATCATATTGATATTATGGATGGCCATTATTGTCCCAATATCACCTTGTCACCAGATATGATCAAAGCGTTTAAAAAAGTATCTGCGATTCCAATGGATGTACATCTTATGACGACTACTCCATCTGACTGGATTGAAATAGTGGCAAATGCAGGTGCAGATATCATTTCTCCGCATGCAGAAACTATTAATGTAGAAGCATTTCGCATTTTTAATTTAATTGAATCATTAGGTTGTAAATGTGGATTAGTATTAAATCCTGCAACAACGTTAGATTCTGTAAAACATTATTTAAACCGAATTGATTTGTTAACGATTATGACGGTAGATGTTGGATTCTCCGGACAACCATTAATCGAAGAAATGCTTGATAAGATTCGTGAAGCGAAAAAATTGAGCGAAAAAAATGGTTATAAATATAAAATTCAGGTAGATGGGTGTTGTAATCCAAAAACATTTGAAATTTTAGAAAAGGCTGGTGCGGATGTTTTTATTGTTGGTAACACAGGATTATTTGCCCTGGATCAGGATCTGAATAAAGCGTGTGAGAAAATGTTTAGTGCATATCAGAATGTAACAAAAAATGTTCAGCTATAAGGTTCGAAAAGGAGAAGTATTATTATGACAGAAAATGTATTATTGGCAAGAGTAGATGACCGTTTAATTCATGGACAAGTTATGACAGCCTGGATGAAGTTACTGCCTGCAAAGCAGATTATTATCATCGATGATAAAGTAGCAACAGATGATTTTATGATCAGTGTTCTGGAAATGGCAGCTCCAAAAGGAGTAAAAGTAAGGGTGTTTAGTTGTGATAAAGCAACTGAAATTTTAGCGAAAGGTATTAAAACTCCATCCATTCTGCTTGCAAAGTCACCAATTACTTATAAAAGACTGATTGATGGCGGAGTTGACTTAACAGCAGTAAATCTTGGCGGAATGGGAATTAATGAAACACGCACAACTTTGTACAAAAATTTAGCTGCCAGTCCTGAAGAAAGGACTGCAATAAAAGAGATGTTAGATGCAGGTGTTGATGTAAAAATTCAGGTTATTCCAGCAGATAAAGTAGTAGAGATTAAAAATTTGTTATAAACTCTTATATCTTTTAAAAGAAGGTGTCATACTAAATTTTAGTGTGATGCCTTCTATTTTTTTATATATAGAACTTTTTTTATCCCAAATAGTGTATAATAAAAGAAATAAAAATGATACAAGAAGGTATGTGTTGGGAGGTAACAGTATGAATCGCTTAGTATTTATAATACTGAAAAATTTTTGGAAAGTGCCATGGAACTATGGAAAGCTATGTTATTATGCAAAACATTCAGAACAATATCCGGAGGAAATAAAATATCAACATATTCAGTACATACTTAAGACGGCTGTAAATTCTGGAAATATTAATCTTGAAGTATATGGAAAAGAAAACATTCCGAAAGAAAATGGATTTATGATGTACGGCAATCATCAGGGATTGTTTGATGTGCTGGCCATTGTGGCTTCTTTTGATCATCCAGTGGCAGCTGTACTGAAAAAGGAATTACAGAATATACCATTTATAAAACAGGTTATTGCCTGTACAAAGTCATTTCCAATGGATCGGGAAGATATCCGGCAGTCTATGGAAGTTATGAAAGAGGTTACAAAAGAAGTGAAAAATGGGCGAAACTATTTGATTTTCCCAGAAGGAACCAGAAGTAAAAAAGGAAACGAGATGTTAGAATTTCATGGAGGCAGTTTTCGGTGTGCATTAAAGGCTAAATGTCCGATCTTACCATTTGCATTAATTGACAGTTATAAAGTGTTGGATGAAAAAGGATGCAGCCCGGTAACAGTGCAGATTCACTATCTGGAGCCTATTTCTTATGAAGAATATAAAGGATTAAAATCAAAGGAACTTGCATCTATGGTACGTGCAAGAATTGAAGAAGTCATAAAAAATAAAAAAGATAAAGGGATAACTGTATGATAGCAAGTGAAAGATATGAAAAGATTGTAACAATGCTGGATGAAAAGGGCATTGTAAATACAAAAGAACTGGCAAAAATTCTTAAGGTAACAGAAACGACCATCCGTAGAGATTGTGAAGAACTGGAAAAACAGGGAAAATTAATCCGGGTTCATGGAGGAGCGAAAAGTGTAAATCACAGGACCATTTTATCCAACCAGGATGAAAAGAAGATGCAGGAGCGCACGGAACATTATAATGAAAAAGATATGGTGGCAAAAAAGGCAGCATCTTTTGTAAAAGAAGGAGATTGTATCTTTTTAGATGGAGGAACCAGCATTGTTCCTATGATAAAATATTTAAAAGGGAAAAAACTCAAAATTGTTACTCATAGTATGCTGATTGCCAATGTATTTCAGGATAGTGATTCTGAATTGTTCGTGATTGGAGGAAAGTATATTCCGGAATATAGCATGTCTGTAGGGCCGATTACGTTAAGCAGTATTGAAAAGTTTAATTTTGATTATGCTTTTATTGGATGCGCAGGTATAGATCTGGAACGTGATATGATCTACACAGCGGAAATGGAGACCATGGCAGTAAAAGAGAAGGTTATGAAATTAGCGGTAAAGAAGTTTTTACTGATTGATTCTTCAAAGCTATTTATCAAGGGATTTTACAGCTTTATATCAAGTTCCGATTTTGATGCAGTTATTTGTAATGATGATGTAAGAATGAATTATGATGATCTGCCAAAAAACTTTATACTGGAAAAAGAAGATGAAGAGTAAGGATATAAAAAAGGGGTGTTGTGCCGATTTTTAAATCAGCATGACACTCCTTTTTGTGTAGATAGGTGTGAAGATTCACAGCTGTTGTTACAGGGCAATAAAAATGTGTGTACTACTTAGAAGTGACCAAACTATTGAAAATGGCAATTTCAAAAGATAATATAAGCATACAAACAAAAGAGAGAGGAGAAAAAAGTATGATGCAAAAAGTTCAACGATTTGGTGGAGCAATGATGATTCCGGTTCTCTTATTTGCTTTTTCAGGTATTATGGTAGGTCTTGGAATTTTATTCACCAATCAATCAATTTTCGGAGCCATTGCTGATCCTTCAGGATTATGGTATCAGTGCTGGAACGTGTTACTACAGGGAGGATGGACACTGTTTAACCAGGTGCCTTTACTGTTTGTAATCGGTTTACCAATTGGTCTTGCCAAAAAACAGCAGGCCAGATGTTGTATGGAGGCATTAGTTCTTTATCTGACCTTCCATTATTTCCTAAATACCATGTTAGCCCAGTGGGGCGGATTCTTTGGAGTTGATCTTGAAACAAGCAGTGGGATTACTAATATTGCTGGTATTCAGACTCTGGATATGGGTATGATGGGAGCTCTTTTAATTTCAGGAATTGTAATCTGGCTTCACAACCGTTTCTTTGACGTAGAGCTTCCTGAGTGGTTAGGAACATTTAGAGGTTCTGTATTTGTCTTTGCAATTGGATACTTCGCATTAATTCCAGTTGCATTTTTATGTGCATTAATCTGGCCTAAAATCCAGATGGGAATGATTTCTTTCCAGGGATTTGTATCTGGTGCAGGAGCACTTGGTGTATGGGTATTTATTTTCTTAGAAAGAGCCTTGATTCCATTTGGTTTACATCACTTACTATATGTGCCATTCTTTTACGACTCTGCATTGGTACAGGGCGGTGTTATTGCAAAATGGGCGCAGGATCTGCCACAGATTGCAGCAAGCACAAAACCACTGATTGAGTGTGCACCATATGCATGGCCAACACTTACTGGATTATCTAAAGTATTTGGTTGTGCTGGTATTACACTTGCATTTTATGCAACAGCGAAAGATGAAAAGAAGAAAAAAGTATTAGGTCTGATTATTCCAATTGGGGTAACAGCAGTTTCCTGTGGTATTACAGAACCAATTGAATTTACATTTTTATTCGTTGCACCATTATTATTTATCGTGCATGCAGTATTAGCTGCTACATTGTCTACCATTGTATATTCTATGGGAATTGTAGGTGTATTATCGGACGGTCTGATTTCTATGTCAGCATTGAACTTTATTCCATTAATGAGCAGCCATTGGGCAGAGTATTTAAAATTATTTGCAGTAGGGCTTATTTTTACAGCAATCTACTTCTTTGTATTTAAATTCTTAATTTTAAAATTTGATTTTAAAACTCCTGGACGTGAAGACGATGCGGAAGAGGTTACTATGCACAGTAAGCAGGAATATCGAGAAAGAAAGGCTGCTGCAAAAGAAAAAGACAATGATGGCATATCTTTTGAAGAATTAATTTTAGAAGGTCTTGGTGGAAAAGATAATATTGCAGATGTAACAAACTGTGCAACAAGACTTCGTGTCAATGTAAAAGATGAAACACTCTGCAAGAATGATGCTTATTTTAAATCCATCGGTGCTCACGGATGTTCTGTAAATGGAAAGTCAATCCAGGTAATCGTTGGATTAAAAGTTCAGTCTGTTAGAGAAGATTTTGAACAATTATTATAATTAGATTAGATAAGGAAGAATCGATATGGGATATAAAGGTAAGACAACTTTAACAGAGTTAAAAAGAATATTTTTTGTGGCAAAAGCAGTGATGATCGCTGCACCTGTCATTTGTCTTTTATATGTTTCTATGAAAGCATCTATGAATGGTGTAACGGTATCCGTTATTTTAAATAACGAGGCAGGAACAACAATACTATTAGTAAATTCCTTGTTAAACATTTATGTTACATATTTGCTTCATTTGGCTCAGAATAATTTAGCACAGGGAAAACAATTAAGTGCAGTAACCAATATGCTAATACTTTTGTTTACCCAGCTGCTTTCCAGAAATATATTTGGATTTTTTATGCTTGCCTTTGTATCTCAGCGGTCCTTCTCATTCTATGAGATTTCTATAAAAGAGACAGTAAAAAATATAACTTTAAAGCAGCTTTTGTTTGATGCAGGCGGAAGCCTCATTATTGTTTTATTAAACTGCATCACGTTGTTTGCAACAATAAAAATAATGTAAGGGAGAAAGACAGATGGAAAAAAGATATTCAATTACCATTGCTGGTGGCGGAAGTACATTTACACCTGGGATTGTATTACTTTTATTAAATAGCCAAGATCGTCTGCCACTTAGAAAAATTAAATTGTATGATAATTTTGCTGAAAGACAGGAAGTCATTGCAAAAGCATGTGAGATCTATATTCGTGAGAATGCACCAGGAGTGGAATTTTCTTATACAACAGACCCAGAAGAAGGCTTTACAGATGTAGACTTCGTTATGTGCCATATTCGTGTTGGCTTATATGCAATGCGTGAAAAAGATGAAAAGATTCCATTAAAATATGGAGTACCAGGACAGGAAACATGCGGACCAGGTGGAATTGCTTATGGTATGCGTTCCATCGGAGGAGTATTGGAGATGATTGATTATATGGAAAAATATTCTCCAGATGCATGGATGTTGAACTATTCTAATCCTGCGGCTATCGTAGCAGAAGCGACCAGAAGATTAAGACCAGATTCTAAAATTTTAAATATCTGCGATATGCCAATTGACTGTGAAGATAAGATGGCAGATATGGTAGGACTTAAGAGAAAAGATTTATCTGTAGGATATTATGGATTGAACCATTTTGGCTGGTGGCATAAGATTGAAGATAAAGAGGGCAATGACCTGATGCCGGAACTTAGAAAACATCTTGCAGCCAATGGTTTTGCTGATGGTGTGGCAAGTACGAACCAGCATGTGGAACCAAGCTGGCTTGAAACATTTAAGAAAGCTAAAGATGTTTATGCATTAGATCCAGAAACCATTCCAAATACTTATTTAAAATATTATCTTTACCCGGATTATATCGTAGAGCATTCTAATCCAGAGTATACTCGTGCCAACGAAGTTATGGACGGAAGAGAAAAACATATCTTTGGTGTTTGCCGCAATATTATTGAAAAAGGAACAGCCGTAGACGGCGGATTTGAACCAGATGCACATGCAGATTATATTGTTGATCTTGCCTGCGCCATTGCCAAAAATACAAAAGAAAAAATGCTGTTGATTGTTCCAAATGAAGGAGCAATTGAGAACTTTACAAGAGATGCTATGGTCGAAATTCCTTGTATTGTAGGTAAAAATGGATATGAGAGAGTCTGCCAGGGTGAAATTCCACTCTTTCAGAAAGGTTTGATGGAGCAGCAGGTTGCAGTAGAAAAGTTGGTCGTAGAGGCATGGATTGAAGGAAGCTATCAGAAAATGTGGCAGGCAATCACTTTATCTAAGACAGTTCCAAGTGCAAAAGTGGCGAAAGACATTTTAGATGAACTGATTGAAGCAAATAAAGATTATTGGCCAGAATTAAAATAAGATTCTTCGTATTGACAAGTGAACCAAATATAAGATATAAGTAAGACATAAGAGAACATATCGATTTATGTTAGGGGAAAGAGAATATGATGAGAATTGAAGAACTTGTCAATACGCACTATGATAAACTGACGGAAAACGATATTCATATCTGGCAGTATATTGCAACTCACCGGAAAGAGTGTGAAGATCTGTCCATAGACGAGCTGGCATCCAGATGCTACGTGTCCCGCACGACAGTGATGCGTTTTGCCAAAAGAATCGGGCTTCATGGTTATGCAGAACTGAAACTGTATCTAAAAATGAATCGCCGGACGGACAATGAAAAGCAGAAAGGTTTTGATCTGTTTTATAACCGATATAATCATTTCATGCTTTCGTTGAAAGAAAAGGATATGACAAAAGCCATTGAGATGATTTCTAGTGCAAACAATCTTTATGTCTATGGAACTGGAATTGTTCAAAATAGTGCAGCATCAGAACTGAAACGAGAGTTTCTAGAAGTAGGAAAATTAATCAATGTCCTGCAATCATTTCATGAACTTTCAGTATTCGAAAAAAATATTTATGAAGGAGATTTAGTAATCATAATTTCCTTTTCTGGAGAACATAAAAGAGCCATTGACTTTGCAAAAAAATTAAAATGGAAAAATGTATCTATTATTACTCTTACTTCTTTTAAAGAGAATACATTATCCCATTTGGCAGATGAGGCATTTTATATAGAAGCACCTCAGATTGAAAATCCTATGGGATCTAACCATGATGGGCTTGCAGGATTTTTCTTACTCATTGATTTTATGTTGGTAAAATACATTGAATATCATGAAAGGAGAAAAGATGATGAGTCTCAATGACTTAATTGAAGAACATTATGATGAACTAAATCAAAATGATTTTTATATCTGGCAGTACATTCTTCGTCATGGAAGAAAAGTACAGGAAATGACGATTTATGAACTGGCAGAAAAATGCAATATTTCCCATACCAGCATTATGCGTTTTGCAAAAAAACTGGGACTTTCTGGTTTTTTGGAGTTGAAACTTTGTTTAAAATGGGATGACCGGACAAAAAGGGCCTTTGACCGGAAAAAAATCGGTGTTATGATGAATGAATATCATGATGTGATGAATGACTTGTTTTACAAAGATTTGGACCACATTCTCTCTGTCATTGATCAGGCAAGAAGGGTATACATATATGCGACAGGTCAGGCACAGCATCTGGTGGCGGAAGAGATGAAGAGAGAGTTTATTCTTGGCGGCAAGCAGATGTTTGTAGTAGATGGAACAGCCGAAGTGGATTTTCTAATGAAGCAGGCCGCATCTAATGATTTTTTTATTATTATTTCCCAGTTTGGGGATAATGAAACTGAGAATTTGATTGCAGAAAAATTAAATAGCTTACAGATTAAGTGCCTTGGAATTGCGCTAAATCACAGAAGTCAGTTATCTCAGTATGCCGATTATTATATTGGGTATAAAACAAATGGAATTCCGATTGGAAATAATGAGGAAGAATATTATTGTTCCATGCCATTGTTTTTAATATCAAATATGTTGTTTATCAGATATATGGAATATCTTTTTCATAAAGAAGCTTAACGGAATGCCACAACAGTTTTGATCAATCTTTAGGAAATCTTAGAGAGCAAACTGATGTGGCATTTCTTTTATTTATACAAGAGTACAAAACAAAAAGATTAATAGAAAAGGAGAATCGTTATGGGAAATATACCAACACCACACATAAAAGCAGAAAAAGACCAAATTGCAAAAACAGTATTAATGCCAGGAGATCCATTAAGAGCAAAATTTATTGCAGAAACTTTTTTAGAGAATGCAGAATGTGTAAATTCAGTCCGCAATATGCTGGCTTATACCGGGGAGTATCAGGGAAAAAAAGTAACAGTGTTCGGTGGAGGCATGGGCATGCCATCGGTTGGAATTTATACGTATGAACTTTTTCATTTTTACGATGTAGAACAGATTATCCGTATTGGTACGGCAGGGACTTTAAGCGAAAAAGTAAATTTAAGAGATGTTGTCATTGGAGTAGGTGCAAGTACAGATTCTAATTATGCAAGACAGTTTAAACTTCCTGGAACATTTGCTCCGATTGCAGATTTTGATCTTGCCAGAAAAGCTGCGGAAACTGGAGAAAAGTTAGGAATTCCAACAGTGGCAGGAAATATACTTTCATCAGATGCCTTTTATAATGATGATGAAACGGCACTGGAGCAGTGGACAAAAATGGATATTTTAGCTGTAGAAATGGAAGCAGCGGCTTTATATATGAATGCAGCACGAGCAGGGAAAAAAGCACTTTGTCTTCTGACTATTTCTGATGCGCCATTTCGCGGAGAATCCTTATCTGCCGAAGATCGTCAGACAGGGTTTACTGATATGATGAAAATTGCATTAGAAATTGCATAAAAAATTAGGAGGTTGAAAGATGAAAAAATATAATCGTATTTTTACCATTGTGATTGATTCTCTTGGGATAGGAGCCCTTCCTGATGCAGCGGACTATGGAGACGTGGGAACCGATACTCTAGGACATATTTCACAAAGGGTGGAGAAATTTCATATTCCAAATCTTCAGAAACTTGGAATGGCAAATCTTCATCCCTTAAAACAGGTAGCATCTGTAGAAAATCCTCTTGCTTACTATGCAAAACTTAGAGAGGCGAGTACAGGAAAGGATACCATGACAGGCCATTGGGAAATGATGGGTCTTCATATTACCACTCCATTTCAGACTTTTACGGAAACTGGTTTTCCAAAAGAACTGCTGGATGAACTATCTAAAAGAACCGGACGGAACATCATTGGAAATAAAAGTGCCAGTGGAACAGAGATTTTAGATGAACTTGGAGAAGAAGAAATTGCTACAGGAAATATGATCGTGTATACTTCTGCAGATTCTGTATTGCAGATTTGTGGGAATGAAGAGACTTTTGGACTGGAAGAATTGTATCATTGCTGTGAAATCGCAAGAGAACTTACGATGAAAGATGAATGGAAGGTAGGGCGTGTAATTGCAAGACCTTATGTTGGTATGAAAAAAGGTGAGTTTAAACGTACCAGTAATAGACATGATTACGCATTAAAACCTTATGAGAAAACAGCACTGAATGTATTAAAGGATGCGGGACTAGATGTCATTTCTGTAGGAAAGATCTTTGATATTTTTGATGGTGAGGGCCTTACCGAGTCCAATAAATCAAAAAGTTCTGTGCATGGCATGGAGCAGACCATAGAAATAGCAAAACGGGATTTTAAAGGACTTTGTTATGTCAACTTGGTAGACTTTGATGCGCTATGGGGACATCGACGCAATCCAGAAGGCTATGCAAAAGAATTGGAACAGTTTGATGAAAAATTAGGACAATTACTGCAAGTATTAAGAGAAGATGATCTGTTAATGATTACAGCAGATCATGGAAATGATCCTACTCATACAGGAACTGATCATACAAGGGAAATGGTTCCATTCCTTGCCTATTCCCCATCACTGGAGGGAAGTGGAAGACTGGAAGATAGCGATACATTTGCAGTGATTGGTGCAACAATTGTTGATAATTTTGGCCTTACAATGCCAAAAGGAACGATAGGAACTTCTCTTCTCGAGAAATTAATATAAGAATAATAAGAGAAAGTGAGGAAAAAGAATGTACAAGAAATTAATGACCTGTTTATCCAGTGTAAGAGAAAAAATTGATTTTAAACCAGAAATTGGTCTGATCTTAGGTTCCGGTCTGGGTGACTATGCAGATGAAATTCAAATTGAACAGACCATTGATTATACGGATATTGAAGGGTTTCCGGTGTCCACTGTAAAAGGACATAAAGGACGTTTTGTATTTGGTTATGTTGGTGATACACCAGTGGTGATCATGCAGGGACGTGTCCATTATTATGAAGGATATCCTATGTCTGATGTGGTTCTTCCAACTCGCCTTATGGGAATGCTTGGAGCAAAAAAACTGATTTTAACAAATGCTGCAGGCGGAGTGAATCAGGCATATAAACCAGGTGATTTTATGATGCTTACGGACCATATTACAGTTGGAGTGCCAAGTCCACTGATTGGTCCTAATATCGAAGAATTAGGAACAAGATTTCCGGATATGAGTGAAGTTTATAGCAAACGCCTGCAGGAGGTAATTAAAAAATCATCTGGGGAGTGTGGAATTGAAATTCAGGAAGGTGTCTATGTACAGTTTACCGGTCCTAACTATGAGACACCAGCCGAAGTCAGACTTGCAAGAATCTGGGGTGGAGATGCTGTTGGCATGAGTACTGCATGCGAAGCAATGGCAGCATGCCACATGGGATTGGAAGTTTGTGGAATCTCATGTATTACCAATATGGCTGCCGGAATATCAGAAGAAAAATTAGATCATAAAGAAGTACAGGAAACAGCAGATCGTGTAGCAAAATCATTTAAACAGCTTATTACAAAAATCATTTATAATATGTAATCAGGCTGTCAAAAATTTATTAAAAAGGAAAAAGATATGAAAAAATATGCATTGAAAGGAAATATCTGTTATAGCAGGGACCGCAAGGATCTTTGTATCATGGAAGATAGTTATGTTGTTTGTGAGGAAGGAATCTGCCTGGGTGCCTTTAAAGAACTTCCGGAATCTCTCAAGGATATCCCTTACTATGATTATACAGATCAATTAATTATTCCCGGGCTGGTAGATTTACACGTACATGCACCACAGTATTCCTTCCGCGGTCTGGGTATGGATTTAGAATTGATTGACTGGCTGAATACGCATACATTTGTGGAAGAAGCAAAATATGAAGAAATAGAATATGCAGATAGAGCATATGAAATTTTTGTAGAAGATTTATTAAGCAGTGCTACGACCAGAGCATGCATTTTTGGAACAATGCATATAGAGGCAACCAAGTTACTAATGAAGAAATTAGAACATGCAGGAATGAAAGCATATGTAGGAAAGGTAAATATGGATCGGAACAGCCCGGATTATCTTTGCGAAGAAAGCTCAGAAAAAGCCGCAAAAGATACCGAAAATTGGATTGTTGAAAGTGCCTCTTTTAAGAACATAAAGCCAATTCTTACTCCAAGATTCATTCCTACCTGTTCGGATGATTTAATGGAACGGTTATCGAATCTGCAAAAAAAATATCATTTACCAATGCAGTCTCATTTATCAGAAAACTTTGGGGAGATTGAATGGGTAAAGGAACTTTGTCCGGATACTGCTTTTTATGGTGACGCATACAATAAATATGATATGTTTGGAAATGATTGTCCGACAATTATGGCCCATTGCGTTCACAGTAAAAAAGATGAAATAGAAATGATGAAGAAACAAAATGTATTCGTGGCTCATTGTCCTGAATCCAACACAAATTTATCTTCTGGAATTGCTCCAGTGCGGACGTATCTCGATATGGGAATGAAAGTAGGTCTGGGAAGTGATATAGCGGCAGGTTCTGGGTTATCCATTTTTAAAGCAATGGCAATGGCCATTCAGTGTTCTAAGTTGAGATGGCGCCTGATAGATCAATCATTAGCTCCATTAACCGTAGAAGAGTCTTTCTATCTGGCTACAAAAGGCGGTGGAGAATTCTTTGGAAAAGTAGGAAGTTTTGAAAGAGGATATGAATTTGATGCAGTGATTATCAATGATTCTTCTATCAAACATCCTCAGAAATTAAGTGTAAGAGAGCGATTGGAACGATTGATTTATCTTGCTGAGGATAAAAATATCGTTGCTAAGTATATTGGTGGGAATAAGGTATTGGATAGAAGGTAGAGGAAGGTGTTGCAATGAATATTTCAATGATAATTGAAATGATAGGATATTTTGGATCTTTATTAGTAGTTGTATCAATGTTGATGTCATCGGTCATAAAATTAAGAGTCATAAATACAATTGGCAGCAGTATATTTGCAGTTTATGCATTAATTATCCATTCCTATCCAACAGCAGTCATGAATTTTTGTCTGGTAGCAATTAATATTTATAATTTGATAAGGCTTCAAAAAACAGATAAGCACTATGATTTGATTGATGGAAAAATCGATGATCGTTTTTTGGCTTACATTTTAAATTACTATAAAAATGATATGAAAGAATTTTTTCCAGAAGTTCATTTGGATACTTTAGTGGCTGATACGGCATATATTGTATGCAGTGATGCAACACCAGCCGGCCTTTTGCTGGGAAAAGAGAGCAGGAAAGGTGAGTTAGAAGTGATACTTGATTATTCCACACCAACCTATCGTGATTGTTCTGTAGGTAACTATTTATATTCCCAATTATCAACGAAGGGAATACATAGTCTGGTATATGCAGGAAAATCACAGAAGCATGAGCCATATCTGAAGAAAATGGGATTTGTTAAAGAAAATGAAAAATATATAAAAAATCTGTAGGGAAAACAGATGATGAAAAGACAAAAGAAACGATTTTCATAGTAGAAAGGAAAAAGCATGAAGGCAGCCATTTACATGGGAAAAGAACAAATCGAAGTGAAAGAATTACCAATGCCACAATGTGGAGATGATGATGTGGTGATAAAAAATATCTATTCTAGTATTTGTGGAACAGATGTTGCAGTGTATACAAAAGGTCCGGGCACAGGACACCAAATTACAGTAGGAGGAGAGTTTGGGCATGAAACCATTTCTCAGATTGCAGCAGTTGGGAAAAATGTTACCGAGTTTACCGTCGGAGAATGGGTATATCCATATCCCCGCTATGCAAAAAATGATACAAAGCGGGCAGGAACTATAGGAGGCTTTTTGGAATATATTCTGATTCCAAAAGCAAAGAAATACCATTCTCTTTATCCAGTCGGCCCTTCTTTGTCCAATCATCTGGGATGCCTGATTGAACCATTTACGGTTGGATGCCGTGCAGCAAGAAGAGGACAGCCAAGACCTGGAGAAACAGCAGTCGTTTTTGGATGTGGAACTATAGGAATGGCAGCAGCTATTTCTTTACAGTATTTTGGCATGGAAAAAATCATGTTATGCGATAAATCAGAATTTCGCCTTAAAATTGCAGAAAAAATGGGATTTGCCGTTTGTAATATAAAAACAGAAAACTTTATGGAAAAAGCAAAATCATTTTTTGGAGCAGCATCTTCTTTAAAAGGGATTACTGCAGATATAGATTGCTTTGTGGATGCAGCAGGTGCAGAAAGTATTTTAGAGTTATATATGGAATATGGAAAGATTGAAAGTCGCTTTGTGTCTGTAGCAGTCAATAATGCAATTCGAAAGCTGGATCTGCTTCACCTGACCTTTGCCCAGAAAAGTATCATTGGTTCTGGCGGTTATATGCCAGAAGATGTGGAAGATGTCATGAAGATTATGGAGAGTGGAAGGTGGAATCTGGAAGAAATGATTACCCATGAGTTTCCGCTTGAAGAAATAGAAAAAGCAATTGAAACAGCAGCAGATACAGAATATGCATTTAATGTAACAATAAAATTTTAAATAGAAACAGATAAGAAGTCCCCTTGCCGCCGGATAAGGGGTAAATACACCAGAATTCATATCGTTAGGCCATAGAATCTATGAATTGCTGGTGTATTTTTATATGGAAAGATGTACACTGAAATGGGAAAGGGATGATTACGATGGATTGTTTAAAAGAATATATAAAATATACATCCTTAAATGTAATGGGTATGATTGGCCTATCCTGCTATATACTGGCGGATACTTATTTTATAGCAAAAGGCATGGGAAGTCGTGGACTTACGGCGTTAAATCTGGCAATCCCAATTTATAACTTTATAAATGGAACGGCATTAATGCTTGGAATGGGTGGTGCTACGAGATACAGCATTGCAAAAAGTCAAGGAAGAGAAAGAAGGAAAAATCAGATTTTTACACATACAATCACGATGGTTCTTGTATGTGCGAGTTTTTTTGTTATGTTGGGATGCTTTTTTTCGGAAAAAATAACGTATCTGTTAGGGGCAGATAAGGAAATCTTTTCTATGTGCAGGACGTATCTACAGGTATTGTTACTATTTTCACCAGCATTTTTATTTAATCAGACCATATTATCCTTTGTGCGTAACGATGGAGTGCCCCACTTATCTATGGCAGCCATGTTGGCTGGAAGTTTTTCTAATATAGTTTTAGATTATGTATTTATTTTTTTGTTTGATATGGGGATTTTTGGTGCAGCGATTGCTACCGGGTTTGCTCCGGTCATCAGCCTTTGCATGTTGTCCATTCATTTTTGGAAAAAGCATCATCAGTTTCATATTATAAAATGTGGCATAAGTCGGCGAAGCATGGAACAAATTCTTGCAAGCGGGATTCCTTCACTGATTTCAGAATTATCTTCTGGAACTGTCATGATGATATTTAACATGATTTTGCTTGGAATGGCAGGAAATACTGGGGTAGCGGCGTATGGAATTATTGCTAATATTTATCTTGTGATCATTTCCATTTATACTGGAATTGCTCAGGGGATACAGCCACTTATGAGTAACTATTATGGAAAGAAAAAGACGAAAAATATTCAATCAGTCTTTTGGTACGGAATTTTTACCGTTATCATCTTATCAATACTGATTTATGCAGTGATGTTTTTTAGAGCAGACGAAATTTCCTGGTTATTTAACAGTGAAGGGAATGATATGCTTCAGGCAATGGCTGTTCATGGCATCAAGTTGTATTTTATAGTATTTTTGTTTGCAGGAGTGAATATATTGATGGCAATTTATTTTACTTCGATCAATCGGGCAAGACCAGCCAATATCATTTCGATGCTGAGAGGGTTTGTACTTATTGTGCCAATGAGTTTTCTCATGTCTGCCATAGGTGGAATCAATGGATTATGGCTTGCATCCCCAGTTACGGAAATATTGGTAGCAATAATAGGAACTGCCTTTTACCTCTTTTATAGAAAGGCGTAAATAAGATGAATAGACAATAAAACGATAGAATCATAAAGGAGAAAATTTGGATGATTACATTAGCAAAGATGGAAGATGCCAGAGAAATTCATCAAGTGATGTGGAACGTATATGCGAACCTGGAGAAAAAAGAACTGTATTATCCTGATTCATTAGAATTTATAAAAAATTGTATAAGAGAGAAAGGATTTGCAGTGAAAGCCTGTAGTCCAAGTGGTCGAATCATGGGATTTTTAATCGTGTATTTTCCTACAACGAAAGAAGATCATATGGGACAATATATAGATCTGACCCAAGAAGATTATGAAAAGTCTGCATATATGGATTCCATTGCAGTTCTACCGGAATACAGAGGATTGGGAATACAGAAACAATTGATTGAATATGCAGAAAAATCGGAAAAGTTAAAAGAATATCTGCATTTGTTTGCAACCGTTTCTCCTGAAAATCTTTATAGTCTGAAGAACTTTCAGGCAGAAGGATATCAGATTATCTCTACTGTTTTTAAGTATGCCAATTTAGAACGACATGTTTTATATAAAAGGAAGCAGGAAGAGTTGCAATCTGGCCATATTTATTAGATAATGGTAAAGAATTAAGAGAAATACTATGAAAAAACAATAATAGCAGGGAGGAACCCTATGGAAAATCAAGAAAAGAAATATAAACGCCGTGTACGGTATTCCGGAACTCATCCGCGCACTTATAAAGAAAAATATAAAGAACATCAGCCAGAAAAGTATGCAGATACCATTGCAAAAGTCATCCAAAAAGGAGGAACGCCTGCAGGTATGCATATTTCCATTATGGTAAAGGAAATATTAGATTTTCTGAAGATTCATCCAGGACAGAAAGGGCTGGATGCTACTTTAGGATATGGAGGACATACAAAAGCCATGTTGAATTGCCTGCAGGGCCAGGGGCATATCTATGCACTGGATGTGGATCCCATTGAATCTGCAAAAACGAAAGAACGTTTGGAAAAGCAGGGGTTTGGAGAAGACATTTTAACAGTAAAACTTTTGAATTTTGCTAATATTGACCAGGTAGCCGAAGAAGCAGGTCTATTTGATTTTGTGTTGGCAGACTTAGGTGTTTCTTCTATGCAGATTGATAATCCAGACAGGGGATTTTCCTATAAAGTAGAGGGACCATTAGATCTCCGGATGAACCCTCAGAAAGGAACCAGTGCGGCCCAGAGGATTTTAGAGGTGACACAGGAAGAGTTTGAAGGGATGTTAATTGAGAACTCTGATGAGCCTTATGCAGCAGAAATTGCACATACTGTTATGTCTAGATTAAGAAAAGGGCAAAAAATTGAGACAACGACCCAGTTGAGAGAAGCCATTGAAGAAGCACTTTCCTTTATTCCTGAAAAAGAAAGAAAGGAGGCGGTGAAAAAATCCTGCCAGCGTTCTTTTCAGGCTCTTCGTATTGATGTAAATAGTGAATTTGAAGTGTTGTATGAATTTTTAGATAAACTTCCCCATGTTTTGGCGCCGGGAGGAAGAGTTGCCATTCTTACATTCCACTCTGGAGAAGACCGCCTGGTGAAAAAAGCCTTTAAGAAGATGGCAAAACAGGGCATTTACAGCGAAGTTTCCAAAGAGGTGATTCGTCCATCTGCAGAGGAATGTAGAAATAATGGCCGAGCAAAATCTACAAAAATGAGATGGGCAGTAAAAGCATAGAGGATAAAAAGATGAATATAATATTTGATATTGATGATACTATCTATAATTTAATGGAACCATTTGCATTGGCACATGAGGAGACGTATGCTGCGAAGACAGTTGCAGACTGTGAAGAACTGTTTAAGGCATCCAGAAAATATAGCGATGAAGCCTTTTACATGCAGGAACGAGGAGAAATTAAAGCAGAAGAAGAGTTTGCATACCGTATTGTAAAAACTTATGCAGATGTGGGAATTGAAGTGACTATGGATGAGGCAAAGCATTTTGAAGAAAGATATCGTTATCATCAAAACCATATTCATGTTCCGAAAGGAATGGAAAAAATCTTGGATGATTGTAAAGAAAAGAAAATTACAATTGGCGCGCTGACCAATGGAAAAAAAGAGAATCAGGGAAAGAAAATAGAAATATTAGGTTTAAAGAGATGGTTTGAAAAAGAATCTCTTTATATTTCTGGAGAAATTGGAGCGTCCAAACCAGATGTGAGAGCGTTCCTGGCAGTGCAGGAAGGTTTAAAGCTAAAACCTGAAGAAACCTGGTTTATTGGAGATACTTTTGAAGTTGATGTAGCAGGTGCCAAAAATGCTGGATGGCATGTCATTTGGTTTAACCACCGAAAACGACCAATGCCGGAAGGAAATATTGTACCAGATATGGAAGTAAACACTATAGAGCAGTTACATAAAGCGATTATGGATATCGAAGATCGATAAAAGGAACGAGGGCTTACTATTTTTAGTGAGCCCTATTCCATTTTGTATAAAAGAGGATTCTATTGCAGTGAAAAACCCTGATGAAACAATATTGTATCCCATAACCAAAAATGATAGAGCAAATATATGAAATGCCCGGACGGAATATGCCAGGAGATCCTGCATTTGACCGGATATAAAAATGGACATAATGGCATTTCCACCAGCAAGGCAAATGACATAGGAAAATACAGAAATGACTGCTGTAGTTATAATTTCGTACTTTGTTCAATATTTCTGATTTTAATTCTTAAATTTTTTTTACATTCGTTGACAGAACTCTTTCTTAATGATATATTCATTTTACCAGATAAAGGGGAGTAGCGAAACGTTTCGTGAGGAACGGATTTGAGATTGTCACCCGATACCGAGAGGTATCCGTATCAAATGAAACAGCAAGACTTTTATTGTGGCATATGTCATAATAAAGGTCTTTTTCTTTTTTTGAAGTCTTTTGGCAAATATTACAACAGGGATGCAAAGAAAAGTAAGAAAAGGAGAATGAGATATAGAATGATAACATTTAGGAAAAAAGATCCTCTTATAAAAGAGATGGAGTATTTAAAAAAACAGGAAATCAGGTTTTTAAATAAACGAAAAGAGAAAAAAGAGACAAAATTAAATCAGTTTCTGAAAGAAAAGGTGCCGGATAAATTACAGGATACGTTAGATGGAGCATTTGCAAAAGCATTTGCCCTGATTTTTGAAAAAGGAACCGGTGTCATTGAAAAAACATATCAAAAAGAAAAAGCTGAGGCTAGATTTTTAGCCAATGAATATGAAAATAGCAAAAAGAACAGTCGAAGAACATTAAAAGCATTTTCTAAAAAAGCCGGAAATACAGGAAAGAAAAACCTGCTTTTATCCGGAGTATCCGGAGTTGGACTTGGAGTTTTGGGAATTGGAATTCCGGACATTTTTGTTTTTACTGCAATGATTCTAAAAAATATCTATGAAATTGCATTAAATTATGGTTATAATTATGAGGCGGAGGAAGAAAGATATTTCATCTTACTGCTGATTAAGGGAGCGGTCTCTTATGGAGATGAAATGGAAATGATTGACCATGAAATTAATTCTTATATAGAAAATGAGACAATGCCTGATGATTACAGCCAGGAAGAACAGATTAAGAAGACATCTGCCGGACTTTCCAAAGAATTACTTTATATGAAATTTTTGCAGGGAATTCCAGTAGCAGGAGCCATTGGAGGCGCTTATGATGTTATTTATATGAAACAAATTTCTGACTACGCAGATTTAAAATATCGCCGTCGGCTGTATTTCTCTTTAAAAAAAGAGCAAATGTAAAGCCGCGAGATAGAAAGAGGGAAGTTTGATGGAACAAATGAAGAAAACGATAAAAGAAATTCTTATTTCTGATTTGAAAGACCGGATTTATGAGTTTCAAAGAGAATCTGGATATGAAAAAGAAGTTTTATATTTCTATTATTCGGTTAATGAATTAAATGCATTGTTAGGCACGAATGCAGAAGATAGGTTTGAAATGGTACATGTATTAAATTCTAAATGTGCAGGTGAGAACTGTGAACTTGGAAAACTGGGATTTCACATACATAAAGGAAAAATTGAAGTTAGTGTTTCATTAAGAAGATGATCATAAGGGAGCAATTTGCAAATCAATGAACAACGTGCAGCCGAAGATGAAATCATAGATGATGATTATTCAGAAGTAGAATAGAAAAATGAAGGCACTTGCAGATATTCTATTGCATTATTTAAATAATTAGGAGCCTGACATTTACGCAAAAGTCTATGAACGGACACAGGATGCAGTCCTCTGTTTTGAAGGTGGAAGAGAACTAAATAGACAGTACTGGGAGAAACTAGTAACAAAAGTAGTTACGCGTGTAGGCTGCAAAATGTTTGTTCCATATCCACTGCGGGCAGGAATGGAATATATTGTTGCTCAAGGAATTTCTACAACTATTAATGGAAAAAAGGAAGTCATTTATCAATTAAAACGAACAGTATCTGCCATTGCTAAAAAAGTAGGAATCGCTATCAGTGATGGAACTGAAATCGTAACATTAGCAATGGTTTAATATTATTTGGTGTATTTGGGATTCTTCCGCCTGCCACATCCGCGTTGTTGCATAACACATCAACTATATATATTAGTTTAAAAAGCATGAAAAAAAGACAAAAGCCATTCTTTCTCAGAAACTCTGAGAATCGAATGGCTTTTATAATCTTATTCTAATTCTAATAATTTCAATAAAAGAAATTCATTCATGATAAAGAATTGACTTGTCATATAAAGGTTTGGTCGATTTATGTTTTTTGTGACGGGATGAGTATAAAATTGAAGAGATACATCACCGATGCGGGAAAGTTCATTGTTTCCATTTTGTGTAATTGTAATAATTTTTACACCACGGGCTTTTAGTCTCAGGGCAAATTCATTGATGAAAGAATTATTGCCAGATAGTGAGTATAGGAAGAAGACATCGTTTTCCTGTACATTCAGTAAAATGGTCTTTGTTTCACTTCTTCCTTCAATGAGATGAACGATATAACCAGCAGGCAGCAATACTCTTTTTAAATCTTTTGATGCATTTTTTTGTACAGCACCAGTTCCATAAGCGAAGACTCTTCCTGCATTTTTTAACATTTCATAGATTTCATATAAATCCTGTTTCATAATGGTATCCATGGTCATAATATGATCTTGATAAACATTTTGAATTTCTCTTGAATCAAATCCTGCTTCGTTTCTGGTCTCCCATTTTAAATAAAGTTTTAATTCACTATAGCCTTCTAAGTCCAATTTTCTTGCAAAACGGGAAATTGTAGTATGAGAGACATTGCATTTTGCGGCGAGATCCTGGATAGAGATGTTCTTGCATTCTTCTTTATGATGCAAAATATAATTCCAAATATATAAGTCATTTTCATTTAATTTCTCATAATTTTCATTAATGAGCGTCTCTAATTTCATGATGGACCTCCTGTTTGATTTGATTGGTCTTATATTGGTTATATTTAATAAATAAGATTTCGATTAAAATAAAGTAAGCAGTCAGGGATTCATATTCACTGGTCATAAATGTACATGGGAAACGAGTATCCTGAACATATAGATTGTAATTAGAAAGTTGTGATAAATGGTTATTTTGCAGCCGGGTAATGGAAAGAATCGGGACATTTAAGACTTTTAGCTTTTTTGTTAGGTCCAGAATAGACTCATTTTCACCAGAAATAGAGATCATAATGAACAAATCCTGGTCATTTACGATACTAAAAATGTTTTCCGCTTCCGTATACTCACTTAAACTGTAAATCATAATGCCGGCTGACATAAAAATCCGTTTTAATTCTTTTTTTATGGAAGACTGAATCATACCAACCCCATATACATAAATATTTCTGGCAGAATCCATTTTCTCAAAAAGACTGGTACAGTCTAAATTCCGTATATGGTCAGCGACCATCTGATAGGACCGACAAACAGTATCAACATCATTCAATGTTTCTTTGCTTCTTTGGTTATCCAGTTTCAATAATACTTTCAATTCACCATATCCTTTTAAGGAAAGTTTTTGGGAGAAGCGAAGGACAGTTGTTCTGGATACGTTACACTTGTAAGCTAGTTGATCAATAGCCAGTTTTTCACATTCTTTTCTATGGTTGGAGACATAGTTCCATATATGAAGGTCGTTTTCGTTTAAACGCCGGTAATATTTATTGATTAATTCATCTAATTGCATAATCGATACTCCTCTTATATAATTGGTGATTGCTTTTTATCTTAACCCAAAATCATATAGTTTGTCCAGTTTTCTAATGAATATTTTACAATTAGTCAAAAAGTAAGGGAGACCGATGAACGATCTCCCTATCAGTTGTACCTATTGGTATTCAATTAATAAATTTTTGCCTCCGGCCACTGTTTCGTTCGTATGATAAGTAGTGATTTCATGACCATTTAGTTCAATGAATACCATCATAGTTACATCTGGGATATTTTTTTCCTGTAAAAGTTTCCGGTCTACTTTTACAAGAGGAGCTCCAACTTGTACCTTATCCCCAACCTTGCAGTATACTTCGAAGCCTTCACCATTTAATGTAACAGTATCTAAACCGATATGGATGAGAACTTGAACGCCATTTTCATCTTCTAAGCCGATGGCATGTTTGGAATCCATAACAGTAGTGATAGTTCCGTTACAAGGAGCAACAAATAAATCGTCAGAAGGTTTTACTGCAATTCCATCGCCTAAAAGTTTTCCTGCAAACATTTCATCATCAACTTCAGTAATATCCATACTTGTTCCACTTACCATGGAATAGAACCCTTTTGGCTTTGTTTCTTTTTTCTTTTTCTTAAATAACCCGAACATAATCTTCTCCTTTATCTTTATGTATTTTTATTACTTTAATTCTGGCCAGAAATCTTTGTTAGCTTCAATTAAATCATCTAAGATCAGTTTTGCAACTTTTGCGCTAGGAACTGTTTTAGATAATGTAAGTGCCTGCCATAATTTCTGGTAGCTTCCTTCGATCCATGCTTC
>JAXJPR010000042.1:0-28665 GCA_036311565.1 Lachnospiraceae bacterium
ATCTTAGGACTGATCCGTCCAGAAGAAGGAAGCTCCTGCATTTGTGCATCGAATGGTCGTGAGATCCCAATGAATGCAGATACCAGACACTTATTTGCCTATGTGCCGCAGGGGAATACGATTCTATCTGGAACCATTGCAGAGAATATGCGGATGGTGAAGGAGGATGCTACCGATGAAGAAATCATCGAGGCATTAAAGATTTCCTGTGCCTGGGATTTTATCGGTAAGATGCCAGATACCATCAACAGTAAGATCGGAGAGCGGGGACGTGGATTTTCTGAAGGACAGGCGCAGAGGATCGCCATCGCAAGAGCAGTGCTCCGTGATGCACCGATACTGTTGCTGGATGAAGCGACTTCAGCGTTGGATGTAACCACAGAACGGAAAGTGCTTCGTAATATTATCAAGCAGAAGCCGAACAAAACCTGTATTGTTACAACGCACAGACCAAGTGTGTTAAATATGTGCCAGAGAGTGTATCGAGTGATGGAAACTCATGTGACAGAATTAAGTGAGGAAGAGTCAAGCCGAATGGCTATGGACTTTTAGAGTGGGAAGTAGAATGAAGATAGTAGATACAGGAGAGTATGTGTCCATGCTTCGGGAGTTGACTGAGCAGGGGAAAGCAGTTGGTATGCTCATATCGGGAAGCAGCATGGCACCATTTTTGATCCATGGAAGAGATCATATTTATTTTAAGAAGCCAGATCGCCCATTAAGAAGAGGAGATATGGTGTTCTATCAGAGAGAGAATGGGCAGTTTGTTATGCATCGCATCTGGAAGAAAAAGTCAGATGGATATTATATGATCGGAGATGCTCAGACAGAGATAGAAGGACCTTTGAGAGAGGATCAGATCTTTGCGTTCATTACTAAGGTACAGAGAAAAGGAAAATGGATTCGTCCTGGAGATTTCTGGTGGGAATTCTTCGAGCATATCTGGCTGTGTATCATTCCATTGCGAAGGATCTTGATGTTTTTATATGGAAAAATCAAATAAAAAAGAGGAAATGTCATTTTGCAATCAGAAGCAAAATGGCATTTTTTTGTTATGAAATCGCAGGAAATGTACATACTAAAGCAAAGAAGAATGGAAATGGGAGGAATGCATATGGTTGTTTATTTTAAAGGAGAGGAAAGTGCCTGCATCAATCACCGTGATCTGTTGATCGAAGACATTGGAAAGGTCTATTGCACCAGTCCAGAGATTGCTCATCAGGTGGAGAAGAGGAAATTATTTCGTTTTCCAAAAGGGAAGAATGGAAAAGAAGTTTTCTCAATTTTAAATATTTTAGAAGAAATAAAACGAATTGATAAAACGTTAGAGGTAGTAAATCTAGGAGAAACGGATTTTATTGTTTATTATAAAGAAGGAAAAAAAGAAAGTAAATTGTTACAACAGGGAAAAATAGTATTTGTCTGTATGGTAGCATTTTTTGGGGCAGGCATTTCCATTATGGCATACAACAATGATGTAGGACTGGGAGAATTATTCGGAAAGGTATATGAGTGGCTCACGGGAAAAGAGCATCAAGGACCAGGATTACTGGAATTCTTTTATTCTGTAGGACTTTCTGTAGGGATTATTGTATTCTTCAATCATGCGGCTAAGAAAACGTTATCAGACGATCCGACTCCATTTGAAGTTCAGATGCGTATGTATGAACGGGATGTCAATGACACGTTTATTATAGGAGCGGACAGGAAAGAAGAAGAACATGAAAATCATTAGGGGGAATGACGGTTGGAAATCTTAAATGCATTGTTTCGGGCGCTGATCGGACTAAGCGGCGGTATTATCATAGCAGGAAGTTTTTTGGCATTCTTAAGTATGATTGGAATTATTCCAAGAATTGCAGCTGTGACTAAGACTATGAACTGTGCTAGAAAGTACGAAGATTTCATTGTACTGGGAGCAGTTCTTGGCAATACAATCTCATTGTATTCCATTACTGTGAACTTGTGGTGGATTGGAATCGTTCTTTATGGATTTTTTGGAGGATTTTTTGTAGGATGTCTGGCGGGAGCTTTAGCAGAAGTATTAAAAAGTGTGCCGATTTTTTCCAGAAGAATCAAACTTAGAAAAGGACAGCCTTATTTAGTATATAGCCTGGCAGCAGGAAAACTGGTCGGAAGTCTGATTCAATTTTTTGTTTTATAGAGAGAAAGGGTGTTACGATGAAAAAAGAACCAACAAAGCAGGAATATGAAGAATATGTGGAGCAGATCACACCAAAACATAATTGTTTTCTCAATTGTAGTAAGGCATTTGTAGTAGGTGGACTGATTTGTGCCATTGGTGAAGCAATTAAGCAGATTGCTATGAATATGGGAGGCATGAATGAAGAAAATGCGGCAACCTGTGTTACATTGATACTGGTATTAGCCAGTGTGCTTTTGACTGGATTTAATGTTTTTGGAAAGATTGCAGATTTTGCAGGAGCAGGTACGCTAGTACCGATTACTGGATTTGCCAATTCAGTAGCATCTCCAGCAATCGAGTATCAGAAAGAAGGACAAGTCTTTGGGATTGGGGTAAAGATTTTTACCATTGCGGGGCCGGTGATTCTGTATGGTGTAGTTGCAAGCTGGATACTTGGGTTGGGGTATTGGATATTGAAAATGATAGGAGTAGTGTAATAAATGGAAAAGAAATTGACAAAGGATGGTTTGTTTTTCGTTTTTTATTTTATACTGGGATAAAGAAAAAGTGAGTAAAATATTGGAGAAATCAGGAAACATATACAGAAGAAGTTATATCAGAAGTAGAGGCAGCCATGATTCTGGTGATGCCGTTTAGTTGGATATGGACAAACTGGATCCTGCCATTGTTCTAAGAAAAAAGATTTATGATGAATTTTAAAATAATCAGGTTCTTATGAGAAAAAAGCTTGGCAATTAAAGCAAGGCATAATATAATAAAATATTATAGCCTTTCATAGGCAGAAAATAAGGAGATTTTACAAATATGATTAAAGAAATTATGGCAGTCGTTGCCGGACACGAAATTACAAAAGAAGAATTTAATGAATTTGTGAAGAGAATGCCTCAGCAGCAACAGGCATATGCATCTAACCCACAGTTTCAGGCACAGATTCTTCAGCAGTTAATTGATATGTATTTATTCCAGAAAAAGGCGGAAGAAGACAAATTAGAAGAAACAGATGAATTTAAACAGGTTTTAGAATCTGTAAAAGCAGATTTATTAAGCCGTATGTCTATGACAAAAGTAATTCAGGCCGTTACTGTTTCTGAAAAAGAAAAGAAAGCATTTTACGAAGAGAACAAAGCACAGTTTGGTCAGCCAGCCAGTGCAAGTGCAAAACATATTTTAACAGATACAGAAGAAGAATGTTTAAAAGCAGCAGCTGAAATCGAAGCTGGAGAAAAGACATTTGAAGAAGCTGCAAAAGAATATTCTACCTGTCCATCCAAAGCACAGGGTGGGGATTTGGGAACATTTGGAAAAGGCCAGATGGTAAAAGAATTCGAAGATGCTGTATTCCATGGAGAATTAGATAAAGTATTAGGTCCGGTAAAAACACAGTTCGGATATCATTTGATTAAAGTTTCCAGTGTAACAGAAGAAAAAACTCTGTCTTATGATGAAGTAAAAGGACAAGTAGAAGGAATGGCTCTGCAGCATAAGCAGCAGCAGGAATTTGAAAAAGTTGCAACAGCATTGGCAGAAAAATATGGTGTAGAAAAGAAATAAGAGTTACCATATAATTTTTTTATTTTATATAGTTTTTGACGGCAGAAGAAGGGAGAATGTAAAAACTGCAACTTCTTTTCTGCCGTTTTTTAATATATAGGAGGGCATTATGAAAAAACAAGGATTAGCCATTTTTGATATGGATGGAACATTATTAGATTCTATGCCATATTGGGGAAATTTGGGAAGAAATTATCTGATGAAAAAAGGTGTGAAAGTTCCTGATGACCTGGAACAGTCCATAGAAGTGATGACATTAGAAGAGTCTGCGGCTTATTTTAAACATGAGTTTCATTTAAAAGAAAGTGTAGAAGAAATCTTAAATGAGTCTTTGCAGACAATCAGACTTGCTTATCAGTTTGAGATTCCTGCTAAATCAGGGATGAAAGAAGTGTTAAAAAAAGAAAGAACAGAAGGAAAAGATATTGTTTTACTGACTTCCTCTGATGCATCGATTCTTCGACCAGCGTTAAAAAGAACTGGGTTGCTGTCTTATTTTGATGAATTATACACAAGCAGTCAGTTAGAAATGAGAAAAGATGATAAGAAAATCTTTGAAAAGGTATGTGAAATAAGAGGATATCAGCCAGAAGATACGGTTGTATATGACGATGCGCTGTTTGCAATAAAAGCAGCCAGAGAAGCTGGCTGCCGGGTAATTGCTGTTTATGATGAATCTTCAGAAGAGAACTGGAACGAAATTGTATCGTTATCGGATGAACAGATTATTCATCATAAATGTTAACAATTTCTCCATCCAAAATACGGTTCATATTTTTCACTGCACAGAAATTTCCGCACATGGAGCAGGTATCTTCTTTTTCTGGTTTTGCAGATGCACGATAAGCACGGGCCTTTTCAGGATCGATAGCCAGATCGAACATTGCTTCCCAGTCCAGCTTTTTACGGGCGATGCTCATCTTTGTATCCCAGTCTTTGGCACCAGGAAGTCCTTTTGCGATATCGGCAGCATGTGCAGCAATTCTGGTAGCAATAATTCCTTCTTTTACGTCATTTAAGTCAGGCAGTTTTAAATGTTCTGCAGGTGTTACATAACATAAGAAAGAAGCACCGTAAGTAGCAGCAATAGCACCACCGATGGCAGAAGTGATATGATCATAACCAGGTGCAATATCGGTTACTAGTGGTCCAAGTACATAGAATGGAGCACCTTTGCAGACGGTCTGCTGGATTCTCATATTGGCTTCAATCTGATCCAATGGCATATGGCCTGGGCCTTCAATCATTACCTGGACATCTTTTTCCCATGCACGCTTTGTTAATTCACCAAGGGTGATTAATTCTTCCATCTGTGAGATATCAGAAGCATCATCCAGACAACCAGGACGACAAGCATCGCCAAGACTCATCGTAACGTCATATTTTCGACAAATATCTAACACCCAGTCATAATGTTCGTAAAATGGATTTTCTTTTCCTGTCATTTCCATCCATGCAAAGATAATAGAACCTCCACGGGATACAATATTGGTCAGTCGCTTCATATTTTTAAAACGCTTTGCAGTTTCTTGGTTGATTCCGCAATGAATGGTCATAAAATCTACGCCATCTTTTGCATGCATTTCTACAATAGAAAGCCATTCTTCAGTTGTAATTTCCTTTAATGGTTTATGATAATAAACAACCGCATCATAAATTGGAACAGTTCCGATCACAGCCGGACATTCGGATGTTAATTTGCGTCGAAAACGTCTGGTATCTCCAAAAGAACTTAAATCCATAATGGATTCTGCTCCCATAGCAATGGCATTATTTACTTTTTCCAGTTCCATGTCTAAATCCACACAGTCACGGGAAGTACCTAAATTTACATTGATCTTTGTGCGAAGAGAATAACCAATACCGCTTGGATCCAGGCATTTATGTAACTTATTGGCCGGAATGATGACCTGACCTTTTGCCATTAGATCCATCAGTTTTTGTGGATCCATACCTTCCTTTTCAGCAACAATTTTTATTTCTTTTGTTAAGATGCCCTTTCTTGCGGCATCCATTTGAGTGGAATATTCCATAAAAAACCTCCTTAAAATAAATATAAAGAGGGGATAAGAGAGTGATCGACTCGAATGTAGAATTATAATATTCATAGATGTATTATCTCCCTACGCCGGCATTATCCGTATCAGGTCATGGGTCGGATAGAATCCCTCTCAGCCGTCAGTTGACAGCTCCCCAGATAAATAGATAAAATAATTATAGAAAAAGTTAGGAAATTTGTCAACATAGAGGAGGAAAAAGATGAATCAGGCAATCATTGCATTATTAGTAAAAGAAGCGAAAAAAGCAAGAAGACAGGCATACGCCCCATATTCTCATTTTCAGGTAGGTGCTGCATTATTATGCAGTGATGGAAATATATTTAGCGGATGCAATATAGAGAATGCTTCTTATCCAGCGGGAAATTGTGCAGAACGGACCGCTGTATTTAAAGCGGTCAGTGCAGGCAGAAAAGACTTTCGGGCAATTGCTATTGCAGGAGGAAAAGAGGAAGGAGCATTAGAGCTTTGTCCGCCATGTGGTATTTGCAGACAGGTGTTAGCAGAATTTTGTGAAAAGGATTTTCAAATCATTTTAGTTACAGATGATGAACATTATCAGACCTATCCATTAGAGCAATTGCTGCCGTTAAGTTTTCATTTATTTTAATAAAATTTTTTATTTTCGTATATTTTTCCCTTTTTGGTAAATGCTATTTTTAAATTGAATGAAAGGGGAAAAGCAGATGGGAGAGCAGATTGGAAAACAAAGTGTGAAATTTGATAAACCACCGTATATATTGGCTTCCTCTTCTGTTGTGGGCAAGAAGGAAAGTGAAGGGCCATTAGGAAGTTTTTTTGATGAAATTATTGAAGATCCTATGGCAGGACAGGATAACTGGGAGGAAGGAGAAAGTGAGTTCGTCAAACGGGCCATTACTCTGGCAATTGAAAAAGCGGGATTAAATAAATCGGATATCCGTTATTTGTTTGCCGGAGATTTGCTTGGACAATTAATTGCGACTTCTTTTGGAGTAAAAGATTTTGAAATTCCTTTATTTGGAATTTATGGAGCCTGTTCCAGTGCGGGAGAAGGCATTTCCCTTGCATCCATGCTGGTTGCAGCTGGATATGCCAATCATGCAGTAGCTGCTTCTTCCAGTCATTTTGGCAGTGCCGAGAAACAGTTTCGATTTCCGCTGGAATATGGAAATCAGAGACCGCTTTCTTCTACATGGACCGTGACAGGAAGTGGAGCGTTTGTTGTTTCCAGTAAAAAAACCGATGTTCAGATCTCAGGAATTACTACAGGAAAAATCATGGATTATGGTATTAAAGATTCCATGAATATGGGAGCTGCCATGGCACCAGCGGCAGCCCAGGTGATTTATCAGCATTTAGAGGATTTTGGAAGAAAACCAGAAGAGTATGATAAGATCATAACTGGAGATTTGGGAAGCGTTGGACAGGAAATTCTTATTCGTCTGCTAAAAGAAAATGATTATGATATATCGAAACAACATATGGACTGCGGGATTGAAATATTTTCGTCAGAAGAACAGGACACCAATGCGGGAGGTTCTGGTTGTGCCTGCAGTGCTGTTACCTTATCTGCTGTGGTTTTGCCTAAAATTCAGCGGGGAGAATGGAAACGGGTCTTATTCGTCCCTACGGGAGCTCTTTTATCGACGGTAAGTTTTAATGAGGGGCAGAGTGTGCCTGGAATTGCCCATGGTGTTCTGCTAGAAAGGAGCTGCTGATGGATTATTTAAAAGCATTTTTGGTAGGAGGAGTTATCTGCGTCATTGTTCAGATCTTTATGGAAAAGACTAAATTAATGCCGGGAAGAATTATGGTTCTTCTTGTCATTTCAGGAGTAGTATTAGGAGCTGTTGGGATTTATGGACGATTAGAAAAATTTGCAGGTTGTGGTGCTACCGTTCCATTATCAGGATTTGGCTATAATTTGTGGAAAGGAATAAAAGAAGCCGTGGATCAGGATGGATTTTTTGGTCTGTTCCGAGGAGGATTAAAATCTGCTGCTGTAGGAACGTCAGCAGCGTTAATATTCTCTTATCTTGCTTCCTTGATCTTTCAGCCGAAAATGAAAGAATAAAAAAGAGTCCTATATTCAAGCAGACCGGTTATGCCGGCTTGCTTTTTAATATAGATAAGAAAATTCCCCGGTGATGATGAAAGTGATCGCCGGGGAATTTTATGTGTAAAAAATTTTCGTTGATGTCATTCGCTGTCATTGATATGTGAATGGAAAGTGCAGCGTTTATCGGATATATATTTTTCGGGTAAGATATAATTGGAATCAGCGGTTTTCTGGCTGCCGGCAGGAAGTACAATATAAATTTTTCGAATATAATCTTCTTGTGGGCAGGTATTGCTGATCAACATATCAGATTTACGGCAAACAGTAACTTCTACATGGGTATTGCAGGTAGTAGTAGGAACTGTATCAGCAGTAAAATATTCGGTTCTGATACGATTTCCTCTAGGATCCTGGTCACAAATCGAGGACACTGCTAATTTTCCAGATTCCTGACAAATGGATGCTGTCACCAGATTGGATGGCTTTGTAAATATTGAACTGGTTTTTTTTGCATCAATACGATCCATAATCTTTTCCCATATACGTTCTTCTGTGTGATCGGAATCAAAAGAATGATCATCGTCATATCCAAGCCATACAGTAGCAGTAAGATCAGGAGTATATCCGGTACACCAATAATCGGTTTCTTCCTGGTTGCTGCCAGTAAAATGAACAATTTTTGAAGTATTTCCTGACTGGGTATCGGAGTTCTGTAGCGCATCTGTAATTAAGAATGCGGTGGAAGGCTGAATAGTCTTTTTTGAAGAAGGTTCTGTTTCTAATAGGATAAGTTCATTCTTATCAAAAACTTTCGTGTACGTAATTGGTTCGGAAGTATATCCAGAATTACCTAATGTGCTGACCGCTTGGGTAATTTCTAAATTAGTGACTCCGTTTATCAGGCTTCCGGAACAAATGGACTGCTGAACATCGGTAATGGTATTTCCATTGGAGTCCAGAGTGGATTCTGTCAAGTGTTCAAATCCAAAATCTAATAAATATTCATAAGAGACCTGAGCCATAATATCTGACTGGGCACGTGCAGCAATAATATTCATTTCATTAGGAATGGCTTCCCGTATAGTGGTAAGACCGTCATAAATACCATCTTTTGATAATACTTCTTCCTTATTATCTACATATTTATAAGGAGAATCTTCATAAGTAGATGCTAAAGTCAGAGTACCGGTATCAATTCCAGGCATATAAGTAGCTAATATATGGAAAAGAGTTCCAGGCTGTCTTGTAACTTCTGTCGAACGGCTGACCAATGAATGTTTTTTCTTTCGTCCGCCAATAATGGCCTGCACTTCTCCTGTGGACTGCTTCATTATGGTCAGACTGACCTGGGCATCTTTTGTCTCAGAAGAATAATTGGAATCTTCATCCAAAACATATTCTGCAGCAGTCTGAATCTTTGTATCTTGTGTCGTATAAATATCTAAATTTCCATGCATCAAAAGTGTGTAAAATTTAGTGGCACTAATGTTGTATTTTTCGCTAAAGTCTTCTGAAATTTGTGATAAAGAAGCTTCTGCAAAACTGGAAATGGATGATGGAAGATCAGAATCACCAGAGGTCATGTTTGCATAGGAATCTTCTTTGATTGCATTTTCCATGGCATCTTCGGTAATATATTCCTGCTCCAGCATACTTTCTAAGATAGATAAGCAACGGGATTTGTTGGCTTCCTGCTGAGTTAAAGGATTATATTTGTCCGGATCAGAAATCATTGCGGCTAAAATTGTGCATTCAGAAAGGGATAATTCGGATACACTTTTATCAAAATAAGTCTTTGCAGCAGCATTTACTCCGATAATTCCATCTCCAAAGCTTATAGAATTCAGATAATATTCTAAAATCTGAGGCTTTGAAGAATTCTTTTCCAGAGAAATGGATTTAAAATGAAGTCGAAGCCCATATTCAATACGGGAAAAAAGATTATTATCTTTTGAAAAATCAGAATCCAGATTTTCAATTAATTCTTCTGTTATCAAGCTGCAGTTACCATAAATAGTATCCTTTGTAAATCCATTCAGAATGCTGTTGATAATGCTGTAACTATTGATTCCATTATGGGAATAATATTCCGGATTTTCCATTGCAATGACTGCATTTTGTAAATTCTGAGGAATTTTATTTAAAGAAATATAATCTTGTGTGAAACAGGACTCCTCCAGAGAAAGGATTTCATTATTCTGATTGTCATATAATACAGATGCTTCTCCCGTTGGGGTCAGAGATTCAATAGTCACAGAAGGGGTACTCTGATAGATTGCCTGGATAAATCCTAATGAAAGACCGCAAAAAGCCAAAAATATAGCAAGAAAAGCGATTAATCCGGCTTTAAATAAAAAGATATAGATAGCTCCTTTTCTACGCATTGTATAGAAAGTCAGTGATTTCTTCTTTTTTGCCACTGATTTTTCATTGAAGTTCATGTCGTTCCTCCTTTAACTTACGAAAGAGAGTAAGTTTCTGTTCGTTGATATTATAACAAACGTGAGAGGATTAGTAAATAAAAAGGACTTTTAAGAAAAATATGGATATGGTATAATATGTTTAAATTTACAAAAAACGACAATAATTGATTGGGGGATGTCGAATGCGGGGAGGTTCATTTTATTATGGATAGACTATATTTAATAGGGAGCAGGGAATTCCAAGCTGGAAATCAGAAACAATTTATTGTATATTATTATATACATATCAATGAAAAAAAAGGCATATATGGAATACGGCTGGAACAAAAATTCCAGGAAACACAAAATGAAATCGAATATGCGGAAGAAAAAGGAATCACGGAATCCAGAATGGTAGCGGAAGAGCTTGTAAAATATTTGTTTGATTCAGAAGTAATGCCGATTTCACTGCCGGAAACCATTGATGCTTTTTTTACGGAAAAAGAGTAGGAGCGGATGCTATGGTTGAAACATATCGTACCATTTATAAGAATGGAACAGATGAAATTGTAGAAAAGAAATCAAGATTTATTGCACACATTGGCTTTGCCGAAACAGAAGAGGAAGCGCTTGCATTTATAGAAAAGATAAAAAAGCAGTATTGGGATGCCAGACATAATTGTTATGCTTTCCGCATAGGAAGTGAAAGAATAATGGAACGATGCAGCGATGATGGTGAGCCAAGTGGTACTGCAGGAAAACCTATGCTGGAAGTTTTAGCAGGACAGGGACTGTGTAATGTAGTTGCTGTGGTTACCCGATATTTTGGAGGAACTCTTCTTGGAACTGGCGGCTTGGTAAGAGCCTATACAAAAAGTACGCAGGCAGGCATCGAGGCCAGTGTGGTAGTTGAGAAAAAACTGGCATGTATGATGGAAATTGTCTGTGATTATTCTTTTTTGGGGAAAGTGCAGTATATTGCAGCAACAGAAGGGATTCATATTGCAGATACTCAGTATACCGATTGTGTTACAGCGATACTTATGGTACCAGTTCATCAGATTGGTCACATTAAGAAAAAAATTGTGGAAGCTTCCAATGGAGCAGCAAATCTGAAAGAAGGAAGGGAAGTATACTACGGATTGGCTGATGGAGAACTTGTTATATTTGAATAAGAAGGAAATTGAATAATAAATTTCGGTATGATATAATAAGATTAGGAATGGATAAAGTAGAATCGATGAAAATTTAAGGAAGTATACTCAGTCATTATTTCTGACTGATGAAAAGGCTTTCGCAGGAATTGGCTGCGGCAGCCTTTTTACCTGTATGAAACTATTTATGTTAAATATTGAAATTTAATAAATTTGGAAAGAAGAAAAAAGTATGAAGAAAATAGTCGTTTGTATGCTGATGGTATGTCTTTTGAGCTTGAATTTGGTCTGCCCAGTATCTGCCAATGAAACATTAGTGATTGAATTGGATGCTGGGCATGGAGGAGAAGATGCAGGTGCAGCCGCAGAATGGTTCGGGGAACAGATTTATGAAAAAGATATCAATCTTACCATTGCAAATTATCTGAAAGAAGAACTGGAAACTTATGAAAATGTGAAAGTAAAAATGACTCGTACCGATGATACATTCATATCTTTACAAAAAAGAACAGAGAAAGCTAAAGAAGATCAGGCAGATGTACTGATCAGTCTCCATAACAATGCATCTGGGGAGATTTCGGATTATGATAATGGCTGTACTGTTTTGACTGCTCATGGAAATGCGAGACCAGATCTGGCCCAAAAAGGAAACGAACTAGCCAGTCAGATCCTGGAGGAACTTTCTTCGGTAGGACTTGAAAATCAGGGAATTCTTCAAAGAACATCTGAAACAGGGAATACCTATGAAAATGGAAAATTGGCAGATTATTATCATATTGTCCGGGAAGGAATTGAAGAAGGATATATAGCAATTATCATCGAACATGCTTTTGTTGATCATGGAGTAGATTATAAAGAATATCTGCGTACTGATGGGGCTTTAAAAAGACTGGCACTTGCAGATGCCAAAGGAATTGCAAGATATTATGGGCTACATAAGAAAGGTGAGCAGCCATTAGAAGTAAGAACAAATGTAAAAGAAAAAATTACATGTGTAGGAACTGCAGATGGAAAACAAAATCAGATTAGTTATCAGGTCTTTTTTCCGGATGAAGAACAAGAAATGGATAAAAAACAGGAAGAAAAGCAAAGTTTGGTTGATACGATAAAATCGATCTTTAAGAAATTTTTTGAATTTTAACACAAAAAGAAGGGATAAACTTATGATCTTAAGTTTATCCCTTTGTTTGTCAAATGATTTTTATTTTGCATTCAAGGCTCTATTTACGGCACTAAATAATGCGCGGGCAGAAGCATCGATGATATCAGAGTGAATTCCGGCACCCCAGAAAATTGTTCCATCAGGTAACTGAAGCTGTACATAAGCACAAGCTTTTGAATTTGAACCAACAGTTAAAGAATGTTCTTTATAATCTAAGATTTTATAATCTAACACGTTATGGCGGCTTAAAGCGTTACTGATCGCATCCAAACGTCCATTTCCTTTTCCGTGATATACTTTCATGATTCCACCACGGCCTAAGGTAACTTCTGTTTCAATACCGCCGTCTTTTTGGATAAAATGCACTTCCATCAATTTAATAGATGTTTCGATATTAACATACTTTTCTGTAAAAATGTTCAGGATTTCATCTGGAAGTAATTCTTTATGTTGATGATCAGAAACACCTTTTACCGTATATCCAACATCCTCACGCATTTTAGATGGAATACGATATCCAAAGTTTTCTTCCAGAATGTATGCAACACCGCCTTTGCCAGACTGGCTGTTAATTCGGATTACATCTCCTTCGTATTCACGACCGATATCGTGTGGGTCGATTGCAAGATAAGGAACATTCCAGTGTTCTGGATCTTTTGTATCTCTCCATTTCATGCCTTTTGCAATGGCATCCTGATGAGAACCGGAAAATGCTGCAAATACTAATTTACCAGCATATGGAGCTCTTTCATAGACGCGCATTCTTGTTAAACGTTCATAAGCTTCTGTAATTTCAGGAAGATTTTCAAAGTTTAGTTTTGGATCTACACCATGAGCATACATATTTAAAGCTAAAGTCACAATATCTACATTACCAGTACGTTCTCCATTTCCGAATAAAGTACCTTCTACACGGTCAGCACCTGCAAGAACTGCTAATTCGGTATCTGCAACACCACATCCACGGTCATTATGAGGATGAACAGAAAGAATTACATTTTCGCGGTCATGCATGTGTTTACTCATGTATTCGATCTGACAGGCATAAACATGGGACATAGAATGCTGCACTGTAACTGGAAGATTGATGATGACTTTCCAGTCAGGACGTGGCTGCCAGATATCGATAACAGCATTACATACCTCCAATGCATATTCCATTTCTGTTCCAGTAAAGCTTTCAGGAGAGTATTCAAATAAGAAGTTTCCATCGGTCTCTTCGGCTAATTCTTTTAATAAAAGTGCACCGTCTTTGGCAATCTGTAAAATTTCAGCTTTTGATTTTTTGAATACCTGTTCGCGTTGTGCTACAGAGGTAGAGTTGTATACGTGTACAACTGCTTTTTTACACCCGTCTAAAGCTGCAAATGTTTTGCGGATAATATGTTCTCTGGCCTGGGTCAATACCTGAATCGTTACGTCATCAGGAATTAAGTCCTGTTCAATCAAAGCGCGCAGAAAATCATATTCTGTTTCAGAAGCAGCAGGGAATCCAACTTCGATTTCTTTAAACCCTACCTGAACTAAATATTTAAAAAATTCAATTTTTTCTTCCAGACTCATTGGAATGATCAATGCCTGATTACCATCGCGTAAGTCAACACTGCACCAAGTTGGTGGTTGGGTAATATATTCTTTTTTTACCCAGTCATAACAATCTTCTGGTGGCATAAAATAGGCTCTTTCGTATTTGTTTGCGTTCTTCATTTTCCAATTTCCTTTCTAAAATTAATGAATTGTAACAAACTGTAGTTCGTTAGTAACCAACTATGTAAGAGAAGTTTTAATAAATAAAAAAACCTTCGTCTCTATAAATAAAGAGACGAAGGATAAAATATCTTCCGTGGTACCACTCTAATTCGTACATGGTCATGTACGCACTCAATTCGATACGAACTTTGCAGTTTTATATCTCCCTGTCTGATAACGGTCAGGTTCCGGCTACACCTACTATTTGTTCAGCAAGCTACTCAAAGGCGAGTTCAAATTTTTCTCATAACTGCTTCACACCACCCAGCAGCTCTCTGAATACTTAAAAAATCTTACTATTCCTTATCACTGTATTTCGTTTATATATATATTGTTAATTTAACACAAATCAAAATGAGTGTCAACTACTTTCTCATTGGAGTTTCCAAAGCTGTCGTTCATTTATGTAGAAGGCAAATTCCTTGTTGGGAAAGTTCTTCTGTGATAGAATAAACAAAGAAAGAAAAGATGAGGTGAAAGAATTGAAAAATACGTTGCAGATTGTTCAGAAACGAAGATGGCTTCCAATTACTATGATTTTGTATGGAATCTTAGTAGGAATCGCAGCAGCCGCCGTAACAGTAGTTTATCGTTTCCTTTTAAAGTATGCAGAATCGATTCTGTTTAATGTGATTGGTTTTACGAAAGGACATACCCCATTGATGATTTTGTGGGGAGTATGTCTATTGATTCTGGCTTTTTTTGTATCGAAGTTAGTAAACTGGGAAGGGATGTGTTCTGGAAGCGGAATTCCACAGGTCCAGGGAGAACTAAAAGGGTATTTTGATGTGAACTGGTGGAAACTTTTGGTATCTAAAATTATTGGTGGAACTCTTTGTATTATTGGCGGATTGTCCTTGGGAAGAGAAGGACCATCGGTACAGTTAGGATCCATGGCTGGAAAGGGACTGGCAAAATCTACAAAACTGGATAAAACAAAAGAGCGATATCTAATTACCTGTGGAGCGGGAGCAGGTCTTGCAGCAGCTTTTAATGCTCCAATTGCAGGAGTTGTATTTGCATTAGAAGAGATACAAAAAAATTTCAATTCTTCCATGCTGGTCTGCATTCTTGCAGGATGTGTGACTTCAGATTTTATATCTAAAAACGCATTTGGTCTAAGTCCGGTATTCCGTTTTGATGTGCCCAACGTCATTCCGTTAAAATATTATGGATTTTTGATTGTATTGGGAATTATTTTGGGTGTTTCCGGAGTTTTATACAGTACTCTATTGTTAAAGGGACAGGATTTTTACGGGAAATTACATAAAATAAGACCAGAGATCCGAATGATGATTCCTTTTGTCTGTGCCGGTATTTTAGCATATGTCATGCCGGAAGTTTTGGCTGGTGGACACGCTATGATTGAGTTAGTAACCAAAGGATATCCAACGATGCGTATACTTATCGTATTATTACTTGTAAAAAGTGTATTCTCTGCCATTAGCTTTGGATCTGGTGCACCAGGAGGGATTTTCTTCCCGTTGCTGATTGCCGGAGCTTATGTAGGAGGAATTTTTGGAGAAGTTGTTTGTAATCATTTTAGTGTTGGAAGCATATATATTGCCAGTTTCATTATATTAGGAATGGCAGGATTTTTTACTTCTATTGTGCGGGCACCAATTACTGGAATTATTCTTATTGCCGAGATGACAGGGGGATTTGAACACTTGCTGCCATTGGCGGTTGTCAGTATTACTGCCTATATGGTTGCACATATGACTGGTGTAGAGCCAATTTATGAAAGTCTTCTTGGAAGAAGCATTGCAAAGCAGAAGAAAGTACCGGAAGAAGAAGGAGAAGGAATGGTAATATTGACCTTTATGATTGGAAGTCAGTCAATTGCAAGGGATGAGATGGTATGTAATCTTCCTTGGCCGGAACACAGTATTATCGTTGGAATCCGAAGAGGAAATAAAGAGCTTGTGCCTAAAGGAGATACGGTCATTCGCAGCGGCGATACGCTTTTAGTGCTGGCGGAAAAGGAATATTTGCGGATGATCATGGATTCCTATCAGATTATCAGCGGCGAGGTGGAAGTAGAAGTACCGCTATAATATAGAAAAGGAAAAATGGGAGGTGGTTGTATGTTTTTTTTTAGTCGAAAAAAAAGTGCAGAGCAAAAGGCAAATGAGGATAAAGTGATGTGGATTCATGAACATGCATCTTACATGACATATATTGATGAAGTTGATGTGGGGAAATCTGAGATTCATATTGAAGGTCCGCATGTGAAAGGCCTGGCAAAAGAAGGAACAAAACTTTTTGCTTTAGATTGTAATGGGAAGGAACTTGGTATATTAAAGATCTTAAGCTGGGAAACGAAAAAACAGGGTACGTTTCTTGGAAGTGTGAATACTGGTGAATATCTGATTATGGACGGTAAGATGGTAAGTGAAGAAAAAACAGATATGCATCAGGCATCTATGCTTGTAAATGATGATATTTTTTTATAGATTTTCATATTTTTTAATTTTTAGGAAATACTAGCATTGTAAAGTTAAGAAAAAGGAGATGCAGTATGAAAAAGTTAAAAAAATGGCTGATTTGTCTTTCTCTAACAGCAGCAGTTGCAGCAATGGCAGCCGGCTGTGGTAATAATAATGGAGATAACACAACAGATGAAAGCAATGTACAGGACACCGATGCTAATAATGACAATAACAATTTAGTAGATGATGTTGAGGATGGAATTGAAAATGGCATTAATGATGTCGAGAATGGCGTAGAAGATTTAACCGATGATTTAGATGGAAATGCATATAACGATTATGATTCTGCCCATGATTATTTAATGAATCAGTTGAATAATGATAATTCAGGAAAAAAATATGAAGTTCGTAATCGGGATGAATCTGTAACAGAATATCTTGACGGAAAAAAGGGATATCATTATGAAATTTATGATGTCACAGATGATGCCAATGGTAAAAAAGAAGGAGACTTCTATGTAGACCGTGATAGCGGAAAAATATATAAAAAGAATTCAGATACTAATAAGATAGAAGAATACTAAAAGGAAAGAGGCCAAAACCTGAAACGAAGGTTTTGGTCTCTTTTTGTTAGGGCTGAGCCTTTTTCACTGCATTTTTAATTGCCTGTTTTAAAATAGTATTGGTGTATTGGCTGTCATCATCAAAAGTCAATTCGTCAATGGAGGAAATTGAAGAAAGCTGCTTATTAATAGAAGCAATGGATGGTTCGATCAATGGATACATTGTTTTTATAGAATCATCCAGCTGTTCCAAACTTACCGATTTGATTTTCGTGCTGTCTACGGTAACCTGGACATCCAGTGTGTTTTCTCCCAGCTGAATGGTTGATGTATAGACCCCTGGTATGTAGTTCATGGTTTCCTCTGCTTCAAGATTAGTCTTCTTTTCTTTTGGAAGAAACATAAATATTAAAAGAAGAATGAGTAAAATTCCCAGAAGCAGGAAAATTCCGGTATAAATTAACTCTTTGGCTTTAAAGACTACAACTTTTGTATTAGAACTCATAATATCCTCCTTACGTTTTCTAATAGAGTATATGCGCAAAAAATATTTTTAGAACGTAGAAAGTGTGATAGAATGGAGTGAAAAGAAAGGAAGTATTATGTCATTACAGTTTATTATTGGGAGAAGCGGCAGCGGTAAAACCCATTTTATCTATGAAAATTTAATGAAAGAGTCTATGGAACATCCGGATAAAAATTATTTTTTTATTGTTCCCGAACAGTATACCCTGCAGACACAAAAAGATGTTGTGGAAAAACATAAAAGACATGGGACTATGAATATTGATATTGTCAGTTTTCCAAGATTAGCCTACCGTATTTTTGAAGAATTGTCTTATTTTCCAGAAGCTGTGTTGGAAGATATGGGTAAGCGGATGGTGCTGCGTAAAATCCTGGATGATGAAAAAGAAAATCTAAAAATATTTGGAAGCAGTATTAAAAAGCAGGGATTTATTGAGAAAATGAAATCAATGATTTCAGAACTTTATCAATATCAAATAAAACCAGAGGATTTAGAGGCTGCCTGTCAAGAGGAAGAAGGAACCTTAAATTATAAATTAAAGGATTTACTTCGAATTCAGAAATCATTTCAAAAATTTTTAGAAGGTCATGCCATTGTAGCAGAACAGCTTTTAGAGGTATTAGCATTAAAAGTTTCGGATTCTGAAAAAATCAAAGGAAGCATTATTTATATCGATGGATTTACGGGATTTACGCCAGTGCAAAATCAATTAATTGGTGTACTTTTGGGTCTGACCGAAAAAGTGGTAGTTTCTATGACTGCAGACTACTGGCTGGAACAGCGAAAATTTGTTAAGGAATATGAACTGTTTTCCTTGTCGTCCAATGGAATCTATCAGTTAAAAGAATTGGCAAAAAATCAGGGAATTGAAATTCTTCCTAGCGTTCTGATGAGAGAAGAGGTTTCCTATCGATTTAAGAACCGGCCAGATCTGGCTGCTTTAGAAGCGGGAATTTTCCGCTATCCAGTGAAATCTTATGAAGGGGAGATAGACCATATTACGCTGTTTACAGGACGGGACCGCTTAGAAGAAGTTAGAATGATATGTGAACAGATTGCATATTATGTCAGAGAAAAAGGATGCCGATATCGGGATATTGCAGTAATTGCAGGTGATATGGAAAGTTATAGTGCTCATTTTGAGCAATGCTTTTTAGAGCTTAAGATTCCATTTTTCATTGATCATAAGAAAAGTATACTAAACAATCCATGTGTAGAGACCATAAGGGGAATTTTCCAGATTGCAGAAGAAAATTTCTCTTATGAAAGTGTATTTCGATATTTAAAGGCTGGAATGAGTGATTTATCCATTCGACAGATTGATGCTCTGGAAAATTATGTGCTTGCCCGCGGCATTGGAAGTAAAAAAAGATGGAAAGAAGCATTTACGATATTGCTAAAGGGACAGACAGAAGAAGATTTGCGTGAAGTAAATGAAAGCAGAGAATTATTTCTTGCCGAAATCATGGATTTTTATAAAGGATGTAAAAAGAAGAACCTGACGGTAAAAGATTATATGACTTACTTATATGAGTTTTTAAGACACTTAAGAATAGAAGAAAAAATGAAAGTCATGGAAGAACAGTTTGAAGAAGAAGAAAATTATGTAATGGAGAAAACATACCGTCAGATTTATCCCTATATTCTAAATTTGATGGATAAAATGGTAGAAATTTTAGGTCAGGAAATAATGACAGTGACAGAAGTAAAAAATATTCTGGAAACTGGCTTAGAAGAAATGACCATCGGGGTAATTCCTCCAGGGATTGATCAGGTAGTAGTAGGAGATCTGACCAGAACAAGATTAAATGAGGTAAAGGTATTATTTTTTGCAGGACTGAATGAAGGAAGTATTCCAAAACCGGTAGATGGAAATGGAATATTAAATGATTATGAAAGAGAACACCTGGAAGAAAAAGGACTGACTTTGGCAGAAACAGTAATACAGGCAGCTTATACAGAACAGTTTTATCTGTATCTTGCGATTTCAAAGCCAAAGGAACATCTGTATCTTTCTTATGCGACAGTGTCTGATGATGGTTCATCTTTACGTCCATCTTATTTTATACAGAGAATCCAAAAGGTCTTGCCAAGACTTGTAATTACGAAAATGGAACCTAAGGGATATTATACAAAGGAATATGGAACTCATAAATTTATCGCTGGCCTGCGGGAAAGAATTGCAGGCAGAGATAATGAAAGTTACTGGAAGGAAATGGGAAATGTTTTATCCAGATCCGGAAAAGTCTGGCCATTTTTAGAAGCAGGATGTTATGATAATCAGGAAGACAATCTATCCAAAGAAGCAGCAAAAGCAGTTTATGGGGAAATTTTGCAAAATAGCGTCAGCCGTCTGGAACAATTTGAATCATGTGCATATGCTCATTTTTTAAAATACGGTCTGTCTTTGGAACCAAGAAGAGAATTTAAAATTCAACCAGTGGACCTGGGAAATGTGTTTCATCGTTCTTTAGAATTGATTTCTAAGAAAATACAGGTAACTTATGAGGACTGGCAGGAGATTACGGAAAGCGAACAGGAGATTTTGACCAATAATGCAGTAGAAAAAGCCATTGGAGAGTGGAATGAAGAACTGTTAAATAGTAGTCATAGAAACCGTTATGTTATTGAAATTATTAAACGAATGACGAAAAGGACCGTGTGGGCATTGGTAAAACATTTAGAAAACAGCGATTTTAAACCATATGCATTTGAAATCTCTTTTTCTTCTTATAAAAATTTAAATGCGGCCAATGTATCCTTGGAAGATGGGGTAAACATGCGCTTGAAAGGAAAAATCGACCGGGTAGATAGGTTTGAAGATGAAGAAGGGATTTATCTAAAAGTCATTGATTATAAATCCGGATACGCCAAATTTGATCTGACCAACTTGTATTATGGACTTCAGATGCAGCTTGTTTTGTATATGAATGCAGTATTAGAAATCGAAGAAAAGAAGGCAAAAGGCAAGCCGGTCATTCCTGCCGGTATGTTTTATTATTCTTTAAAAGACCCGTTGGTAGATGAGGAAAAAGAACAGGATGTTGAGGAACAAATTCTTAAAAAGCTGCAAATGGATGGTTACGTCAATGGAGATTATCATATTATCGAACATATGGAAAGAGATCTGCCTTCGAAATGCAGATCGATTCCAGTGACCAGAACGAAAAGTGGTTATAGTGCTTATTCAAAGGTCATAGATACAGAAAGCTTTCGAAATATTCAGGAATTTGCAATGAAAAAGATAAAGGAAGCAGGAAATGAAATTATGAATGGAAAGATTTCCATTACACCATATCGAAAAAAGAATGAGACTGCCTGTGATTTTTGTGAATTTAAAGAAATCTGTCATTTTGATGAACGATTAGATGAATATCGAAATTTAGAAGAAAAAAAGGCCAAAGATTTACTGGCTATGTGGAAAGGAGAACAGCAGGATGGCATGGACAAGTAAGCAGCAAAGTGTCATTGACAGCAGAGGAAAGAACCTGTTAGTGTCTGCGGCAGCAGGTTCCGGAAAAACAGCTGTTATGGTGGAGCGTATTATTGAAGTAATTTCTGATGAAAGTTCTCCTATAGATATTGACAGACTTTTGGTCGTAACATTTACCAATGCAGCAGCATCAGAAATGAAAGAGAGAATTATGAATGCTCTGGAGAAGCGTGCAGAACAGGAACCAGGAAACCAGCATTTAATCCGACAACTTTCCAGAGTTCAAAAGGCACAGATTACGACCATTCATAGTTTTTGTCTGAATTTGATGCGGGAACATTTTATGGAAGTAGATCTAGATCCTGGATTTCGGATTGGAGAGGAAGGAGAAATCAATCTTCTTCTGAAAGATGCATTGGATCAATTGATGGAAGAGGCATATGAAGAAAAAGAGGAAGGATTTCTGGCTTTTCTGGAAAGTTATTCGACAGGAAAGTCTGATAAACGAATCGAAGATTTTATTTTGAAAGCCTATCATTTTGTAAGGAGTGGAAAAAATCCAGAAAAATGGCTTAGCGAAGCAAATGAGGTCTTTCATATGAATGGAGAATCGATTTTAGAACAAAAGTGGACAAAATATTTATTAGATGATATTTCTTATGATGTAGATGAAATACTTTTCCGCTATGCCAATTTGGAAGAATATGCCAATTCTCCGGATGTTCCTGATGCACATAGGAAGGCAGTTTATGAAGAAGGAAAACGGGTACAGAAATTTGGAAGAGAAAAAAGTTTTTCTAATTATCTGGAAGCAGCAGAAGAATGGCAAAAAACAGCCATTCGTGGAAGGGCAAAGAAAGAGCATGATAAAGCGAAAATTAAACAGTTAATGGACTTGAGAAAAGAAACACATACATTAATTGAGAATCTTATTGAAAAAAAACTGCCTAAGACAATTACAGAAATAGAAAAAGAACTAAAATTGTGCAGTAAACCAATGGGAGCATTTATTCAGTTGATTCTGCGTTTTATAGAAATCACGGAAGCGAAAAAAAGAGAAAAGAATCTGGTGGATTTTTCTGATTTAGAGCAATATGCATTAAAAATCTTAAGTAATGGTCATGATGAGGAAGGAAATCTTCTTCCTTCAAAAACAGCACTGGAAAAGAGAGAATTTTATCAGGAAATCTATGTAGATGAATATCAGGATACGAATGAAATTCAGGAAGAGATTATCCGGTTAATTTCGGGAGAATCAATCGGAAAAGATAATTTGTTTATGGTGGGAGATTTAAAGCAGAGTATCTATGGATTTCGTCAGGCAAGACCGGAACTATTCATTCGCAGATATTTTCGTTATCAAAAAGAAACGGAACATAATAAATTAATTGAACTGCAGAACAATTTCCGAAGCAGAAAAGAAGTTTTATCGGTTACCAACTATATTTTTTATCATTTGATGGTAGACCAGATCGGTGGAATTTCATATGATGAAAAGGTAGCATTGTTTCCGACTATGGAATTTCCAGAGGGAGAAAAAATAAATGCTGCCACCGAATTATTAATGCTGCATTTAAATGAAGAGACGATTTCCATGACAGATATGGAAGCAGAAGCAGCAATGATTGGATATCGTATTCGGGAAATGGTAGATGGAGAACATCCACAGATGATAACCTGCGTAAATCCCGATGGAACGAAAGGTCTTCGGAAAGCAGAATATAAAGATATGGTAATTCTGCTTCGGACAGTCAGCGGATGGGGAGAAGTATTCCAGGAACAGCTGGATAAAATGGGAATTCCAGCATTTTGCGAAAGTAAAAAAGGATCCTTTACTTCGATTGAAGTGCAGACCATGATGAGTATGTTAAAAGTTTTGGATAATGCAAAGCAGGATATTCCATTTACTTCTTTTCTAAGGGCACCATTTGTCGGAATGACAGGAGAAGAGATGGTCTGGATGATGAAGGAGTACGAGACGGCGGCAGACCAGAAACTGGCAGTATCCGATTATTTTTATTATTATCTGGAACATGGAAAAGAAGAAAGTATTTTACAGAAGCTAAGAAAAGCCAATGGATGGCTGGAAGAATTTCGTAAGAAAAAATGTTATCTCACGATTCATGATTTAATATGGGAAATCCTTACAGAAACCGGATATTATCATTATATTGGTGCTATGCCCAATGGAGAACGCAGACAGGCGAATATGCGCATGCTGATGCAAAAGGCAAAAACTTTTGAATCAGGCAGTTATAAAGGATTATTTGGCTTTGTCAGATATATGGAACAGTTAAAAGAATATGATATTGATTATGGAGAGGCTAATGTCCAGGGAGAACATGAGAATTTGGTACGTATTATGAGTATTCATAAGAGCAAAGGGCTGGAATATCCAATTGTATTTTTAAGCGGAATGTCCAAAAAATTTAATCTGATGGACACCAGAGAACCAATTTTGATGCATAGTGATTATTATTTTGGTCCGGATGTTATTCGGCTTGAGACCAGAGAAAAAAGGCAGACATTGTTAAAGAAGATGATTGCGGCAAAAATGTATGAGGAAACACTGGGAGAAGAACTCAGGGTGCTTTATGTTGCCATGACTAGAGCAAAAGATAAACTGATCATGACTGGTGCTATAAAAAAAATGGCTGATCAATTGTGGAAATATATAAGAAAAAAAGATCAAAGGCCATGTAATTACTATCAGATAAAATATGCTGCTTCGTACATAGACTGGATCTTGATGGCACTTGTCAGTCATCCGGCAATGGAGCCGTTGATAAAAAGTTATTATCCAGAAAAAAATATTCAGTTTGATCAAGTAGATGAAAATGAGTTAGAAGTGCGGGTCATCACTCCTCAAATGTTAGTAGAAGCAGAACTTAATAGCTATCAAAAAGCAGGATGGCAAAAGGCAATGCTTTATGATGAAATTATGAACAGGGCAGATGAAAAGCAGGTAGAACAAATTCAAAAAGAAATTACCTGGGAATATTCTTTTAGAGAAGAAATTGGTCACAAGATGAAGTATTCCGTATCAGAAATCAAACAAAAAAGTCAGATAGTATTGGGAGAAGAATCTGAAATAAGAGAAGTTCGGGAAGAGGTGGAACCTTTGATACCGGAATTTTTAAGATCTGAGAAAAAAATTTCTTCTACTGCCAAAGGAACGGCGGTTCATAAATGTATGGAACTGTTAGATTTTACAAAAGACTATACAAAAGAATCGTTAGATGAGGAAATTAGGAGTTGGATCTGCCAGGGAAAAATTGATGAAAATAGTTATTCTGTTATCCCACAGAGTAAGATCTTATGGTTCCTGCGGTCTAGAATTGGAAAACGTGCCATTCGTGCAGCTAAAAATAAACAGTTGTTTCAAGAACGCCAATTTGTTATGGGACTGCCATTAAAGGAAATGCAGCCAGAAACAAATAGTAAAGAACGGGTGGTGGTGCAGGGAATCATTGATTTATTTTTTGTTGAAGACAATGAGATTATCCTGGTAGATTATAAGACAGACCGGATAAAGAGAGGACAGGAGTCGATCCTGCTTGAGCGTTATAAAGGACAGATGGATTCCTATAAAAAGGCATTAGAGCAGATGACTGGACAAAAGGTAAAGGAAGTATATCTTTCCTCTTTTTCCTTGAATAAAAATATAAATTTATCAGAATAAAAAGAGAAAAACAGTCCATACTAAGAGTATCAGCTGATGAAAGGAGAAAGGCAGATGCCAAAAAATCCAAAACCTTTGACAGAAGATGAAATACTAAAGTATGAAATTGCAGAAGAATTAGGGCTGGCCGATAAAGTACAAAAGGAAGGATGGAAATCCCTATCTGCAAAAGAAACAGGCCGAATCGGTGGATTGATGACCAAGAGAAAAAGAGAAATAAAAAATACAAAATAGACAAAGTGTAGAAACGTCGTTGGAATTCCATCGGCGTTTCTTTATGCATGTCCGAAGGTCAGTTTTATTTCTAATAAATAAAAAAATACCAATTTTGTATGTTAGAGTTTATAAAATTGTGGTAGAATGGTAAAATTAAAGACAATTGGAGGGAATGACCATGAAAAAGATAGCAGAATTTTTATTTAGCAGAGTTGTCATAGGATTACTTGTCTTTTCCCTTCAAATTTATTGGTTTGCATCCATAGTATTTGAATTGGGAGGATACAATGATATCATTTCTTATATACTAAAAGCATTTAGTATTGCGGCGGTAATCTATATCATTAATAAAGATGACAACCCGGCATATAAATTGGCATGGGTAATTCCTATTTTGACGGTTCCTATTTTGGGAGGAATTATGTATCTGTATTTAGGAAATAAAAAGCCAGCCAGACATTTGAGAAAAGTATTAGATCAAGAGTTTAAAAAAACAGTATTTTTATTACAGCAAAAGAAGGAAATTCAAGATGAAATAAAAGAACAGTCTCCGATTGTTGCGGGGCAAAGCCATTATATTGCGAAACATGCAGGATTTCCTATTCACAAACATACTCAGACAACTTATTTTTCCAGCGGGGAAGAATGCTATGAAAGAGTGCTGGAAGAATTAAAAGAAGCCAAACATTATATTTTTATGGAATATTTTATTGTAAAAGAAGGATCCATGCTGGATGAAATGTTAGAAATTCTGGAGCAAAAAGCAAAAGAAGGCGTGGATGTCCGGTTCATGTATGATGATGTTGGCTGTATATCCGTACTAGATGCAAATTTTTATAAGAAAGTTGAAGCAAGGGGAATTTCCTGTATGAGATTTAATGAATTTATTCCCATTATATCTACTGCATGGAATAATAGAGACCATAGGAAAATTATGGTCATTGACGGTCATACAGCATTTACCGGAGGCTTTAATTTAGCAGATGAATATATTAACCGGGAAGAACGATTTGGCTATTGGAAAGATAGTGGTATCATGATAAAAGGGGATGCTGTCTGGAATTTGACCATTATGTTTCTTCAGGTCTGGAATCCGCTTCGAAAGATAGAAGAGGATTATATAAAATATCGGCCCAAATGGCATATGCAAAAGCGGATGGAAAGCGATGGCTATGTACAGCCTTATTCTGATACACCATTGGATGCAGAAACGGTCAGTGAGAACATTTATTTGAATATCATTCATGGGGCCACAAAATATCTTTATATTACGACCCCGTATCTGATTATTGACAATGAACTGATGACGGCTCTTTGTCTTGCATCGAAGCGAGGAGTGGATGTCAGAATTATTACTCCGGGAATTCCAGATAAAAAACTGGTATTTTTGGTGACACAGTCTTATTATCGGACATTAGTAAATGCAGGAGTGCGGATTTATGAGTATGTACCAGGATTTATCCATGCAAAAAATGTGGTATGTGATGACAAAATTGCTACAGTTGGAACTGTGAACTGGGATTATCGCAGCTTATATCTACACTTTGAATGCGGTGTTTTCTTATACAACACAAAGACTGTGAAAGATATTTATGATGATTTTATAGATACAATGAAAGTAAGCAAATTGATTACGCAGGAAGAATGCATAAAACCACTGACAGCGTTGTTGGCACAAAGTATTTTACGTGTATTCTCACCATTACTGTAAGGAGGAAGAAAAATGGCAAGTTATGAAAGTTTTGCCAGAGTGTATGATGATTTTATGGACAATATCCCATATGATGAATGGTCAGAATATGTGATAGATCTGTTAAAAGAAGAGAATATTTTGGATGGACTTCTTCTGGATTTAGGATGTGGTACTGGTAATATTACCCAGCGTCTTGCAGAATCTGGATATGATATGATCGGAATTGATAATTCATCAGAAATGTTAGAGATTGCACAGGAAAAATCGTTAAAAGCGAAAAACGGGATTTTATATCTTTTGCAGGATATGAGAGAGTTTGAATTATATGGTACTGTGAAGGCTGTCATTAGTATATGTGATAGCATAAATTACATAACTGAATTTGAGGACTTGACAGAAGTCTTTCGATTGGTTAATAATTATTTGGACCCGGAGGGAATCTTTATCTTTGACATGAACACACTGTATAAGTATAAAATATTGCTTGCAGATCATACCATTGCTGAGGATCGGGAAGAGATGAGTTTTATTTGGGACAATTATTTCTATGAAGAAGAAAGAATCAATGAATATCAGTTGAATCTGTTTCTTCAGGAAGAAGATGGAAGATATCGAAAGTTTATAGAAACTCATTATCAAAAAGCATATACGATAGAAGAAGTAAAAAAGGCCATTGCTTTAAGTGGAATGGAATTTGTAGCAGTTTATGATGCATTTACAAAGAAAAGTCCAAAAGAAGACAGCGAAAGAGTCTATTTTATTGCAAGAGAAAAAGGAAAGGTGGAGCGAATTCGTAATGGAAGATTACATTATTAGAGGAACGGCTGCCAATAATCAGGTTCGATTTTTTGCAGCATATACAAAAGAAATAGTAGAAACAGCAAGAAAAGCCCATAATACAAGTCCTGTAGCTACAGCTGCATTGGGACGTCTTATGACTGCAGGGGCGATGATGGGAAGCATGTGCAAAAATGACAGTGATTTATTGACATTGAAAATTCAGTGCCAGGGACCAATCGGTGGATTAATGGTAACCGCAGATTCTCATGCCAATGTAAAAGGTTATGTGCATAATCCGAATGTCATGTTGCCAATCCGTTCTGACGGGAAATTAGATGTAGGAGGAGCCCTCGATTTGGGAGTCATGAGTGTGATCAAAGACATTGGACTAAAAGATCCATATGTAGGACAGACACATTTAGTATCTGGAGAAATTGCAGAAGATCTGACTTACTATTTTGCGACCAGTGAACAGGTTCCATCCTCTGTTGCACTGGGAGTGCTGATGGAAAAAAACAATACGGTAAAACATGCAGGAGGATTTATTATACAGTTGATGCCGTTCGCCGAGGAAGAAGTGATTGCAGGGCTAGAAAAGAAAATTGCCCAGTTTACTTCTGTAACTACTGAATTAGAAGCAGGAAAGACACCAGAAATGATAATGGAAGACTTGTTAGGAGAATTTGGAATGACGATTCATGACAAAATTCCTACAAAATTTTCCTGTAACTGCAGCAAAGAAAGAGTAGCAAAAGCGGTAATCAGTGTTGGAGAAAAAGATTTGAAAGAAATGATTAACGATGGAAAACCAATTGAAGTAAATTGTCATTTCTGTAATACAAACTACGAATTTTCCATTGAAGAACTAAAAGAAATGCTGAAAAAGGCAAAAAGATAAAAAAAGCGGATTTATCCGCTTCAGACTGTAGACAAAGTCCGGCACATACGTGCCGGCTTTTTCTGCTTTATGGAGCCGAAAGTCCTTGATTCCAAAGACTTATAGGCTCTTTTTTGATATAATAAAAGTATTAAAATAGGCGGGGTGAAATGTTTATGA
>JAXJPR010000043.1:0-23872 GCA_036311565.1 Lachnospiraceae bacterium
CCCCTCTCTTGGCATAATACAATCTCCCATTTTCTGAAAAATCTGGCATCCATGATGGCACTCTTTTCCAATCTGTGTCAATTCCAAAATCACATCATTGCACCTAAATTTTGTTCCAATTGGAAATATCTTAAAATCATAATCCGAAATTACCAGATTTTCTCCGAATGCACCAAATTCTACTTCCGCCCCTCTGGCGCGGAATTCTTCAATCTTTTCATAAGAAAGAAGGCTTACCTGACGGTGCCATTTTCCTGCATGGGCATCTCCTTCAAACCCAAAATTTTCAATTACATGAATCTTAGAAATTTCCCGCTTTGGCGTTCCTTTTTTCTCACTAATACAAATTGCTTTTACTATTCCCATTTCTGCGCTCCCTTCATTCCATGTTCAATCTCATCTGCCAATTCTTTTGGCGACTTTAACGCCTCTTTTGGATATTGGCAAATATATTTAGGATAATGACTATACTTCAACCCCTCTATGATAATGATGTCCGCTTCTGGAAATGCCTTCATTAACTCCTTTTCACAAATGCCTGTACATTCCTTTGTAATTAATAGACGGTTTTGGGAAAAGACTGCAGTTCCATAAGCCCCTGCCTTTTGATGCTTCCAACTATCTGTTCCTGGAACATCACTTTCAAAATCATGCCCATCATGCTTGATGACCGCCACCTTATATCCACGACTTGTTAACTCTTTAATCAGCCTTATGATCATCGTTGTTTTTCCACTATTTTTGTAGCCGCTGACCGCATAAACATACGGATTTTTTCTTAAATTGGATGTATCCACACCTGATCTCCTTTTCTGGCACCTTCCCGATTTTTTGATATTTCAATTAAACAGTTACTATTCAACATGGAAGCCAATGCTCCAGAAGACTGATTTCCTGTAACTACCCATACTTTTCCAGAATCTTCCCATCCTCTCAAGAATCTTCTGACACCACTTCGTTTGAAAAAATTATTTTGTAATACCGCTTTTTTTTTCTTTACGATCCAGGCACAGTCTCCGGTCAGTTTTCCAATGACCGGACGTACCAATAACTCAAAATTGGCTGCTGCTCCATAAGGATTTCCAGATAGGCAGATGATGAGTGTATTCAGATAATCAGCCGCTAATGTTGGAGCACCTGGTTTTATATCCACTTGCCAGAACAATTTTTTCGCATTTAAAAATGTGAGTACTTCATGCATAATATCTTTTTCTCCAACAGAAACTCCTCCAGTCGTAATAATCAGATCTGCTTTTGGAGCTATTCTTTTTATCATTTCAGCCATTTGAACTGTATCATCGCTGCAATGGCAAGAAACCATCGGTTCGATTCCCAGTTCTATTAGTCTTGCACATATATAATGTAAGTTAGAATCGTAAATCTTTCCTGATTCTAATTCTTTTCCTGGCTGCATTACCTCATCACCAGTAGAAATCACTGCAATTTTGGCTCTTTGATATACTTCTACTTCGGCAATTCCCAAACTGGCAAGAATTGCTGCCTGCGCACCCAGAATCTTACTCCCATTTTTAATTAATGTCTGTCCTGCCCTATAATCCTCTCCCTGAGGACAATAATTTTCATATGCTTTTGAACTGGAAAAAATCTTAACCTCTTCTTCTCCATAATCGGTATCTTCCTGTCGAATAACAGTATCCGCCCCTTTTGGAATTGGTGCACCTGTCATAATCCGAACTGCTTCCCTTTCCTTTACTTCTCCTTTAAACACACTTCCTGCACAGACTTTTCCAATGACAGTAAATGTTTTTGGATTTTCCTTCTCTGCTCCTGTTGTATCAATTCCTCTTACTGCATATCCATCCAATGGAGAACGTGGAAATGGGGGCTGATCTTCCAGCGCTTTTCCATCTTGTGCAATCATTCTTCCTATGGCTTTTAATAACGGTATTGTTTCTGTTTCTTTCATTGGATTTACTTGTTCACACAATAGATTTTCTGCTTTTTCCAACTGTAACATTTTTACACTCCTTTACCAAATCCGCAATTTGGATAATGACAGATATCACATCCCAGACAAAGACCTCCATGCCCCATCATAGCGAAATCTGCTTTCTCTATTTTCACATCTGCCAATACTCTTGGAAGTATCAAATCAAAAATCGTTGCTTTTGCATACATCACACACCCCGGAAGTCCCATAATTGGTGTTCCATCTTTAAAATAACCTAATAAAAACATGGCACCTGGAAGTACTGGCGCTCCATAAGAAATAATTTGAGCTCCACTTTCTCTAATTGCACTTGGAGTACGGTCATCTGGATCTACGCTCATCCCACCCGTACATAAAATCATCTGCACTCCCTGCTTTTTTAACTGAATAATCGCTTCTGTTATTTTTTGGGGATCATCTCCAATTACTTTATGCCCAATTACCTCTACCCCATATTGTTCCATTTTCTGCCGAATCACTGGAGTAAAAGTATCTTTGATTCTCCCATAAAAAACTTCATTTCCAGTAGTAATAATTCCAACTGTTTTTCTTACAAACGGAAGAATCTTTAAAATTGGATTCTCTTTTCCTGCAATATGAGATACCTGATCCATTTTCACTTTTTCAATAATAAGTGGAATAATTCTGGTTCCAGCCAGTTTATCACCTTTTTTTACTGCCATATTATTATGTCTGGTTGCAATCATCATATTTTCAATAGAATTAATCTGATACAGCCGTTCCACATCAATTTCCAATAATCCATTCATTTTGGCAGTCAGTTCAATCTTTCCTTCTTTGGGTTTCGAACGCTCTATGCCAATTCCCTGACAGGCATCCGCTAAAATCTCTGCTGCTTCATCTTCATGATACATAGTGTCATCTTTTTCCCATACATACAAATGATCTTTTCCTATAGAAAGTAAGACTGGTATATCTTCTTCCTTTACCACATGCCCCTTTCGAAATGCAGTCTCTTTTATTTTATCCTTTATTATAATCGTAATGTCATGACAGATTACATGTCCAACAGCATTTTGAGTCTCAATTAATTTCATTTTCCTTCTCCATTTTTTAAATCACTTATTTTCGATCAATAAATAAAAGGCTATATTCCATTCTGAAATACAGCCTTACTGGTACCAAAATAAGAGTATTTTATACAATAGTATACACTATTGAACAATACTTTTTTGTATCAGGCTCCTTTTCAAAAGGGAAGGCTGGTCTGTTTCCATTCCAACCCCGGCCAGAAGTTCCATATATAGAATCTGGCGGCTCATAATCATAGGCATGCCCTTAGATTAAATCGCTCGGAGTCAATTATTTTGTTATCTCTTCTAAAGAATTATCTTATTTCCATACTCACATACTGGTGTAATAGACCCATCTTTTATCTGGTAAGCTTCTCCATAAAGAACACTTTTCCCATTCTCAACCAAAATATAGCTTCCATCCACCAATGCATAAAAAGTTTTTCCTATGCTATCATCATAAGTGATGTCTTCAAATAATCTCTTTCCATCTAAAATATTATTTTTTACATTCTGATAATGGGGAAGTACATTAATATGGGTAAGTCCAAGTCCCTGGAAAAATCTTATATATTCTGGGTCTATCGATTCCCCAGGTTCTTCTGGCTGTGCATATACAAGATTGGCACAGTTCATGGTTCCTGCACTAATACCAATTACAATTCCCTTATAATTCCGAATCCATTCTTTTAACTCAATTTGACGAAAAAATTCCATCTGTGTTGGTACGTGCCCTCCTGCCAGGACGACCACATCACTATTTTCTAATAATTGCGATGCCTCTCCAGCATTACGATTATCGCAAATGGTAATCGCTGAAAGTGTAAGCCCATGATAAGCAAAGGCCTTAAAAAAGGTGTCCGTCATCTCATCATTCATTCCAAAATTAGCTGGATTCGCACTGATAATGACACATCGGCCATCTGTTTTCCAATGTTTCTCTAAATTTTTTACAAATTCATTATCCTCATATAAAATACATGGAAGATCTACACCTTCTGGCATGTTATTGGTACATGGACTGCTGGTTAAAAATAATTTCATAACTAGTTGCTCCTTTTTGTTGTTTTTATCTTTTGTATACTGAATTCAGATTTTATAAAAGCTCAAAATATTGCAGTGCTTTTACATCTTAACTTCTGGCACAATTTTTTGTCTTTCCAGTTAAAATCTCTACTCCATGCTCCAATTCTGGGAAAATATAGTTCAGACATTCCTGTACTGCTTTTGGACTTCCTGGTAGATTGACAATCAATGTTTGTTTTCGAATTCCAGCTGCTGCACGGCTTAACATAGCTCGTTTCGTAAACTGCATACTATAACTTCTCATGGCTTCCGGAATTCCCGGAACCATGCGCTCAGAAACGGCTAATGTGGCTTCTGGCATACAATCTCTCATTGAAAATCCTGTTCCACCAGTTGTAAGAATCAAATCGGCCAAATCTTCATCACAAATTTTTTTCAATTCTTCTTCTAACCGCTCCTGGGTATCAGGAAGCAAATTAACATATACAATTTCAGCTCCAAAGGACTTCGCAATTTGCTGGACACATGGTCCACTTACATCTTCTCTTTTTCCTGCATATCCAGAATCACTGGATGTAATGACTGCTACTCTCATATTTTTCAACCTCCAATCTGTGACATGCTCTCTGTCTCAATATTTTGATTGTCAAAATGATGTTCCTTTGGTTTATACAACACTGCATTTTGAATGACTGCATTTAACTCAGATTCTTTTCCTTGTCGTACCAACGCTTTCAAATCCACTGCATCCGCTGATTGCAGACATAATCTCAATTTTCCATCTGCTGTTAGACGAATACGATTGCATGTTTCACAAAACTTATGACTAATGGCACTAATAAATCCAATTTTTCCTCGAAAGTCAGGAAACGCATAATAGCTACTTGGCCCAAATCCTAATGGTCTTTCGCATTCATTTGATAATCCATAGGCTTCCTCTAAAGTCTTTCGCACCTGATCCTGGAATTTTACTTGATTATCGTCATTTAAACCTGTTGGCATATATTCAATAAAGCGTACATGTACAGCATATTTTTTTGCTAACTCTGCCATGGAAATGGCATTTTTTTTCCATCCATTTCCACTTAATACACAATTAATTTTTATTGTGACTTGAGGATAAGAAAGCATGGTTTCCAATCCATTTAATACCTTTTTTACACTTCCGCCTCTGGTAATTTTTTCATATTCCTTTTCATCTAAAGTATCCAGACTGATATTGATGCCATCCATCCCTGCTTTCACCAAATTCTGAGCCGTTTCTTTTAATAGCATTCCATTGGTCGTTAGTGTCACAGTCTCAATTAATGGTATGGCTTTTAATTTCTCTATTAGTCTCCAAGATTCCTTTCTTGCCAATGGCTCCCCGCCAGTGATTTTTACGTGCTTTAATCCAATACGACTCATGTGTTTACATATAATCTCTATTTCTTCATATGTTAAGATATCTTCATGTTTTATACAAGAAATGCCTTCTTCTGGCATACAATACGTACATCGTAAATTACATCTATCTGTAATTGAAATTCTTAAATAATCGATGTTTCTTCCGTAGCTGTCTTTCATTCCGCTTCCCTTCTATAAATTCCGCTTTTCCCACCTGTTTTTTCTTCCAGGCGGATATCCGTAATTTCCATTGATTTATCAATTGCTTTACACATATCATAGATTGTAAGAAGTGATACGGATACCCCTGTCAGGGCTTCCATCTCTACTCCTGTCTTCCCCTCTAATTTAACAGCACACCTTGATTGTATTTCACATGTTTCTTCTCGAACTTGAAAATCAACTGAACATTTCTGAATGAGAAGTGTATGGCACATTGGAATCAAATTTGCAGTTTGTTTCACAGCCATGATTCCAGCTATTCTTGCCACTCCAAGTACATCTCCCTTTTTCGATGTACCATTTAATACTGCTTCTATGACTGCAGGACTTACTTTAATCTTCCCGGATGCGATTGCTGTTCGTTTCGTAATCTTTTTCTCTGTCACATCTACCATAATGGCATTCCCTTTTTGATCAAAGTGATTTAATTTCTGTTCCATCTCTTCCTCCTCCAGCTCATATTATGCGAATTTCTAACTATTTTAACCATAATTTTTGATATTCTTTTGGTGTATTTACATTTTGGACCGCTTGATGATTTCCTTTTAATTGTATCGCACATACTTTTGTCCGGGCAAATAAATTCATCATTCGGTAATTCTTTTCCTGAATCATCTCTTCCATAACAGGCAGGATCGTTTTGGGATAAATTCCTAATAGAGGATGTAAGCGTGTTTCTGTCTGTACAATTGTTATGATTCTTTCTTTTTCGTATGTCTGACATATTTTTTTTACCGTCTGCAAATCAATAAGAGGCATATCACATGCTATTACAAACAAGGCATCTTCGCTACAATGTAATAATCCCGAATATATGCCTCCCATAGGCCCAATATCAGGATACACATCAACAACCATTGGCATTTTCAAGGCTTCATAGGGTTTTTTTTCATCAACAGATAAATATATGTTAGAAAATAATTGCAAAGAGTTTTTAATATGATCAAAAAAAGTCTTTCCTTTATATTCTAAAAAAAGTTTTTTTTCTCCATTCATACGTCGATTTTTGCCGCCTGTCAATATGTATCCTGCTATCATCTTTTATTTCCTTTCTATTCTTAATGCCATGATCAGGAAATTCAAAAGAACGAATCCAATAATCATAGTTGTCAGATAAATCTGAATTCCACCAATCTGACTGGTAATAGCCGCTAAAGAACCTTTACCAATTTCTGTCAGATAAGCTGTCATTTTTGTTGTTGCCACAATTCCAATTGCCATTGGGAATGTCATTCCCGCAAATCCAGGCGTAAAAGTAAATGAAAAGAATTTTGGCAGTTTAATAATAATAAAAGCAAGTGATGCCAAAACACATCCATATAAAAGAAATACCAAGGTCTGATTTGGCTTCACAATTACATTTAAGTAACTAACCAGACATAAACTGCAAGGTGCTAAAACAACAGCCATGGTATGGTAGACCGGAGGTTTCACTTCAACAGTAATTAAACGCCAAATCATAATTGGAATCAACACAAAATAAATGATAATTCCATAATACACAACATATTTTAAAATTCCTGCTGCATTCATTGCGCCACCTACAACACAACTTACCATAATCCCATTATAAGTGACAAACCAGCTAGGTACAAATGTATTTATATCACGTTTTTTAATCACATTTTTATAAGTGAAAATTAGAATATGGATCGCATGAACTGCTAATCCAATACTCCAGATTGCTTTTCCAAATGGTTGAACATAATCAAAATAATAACTTCCTAAAATCATCAGTACCATAGTAAATCCTGCATATAAACTGCATGGTACTGTAGTTTCATATTCCTGTCTGCATGTTTTTGTAAAACATAATATTTTCATCACATATAGTAAGAATATAACTGTAGCTGTCCACATTGTAATATGTCGCACCCAGGTATATCCCATTCCTGCGTATACATTACTTAGTGTTAATGCTCCTACAAATGTTGGTAGGATGGGCACTGGCATTCTTTGTAATCGTTCCATTTATTTCTCCTTCTAATCTTGACCCTCTTTATAATAAAATTCGAAATTCTCTTTCATATGAAAGAAGTCTGAATAGTCAATATCAAAAATCGGTTTTTTTACTTTTGATACATCTATTTTTCTTGCAATTAGCTGTTGCAGAATTCCACCATAAGCCAGATCTCCTTGCATAATTGCTCCAACAATCTTTCCATTTTTATGAATAATCTTTTTATAAGAATCTTTTGTTTCTTTTATTTCCACTGTATACGTATCATCTTCTGGATTTACATCACCCAAGGACATACTTGGAATTCCTAAAAAATTCATAGTGGATTTGCTTGCAAAGAAATCTGTCATTTTTCTCGGAACACCTGCCATATTACTTGCAGCAATCATTCCTTCTTTTACCGCCACTGGCCAAATTGGATTTGTTCCGGAAACATCTCCAGCTCCATAAATATGTTCATCACTGGTCTTGCCAGTTTCATCATAGATCAGTCCGAAACGACTAGTTTCAATCCCTGATCCCTCTAAAAATTCCACATTTGAACGAACTCCTGCCGTAACAACAACAAAATCACAAGGTAGTTTTGTTCCATCACTTAAGATGACCTCTGTAATCATGTTATTTTCATCTAAGATAACTTCTGATATTCCAGTTCTATAGTATTGTGCAACTCCACGTTTTTCGAATGCTTCCTGATAAGTTTTTGCAGCTCTTTCATCTAACTGTTTACTAAGCAACCATTCTGCCATTTCTACCAAAGTTACTTTTACACCCAATTCCAAAAAGCCAGAAGCACAATCCAGTCCTACCAGACCTGCTCCCATAACAATGATATTTTTTGCCTCTCTGGCAGCTTGTTTTAATACTTCCATATCTTCGATGTTTCGAAATCCGATGACATTTTTTGCTTCTTTTAAATTTTTTACTGGTGGAATGAAAGTATGAGAACCTGTTGCAATCAATAATTTATCATATTGAATTTCTTCTCCATCTTCTAGAATTACCTTTTTTTCTGCTGGATTTAAACCTGTACAGGATTTTCCCTTTATCCATTTAATCTGAAATAAATTAACAAAATCACTCTCTACAAAAGATAATTTTTCTAAAGTTCTTTCCCCTCCTAAATAATGATGTAAAATACAGCGGGAATAAATGTCTTTATCTTTTGATATTAGAATAATTTCACTTTCTTTATCTATTTTTCTTAACTCTCTCACTCCATGAATTCCCGCAGCTGAGGCTCCTAATACTACATATCTCATTATTCCACCTCCTCAAGAGTAATTGCCTGCATTGGACATTTTTCCACACACATAGGATTTGCAGTTCCATCTTCGCTTCTGTGTACACACATGTTACATTTCATAATTTCTTTCTGTTTAATACTATCATATTTTAAGACTCCATATGGGCAGGACATAATACACATGTAACAGCTTGCACACTGTTCTTTGTCATATTCCACATATCCTGTTTTAGGATTCTTCTTCATTGCTCCTGTCATACAGGTATATACACATTCTGGACGTTCACAATGACGACAGAAAATAGGTGCCGGTTTTGTTTCACTATCAATAGTGACTCGATTTCTTGCATCTCCGCTTTCTGTTTCATGACTGACTACACAGGCAGTTACACATGTCAGACAGCCAATGCAACGGCTGCGGTCAATTTTTATACGATACATAAGCCCCTCCTAACATTTTTCAAATCGGACTGGTGTTGCTTTATAAGATGGTTCTTTAGAATAAGAATCATATAAAGATGGGGTCAGCTTGTTACATTCAATATAATGAATTGGCGCATATAATTCACCAACTTGAACATTTTCTGTCAGTTTTACAAAAAATTCTGCATTTTGGCCATTAACTGAATATACACGAATTTGATCCATTTCCTCAACTCCATACTGCATTGCCAGTTTCGGATTCATATACAAATACGCTTTTTTAGAAGATACATCTTCTACAAACTTCACTTCCTTGGTACGGCTCTGCGTATGCCATTGTCCTACGCTTCCTCTTCCTGTATTTAGTACATACGGAAATTCTTCTGTAGTTGGAAGAGGATTTTCTCTTACTTCCTCAAACATAAACTGTGCTTTTTTAGATGGAGTAAAAAAGTTTCCATCTTCATATAGTCTTCTTTGTTCTTCTCCATTTTCTTCTTCTTTTCCTTCTGGATATGGCCATTGAATTCCATGAGAATTTTCAAGCTTTTCCCATGTTACACCAGTAAAATCACACGGCATGTTTCTGGAACATTCTCTCATAAGGGCAAAACATTCTTTTGGTGTTTCCCATCCTTTTAATGCATCTCCCATTCCAAGAGCTTTTCCTACTCCTAACACTGCCTCATAATCTGAAATTTCATTTTCTCCACGTTCCAATACTTGTCGCATTGCAGAAAGACGGCGTTCTAAGTTAATATAAGTTCCTTCCTTTTTCAGTCCAGGAACAACTGGGAAAAACACCGTACAGTCTTCTGCACTTTCAATCGTGTCATAAATATCCTGAACCACAAATAACTCTAATTTTTTCGCTGCAGATGCAAAAGTTTCATTATTTGTCCAGCTATGTCTCGGGTTAGTACATAAAATCCAAAGACCCTTAATTTCTCCTGCATTGATTCCCTCAATAATCTGGTTATATGTTTTTGTTGGTTTTTCGGCAAGCATAGATTCATCCACACCTAAAACACTGGCAATTCGTTCTCTTCTTGCTGGATTGGTAAAATCTCCTCCTCCAAAAAATACTGCTGTATTACTAAAAGCTCTGGAACCCATGGCATTACACTGTCCGGTAATAGAATTTGCACCCGTTCCTGGTCTTCCAATATTTCCAGTCATCAATGCTAAATTGATAATCGCCTGCGCAGTACGCACTGCTTCATATCCTTGATTAACTCCCATAGTCCACCAGAAAGAAACTTTTTTGCCGTTATGAATCAGCTCAACTAATTCCAAAATTTGTTCTTTCGAAAGTCCTGTTCCTTCTGCTCCACGTTCTAAGGTATAGGTTTGTACAAATTCTTTGAATTCTTCAAATCGTTCTGTATGATCTTTGATAAATGTATGGTCTAAATAGTCTTTTTCAATCAACTGGTTTGCAATGGTATATAAAAGCAGCAAATCACTTCTCCATTTTAACCCATACCAATAATCTGCATTCATAGCTGTTTCAGATTTTCTAGGATCAATTACAATCACTTTATGTCCTGGCACTTTATTTTTTTTCACTCTTCCCCATAAAATAGGATGGGCAACTACTGGATTTGCTCCAATGAAAATAATAGTATCTGAAAGTTCCAGGTCTTTTAATGTATAGCCTGGTGCATCAAATCCATAACTCTGTTTATGTGCTACAACTGCCGTTGCCATACATAAACGGGTATTTCCATCTACATTAGTTTTTAAATAATTTCTCATAACATGGCCAAAGATAGCAAATTCTTCCAAAGTCAACTGACCAGTACTAATACCAGCAACGCTTTCTGGCCCATATTTTCCCTGTAGTTCTTTGATTTTATCAGCTACATGTTCAAAACCTTCCTCCCAGGAAACTTCTTTAAAACTTCCATCTTCCTGACGAATTTTAGGAAGACTGCCCGGTTTTACTGTTTTTTGCTGTTTATCCAGAGATAATCCTTTAATACAGCAAAATCCATCATTTACTGGATATCCTTTTGTGGGTACTGTTTTTACCACACGATTGTTTTCTACATAAAAGTCCAAATTACAATCGATGGCACAATAATTACAGGTTGATTGTACTTTCTTCATATACCTTCCCTTTCCTATCGATCGAAATGAATCCCATCCCAATAAATACATTCTTTCATAATTGTTTCCGGCATTAATTCTACCCCTTCTAATGCCCACTTTTTATATTCTTCAAATCCTACACGGTCAATGATATAACCAATATGTTCTTTTCTGGCGGGTGCATCTTTTGATATATATTTTTCTACGAATTTATATGTATTTAGAATAATCTTGATTATATTATCTTCATCTGCCCATACAAGAAAATCCTGTCCCAGACGTGGATTTTTCTTTCCTGTACGTCCCATGATTGCAAGTTTATAATATTTTTTCTTACTTCTTGTCAATGCTCTTGTTGGACATTTTGTTACACAGACGCCACATCCAATGCATTTCTCTTCATCTCTGACAATTTTATAATTTTCTACTCTCAAAGCACTGACAGATAATTTCTGACATCCTTTCACACACGCCTGGCAGTTTACACAACGATTTGGATCATACTGTGGCATAGTCATCCCAATAATTCCGAAATCATGCATTCTTGCTTTTGCACAGTCATTCGAACATCCGGTACATGCAATCTTAAAGTGTAAATCATTTGGAAAAACAGCTTTTTCAATTTTTTTTGCCAGTTCTGCAGTATTATAATTTGCAAATGGACAAACATTATTCCCAATACAGGCACTAATATTTCTTGTTCCAGATGCAGGATATCCTGTGCCTGGATCTGTTTGATTAATTTCTAAGATATCAATAATAGGCTGTAGTTTCTGATTAATTTCATCCATATCCTCATAGCGGATACCTTCGATTTCAAATCCCTGACGTGTAGTCAAATGTACATATCCATTTCCGTAAGTTTGCGCAATTTCCTGCACCATTCCCAACACTTGGGCATTTAAATATCCTCCTGGCACACGGATTCTGGAAGCTCCAATTCCACGAACCTTAGATACACGAAATGCATTCTTCTTTAATTTTTTTGTATTAATATCTAGTCCCATCTGCGCACCTCCTAATCAATTAATTCCTTGCCGTCTACATAATTAAATACCGGACCATCTAAGCAGATATAAGTGGATCCAATCTTGCAATGTCCACATTTTCCAATACCACAGCACATTTTACGTTCATTGGAAACCCAAATATTTTCTTCTGGCACCCCAAGTTTTAAAATCTCCATTACCGTAAATTTAATCATAATTGGCGGTCCTACACAGATAAATGCTGTATTTTCAATATCTTTAAATTCCAAATCAGGAATATACTGTGTTACCATTCCTACCGGTCCTTCGTAGCCCTCAGGAGCAGTATCAACGGTTTGAATTACATGAATCTGATCCTTCCAGAATTTAAAATCATTTTTAAACAGAACATCCTTTGGAGATTTAAATCCTGCGATCAATGTGGTGCTGACTGCTTCATCTGTATGATGTGCAAAGTAATCTACAACTCCTCTTACTGGAGATAACCCGGTTCCTCCTGCAATTACAACAATCTCTTTTCCTTTGTAGTTTTCTATATCAAATCCATTTCCATAAGGTCCACGAATAAAAAACTGATCTCCAACATAGTTTTCAAAAATCTCATTAGTCACCTTTCCAACTTTACGAATGGTGAAATCAACCAGTCCTTCTCCAATTCCACTGACAGAAATTGGTGCTTCACCATATTTAGGAATAGAAACTTCAAAAAATTGTCCTGGCTTTACCTCTCCATCAAATTCCATTCGGAAAGTATATTCCAAATCTGTATGTTTGATAACTTCGCAAATAGTTGACAACTTTGGAATGTATTCATTTTTCATGCCTGAATCTCCTCCTTTGCTAAACGATTCACACAATTAGAATAAGAAATGTATTCTGGACATACATCATCGCACCGGCCGCATCCTACACACATTGGATAACCAAATCGTTTTTCATAATCATAAATTTTATGCATCACTTTAAAACGCATACGGTCTCCCTGTTTCTGGCGAAATCCATGTCCACCTGCCATTTCTGTATATCCATCCACTTGGCAGGAAGCCCATACTCTTCTTCTTTCCCCTGCTTTTTTATTATCTTTATAAAAAATATCCTGCATGGTAAAACAAGTACAGGTAGGACATACAAAATTACATCTTCCGCATGCAATGCATCGTTCTCCATATTCCTGCCAGATTTCCTTTGTAAAGCTTTCATTAGAAAGTTGTTTTGGTAATGTAACCTTTTCTTTATTTTCTGTTACATAATCTGGAATCACTTCCTGCTGATTGCCTCCTTGCACAAATGCTTCCAGTTCGTCACATTGTACATCCAGATCGACCCAATCCTGTTTCACTTTCATATAAGCATCATAATTATTTGCCCGATTCGTTTCCATACTGACACAGAAACCTGATTGGCAGGTTTTTTCACACCCCATTAAAATAAACTTTGCTTTTTTTCTGATTCTTGCATAGTAAAAATCTTCAAACCCATTTTCTAAATAAATCTGGTCTAAACGTTTTACGGCATGCAGGTCACAAGAACGCAGAAAAATCAAAAGATCTTTTTGTGGGCCTTTTGGAACCATTGTCTGATCTTCTGTAAAATAAAACAATGTCTCATTGATTGCTAATAATGTTTCCTTAAATGAGTAGTCTGATTTCCGATCCCATACAATTTCATCGAATGATGTTATTTTGCTATAGCGAATAATATCCGTATCAGAAAAACACCCTTCTCCTTCCATTAATACTGGTGCAAAAATGTCGTATTCTTTCATCCATTGAGAAAACATCTGCACCGCTTCTTCCTTTGATAACCGAATTCCCATAACAGCTCCTTTCTGGTATCTTCTGCAACTTATTTTGCAGTTTCACCAACCAATTTTATGTTGATAATATTTTATCAATGAACGCAAAAAAATTCCGTGACATGCGTCACGGAATCATTCTTAAAATCAATTAATTTTTCAATTAAATTTTACCAGTTTTATAAAAGATCGCCATTTTTTCTGGGTTTGTAATAATAATCCTTTTCTTGTTCATCTTCATTAATCCATAATCGGTCAATGTTTTGCAAAGTCTGGAAGTTGTCTCCCTTGGTGCTCCAAGCATATCAGCCAGAAAGGTAATGGTCATATTAATATCAATTTCAATCCCTTCCGGATGGAAGATACCAAAATCTCTGGCAAGCTTCCACAGCTTTGCTGCCAGCTTTCGCTCCATGTAAATACTTCCCATCGTATTTTTAAGCTGGTGTCCAAGACGCCAGATCTTTCGTTCCTGTGCTTCTAATACAGCTTTCGTCAATTCAAAATCTTGTTGCATACAGTACATAAAATCTGCTGTTGGAACTGTAAAGACTTTACTCTTTTCAATTATTTCACAATAAATAGATGCATTATGGAAACTTTGAATATGTTCATTTAATAGAATTCCTCTTCCAAAAACAAAAATAATTTTTCTCTTTCCGGTATGTGTCAAATTATAAATAATGGATTTTCCACTTAACTGCATATAGACAGAATTCACCGGTTCTTTCGCTCTCATAAGCAAAACACCTTTATTATAAACTTCTACTTTTCCTTTTTTCCATAAATATTCCAACGTATCCGGAGATACATCTTCAAAAAATTTTATTTGAGTTAATTGATTTTTCATCATTACACATTCAATCCTTTTGCACATAACATTATGAGTCCTATTTTCACAGCAGATTTCTGTTCTTTTATTCTGAATACTGTATATTAAATTCAGATTTTATAAAATTCCAAAATATTGCAATGCATTTTGGACTCCATTTTCATCTACAGAATCTGTAATATAATCCGCCTGCTCCTTTGCTGCATTCTGGGCATTTCCCATAGCCACCCCAATTCCTGCATAGGCAAGCATATCAACATCATTTTCTCCATCCCCAAACGCCATAATTTCTTCTTTTTGTATTCCATAACGTTTTAAAACTTGTTCAATTCCTGCTACTTTCCCACTTTTCTTAGAGATAATATCCATGCCGTTTCTATGCCATCTGGTCATTTTGCAGTTTGGCAGTTGACGAAGAAGTGCCTGGGCTGTATCCTCTTTTGCATGAACTATGAACTGATAAATGGTCGCCCCTCGATATTCTCCCAGTTTTGGAAGGTCCATGTGAATCTCTTTTTGAGTTTGTCGAACAAGGTCATCAATCATATTTATATACATCCGATTTTCTTCGACAATTAAAATGGGGATTTTTTTCTGTTCAAACAAAGAAAGCATTTTTTTGACATCGCAAGCTTCAATGGGTGTTTCATAAAACATTTTTTTGTCTCCATCCAGACAAATTTGTCCATTCAATGTAACATACCCGTCAAAGTGCATATTACTAACAGGAAGACTTTCCATCTGCATCATATTTCTCCCTGTTGCAATAAATACCTTTAAACCCTTTTTTCTTAATGTTTTTAATGCTTTTTTGGTGCTTTCTGGCATTTCCATTTTATAATTGATCAAAGTTCCATCAATATCAAAAAAAACTGCTTTTATCATCTTTCACTCCTATTGTACATATATATTATGATTTTTCATAGAATCATCCAAAATACTTTTTAAATATGTGTAAAAATAAAATGATTCTCCATATTGCTGCCATAATTTCCATCCGTGAGCATTCTTTACTTCATCCTGTATTTTATAAAAGCTTCCAGAAAAATAATATAAATTCATTCGGGCTGCATATGCTGCCATCTCAATTTTTATAACACCTGGTATCTGGCTGGCCATTTCTAATTCATCCATCACTTGACGCATAAAATTATTATAATAAAATCTCCGGTAATTGCACCTCTCATTCCGTGACATAATGACTTGTCGTGTCTGATAAATGACATGCTTTCCATCTGTCACAGTCAAAATTCCATATTGATGGGGATATGTGCATGGTGATGAGGTAGCAATATCTAAAATCCCATTCTGGCGTTCCATATGCTGCATATGCATATGCCCACTTAAAAATACTGGTACCTGATATTTTTTCAAAATCCTGCCTACTTTCTCATGATTTCTCATTGTAAAATGATCTTGAAAAATACGGTTATGCAAAGCCAGATTATAATGTCCCATAACTAATGGATACGCATTCCATGATCTTGCCTCCTGTAATTTTTCTTCCAGCCATTCCAAAGATTCCTCTTTCATCTGGCCATATTGCAATGGTTTTCCATTTAGGCGACAGCAATTATCAAGACAAATCAACCATATCCGCTTAGAAAAGGGTACCGCATAACTTAAGCTGTATGCATCTTTCGAAATTGCCTGCGCATATCCAAATTCCTCATATAAATCCAGAAATTCTTCTTCCCTGATGGTCTGTACCTGATAAGTTTCCTCTTTGCGATAACCTTTTGCATTTGGATGTCCAATATCATGATTACCTGGAACTACAAATATTGGAATTCCACTTTTCTTGACAATTTTTAATTTTTCTACCAATTCTTCATGACTTTTTAATTCTCCATTTAATGTCAAATCCCCAGTTAGTAAAATTGCATCCAATTGTTGCTGCTGTACTTCCAATAACACCTGATCAATTAACTTTTCCCCGTTTTTTATCTGTTTGCCATCGCTATGATAATACATATCCCGAAAAGCTTTCCCGTTGTCATACAATTTTTTTGACAAGAAATGAAGATCCGAACTGACCCCCAGTTTCACACAGTCACGATTACACATTACCTTCATGATTCCCCACCATTTTTGCTGCTAATCTTTTGTTATTTATCATTCTAGCATATTTTCTGTGCATATTCTATAAGAGAAGAAAAAGGCAAAAGAAAAAGAGAATGCAATTGTCACATTCCCTTTATTTGAGATTCTTGTAATTTTATTGTTTTTGATTCAAATCTTTTACCTGATGACAGTAACCGCCACAGCTTTTACAGTCAGCACCACACTGAATTGATTTTCCATTTTTCTTATCACGAATCATCCCACGGATGATGAGCCCTACAATTAATATTAAAATTGCTGATACAACAATTGTTCCCATAAAATCTTCCTCCTTCTTATTTCAACATTTTTTATTATAGCACGGAAAGCCTGCACATAAAAGAGCAGGCTTTCTATCATAAATATCAAATTTTATTATTTTACAGTTTCTAGAGTGATATTTAATTTTTTACTTTCTTTATACGGTCTGAATAATAAGTAAATAAATGCTACGCATGCTGCAATTGCAATAATCGTAAAGATTCCAAATCCGCCGCCTGTTACCAGCATACCAATCTGATAGATACAAAGTGAAACAATATAAGCTAACAGACACTGATATCCAATTGCAAATAAGAACCATTTCGTATTATTCATTTCACGTTTGATTGCACCCATAGCTGCAAAACATGGCGCACAAAGTAAGTTAAATACTAAGAATGAATATGCTGCCAATGGAGTCATACTTGCTTTTAAAGCACTCCAGATTTCTACACCATCTTCTGCAACTTCTTCTAATCCATAAAGAATACCAAATGTTCCAACTACATTTTCTTTTGCAACTAAACCTGTGATTGCTGCTACTGCAGATTTCCAATCCCCCCATCCAAGAGGAGCAAATACCCAGGCGAATAAGTTACCAATACGTGCTAAAATACTGTGATCTAATTCCATTGTTTCTAACATTCTAAATTGTCCATCTACCCATCCGAAGTATGATGTAAACCAAACTAAGATAGTAGAAAGAAGAATAATTGTACCCGCTTTCTTGATAAAAGACCATCCGCGTTCCCACATGCTTCGAAGTACACTTCCTACTGTTGGTAAGTGGTATGCTGGAAGTTCCATTACGAATGGAGCGGGATCTCCTGCAAACATTTTTGTTTTCTTTAAGATAATACCAGAACAAATAATTGCTGCAATTCCAATAAAGTAAGCACTTGTTGCTACCCAGGAAGCATTATTAAATAATGCACCAGCAATTAATGCAATGATTGGAAGTTTTGCGCCGCATGGAATAAATGTAGTCGTTATAATCGTCATTCTTCTGTCACGTTCATTTTCAATCGTACGAGACGCCATAACTCCTGGAACTCCACACCCAGTACCAATTAAAATTGGAATAAAAGATTTTCCAGAAAGTCCAAATCTACGGAAGATACGATCCATGATGAAAGCTACACGCGCCATATATCCACAGCCTTCTAAGAAAGCAAGGAAAATAAATAATACTAACATCTGAGGTACAAAACCGAGTACAGCTCCTACCCCTGCTACAATACCATCAAGAATTAAACCCTGCAGCCAGTCTGCACAACCAATACTTACTAATAGGCTTTCTACTGCTGGCGGAATAATTTCTCCAAATAATACATCATTTGTCCAGTCAGTTACGATCGTACCAACTGTTGTTACAGAAACATAATACACCAGCCACATAACTGCTGCAAAGATTGGTAACGCTAGAATACGGTTTGTAACAATTTTATCAATCTTATCAGAGATTGTTAATTTCTCACCTGTCTGTTTCTTTTCATAACATTCTCCAATGATTGCAGAAATATAATTATAACGTTCATTTGTAATGATACTTTCTGTATCATCATCCATAATAGTTTCAATTTTTGCAATTTCACTAGATACATCTGGAATCCGACTTAACTGTTCTTCAATCTTATCATCTTTTTCTAATAATTTAACTGCAAAGAAACGTTTTTGTTCTTCAGCAACTTCCCTGCCCAGTTTATTTTCAATAGAAGTTAAAACTGCTTCTACTTCTTTATCAAATGTATGTACCTGTTTAGAAGATTCCTTTGATTCAGCAAGTTTTACTGCTAGATCTGCTGCTTTTTCAACACCTTCGCCTTTTAATGCAGAAATTTCAATAACTTTACATCCGAGCTTCTTTGCTAATCTATCAATATGAATCTGATCACCATTTTTTCTTACGATATCCATCATATTGACAGCCATAACAACCGGAATTCCTAATTCCATTAATTGTGTTGTCAGATATAAGTTACGTTCAATGTTTGTACCATCGATAATATTTAAAATCGCATCTGGTTTTTCATTGATCAAATAATTTCTTGCAACTACTTCCTCTAAAGTATATGGAGATAAAGAATAAATACCCGGAAGGTCTGCGATGATAACATCTTTCTTTCCTTTTAACTTTCCTTCTTTCTTTTCAACTGTTACCCCTGGCCAGTTTCCAACATACTGATTCGCACCAGTCAGGGCATTAAATAATGTTGTCTTTCCACTATTTGGATTTCCTGCTAAAGCAATTGTAATTGCCATTTTCATATCCTCCTTAAACGTCTCAAAATTCGCATTTTTATCTTTTGTACTAAACAATTATTCTACAACAATCATCTGTGCATCCGCTTTACGAACAGATAACTCATAGCCTCTTACTGTAATTTCCACCGGATCACCAAGTGGTGCTACTTTTCTAACATAGACATCCACACCTTTGGTAATTCCCATGTCCATAATACGTCTTTTTACAGGCCCTTCACCCGTAAGCTTTACGACTTTTACTGTTTGGCCACATGGAATTTCTCGTAATGTTTTCATTTTTATATCCTCCTATTAATTCACCATGATTTTATTTGCCATTTCTTTTCCGATGGCAACTCTGGAATCTTTTACATTTATAATCATATTTCCGTTAATTGCAGATACCACTGTCACCTGTGTTCCAGTTACAAATCCTAAATTCTCCAGAAATCTTCTAGTCTCTTCTTTTCCTCCTACTTTAAAAATTGTATTGGGTTCACCTACTGCAGCCATTGATAAAGGCATCATAACTTCACTTCTTTCTTCTATATATAATCTTCTATCTTTTGTAATTTCTTTGTCTAGATCTCTACCTGATACATCGACTTTCGTGTAATAATGCCATATTCTTCTAATGTTCTCATCATGCGATATACAGTCGCAATACCAATGGATGAATCTTTTTTTGATGCAAGATAATAGATTTCTTTGCAGGAAGCGCAGTCATTCTCCAAAATAATGTCAATCAAAATTCTTCTTTGATTTGTAATTCTGCAGCCATGGCTTCTCAGCTTTTCTATTACAATTTCACTATTGGCTGTCATACTTCTTGCCTCTCTTTCTATATCATAAACATTATACTTATCAAAAGAAAACATGCGTCATCACCATCGTTCTCAGGAGGGATCTTTGTAGAAATAGTAATAATATGAGAATCAATGGTGTATCCGGACGCTAAAAATCTCTTTTTTCTATATTGCGATAACGCTGTATTTTTTGAAAGCGATTATCAATTTCATATTCATTTTTAATGATAACTGTTATCATTTATATTGTCAAGTATTTTATTGATAGTAATTATCATTTATAAGAATTTTCTTTTTTTGCATAAAAAAAAAACCTGCTTTCATTTCTGAAAACAAGATTTCTTCTTATTCTTTTCTTATAATAAAATGTATTTTAAGATAAATGCTATGGTCAATGCATACATCAGCCAACTGATTTTCTTTTCCTTTCTTCCACATAATAAATGCAAAATAGTAAAAGAAATAATACCAAATGCAATTCCCTCTGAAATACTATATAAATAAGGCATCGCAATCATACAAATAAACGCTGGTACTGCTTCTGGCAAATCATTAAAGTCAATATCAACAACTGATGATGTCATCAAAAATCCTACCACGATAAGTGCTGGAGCTGTTGAAAAAGATGGAATTGCCAAAAAGATTGGAGATAAGAAAACAGAAAGTCCAAACAAAACTGCAGCTGTAATCGCTGTTAATCCTGTTCTTCCTCCTTCTGCCACACCAGAAGCACTTTCCACAAAAGTAGTTGTTGTAGAAGTTCCAAGAACCGCTCCAATTGCAGTTCCAACAGCATCTGCTAACAATGCTCCTTTGATATTAGGCAGTTTTCCTTCTTCATCCAGCATATCCGCTTTTGAAGATACTCCGATTAAAGTTCCTAAAGTATCAAATAAATCTACAAATAAAAATGCAAAAATAATAAGAAAAAAGGTTGGTGACAGCATACTTCCAAGGTCCATTTTCATGAAAGTCGGTGCTAAACTAGGAACACTGATTCCCGCTGAAAAATCAGGAAGAAGAGAATACATCCCTACAGAAGCATCTGGTACATAAATTCCTATTAACTGGCATATAATACCTAAGATCCAGGTTGCTAATATTCCCAAAAGAATATTTCCTTTTACATTTTTAACCATCAATACAGTCGTCAACAATACCCCAACTAAAGCTAAAATAACACCTATACCTACAGAGTTCATAGTTCCATTTTCTACTGCTTCTTTAAAACTAAAAAATGCAACCTTTGTTGAATCATCTGCCACTACAATAGATGCATTCTGCATTCCGATAAACGCAATATATAATCCAATTCCTACCGTAACAGCTTTCTTAAGTGTCATAGGAAATGCATTAAAAATTGCTTCCCGGACCTTCGTTAGGGAAAGAATAATAAATATAATCCCTTCTGCAAATACTGCTGCAAGCGCCATCTGCCAGGTATAGCCCATACCAATTACTACTGTATAGGCAAAATATGCATTCAGACCCATACCTGGTGCCAGAACAAATGGATAATTTGCAAATACTGCCATTAAAATAGTAGCAAGACAGGATGCTAACGCCGTTGCTGTAAATACAGCACCTGCATCCATTCCACAAGCAGATAAAATACTTGGATTTACTGCCAAAATGTAGGCCATTGTCATAAATGTCGTAATCCCGGCAATAATCTCAGTCTTGACATCTGTCCCATTTTCTGACAAATGAAAAATTTTTTCCATAATTTCCTCCTCTGTTATACTATATTTATTTACATTTCAGTATTATAGCATACTTTATCAAATTTATTCTACTTCTTTTCAAATCATTACAATGATTGTTTTTTGAGCTTAAAGTCTTCTATTTTTCTTTATCACACTGACGTATCATCTTATTACCTCATTACCATACCGACTTGCATAAGTGACGCCGAAAAAGATATAATAAAACACAAATTAAATATTTGGGAGGACAAAATTTTGAAAAAGCAACGTGATAATTTTTCATCTAAGCTTGGATTCGTTCTGGCCACTGCCGGCTCTGCCGTAGGACTGGGCAATCTTTGGCGTTTTCCATATTTGGCAGCAAAATATGGCGGAGGTATTTTTCTTCTCACATATCTGATTCTGGCAGTTACTTTTGGATTCACTTTAATGATTTCCGAAGTTGCTCTTGGACGCAGGACCAGATTAAGTGGTATTCCCGCTTTTGCTAAATTGGACAAACGTTTTACTTTATTGGGCTATTTAACCTTTTTCATTCCTTTGATTATTTTTCCATATTACTGCGTCATCGGCGGATGGGTAACAAAATACTTAGCAGCCTTTGTCGGTGGTAATATGAAAGCAACAACAGGAGCAACTTATTTTACAGATTTTATATCTTCCAATGCTTCTCCAGTTTTCTTCATGTTGATTTTCCTTGCAATTACTTTTACTGTAATTATCATGGGCGTACAAAAAGGAGTAGAAAAAGTAAGTACGATTTTAATGCCCATTTTGGTATTAATGATTATTTTCATCTGTATTTTTACTATGATGCAGCCTGGAGCAATTGATGGTATTATCTATTACTTAATGCCAAATTTTTCTGATTTCTCAGCCAGTACCGTATTAGCTGCACTGGGACAACTTTTTTATTCCATGTCACTGGCTATGGGAATTATGATCACTTATGGATCTTACATGAAAAAGGAGGAGGATTTAGAAAGTTCTGTTACTCAGGTAGAATTGTTCGATACTGCCATTGCTTTTCTTGCAGGCCTGATGATCGTTCCTGCTGTCTATGTTTTCTCCGGTGGAGATCAGTCAGCAATGCAAAGCGGACCAGGACTCATGTTCATTACATTACCATCGGTATTTAATTCTATGAAATTTGGATCATTTATTGGTGCATTTTTCTTTATTTTGGTATTTTTTGCAGCATTGACATCTTCTATTTCTTTAATGGAAACTTTAGTGTCCATGATTACTGACCGTTTTAATACCAAAAGAATACCTACAGCTATTGGATTTTTCATTTTTGCAATCATCTTTGGAATTCCTTCTTCTCTAGGTTTTGGAGTATGGAGTCATATTACGATTCTTGGATATAGCATTCTAGACTTCTGGGATTTCATTAGTAACAGCGTATTAATGCCAATCTCTGCTTTCTTAACTTGTATTTTTGTTGGCTATATCTTAAAACCAAACTATATTATTGAAGAAGTAGAATCTTCTGGTCAATTCAAACGTAAAGGAATTTTCTCAGTTATGATTCGCTATATTGCTCCAATTTGTATCATTGCAATCCTACTTTGTGGATTAGGAATCTTTAAGATTTAATTCACAATCGAATAGCAACCATATTTAAAAAACAAAACCCGGGAATTTCCCGGGTTTCAGACTGTAGACAAAGCGACACCGAGAACATCGTTCTCGGTGTCATTTTTCTCTGTATTGACAACTTTTATGTTTCTTACCATAAATGGTTTGTATTTTAGACTGTTATTAGCTCCCATTTTTGCTTTATGCTGGCAA
>JAXJPR010000044.1:0-1788 GCA_036311565.1 Lachnospiraceae bacterium
AACTTGCCAGCATAAAGCAAAAATGGGAGCTAATAACAGTCTAAAATACAAACCATTTATGGTAAGAAACATAAAAGTTGTCAATACAGAGAAAAATGACACCGAGAACGATGTTCTCGGTGTCGCTTTGTCTACAGTCTGCGAAGCGGATTCTTAGGAATCCGCTTCTTTTGTTTGTAGTAATACGCCTCCAATAATCAGTACTAATCCTAAAAAAGATAACGGAGCGATTTTTTCTCCCAATAATATACGTCCAAATACCAGACTTAAGAATGGGCAAAGATATGCCAGAATTGATATTTTAGCCGTTTCTCCACGGTTAAGGGCAATTCCCCAAAGAACATATGCAATGGCATTGACAAAAATTCCAATCCATAGCATTCCCCAAATAGCAAATCCGTCTAAATGTCCAAGTGTATGAGTTGTGGCACAATAAATTCCAGAAATAAAAGCAGTAACTGTAAATGCTATATGAAGGACCATCCATTGATTATAATTTATCTTTTTGTTTAATACGGAATAAATGCCATAACATATGGCTGCCAGAAAACATGCGGCCATGCCGAGCATATTTTCTTTAGAAAAACCGGCAGCAGTTCCCTGAGCGCAAATGACAATCATGCCAGAAAAGGAAATGGCGATAGATGTCAGTTTTTTTACAGTCAAGGTCTCTTTTAGTATGATACAGGAAAATAAGATGATCATCATTGGCCACATATAATTGATAATGCAGGCAATTTGTGATGTCAGGTTTGCCAGTCCGATATAGTAAAGGGCGGTATAGCAAAACAATCCAAGAAAACCAAGAGCAATCATTTTTCCATAGTCCTTCCATGTATATTGCTGATAAAAGGAAATTCCATTGGAAATAATGTCAATTAGAAAAAGAGTCACCGATGCAATGGCAGAAGTATAAAATAATACAGACATGGGGGTTAATCCGTTAATTAAGAGTTTGCTGACTGCAGATAAGGTACTCCAAAGTAACACGGTAACAGCAGCCATCATATATTCTTTTTTCATAAGGTATCGTCTCCTTTCATATGTATCCTAGAATAGCATAAGTAAAGCAAATATGCTATCATAATATTAAACAGGACGAGAGAACCAAAAGATACAAGTAAGTGGAATGGAAAGGAGAAAAGAACGTGAAAAAGAGTAAAAAATATGGGCTGAAAGGAACCATTTTTATCTGCATGATAACAATTCTGATATTTTGTCAGGGAAAAATGGTAAAAGCAGAAGATGGATATGGAACTTATGGAGATAAGATTAAGTGGCATTTTTATCAGAGCACTGGACATTTAGAGATTACAGGAAGTGGTCAGATGCCAGAAGAAGAAGCACCATGGCATAATTATCAGAATAAGATCAAAAGTGTGACCATTGGAGAAGGAATTACCAGCATTTTTGAAGGATCTTTCTGTGAATATAAAAATCTTACAAAGGTGACATTACCTTCTACAATGAAGAATATCGGCATAGAGGCATTTCGAAAAACGGGAATTACGTCTGTAACGTTACCGGAAGGGTTAGAAGTTATCGCATACCAAAGTTTTGAATCTTGCCAATCTCTGACAGCGATTACGATTCCTGCCTCTGTCAAAAGAGTAGAGGCCTGTGCTTTTATGAAGTGTTCCAATTTAAGTAAGATTACAATAAACGAAGGGGTAGAAGAGCTTGGATTCCAATGTTTTCAGGAGACCAAGATCAAAAGTATTCACATCCCATCCAGCATACGGATCATAGAAGAAAAAGTATTTAGCAGATGTGAAAAACTTACATACG
>JAXJPR010000045.1:0-34947 GCA_036311565.1 Lachnospiraceae bacterium
CTTGCCAGCATAAAGCAAAAATGGGAGCTAATAACAGTCTAAAATACAAACCATTTATGGTAAGAAACATAAAAGTTGTCAATACAGAGAAAAATGACACCGAGAACGATGTTCTCGGTGTCGCTTTGTCTACAGTCTGAAGGCACCACAATGGTGCCTTTTCTTATAAATACTTTCTTAAATCTTTTACCAGTTTTTCCTCTGCTCCAATTAAATCCTGTACCACACTTTTTGCCTGGTACTCAGCCCCGTTATATTGATTGAGATAGCGATTTAAAGAAGTGATTCCCATATTGCATCCATCCGTGATCAAATTGGCAATAGTCTGGTCAGAATCTTTCATTGCCATTTTAACGTTGGTTTTTGCCCATGACATAGCTGATGCCATAAAATCAGGTTCTTTTCCCATTTCATGACTTTCACTTAACAGTGCGCTGGACTGATCTTTGATTTTTTCATGTTCAGAACGGCTTTCCATTAACCTTTGTTTCAAATTAGAATCACACACATTTTCTAAAACTTCATTTAATGTTTTAATTCCCATTTTTGCTCCCGCATTACATTCCTGCAAAAGACGTACGGTATCCTGATTCATAGTGCCTTCCTCCTAGAATTTTTTTACTTAAATTTTTATTTAGCATACCTCTATAAAATTTTTCTATTCAAAAACTTCCTAAAAGAATACAATTGCAAAGTTTGTAAAGATTCATTATACTTAATTTAACAATATTTATTATTATCAACGAGCAGATTCGTAATTATTAGAAAGGTATTTTCATGAAACCAACAATTTTATTATTTGAATTTTCAAAAATACAATTTACAAAATTAACAAAACAATTATTTCCTATGAAGTTTCGCATAAAACAAATAAGATCAGAAAATTATATGCAGCCAATTGGATTTTTGGCTGGAATAAAAGAAATCGAAGGAACTGACACCACTCATGCAGGAGAAGCCCTGTCTGATCCCATGATGATCATGTGTGGTTTAAGCAGTTTTCAAATTGATCAGGTACTGGCTGCCATCCGCCGCTCTGGAGCAGGACCAATTCCTTACAAAGCTGTTTTAACCCCTTCTAATCAAACCTGGAATGCATTCATGCTTCTAGAAGAATTAAAAGAAGAACACAAAAAAATGCATTCATAAATTATAAATTTTATAAAAATTATCATATTCACATGTGACTTTTATTTTCTGCTTTGAACAGCCTTTATTTTTTTGATTTCCTTATATTTCGATGAAAATATTAGTCATTTTTGTGATTCTTATATTACTACTACCTTTTGGAAATAAGAGTTTCTAAAATATTTCCAAAAGATTGGTGTTCACATAGAAAGGATTTTATTATGAAAAAAACAATTGCCTTTATTCTGGCTGCATACGCTATGCTGGCATCAGCAGTTAAAATTGTCGCAGCTCCCACTTTATCTAATGGAATAAAACCAGCCATTGCAATGGTTCTTTGCATCATTATTATTATCTGGCATATGGTAGATGCACTTTCTTATCAAAAAAAAGAAGTCCCAGTGATAGAACTTTATCACAAAGACTTTCTCTCTAAACTTTATTTAATCCCGTTCTATATTCTATTCTTTGCATGGGGATTTGGATTTGTAGTCGCTCCTCTGGGTTTTTTATTTCTTCCATTTTTATTTTTACTGGGATATATGGTGCTTTTGTCTTCTTCCGCATATGGATTATCTGCTTTAATTCGTGAAAAAAGAACCGATTCTATTTCTCCGAAATTACAAAAACTCTATCTTATCATGCATTTTTTATTCTTTTTTGACTTTTTTGGAAGTTATTTGTTGTGGAAACGAATCAATGAAACTTAGTTGATTGGAAGTAATCCTTCCGGGGTCAATTGGTAAGCTACCTAAAAATGTGAAGATTCTCACCTGTTCTTCCTTTTCTCCTGTCAATGTAAGAGATTCTACTGGTGTTTTTTCGAGTTCTAATTCCTATTCATAATTTTGGGGCATATAGTATGCCTTTCTGTCATTACACGTTTTTAACTATCCAGCAATCTCTTTTAACATCGTAGATTTTCCATTTCCTTCTTCCCCAATAATTGCTGCCTTATCTCCTTCATTTAAACAAAACGAAACATTTTTTATCTGCACTCCTATATTTTCATAATATGAAAAACGCCTGCTTCTCCAATTCTAACCGGAAAAACAGGCGTATGCTGACTTTACTCAATCCATGATAAGAATATCTTATGCTCTTTTATTCTTCTATCATATAGGAGCAAAAACCAAACAGTCTATTTTAACATTTTTTTACCCCTTCTTTGTTTCTACTGGGATAATAATACAAATCCTTCTTTGAGACAATACTTTTTTAATTAACTCTTCCCTGACCAAAGAATTAGAATTTTCTTCTCCATAATGATGGAGATAAAAGCATCAAAAACGGAAAAATCTCCAAACGCCCAATCAACATGTCAAAACACAATACAATTTTTGACAATGGTGAAAAGAAAGAAAAGTTACAAGTTGGTCCCACCAGGGAAATTCCTGGTCCTACATTATTAATTGCTGTCAATACAGAAGTAAATGACGTTGCAAAATCATAATTATTAATGGATATCAAAATTACGGATATAATAATTGCTAATACGTATGCAAAAAAGTAGATCATGACCCCTCTCATGGCATCTGCTCCAACTTTTTTTCCATTTATTCTTGTCACACAGACAGATTTTGGATGCAGAAGCTGTTTTACTTCCCGGGTAATACTCTTTATGATAATCAATACACGAGATACTTTCACACCACCTCCTGTGGAACCTCCACAGGCCCCAATGACCATGACCGTCAACAAAATCACTTTCGAAAATTCTGGCCAAAGATCATAATCTGCAGTCATAAATCCTGTTGTGGAAATAATTGATGCCACCTGGAAAGATGCATAACGAAATGCCTTAATCACACTTCCATACATATGAGCAATATTAATAGTAATCATTACAATTGCCCCTGCGATAATAGCAAGATATGCCCGTAATTCTTCATTTTTAAATACGTTTTTAATATCCTTCATCAAAATCAGGAAATACATATTAAAGTTGATACCGAACAAAATCATAAATACCGTAATCACACCATCAATATAAGCACTATCATAGAATGCCACACTGGTATTTCTATTTGAGAATCCTCCTGTGCCTGCGGTACTAAATGCATGAAGAATGCTATCATATAAATTCATTCCTCCAAACATTAAAAATACAACTTCTAAGGCTGTTAATACAAAATACATCTTATAAAGCAACATGGCATTTTCTCGTGCTTTTGGAATCATCTTATCTTTGTCCGGTCCTGGGACTTCTGCTCTCATTAAATGCATCGCATTTTTATCACTTAGATTCGTCAGCATCATAACAAATACTAATACTCCCATCCCACCAATCCAGTGGGTCAGGTTTCTCCAAAATAAAATTCCCTTTGGAAGACTTTCAATCTCTGTAAGAATTGTAGAACCTGTTGTTGTAAATCCAGAAATTGTTTCAAATACCGCATCCACGTAAAATGGAATACTTCCAGACATGGTAAATGGCAATGCTCCAAAAAGAGACCATAATATCCATGCAAATCCTACAATTACAAATCCTTCCTTTCCATAAATATGAACTTTCTTTGGTTTTTTCCTTCCCATTAATAAATAACAGATTCCAAGGATAATGCTGGTAAATAAAAATACGTTCCAGCAGCTTTCTCCATAAATTAAGGATACACCCATTGGAATCAATAAAACCAACGCTTCGATCCCAAGCATTTTCCCTAATATGTAAATAATCATTTTATAATTCATCGTCTGCTACAGCGTCCTTTCCTTCTACTCCAGATCTCTGGAGAATCCCATTGATAAAATATCCTCCATACTCTGTGTTTTCTGGTTTTTTGTTACAACTACTACACTGTCTCCTGGTTTTAATATATCATTTCCTCCTGGAATAATCACATTTCTGCCCCGGACAATGGCAGCGATTAAATTATTTGGTTTAATTGGCAGATCTCTCAATGGAATATCTACATATTTTGCATCAGCTTTGATCAAGAACTCCAATGCTTCAATTCTTCCACCGACCAGATGATACATGGTTTCAACATTGGTACTGCTATAAGAGTTTTGTCTTGCACGTACATATCCTAAAATGGTATCCGCTGTAACCACTTTTGGAGAAACAACACTATCAATGCCAAGTGAATCTACCATAGAAGATAAGTTTTCTTCATTTACTTTTGCTACGATTTTCTTAACTCCCTGCATTTTTGCATATAATGCTGTTAACATATTTTCTTCATCACTTCCAGTCAATGCAATGAATGCATCTGCCTCATGAATGCCTTCTTCAGATAAAAGTTCATGATTGCGGGCATTTCCGTGAATAATGGTTACCTGTGGCAATTTTTCACTTAAATCCTCACATTTACTGTAATCTTTATCAATAATTTTTACCTGCATTTTCAAAGAAATCAGCTGTTTTGCAAGATAATATCCAACACGACCTCCACCTACAATCAAGACTTTACGAACTCTGGCCGAAATATGTCCAATGGATTTAAAGAAACGTTCTAATTCCAAGTGGCTGGCAACAATATTAAGTTTGTCACCTGCTTTCATGACAAAATCTCCATCCGGAATATAAACTTCCTGTCCTCTTTGCACTGCACATACCAGGACTTTAATCTGATATTTACGATAAATATCTTTTAAGGACAATCCATCCACTGGACTTCCTTCTTTTAATGGGAATTCTACTAATTCTACTTTTCCCTTTACAAAATTTTCAACTTTTGTGGCAGCAGGAAAAATCAAAACTTTTGAAATTTCATTTGCTGCTTCTAATTCTGGATTTACTGCCATACTCAGACGTAAATCTTCTTTTAGAATATCAATCTGCTGATAATAAATTGGATTACGTACACGGGCAATCGTATGTCTTGCACCTAAACGTCTTGAAATTAAACAGCTCAACATATTAAGTTCATCCGAAGATGCACAGGCAATTACCAAATCCGCATGCTGCACATCTGCCGCTTTTAAGATTTCCACATCTGCTCCATCTCCATGAAAACAGAGAACATCTAATGTGTTTGCAGAATTTGTTACTCTGTCTGCATTTTGATCAATGACTACAACATCATAGTTCTCTTCAGAAAGCTCTGTCGCAACTTTATGCCCCACTTTCCCATCGCCAATGATTACTATCTTCATTTTTGTTTTCATCTCCCTTTTAAACTATCATGACGGCGCCAATTAAAACAGCTTTGATTCTAATAAAAGTATAATTATGAATCAGTCTATGCCTAGACGGTATTTAAATTGGCGCCGTCATGATATGTCTTATGTAATTATATAATTATATTTCTTTATGGTCAGATGAATTATAGCACTTTTAATTCTTCTCAGCAATATGAATGTGAATCTTAACCAAACATTAGCCAAATATTAACTTTTATCATTATTTTTAATAAAAACTAAAAAAGCTGTAATACCAATGATTCCAATTGGCATTCCAAATATCTGTTTCTCTGTCAGACCACAAACCACATATGATAAAAAGCTGACAGCTGCCACCACGATTCCATACTGAAGCTGTGTTTCTACATGACTGATATGATCACATCCTGCCCCTGTTGAACTTAAAATAGTTGTATCAGAAATTGGACTTACGTGATCTCCACAAACACTACCTCCTAAAACCGCTGCAATGGTCAACACCATCAATGTTGAAATCTGATCATTAAACACAGAAATTGTAATTGGCAGTAAGATTGCAAAAGTTCCCCAGGAAGTACCGGTAGATAATGCCAGGAAAATTGCAATCACAAAGAAAATTGCTGGCATCCAGTTTAATGATAACTGATATTTTACAACAGCATCTGCAATAAAGCCGCCGGCATCCAGATAATCGCTGCCACAGATTCCACTTAAAGTCCATGCAAAAGTTAAAATTAATACTGTGGGAATCATGTTTTTAAATCCTTCCACCAGACCATCGATATATTGTTTTCCAGTAATAATTTTTCTTGGAAGGTACAAAATTCCAATAAATATAATTGCAAAAATTGCTGCCATGGCCAAACTGGTAGCTGCATCACAATTAGAAATCGCATAGATTGCAGATGTTCCTTCAAAAAAACCTCCTGTATAAAGCATACAGATAATCGATAAAAGAATCAGTACGAGTACTGGCAACAACAAATCCATGACCCGCCCATTTTGTGGAATCTCTTTTCCTTCTTCTTCCATTTCAATTTGCTTATAATGATAATTACCTTCCTGTGCTCTTTGCTCGCATTTTTTCATTTTTCCAAAATCAACCGCTAAAATAGTGGTCAATAATACCATAAGCAAAGATAACCAGGAATAATAATTACATGCAATACTTTTCATAAATAAAGCAAATCCATCAATCGATGATCCCGCTGGCACAGAGGAACTAACTGCCACTGCCCAGCTTGAAATTGGTGCCATAATACAGACTGGTGCTGCCGTAGAATCAATAATATAGGAAAGCTTTTCTCTGGAAATTTTCTTATCATCTGTTATTGGCTGCATGACCGTTCCCACAGTCAGGCAGTTAAAATAATCATCAATAAAGATGATAATTCCTAAAAACATAGTAGCAAGCAAAGTCTGCTTCTTTGTCTTTAATTTACGACCAGCCCACTGTGCATATTTATGTGATGCACCTGATAAATTCATCAAATGTACAATAACTCCTAACAAAATAATAAAGATCAGTACATTCATATTTCCATATACCTTTCCGCTTAACACTTCCAGGATCGTAGTTACTGCTGTAAAAATGTTAAATTTACAATAGATCAATCCACCTACAATAATTCCAAATAATAAAGATAAATTTACCTCTTTTGTAATCAGACTGACTACAATGGCTAAAATTGTAGGAAGAATCGCCCAAAACGTTGCTTCCATTCTCTCCTCCGTTTTTCTTTTCTCTTATTTTTCATGTATCTTAACTCATATATTCTATCCTATGAAACTAAACAATACAAGAACTTCCTTTCCCTTGTTGCGTAAATCGGAAGTATGATATAATGCCTTTTGAATAAACAAAAAACTAGCATCATTTCCAAAAGAAAGGAGATATTTTTATATGAAATCAGCATCCAGTTTACGCAGTTTATTACAAAGTATTGACCATAGAGGTTATCCAGCATATAAAAGTATCAAAGGCATCTATCAATTTGAATCTTATGCATTGTCCATTGACCATGTTCAGGGAGATCCATTCGCTGCGCCTTCCCGCCTAAGTGTTCACATACCAGGAATTCAGGCTGGATTTCCGAAAAACTATTTTGATAAAACCCATAAACGAATCGCACTTTCTGATCATTTGACCAGATTATTCCACAAATCCATCGGTCGTTTCTGCTTTAAGGCAAAAGGATCTGGAAAAAGTGGTTTAATCTCTGTCAGTCAGTGTGGACAGGAAGTAATCGAGCGGACTGCCTGTCATATTCATCCAAAAAGCGGCGAAATTTCTATCCATTTTGAAGTTGGATTTCCTGCCAACGGACGAACCATCCATGCAAAAGAATTAATAAAAATCCTTTTTGATTTTCTTCCAGAATGCATCCATTCTTCTCTTTTTTATAAAAATATAAATAAGAAAAGATTAGACCAAATCATTTTTCTTGCCGAAGATCAGGAATATATTCGAAAGCAGCTTCCAAACTTAGGTCTGACTGCTTTTGTTGCCAATGGTTCTATTCTGCCACGCCAAAGTGGTATTTCCATGCTTCCATTAAAGAACGCTATTCCATTTCTTTCACCAGCAAACTATGAAATAACACTTACACTTCCCCACCATGGAACAATTACTGGAATGGGAATTCCAAAGGGAATTACCTTAATTGTAGGCGGCGGTTATCACGGAAAATCTACACTTTTAAAAGCTTTAGAATCAGGTGTTTATAATCATATTCAGGGGGATGGACGAGAATTTGTTATTACAGACAGCAGTGCTGTAAAAATCCGCGCGGAAGATGGCCGAAGTATTAAAAATACCGATATTTCTATGTTTATTAACCATCTTCCAAATGGAAAAGATACCATTGGTTTTTCTACTGAAGATGCCAGTGGAAGTACTTCCCAGGCTGCAAATGTAATAGAAGCAATGGAAAGCGGCACCTCTCTTTTTCTGATTGACGAAGATACCAGTGCCACCAATTTTATGATTCGTGATGAGCTGATGCAAAAAGTCGTTCATAGAGATCAGGAACCTATCACACCTTTTATTGAGCGGGTACGAGATTTATACGAAATGCAGGATGTTTCCTCAATTATAGTAGCTGGAAGTTCTGGTTCCTATTTTCATGTTGCGGACCATATTTTACAAATGGACAAATACGTTCCTATAGATATTACTTCATTTGCGAAGAATGAAGCAAAGAATTTTTCTCCATTGACTCTGCCAAAAGAATCCATAAAACTTCCCCATTATGATAGAATTTTTACATGCGACAAATCCTTAAAAAACAATCGTAGAATTAAAATGAAGACCTTTGGACGGGATTCCTTTTCTATTCAAAAAGAGCTTGTAGATTTAAGATATTTAGAACAAATTGCAGATGCTGAACAAACAACTGCCCTTGGCTACTGCCTGCTCTATGCCCAGCTTCATCTCATGGATGGAAGTAAAACAATCCAGCAAATTGTAGAAGAACTTCTCCTATTGATAGAGAAAAAGGGACTGACTGCAATTCTTGACTGTGATTATGTAAAATCTAATTTGGCCATGCCAAGAAAACAGGAAATATTCGCTTGTCTAAATCGTTATCGTAAACTGTAATTACGATATTTATCTATTTTAAACCATGGACGAAGTACCATACCTGGTCATTCGTCTATGGTTTATCATTGTAAAAAATCGCTATGCTATTTCTTTCCATTTTTCATCTAAAGATTCTATTTCTTCTTTTGTTATACTCTCCAAAACTGCTTCTGCCAGCTTTTTATGATCTTTCGCATCCATATGTTCTTGATCGCGGCTGCTTGGTTTTGCTACATCAGACGCGGCCAAAAAACTGCATCCATAGCGAGAAGCTATTTCTTCATATACATATTTCAATTTTTTTGAAGTTTCTACTGATTTCTGATTAAATTCTGGGTCAAATTCTTTTTTCCATACTTCTTCCCCTAAAAAAATCGGTGAGATAATTAAAATTTTTATGTCCGGACTACTATCTCTTACTTGACAAATCAATTGTTCCAACCCTGCTCCAATTTCTTCTGCAGACGCATTATAATATGATTTACAGTCATTGGTTCCCAGCATAATAATCACTCTTTCCAGTGGTTTATGACTTTCTAACAAAATGGAAAAAATCTTTGATCCGTTTCTTCCTAAACGACTGCGGTCATCAAAAATTGTCGTTCTTCCACATAATCCCTCTTCAATGATCCGATATCCTTTTGAATATAAATTCTCATTTAAAATTCCTGTCCATCGTGTATTCTCATCATATCTATCTTCTGTTCCGGGTATCAAACCATAAGTATTCGAATCACCAAAGCATAAAATTGTTTTCATATGTCCACTTCTCTCCTTATTCCTACTTAATCTATATGTTATATAGGATATTATATTATTTTTTTCTTACTGTCAACCAGAAATTTTATAATCAATAGAAACTTTTCCCGGTTATTCTTAAATATTTAAAGAAGATTTTGAAGAATTCTTTCAAAATCCTTGTGATTTTCCCAACTTTCATTATAATAATAAAAGAAGGAATTGAAAAATTAATTTAAAAAGGAGAACTTTTATGCCAAAAAGAACTGATATTCACAAAGTACTCATCATTGGTTCCGGTCCAATTATTATTGGCCAAGCCTGTGAATTCGATTATTCCGGTACTCAGGCCTGCAAAGCATTAAAGAAACTCGGTTATGAAATCGTATTAGTAAACTCTAACCCTGCTACCATTATGACTGACCCTGAAACCGCTGATGTTACTTACATTGAACCATTAAATGTTGAACGTCTCGAACAGATCATCGAAAAGGAACGCCCTGATGCTCTGTTGCCAAACTTAGGCGGACAGTCTGGTCTGAATCTTTGTGCAGAACTTAGTAAAGCTGGTGTTCTGGATAAATATAATGTAAAAGTTATTGGTGTTCAGATCGATGCCATTGAACGTGGGGAAGACCGTATTGAATTTAAAAAAGCCATGGACAAACTTGGTATCGAAATGGCACGCAGTGAAGTTGCTTATAGTGTAGAAGAAGGTCTTGCAATTGCGGATCGTCTTGGATATCCTGTCGTACTTCGCCCAGCCTATACTATGGGTGGTGCTGGTGGCGGTCTTGTATATAATAAAGACGAATTAAAGACCGTTATCGCCAGAGGCCTTCAGGCCAGCTTGGTTGGACAGGTTTTAGTAGAAGAATCTATCTTGGGATGGGAAGAATTAGAATTAGAAGTTGTCCGTGACGCAGACAACAACATGATTACGGTCTGCTTCATTGAAAACATTGATCCATTAGGTGTTCACACAGGAGATTCTTTCTGTTCTGCACCAATGCTTACCATTTCTGAAGAATGTCAGAAACGTCTTCAGGAACAGGCATATAAAATCGTAGAGTCTGTTCAGGTAATCGGTGGTACGAATGTACAGTTTGCGCACGACCCAGTGTCTGACCGTATTATTGTTATCGAAATTAATCCTCGTACTTCTCGTTCTTCTGCACTTGCTTCTAAAGCAACCGGCTTTCCAATTGCTTTAGTTTCTGCTATGCTTGCAACTGGATTAACTTTAAAAGATATCCCTTGCGGAAAATACGGAACTTTAGATAAATATGTACCAGATGGTGATTATGTTGTAATCAAATTTGCTCGTTGGGCATTTGAAAAATTCAAAGGCGTGGAAGATAAATTAGGAACCCAGATGCGTGCCGTAGGTGAAGTTATGAGCATTGGTAAGACCTACAAAGAAGCATTCCAGAAAGCAATTCGAAGCTTAGAAACTGGTCGCTATGGTCTGGGACATGCAAAAGATTTTGATACAAGATCAAAAGAACAGCTTTTAAAAATGTTAATTACTCCTACCAGCGAACGCCATTTCATCATGTATGAAGCATTAAGAAAAGGTGCTACTGTAGATGAAATTTATGAGTTAACAAAGGTAAAACACTGGTTTATTGAACAAATGAAAGAGCTGGTTGAAGAAGAGGAAGCTTTATTAGCATCAAAAGGAAATATGCCTGCAGATGATTTACTGATTACAGCGAAAAAAGACGGCTTCTCTGATAAATATTTAAGCCAGATTTTAGAAATTCCTGAAGAAGATATCAGAAATCGAAGAATTTCACTTGGAGTGGAAGAAGCATGGGAAGGTGTTCACGTAAGCGGTACCCAGGACAGTGCTTATTATTATTCTACTTATAACGCACCAGACAAAAATCCTGTAAATGAAGAGAAACCTAAAATCATGATTTTAGGCGGCGGTCCAAACCGTATTGGACAGGGTATCGAATTTGATTACTGCTGCGTACATGCATCTTTAGCATTGAAAAAACTTGGTTTTGAAACGATTATTGTAAACTGTAATCCAGAAACAGTATCTACAGACTACGATACTTCTGATAAATTATATTTTGAACCATTAACATTAGAAGATGTATTAAGTATTTATAAGAAAGAAAAACCATTGGGTGTAATTGCCCAGTTCGGTGGCCAGACACCTTTAAACTTAGCTGCTGAATTAGAGAAAAATGGTGTAAAAATCTTAGGAACTTCTCCTTCTGTTATTGACCTTGCAGAAGACCGTGATTTATTCCGTGAAATGATGGAAAAATTAGAAATTCCTATGCCAGAATCTGGAATGGCAACTACCGTAGAAGAAGCTTTAAAAATTGCTGAAGAAATTGGTTATCCAGTTATGGTTCGCCCATCTTACGTATTAGGCGGACGTGGTATGGAAGTAGTATACGATGCAGAAAGCATGACAGGATATATGGAAGCTGCTGTTGGTGTAACTCCTGACCGACCAATCTTAATTGACCGTTTCTTAGGACATGCTACAGAATGTGAAGCAGATGCTATCAGTGATGGCACTCATGCATTCGTACCTGCTGTAATGGAACACATTGAACTTGCTGGTGTTCACTCCGGTGACTCTGCTTGTATTATTCCTTCTGTTCATATTTCAGCTGAAAACGTAGCAACCATTAAAGAATATACAAGAAAAATCGCTGAAGAAATGCATGTATGTGGTTTAATGAATATGCAGTATGCAATTGAAAACGGAAAAGTTTATGTATTGGAAGCAAATCCTCGTGCATCCCGTACCGTTCCACTTGTTTCAAAAGTATGTAACATTCGCATGGTACCTCTGGCTACTGATATTATTACTTCCGAATTAACCGGACGTCCATCACCAGTTCCAGAATTAAAAGAACAGGTCATTCCAAACTATGGGGTAAAGGAAGCAGTATTCCCATTCAACATGTTCCAGGAAGTTGACCCTGTATTGGGCCCTGAAATGCGTTCTACTGGTGAAGTATTAGGATTATCTCCATATTATGGAGAAGCATTCTGCAAAGCCCAGGAAGCAACACAGTTAAAACTCCCATTAGAAGGAACTGTATTAATTTCTGTAAACCGCAAAGATAAAGCAGAAGTTGTTGAACTGGCACAAATGCTTGCCGAAGACGGATTTGATATCATCGCTACTTCTGGCACACATAAACTGATCAGTGAAGCTGGTATTCCTGCAAAGAAAGTAAAGAAACTTTCTGAAGGCCGTCCAAATATTCTGGATCTGATTACAAATGGAGATATTCAGTTGATCATCAACTCTCCAATTGGAAAAGACAGTGTGAATGACGATAGTTATCTTCGTAAGGCGGCTATTAAAGCAAAGGTTCCTTACTTTACGACCATTGCAGCTGCCATGGCAACAGCAAAAGGAATCCGTTACATTAAAAATAATGGAAGCGGTGAAGTAAAATCCTTGCAAGAACTTCACAATGAAATTCATGACAAATAAATGAGTACAAAAAATCCGCAGATTTACTGTCTGCGGATTTTTCTATTACTTTTATTTTAACAGCTATCATGAAAGTTTTTTCTTGTGTCTCACTCCGAATTTCGCTATAATAAGATTGGAAAAAATGTGAAGAATTTTTTCCATCAATAGAAACTATATAAAGACTATCTATAGAATGAATTGGAGGAAATTATGGGAGGTTTTTTTGGTGTAACTTCAAAACGGGATTGTGTCTTTGATCTATTTTTTGGAACTGATTATCATTCCCACCTAGGAACCAGACGTGCAGGAATGGCTGTCTATAATAAAGAACTCGGATTTGATCGTGCAATTCACAATATTGAAAATTCACCATTCCGTACAAAATTTGATAAAGATGCTAATACCATGCATGGTTTTATGGGAATTGGATGTATTTCTGACTATGAACCACAACCATTAATTATTCGTTCCCATCATGGTACTTATGCTATTATGACCGTTGGGAAGATTAACAACGTGGATGATATCATAAACTCTACCTTCAAAAAGGGGCATACACACTTTTTAGAAATGAGCGGTGGGGATATTAATGCCACTGAACTTGTCGCTTCCATTATTAATCAAAAAGATAATTTAATCGAAGGAATCCAATACGCACAGGATGTAATCAATGGTTCCATGACCATGCTTCTTATGACTCCAAAAGGAATTTATGCTGCCAGAGACAAACTGGGCAGAACTCCTGTTTCTATTGGAAAAAAGGAAGATGGCTACTGTCTATCCTTTGAAAGCTTTGCCTATTTAAATCTTGGATATTCTCCTGAACGAGAGTTAGGACCTGGTGAAATTGTCATCGCAACACCGGAAGGTGTACGTACTTTAGTAAAACCTGGAGAGGATATGAAAATCTGTACCTTCTTATGGGTATACTATGGATATCCGTCTTCTTCTTATGAAGGCATCAGTGTAGAAAAAATGCGTTATCATTGCGGACAAAAGTTGGCGCAGCGTGATAATGCAACACCGGATACGGTTGCCGGTGTGCCTGATTCTGGGATTGCTCATGCGATTGGATATGCCAATGAATCTGGAATCCCATTTTCCAGACCATTTATTAAGTATACCCCAACATGGCCTCGTTCTTTTATGCCGACAATTCAGAGTAAACGCGATTTAATTGCAAAGATGAAGCTGATTCCAGTTCACGATTTAATTCAGGACAAACGTCTATTATTAATCGATGATTCCATCGTACGCGGAACCCAGCTTCGTGAAACGACAGAATTCTTATATCAGAGTGGTGCAAAAGAAGTTCACGTTCGCCCTGCATGTCCTCCGATTATGTTTGGATGCAAATATTTGAATTTCTCACGTTCTACTTCTGAAATGGATTTAATTACCAGACGTATCATTTGTGACATGACCGGCGATTATAAACATGTAAATTTAACTCCATTCTGCAATCCAGATACAGAAGAATACAAAGAGATGGTTGCGCGCATCTGCAAGCAGTTAAACTTTACTTCCCTTCATTATCACCGCTTGGACGACATGATTGAATCGGTAGGCCTTGACCGCAGTAAACTTTGTACTTATTGCTGGGACGGTCAGGAATAACAATACTCATTATTTTAAACAAAGGAATAAAAACTATGAACCCAATGCATTTAATGAAATTAAAGGGATTATGGGATGATTTTGTATCCCGTCATCCAAAATTTCCAAACTTTATAAGAGCAATTGCCCAAACGGGAATAAAAGAAGGCTCTATTTTGGAACTAAAAGTAACTGATCCAGATGGGAAATCTTATATTACCAATATTAAGGTTGCAAAAAAAGATCTAGAATTGTTCCAGACACTTCAGAAATTAAAATAGCAAACTGAGAAACGATGAGAATGCTCTTCTTTGAGTCTTCTCATCGTTTCTATTTTTTCAAAAAAAGTTTCCTGATCCTATAATTCCCAAAATACTGGCTTCATTTTCTCAAATGTACAAAAATGCGTAAACCCTATTTCTTTTAGAATTTCTTTTACTTCATCCATATGATCTGCCAAATGCTGCGTTTCATGGGTATCAGAGCCAAGGGTAATAATTTTTCCACCCAGCTTATGATAAAGTTTTAAAATTTCTCTGGATGGTGTTAAATCCTTTAGTCCATATTTAAAGCAGGATGTATTCACTTCAATTCCTTTTCCGTCAGCAATTGCCTGCCGAAGAATTTTTTCTACAATCTCCATGATGTTTTCATCCGGGTAATCTCCATATGGATCATATCGTTTGATCATATCCAGGTGTCCAAGAACAGCATAATTCTTATAAATCTTTAATGCATCATAGATTCCCTGATAATAAGCCCGATGTATTTCTTCTTGACTTTTTCCTTCCTGGAAATGATAATTCCAAAATTCCTTATTCCCGACCTGATGATTACTTAAAATTACGAAATCAAACGGATATTTTTCAAAATCTTCCTGGAATTGTTTGGCTGTATGTGGTTGGACCCCAAATTCAATCCCTGCTTTAATCGTTATGATTCCTTTATATTTCTTCTGCATGCTTGTGATTTCTTCAAAATAACTTTCATAATCACAATTTAAATCCGTTTTGACACCATAATCCACATGCTCCGTAAATGTAATTTCATCAAGGCCAATGGAAATAGCTTTTTGAATCATTTCTTCCATTGGACACTCAGAATCATCGCTATAATAAGTATGTACATGATAATCTGCCTTCATAATAATTTCACCATCCTATATTTACTAAATTGTAATTTCTATCTGATTTCCCTCAATGGCTGCAACACAGCTTTCATAATATCCATCTCCTGTGGTTCTTGGCCCGCTGATTACTTCATACCCATCCTCTTTTAAACGGTTTGTCAATTCATCAACCTTTTCTTTGTTTCCAACAGAAAACGCAATATGAATCAATCCTGTACGCGCTAACCCTTTTTCTTCATCCTGCATACCTGGCTTATTCATAATTTCCAATCGGCTTCCATCTTGAAAAGATAAAAAATAGGAACGGAATCCCGTTTTCTGATTGTGGTACATATCATTCGATTCGGCTTCAAAATACGTTTCAAAAAACTCTCTGGTACTTTCTAAATTATTTACATACATCGCAATGTGTTCTATTTTCATTTTTTCTCCCTTCTTTTTCTAAAATTAATTCTTATGTTATAATAATAGTATAAAAAAAATTAACAAACTACCACGATATTGTATGATTATTATAACAATCGTATTTTAAAGGAGTAACAATGAAACATATCACTCAAATTATGCCAGATGCTTCTGAAATCATTAATTATGACACCATCGGTATTCCATTACATATTCAAAAATGTTTTTTATCAAATTATCCAAAGATGCATGCACTCTGTCACTGGCATGAAGATATTGAAATTATTCATATTTTGGAAGGACAGATGAATTACTATGTAAATGGAACAAAACTATTATTAAATGAAACAGATACATTAATGATAAATTCAAAACAAATGCATTATGGTTATTCCCATAGGAATCAAAACTGTACCTTTATTTGCTTTTTATTTCATCCGAATCTATTCACACAAAATACTTTACTGTATCAGAATTATATTCATCCTGTCATTCAGGCTTCCTCTATGGATTATCTGCTCTTTTCAAGGGAAAATCCATCTTATAGAACCGTTTGTACTTTAATGACCAATATCTTAGAATTAAAGGAAGAAGGGCATATAGGATATGAACTAGAAGTGATCGGGAAAATTCATCAATTATGGAATATTATCTTTCACTACTATAAACATAATCTTCCTAATAATGACTTTGATCTTTCTCCCGATCTTGCCGCTCAAAAAAACATGGTATCTTATATCTGCCAGCATTACCAGGAAAAACTATCTTTATCTGACATTGCCTCTGCCGGAAATGTATGCCGCAGTAAATGTTGTATGATTTTTAAACGCTATCTTCAGCAATCACCCATTGAATTTTTAAATTACTACCGATTGGAGATTAGCCTAAATTTATTGAAAAATACAACAGAGAATATTACAAATATTGCCCTGACTTGCGGATTTAATCATTTAAGTTATTATTCTAAATTATTTTTTCGCAGATATGGATGTACTCCAAGAAATTATCGAAGGCAGTATTCTAAAAATTACAAAGGCAGAGTATAAAACTCTGCCCATTCATGCAATTTTTTACAGTTCAAATGCCTGTTTAATGCTGTCATAATGTAAGAAGATTCCCTGAGATGCAAATTCTTTGATTTCATCTAATGTTGCCAGCATATAACCATCTGTTTCTTTCTCCTGTAAATCCAGGTCATCTTCTTCAAAGTCCACAATAAATCGATAAACATCTACAAAATAATTGTCTCCTTCTCCTGGATTTTCCCTGTGATAGGTAAATAGATAGCCCCCCTCGCATTTTGAAACATCTAATCCAGTTTCTTCTTTTACTTCGCGGATCACTGCATCTTTTGATTCTTCACCAGCCATAACCGCACCACCGGAAACCTCCCACCATCCTGGCGCCCAGGCTTTCGTCATCACTCGTTTCGTAATTAAGAATTTTCCATCCGGACGTACTACAACTCCCAATACGGTTAAATGGTATTCATCATCCTTCAAACACCAGTCATTGCGTTTCATAGTTCGTCCTGTTCTTTGTTTATTGCTATCATAAATATCCCATAATTCCATATCATCTATTTCCTTTCTATCATGAATCATTTCCTATTATTTTTGATATTTTACCACTTATTTCATATACTATCAAATATAAAAGAAATCTTTGTAAAAAAGTCATATCCGCTAGTTGGTACCGGAATTTTTCTTACTGTAGATTTAAAATTCCTGCCATGGAAAAATCTAGGATATGCCCTTCACGGCATATTAAGTAAAGAAGCTCATACAACCAAACAGGGAATTGGAGACGTATCACCCTTTTCTGCTTTAATGACCGTATTGGCTTCCACCATTGGAACCAGTAATATTATCGGTATTGCTACTGCAATATTTTCTGGTGGTCCTGATGCTTTAGTATGGATGTGGATTTCCGCTTACTTTGGTCTTACTTCCAAATTCAGTAAATGTATGCTGGCCATTAAATACCGCGAAGTCAATAAAAACGTAATAAGCCTGAGGAATTTCTTTTCAATTCCTCAGGCTTATTATTATTTTCTATCGAATAAAATTTGTAGATACTTTTTCTTCTTTTTGTGGCAGACCATATTTTTCTTTGCCAAGAGCAATACTCTTTATTAAAAATGCCATATTTTTACCTAACGTACGCATTGTCTGCATACCTTCTTTATCTTTTACCACTTCTTCTGCTGTCATTCCGTGAACCTGGTTCCAATACTGGCTGGATGCCACTGGCATACCAGAAATCATGAAATACTTATTCAGTTCATCAAAAGTAACACTGCAGCCTCCTCGACGTGCAGACACTACGGAAGCTCCAACTTTCATTGTTTTATCATAAGAGGTACTATAGAACAGCCGATTTAAAAAAGATACTAATGTTCCATTGGCCGCTGCATAATAGACAGGAGATCCAATCACAATTCCATCACATTCTGCAAATTTTTCTGCTGCTTCATTTACAATATCATCAAAGACACATTTTCCATTCTTTTTACACTGTCTACAGGCAACACAGCCACGAATTTCCTGATTTCCTACATGAATCATTTCTGTTTCTATCTGCTCTTCCTGTAATGTTTTCTCCACTTCCCTTAATGCTGTATAAGTACAGTCTTTTTGATGAGGACTTCCATTGATCAATAAGACTTTCATAAAAAACCTCCTTGTAAATCTCATTTATTCTATTATATCACGCCATTATGAAATACTTGACTTTTTTTTATCGACCATGGACAATAACTATAGAATATAAATTACTTTTACAAAGGAGATTTTCATGGATTTCGTACAATACAAATGCCCCTGCTGCGGATCTACACTGACTTTTTCACCAGAAACTCAAAATCTTTCCTGTAAGAATTGTGACAATGAATTCGAACTTTCTACCATTCAGGAATATGATGATGACAATCGTGCCGCTTCAAATGAAGATTTACAATGGGAATATCAAAAAGGTACCGAACCTGCCAAACGTACAGAAGATGGGCTCTATCTTTGTCCTTCCTGCGGAGCAAAAATTGAGGCAGATGAAGATACTGTCAGTACCATATGCCCTTACTGTGAAAATGTGGTCGTTATTAAAGCTGCTGCAGATGGAGAATTTAAACCAGATATCATAATTCCATTTCAGGTCACAGCCAATCATGCACGCGAGATGTTAGATAATTTTTGTAAGGGGAAACGTCTTCTGCCAAAAAACTTTCGTAAAAAAAGTTATCTAAAGAACTTAAAAGGGTATTATGTGCCTTACTGGCTTTTTGATTGTGATGCTAATGCAAATATGAGTTTTAACGCCACAAAGACTAGAGCATGGCGTGATGAGGATTATAATTATATCGATACTTCTTACTACTTAGTCAGCCGCTCTGGACAAATGTGTTTCCATCATGTTCCGGTAGACGGTAGTACGAAGATGGACGATGCTATTACAGAATCTTTAGAACCATTTGATTATAACGGACTAAAAGAATTTCATCCTGCTTACCTGGCTGGATACGAAACGGATAAATATGATGTAAAAGCCAGTACAGCAGAAAAAAGAGCAAAAGAACGTCTCTATAATAGTGCGGAAGAATTGCTTTTAGATACTATACACGGCTATGATACAGTTAATATAAAACGACGGCAATTGTCATCCAGTAATGGCAAAGCTCATTATGCCTTACTTCCCATCTGGTTATTTGAAACTGTTTACGAAGATAAAACATATCAATTTGCCATTAATGGTCAGACAGGAAAGATGGTAGGGGAACTTCCGATAGACAACCGTGCCTTTTGGCGCTATCTTTTACGCTTTACTGGAATCGGCACAATTGTTCTTTCCATTCTTGGAATCATTTTCTTTGGAGGTACGATATAATGAATATTCACATACATAATTACACAGCAGAAAAGCTTTTGTTTTTCTTTTGCTTCTGTTTTCTGGCAATTGCTGCTGTCTGTCAAGTATCTGCCAATGAGACAGTTCCTGAGACATATGTTATTGATGAGGCTGATTTACTAACAGATACCGAAGAAACATCTCTAAATAAAACATGTAAAGAAGTAAGTATGGATCACCATACCAGTATTTGTATTGTAACCACAGATGATTTTGGATCTGGTGATATCAAAGGCTGGCAAAGAAGCTATTTTGAGGAACAGGACCTTGGAATCGGTGAAAATAATAATGGGTTGATGCTGGCAATCAGCATGGAACAACGTGATTGGGGAATTGTAGCATTTGGTGATGCCAAAGATACATTTTCCTCCTCTATTCGGGAAGATATTGGAAATCGTATATTGGATGATCTATCCAACGACTGTTATTACGAAGCCTTTTCTTCCTATATCACACTTTCTGACCAGTATCTGACTAATGCAGAAGATCCTTCCTACTCTAAAAGCCAGGAAAATGAAATGGTAAAAAATGAAGATGGCATAAATCCTGTATTTATTGTATTGGTCGCTTTTCTTCTGTCTTTTATTGGATCATTGCTCATTGTATTATCGTGGAAAGCAGGCATGAATACAAAAGTTCTCCAGGATAAAGCTTCTGATTATTTGGAAAAGGACAGCTTCACGCTTTCAAACCGTTCCGATACTTATTTGTATCACACCGTTAGTCGTACCAGACGACAAAAGCAAAAAAAAGAGTTTTCTATTGATTCTGATCATTCCGGTTCCAGTGGAAAATTTTAATATAAAAAAGGAGAATTATTATGGGATTAATAAAAGCAGCTTTTGGCGCAGCCAGTGGAACACTTGCTGACCAATGGAAAGAATATTTTTATTGTGAGTCACTCAATGCAGATGTATTAGTCGCTAAAGGAGAAAAAAGAATCTCCGGTCGCTCTTCTAACAAACGCGGAGAAGATAACATCATTACTGACGGCTCTCACATTGCTGTTGCAGATGGACAATGCATGATGATTGTAGAAAACGGAAAGGTCTTAGAAGTATGTGCCCAGCCTGGTGCCTATACTTATAATACAGGAACAAGCCCTTCTATTTTTGCCGGTCCTTTGCTGGATGGCCTAAAAGGAGCTGCCCGTGAAGCGTGGGAACGTTTCCAATTTAGCGGCGGCACAGGAAAGGATCAGCGAATTTACTACTTTAATACAAAGGAGATTCCTGGTAACAAATACGGAACTCCAAATCCAGTACCATTTCGTGTAGTAGATAAGAATATTGGTCTGGATGTTGATATTTCTATCCGTTGTAATGGTGAATATTCTTATAAGATTACAAATCCAATGTTATTTTATACAAATGTATGTGGAAATATTGAACAAGTATACACCAGAGATCAAATTGACTCCATGTTAAAATCTGAGCTTTTAACTGCTCTGCAGCCTGCATTTTCCCGTATTTCTGATTTAGGAATCCGCTACAGCTCTCTTCCTGGACATACGACGGAAATTGCAGATGCTCTCAATGAGGTACTTTCTAAAAAATGGGAACAACTAAGAGGGATTCAGGTCTTCTCTTTTGGAATCAACAGCATTTCTGCATCCAAAGAAGATGAAGATATGATCAAACAATTACAAAAATCTGCCGTTATGCGTGATCCAAATATGGCTGCTGCTACCCTCATAGGTGCACAGGCCGATGCCATGCGCAGCGCAGCACAAAATCCAAACGGCTCCATGATGGGATTTATGGGATACAGTATGACACAGCAGGCTGGCGGCGCCAATGCCCAAGATTTATTCCATCTGGCTCAACAGCAAAACCAATCTGATCCTTCCAAATCAGCAAATAAATGGTCTTGCTCCTGCGGTGCCTCCGGAAATACAGGAAAATTCTGCACAGAATGTGGAAAACCAAAACCTGCTGCCGGATGGATATGTTCTTGTGGAACGACCAATAAAGGAAAATTCTGTCAGGAATGTGGAAAGCCAAAACCTGCGGGAATTCCTCAATACCGTTGTGACAAATGCGGATGGGAACCTGAAAATTCAACAAAACCACCAAAGTTTTGTCCAGAATGTGGTGATCCATTTGATAATGGTGATATAAAATAAGGAATGCTAGGAATTATGAATCGCTCAAAAAAACGACATGAATTATTATTGATCATTACTGCTTTTATATGGGGAACCGCTTTTGTAGCACAAAGCACTGGGGGACAGACCGTGGGACCTTATACTTTCAACTGCATCCGTTCATTCATCGGAGCACTTGCCCTGATTCCTGCCATTGCGATTCTGGACCGAATGGGACTTACCAATCGCCTCCCTGTTACTGCATCTGATAAAAAAATACTGACAATTGGTGGAATTTCTTGTGGAACCATCCTTTTCATTGCCAGCAGTTTACAACAATTAGGAATTTATTATGGTTCTTCCACTGGAAAAGCCGGGTTTTTAACTGCCTGTTATATTTTACTGGTTCCTGTTATAGAACTGTTTTTTAAGAAAAAATGCGGATTAAACATATGGATAAGCGTAGCAATCACCCTGATTGGTCTCTATCTTTTATGCATGCAGGAAACTCTCGCATTACAATTTTCTGATCTGCTTTTAATACTTTGCGCTCTGGCGTTTGCCCTACATATTATTATGATCGGTCATTTTACCCCTATGGTAGATGGAGTACGCATGTCCTGTATTCAGTTTTTTGTATCTGCATGCCTCTCTACTATTCCTATGTATGTTGTGGATATGAACCATTCTATTTCCGGAATCCTTACATGGGCATCAGCACTGACTTCTTTCCAGTCATGGATTTCTATCTTATATGCCGGTGTTATGTCCTGTGGCATTGCCTATACCTTACAAATTATAGGACAACAAAGCATCGATCCGACTATTGCTTCCCTGCTTATGAGTTTAGAATCTGTCTTTGCTGTACTGGCTGGATGGATACTTCTAGGAGAAACTATGAGTTTTCGGGAATTATTAGGATGCGCATTCATATTTGCAGCAGTTATTTTTGCCCAGATTCCTGTAAAAGGACAGATGGACCATTTATAACACAAAACATATTTTTAATATAACACAGGACTGGAACCAATTTATTTTTTGGCCCAGTCCTTTTCCACAATCAATCAAACTTTTATCATAGATTTCCACATACCATCAACAATTTTAATATAATGTCTGATATGCATCTTCATTTAAATCTAATTCTCCAAAATACTTTGTGAAGTCTAATCCTAAATATTCACACATCTGTTTCATTTCAATCACAGTTTTTACATCTACCGCAATTCCTTCTTTTTTCGTACGTTCAATTGCCAATACTTCTTTTTCTCCATGTGTATAGATGCGTTCCTGACCTTCCGCTTTTGGGGCTTCTCTTAATTCCTGAAGGAAGGTGGAGAAGTGTTCCTTAATGGCTTCTGGATCTCCGAAAACTGCTGGGTCAATAGCGATAAATCCATGGCAAGTTCCGCCCTTTCCATCAATATGTGTATGATTAGAAGTCATACCCATAGATAAAATAGAACAAAAGATTTCACAGATCATGCCATATCCATATCCTTTATGGCTTCCAGTTGCCTCTTCACTTCCTCCTAATGGCATAATTCCACCACCAGCTTTTGCCAGAATATTCTTTAATACATCTTCTGCGTCATTGGATGGTTTTCCATTTTTATCAAGAGCCCAACCATCTGGAAGTGGTTTTTCTGCTTTACGATACATTTCTAATTTCCCTCTTGTTACAACAGTTGTAGAGGAATCACAGAAAAATGGATATGGTTCTGCAGGCATGGCAATGGCAATAGGATTACTTCCGAGCATTGCTTTTCTTGCAAATGTAGGAACCATGATTGCTTCTGAATTTGTAAAAGAAAGTCCGATCAGTCCTTCATCACATGCCATTTTTGCATAATAACCGGCAATACCATAATGGTTAGAATTTCTTGCAGTTACAATGGCCATTCCTGTTTTTTTCGCTTTTTCAATCGCGATTTTCATTGCTTTATGCCCAATTAACTGTCCCATTCCATCATGTCCCTCAAGCACTGCAGATACTGGTGTTTCAAACACTACTTCCGGAACTGCATCAATTTTAATTAAACCTTTTTCAATTCCTTTATGATAACGACTTAATCGCTGCATTCCATGGGATTCAATTCCAAATTTATCAGACATTAATAAAACATCCGTAATGATTTCACTTTCTTCTGCCGTAAAACCAAATGTTTTAAATGCTTCCTGACAAAATGTTTCTAATGTTTCAATACTAAATTTTAAATGTGCCATACGGTTCTCCTTTAATGATTGTTTCTCTGCATTGTATATTTCTTTATTTTATCACATTTTTAAAAAATAAAATGAATATATTTTTGTACAACAACGTATTTTACTTGTATCTTTTGCACAACAATATTTCCTTTTATCCTACAATGTAGAAAAAGCAGGCTAAGATCATATAATATGACCTTCATCCTGCTTGTTCTAAATGTTATTACTAACACACACACCAAATTTATATTTTAGGAAACGATAATAATTTTTGCATATTCCTGGGCAATATGAAGAATATGATCTCCAATACGACCAAAATCAATTAATAACTCAGAGAATAATACAAATCCTTCTTCTGTACACTTTCCTTGTCTCATTCGTTCCAGATGATTGTCCCGATAAGTATCTACCATATCATCAATCTGCTGTTCCATAGCAGCAACTTTTGAAACCCATTTGGTAACTTCATCTTCACGATGCAGAAGCAGTTCCATGGCTTCATCACAAATTTTTTGCATATTTAAAATTTCTTCTTTTGCACTTTTAGAGAATAAAATATCGTTCTTTTCCATCATCTGAACATAATTAGCAATGTTAATGGCATAATCACCAATTCTTTCAATATTACCAGTAATTAAGAAATATTGTTCGATGGCCTCAATGACATTTCCTGTTTTATTATGTACTAATACTTTAGATATGTATTGCCCAATTTCTTTATTCAATAAATCGATGGTCTGCTCTGTTTCATAACTTTTTTCCATTACAGCATTATCTCTATCTAATACTGCCTGGAAACCTCTATTTACATTTTCTCGTGCTAACTTTAACATTCTTCTAATTTCTTGCTTTAACTGTGTCAACTGAATGGCAGAAAATCCAAGTTTCACATTTCCCAAAGGAGAATCTTCTTTCAAAGCTGTTGCCATATCTTTTTCCGCTTTCTTTGGATCCGGTAAAATATGAACGGCTGCTTTTGCCAAATATTCGCCGAATGGAAGCAGCATTGCTGTAGTCACAATGTTAAATAATGTATGCATATTAGCAATTTGAGACGCTGGATTACCAGGTGTTACGGAAGCTACCAGATCCGTAAGTGAGAATGTCAGACATACAATTGTAAATACCGTTGTTCCAATTACATTGAACATTAAATGAATGATAGTGGTACGTTTTGCATTACGGCTTGTTCCAATTGCTGCTAATACTGCAGTGATGCAGGTACCGATATTTTGGCCAAACAATACAAATACTGCATTTGGAAAGGAAATTAATCCGTTTGATGCAAGTGCCTGTAAAATACCTACAGAAGCAGAAGATGACTGAATAAGTGCTGTAAATACTGCCCCTCCCAGAATTCCTAAAAGAGGATTAGAGAATTTGGTCATCAGGGAAATAAACGCCTCTGATTCTCGCAGTGGAATCATCGCTGCTCCCATCATATCCATTCCAATAAATAAAACGCCCAGTCCTGCCAAAATCTGCCCAAAATGGTGCACCTTTGGAGATTTTAAAAATACCACCATGGCTACCCCGATAAACGCAAATAATGGAGCCATCATTCCCACATCCATGGCAATCAGCTGACCTGTAATTGTGGTACCAATATTCGCTCCCATAATGATCCATACGGCCTGTTTTAACGTCATCATGCCAGAGTTTACAAATCCAACGACCATGACTGTAGTTGCGGAAGAAGACTGTATAACAGCTGTGATTCCAGCTCCTACAGCAACTCCTAAAAATCGATTTGCTGTTAATTTTTCTAAAATCTGTTTCATCCGGTTTCCTGCTGCAGCTTCCAGTCCATTACTCATCATCTGCATACCGTATAAAAATAATGCCAGCCCTCCTAAAAGGCCTAAAAAGTTTTCAACGCTCATTTGTACTTTCCCTTCCTGTTTTTTTCATTTATTTGCTTCTTATAGTTCCGTATTCATACGGTAACCAACACCCAGTTCATTCTGAATGTACTGATTTTCCCCAGGCTTTATTCCCATCTTCTTTCGAATATTGGCCATATTCACCTGAAGTTTTTTTACACTTCCAGAATCCTGCCATACCCATATCTCTTTTATGATTTCTGCATATGTCATAACTCTGTCTGAATTTGCTGCCAGCAGAGCAACAATTTTATATTCTGTCTGTGTCAGCTTAATTTCTTTCCCCTTTAAATAGATTCTCCGGGTCTCAAAATCAATTTCCAAATCTTTCACACAATATTTTGGGTTGCTCTTCTTCTGACCATGATACCTTTGATAAATTCTTAATGCTGCCCGAAGCCTTGCTAATAACTCAGCTGTTCCAAACGGCTTTGTCACATAATCATTAGCTCCATGATCCAATGCTTCTACTTTATCTGTCTCATCTGTTCTGGCAGATAGAACAATAATAGGAATGGCACATTCTTCTCTTACCATTTTAATAATATCCATACCGTCTCCATCCGGCAGTCCTAAATCCAGTATAATGATATCTGGAAGATGAGAAGAAAAGAGCATTCTTCCTTCACTACTGTTTGCAGCCTCTAAAACACGATATCCATTGGTCTCTAAAATTGTCTTCACAAAATTTCGAATATTCGCTTCATCCTCGATAATGAGTACTTTATACTTATGATTCATAATGATCTTCCTCCATCAGCAATGAAAACCGAAAACAGCATCCACCAGATTTCAGGTTCCTGGCACTTATTTCTCCTCCATGTGCCTTTATAACAGAAGCACAAACAGATAGTCCAATCCCCATACTGCTCTTTTGATTATCTACTGGAAGCTCTTTTTTCTCAAAATAACCGGTAAAAATTTCTTCCATCCGATTTTTAGGAATACCACACCCATCATCTGAAATTTCAAATATCACCTTCGCATCCTGCGTAAATACCTTCAAACCTAATCTTGTCATCCCCTTTGCATGATGAACTGCATTTTCTAAAATGTTTACAATTACTTGTGTAATTAATACACTATCCATAGGAATACTGATAAATTCATCTGGAATTTCCACTTCCACATCTTGAGCCGGATAACGCTTCTTAAATCGAATCAATGCACTATCAATCAATTCCTCTAATACGACCTGAGATTTATTCAGTTTCACATTTCCCTGCTCAATCCTTGTAACCGACAATAGATTTTCCACCATAGCAATCATCCACTCTGCATCTTCTTTTATGCCGGAGGCAAGTTGCACCATCTGTTCTTCTGATAAAAATGCATAATTTTCAATCAATGCAGAACTAGAACCATAAATTGTAGTGAGTGGTGTCCGCAAATCATGGGAGACTGCTCTCAGCAGATTTGCCCGCATCTTTTCTTTTTCCGTCTCCGCTTTTAGCTTCTCCTGCTGTTTTAATTTTGTGGCAAGTGCACTGGTCATAATCGTAATAATCAGCATAATAATAGCCGAAACTAAATTTTCCGGCATGCTGAAATTAAATTTTAAATATGGAAATGTAAATGCAAAATTTACTGCCAGCATACTAATCAGTGAAGCAACAATTCCATAAACATATCCTTTTGTAAAAAATGAAATTAAGAATACCGCCAATGTAAACATCGCAGGAATCATAGAATATAAATCTAAGATCTGTTCCATTCCAAGGCTGATACAAAAAAATATACATAAAATAAACAGAGTAATAAAACTATCTCTCCATTTACTGTGTTCTTTTAACATTCTCTACCTCCTAATCCTGTCAAAGTATATCACCTTTTCAGCAAAGAATCAGTAAAGATTCTATCTGACTCTTTTAAAAAATATGGCAGACAATCTATTTTTTGACTGCCTGCCATTCATCTTTTCTGCTTTATAACAACGGAGCGATAACTTTCATAATTCCTCCTGCCAGTTTCCTTTTTATCGATTCCTCTTTTATGGTCTCTTTCGTCACCCTCCGGCACTGTTTTAATGTCTCATTAAAATCTTGCTCAATCTCCACAATACAGTCGGTCTGATACAAATACGCTGCACATTCAAAATGATGATACAAGCTGCGGTAATCTAAATTTATGGTTCCGACCACTGCCTTACAGTCATCACTAACAAATACTTTTGCATGTACGAAGCCAGGCGTATATTCATATATCTTAACTCCTGACTCTATTAATGATTCATAATGAGTCATTGCTAACGCATATGGTATGAATTTATCCGGTATGCCTGGAAGTATCAGGATAACATCCGTTCCTTTTTCTGCTGCAAATTTTAATGCAGTTTCAAGTTCACCATCCAGAATCAGATACGGAGACATGATATGTACATACTTTCTAGCATGGTTTAATAAATCCATATAGACTCTTTCTCCCACTTTATCATGATCTAATGGACAATCTCCATACGGAATCACGTAACCTGCTGCAGGCTCTGATTCTTTTACTGGTACATCGAGATATTTCTGAAATACCGTTTCTTTTTCATCAATGTTCCACATTTGTAAAAACATAAGCGTGAAACTTTTGACTGCTTCCCCTTTTAACATAATTGCAGCATCTTTCCAATGGCCAAATTTTTCAACATGATTAATATACTCATCTGCCAGATTAACGCCTCCGGTAAATGCTGTATGGCCATCGATCACCAAAATCTTTCTGTGATCTCGATAATTATAATGAGTAGATACAAATGGCGTTACCGGAGCGAACATTTTACATTGAATTCCTAACTTTTTCAAACGCTTGGGATAGTCATGAGGCAATGTTGAAAACTCACAAGTCCCATCGTACATCACACGAACTTCTACCCCTTCTTGTACTTTTTTAGCCAAAATCTCCAGTACTTTTCCCCACATAAGCCCTTCATCAACAATAAAATATTCCAGAAAAATAAAGTCTTTTGCCTTCTCTAACTGAATCAGCATTTCTTCAAATTTCTTTTCTCCTATTGGAAAATAGGTAACATCTGTGTGAGCAAAGACTGGATAACATCCACTTCTATGAATATATTGTGCCAGAGATGCAATTTCAGAGTTTTCCTCTTTCAATCGGTCTAATATGCCCTTTTCCTGAGGAATACTGTCATAAGTCTCCATAATAAGATGATGAATTCTCTTTTTTAGAACCCTATGCCCCAAATCACTTTGGGTATACCAAAAAAGTAATCCCCCGAATACCGGCATCAGCATAATGACAATTAACCATGTGATTTTTGCAGTAGCATCAATATCACTGTTAATTAAATATCCTACCATAATAACACTAAATAAAGCGGTTCCTCCCAAAATATGAGGAAGCAGATCATTAAACCATTGAAAAAGACTTAATAAAAATAACACCTGTATGATCAGAAGTAAAAGAATCAGCCCCATACGGCTGAATATAGCACAAAGGATTCCTTTCTGCCCTTTTTTCAACAAAGATAATCCATTTTCTGTTATATTTTCCATAGGTTCCTCTCTTTCATTTAAAAACCACATATTTCTAAAAAATATTATAAGATTGTGACATCTTTCTGTCAATTCACTGACCACTTTACAAGATTTTCCTTTCATCTTTTAACAAGAAACGTGATTTTTTTTCATATAGAATACTCTTGACATTTCATTTGTTCCAAATAAAATATATTGTGTTCAATGTTCAGAACACAATATTTAAAGAGGAGTGAAATATATATGAATACTTTAGTAATCATTTTGATTGCAGCCGTATGTCTTATCGCTGGATATACACTTTACGGACGTTGGCTTGCAAACAAATGGGGAATTGATCCAAAAGCAAAAACACCAGCCTATACTCATGAAGATGGACAAGATTATGTTCCTACAGATGGATGGGTTGTATTTTCCCATCAATTTTCATCTATTGCCGGTGCCGGCCCTGTCACAGGAGCAATTCAGGCCGCTGTATTTGGATGGGTTCCAGTTCTTTTATGGATTATCATTGGAGGAATTTTCTTCGGTGCTGTTACTGACTTTGGAGCATTATATGCCAGTGTAAAAAATGACGGAAAATCTATGGGACTTTTAATTGAAAAGTATATTGGAAAAACCGGTCGTCGTTTATTCTTACTCTTTTGCTGGCTGTTCACTTTAATTGTTATTGCCGCATTTGCTGACATGGTTGCAGGAACCTTTAATGCATATGTAGTAACAGATGGTGTCACAAGCCTTTCCCCTGCTGCAAAGACCAATGGTGCAGCTGGAACTATTTCCATTTTATTTATTTTATTTGCTATGTTATTTGGTTTAATTCAGAAAAAATTCCATTTAACTGGTATGAAAGAGGGAATCGTAGGTCTTGTATGTACTCTTGCAGCTTTAGCAATTGGTATGATGTTCCCACTTATTGGCGGAAAAGAAGCATGGATCGGATTTACTTTTGTTTATATTTTCTGTGCATCCGTTCTTCCTATGTGGTTATTAAAACAGCCTCGTGATTACATGACAACTTTCATGTTTGCAGGAATGATCATTGGTGCAGCAGTTGGACTTTTAGTTGCTCATCCATCTATGAATCTTCCAGCATTTACTGGATTCCAGAATGAGACATTGGGTAATCTTTTCCCAATTCTTTTTGTAACTGTTGCCTGTGGCGCGGTATCTGGTTTCCACAGTTTAGTTTCATCTGGAACTTCATCTAAAACAATTGCAAACGAAAAAGATATGTTAAAAGTTGGTTACGGTGCCATGGTCTTAGAAAGTCTTTTAGCTGTTTTAGCACTTTGTATTGCTGGTGCGGCAGCATCTGCTGATGGAACTGCAGCCGTTGGAACTCCATTCCAGATTTTCTCTGCCGGTGTTGCTGGATTGCTTGAAATGTTTGGAATCCCAATTTATGTTGCTCAGTGCTTTATGACTATGTGCGTATCTGCCCTTGCATTGACTAGTTTAGATGCAGTAGCACGTATTGGCCGTATGTCTTTCCAGGAATTATTCAATACTGATGATATGGAAAATGCTGCAGGATGGAGAAAATTATTCTGTAATACATATTTTTCAACTTTCGTTACTTTAGCCTTTGGTTACATTTTAACAAGAATCGGATATGCAAATATCTGGCCATTATTCGGAAGTGCCAACCAGTTACTTAGCGCATTAGTATTAATTACACTTTGTGTATTCTTAAAAGTAACAGGAAGACAGAATAAAACTTTACTTCCACCACTTGTTATTATGCTTTGTGTAACCTTTACTGCATTAATTCAGCGTTCTATTGGGCTTGTAAAAGCATTTTCTGCTGGAACTGCTGTATTCATGGTAGAAGGTCTTCAGTTAATCATTGCTATTTTACTTATGATTCTTGGTATCATTATTGTAACAACATCAGTAAAAGAATTATTATTGAAAAAAGAAAACAAAACAGCATAATTAAAAAATACATAAGATTTTTACAAATACCTGCCGGCAAACGCCGGCAGGTATTTTTTTCTATTGACTTTTCCGTTACGTAAAGATGTATGCTACAATTATCAGAGGAGGGATGTTATATGATATATACAATCAAAGAATTATCACAATTAGCTGGTGTAAGTGCACGTACGCTTCGCTATTATGATGAAATCAACCTTCTAAAGCCAAAATATGTCAATAATTCTGGATATCGCTTTTATGGTAAAGAAGAGCTTTTATTGCTGCAGCAGATTTTATTCTATCGGGAACGGGGTTTTCGCTTAAAAGATATCAAGGATATCTTATCTCAGGATCAATTTACCATTATGCAAGCGTTGAAGGAGCATCTGATGGAATTAGAAGAACAAAGACAACATCTAGATTCTCTGATACATATGGTGAAAGATACCATATCATCGTTGAAAGGAGAATATAAAATGAGTGACAAAGAAAAATTTCAAGCCTTTAAAGATTCTATGATAGAAAAAAATGAAGCAAACTATGGAGAAGAGCTAAATCTCAAATATGGAAAAGGAACCATAGAAAAATCCAACCAAAAAATCCGCCAGATGTCAGAGGAAGACTGGATAGATTTTAAGAATCTGGAAACCAATATTTTAGAATATTTAGAACAATGCGTACTTTCTAAAAGAAATCCTCAGGATGAAGAAGGGAAACAACTGGTACTTCTTCACAAAAAGTGGCTGCTAAAGATATGGCATCAATATACTCCTGCCGCCCACAAAGGAGTTGCCATGATGTACACTGCAGATAAGCGTTTTATGCAGTATTACGATGGGAAGATTCCTGGTTGTGCCAGATTTTTAGAGGAAGCCATTCAATTTTGGGCAGAGCACTTGGAAGATTACTATTAATTTTTCTGTAAACTGATTAAACTTTACGATTGTTATGCTATAATATTTATATATGTTTGCAAGCATCTTTTAAGGAGAAAGAAAAATGAAATCGCTGTCATCAAACAGAAAATAAAGAGTCTGCTCTCAAAATGTTATATATATGTAAATGAATGGAAAACAAGCTGATGATTTTCGATTCATAGAACAAAATCGTAGCAAAGCAGTATCAAGGATGCAAAATTTATGAAGCAGCCTGGCAAAAAATAACAGCGAAAGCTGACACTCCAATTCCATAATGAAAAAAGAATATTCCACGGAAGTTAGTGCTTTAAAGCACTAACTTCCGTGGGACATTCTTATTGCCTAATAAAAGGATCAGAAATTTGATATTAACCGACAATCCCTTCGTATTCTAAAATTGTTTTAAAAGCTCCTCTAAATACTGTTGATATTCTTTTTTCACTTTTTTGGGAGCCACAATGTGAATTTTTTTACCAATCCCTGTCAGCCATCCAAAAAATTGCTGACTCACTGCTACTAAAACCGTTACACGAAAATGTTCTTTCCCTACAGGCACCATCATAACATCTTGTCCAAAGCGATCTAAAATAACACCTGCAAGCTGATTGTGGCAAATCAATGTAACTTGCTCATCATAACCACCATACATACCAAAAGTTTTCTTTGCAAACTCAGCAAGATCAAAATTTTCAAATGTCTCTTTTCCAACACGAGACTCTGTCATTATATCAATCTTCCTCATCTTGTCTACCCGATAATGTTTAATAATCTTATCTTTTTGAGCATACGCTATTAAATAATAATTTTCATCATCCCAAGTTAGTGCCCAAGGACTCACTCTATAATATTCTCCATTTCTTTTTAACCGCAATTCTTTTCTACATGTCCATTCTACATACTGAAATTGAATTTGCCTATTTAAAAAAATAGCTGAATGAATATGATCCACATTATAATAAATGGTTTCATTCCCTGTTTTTATTCGATTATATATGTAAACCTGACGATTTAACTGTCTGGCTTCTGCTCTACTAGTCAATCCTTCTAACTTCCCTATCAATTCTATCGATTTCTTTTGCGTAATGAATTTTGATGACTGAACCGCATCTACTAATAATTTCAATTCAGGAAGTTGAAAATATCGTTCTCCTACATAATAACCCGCATTTGCTCCTTTTTTCTGAATAATGTCCATTCCATATACTTTCAATACTTCAATATCATTATAAATACTCTTTCGCTCAGCAGATAATCCATATCGTACTTCTAGAATCTTACTCAATTCTGATGCAGATAATGGATGTTCTTCGTCTGTACATTCATGAAGAATCTCCATTAAATATAAAGTTTTCAGCTTTTGTGAATGCACTGCCATAAAACTCCCCCTTTGTTTTTAGTGTCTAAAATAAAAATTTATTTGTAAAACATTTGCGATCTAAAGCATAACAACTATTTGGTATTTAATAAGAAAATTGGCACAATAAGGGCAATCAACCGTTCCAACGTTAATAGAAGATTGGATTGTCAACTCTTTTTTAGACAACTTTTTAAGGTTATTTTCCCTGTACTCTATAGGTGTTTGATACCCAAGTGAGGAATGAATCCGGTGCCGGTCATACCAGTTCACATAATCCCACAATTTCAACTTCAATTCATCCAGATCCTGAAATCTTTCATTCCATATGAATTCCGTTTTATGATTTTAAATGCCGCTTCTACAACTGCATTGTCATATGGACAGCCTTTGTGGCTTAATGAGCGTTCGATTCCAAAGGTTTCCAGCATTTCTTCTATCAGATGGTTTTTAAATTCATTTCCCCTGTCCATGTGGAACAGACGGATATCTTCCAGGTCTCCTTCCACGCTTTGGAATGCCTGTTTCATAAGCTCCGCTGTTTTGTGCTCCCCAGTACTGTATCCTATGATTTCCCTGTTAAAAAGGTCTACAAGTACACATATGTAGTTCCATTTTAATCCGACTCTTACATGTGTTAGATTACTTATCACCACATGACGGTATTGCTGTTCCTGAAACTGCCTGTTCAGTACATTTTCCACTTTTGATTCATTACAGCCGGCTTTCTGCTTCTTGAATTCATCTGTGTATTTACGGGGGTTTCTTTTCTGTTTTTGTTCAGCCATATAAATTGCTCTTTTAATAATTGTCTTTATCTTATATGACCTTAAAAAACCTGTCCAGTTTATTGTAGCCTATCCACTTTTTCGAACGGCTTGAGTTTTAGACTTATCATAATTTACAAGGTTTTCAAACATGCAATCTGATGTGGTATAAAAAAAGTTGACACCCCATTCTCAAGGATTTGAGATATAATCTAGAGAATAAGGAGTGAATAAAATGGCAGAAAACAGACAATATGACCACGAATATAAAGTACAGGCAGTAA
>JAXJPR010000046.1:0-11437 GCA_036311565.1 Lachnospiraceae bacterium
ATGACAATTCCAGAAGCAAAAGCGGCCTTGGATGGCGGAAGTATTGATGCTGCTCTGGTTGCAGGTGCAACGGCGTATCAGTCAGAACAGCAGGGATATCATTTGATTGCTGACGGAGAAGGTCTGATTGATGCAAGTATTGCTGTAGCAGTTACAAATGAATTTTACAATAAATATCCTGAAGTAATTGAAAAGTTGACACAGGCACAGGAGGCAATCGAAGAATTCATGAATGAAAATGAATCAGAAGCATTGGAAATTACAGCAAATGCGCTTGACCTCGAAACAGACGCTGTAAAAGAAATGTATGAATACTATGATTTCTCTACAGAAATTACAGAGGAAGACAAGAAGGGATTCCAGAATACGGCCGATTTTATGTATGAATCTGGCATGATCGAGAAGGAGCTGGATGTAGACACATTATTCTATGAATAATATAAAAATAAAAAATATGAAAAAGAAGGCAGCTTTGAAAGCTGTCTTCTTTTTTATATGAAAGAAATATTTTGAGCGGTCTAAAGTCTTATTTGATATACATAAAAGCTATAACTTGCTATCAAGTTTTGATTATTGACAATTTATTGTTTCAGACATACAATAGAAAAAGTAATCCTATTGGAAAAGTAGGAAAAGAAAGACGCATAATGATATCTGTTTTTTACATATTAAAAACGGTAGATTTAATAGCAACAGGTATGAGCGAAAGGAGTATAGATATGAATATTAGTGTAGAAAATTTAGGGGCATTGATTATTGAAGTCCTGCTTTTTGGAGTCTTGTATTATTTGGACAATAAAAAACATTTGGATTTTGGAATTTTAACCTTATTGGGAACCGGTTTTGGAGTTTTACTTGGTGTGATTTTCCGGGAAAATCAGGAATATGTCGTAATCTTCGGAAATATTTACACAAGAGTATTGTCTGCATTGGTAATTCCATTATTATTATTTAGTATTATTTCAAGTGTTACCAATCTCGGTGATTCCATTCGTATGAAACGAATTGGTCTGAAATCCATTTTGTTTTTACTTTTGAATACATTGATTGCCAGTACCATTACTTTACTTGCATCTGCAGCGCTGCATATTGGCCAGGGATTTGAATACCAGACAACGGATTATGCAGCAACAGAAGTTCCATCTGTATTAGATACGATTTTGTCTCTCTTCCCGAATAATATCATTGCTCATTGGCAAAATGGCGAAGTAATTCCTATTTTGACTTTTGCAATTATTATTGCAATTGCCTATAATGCCTATGCAGCAGAACATCCGGAAGTAAAACCATTTAAAACCTTTGTTGATGCAGGCAATAAAGTGTTGGGACAGGCAGTAAACTGGTTGATGGGATTTACTCCATATGCTGTTTTATCTCTGATCGCCCGTGCCGTAGGACAAAGCAATGTAGCGGAACTTCTGCCGCTGGTTGGAGTATTGATTCTTGCTTATGTGTTGTGCTTTATTCAGTTGTTTGGTGTAGAGAGCATTTTAATTCGATTAATTGCAAAATTGAATCCGGTTACTTTCCTAAAAGGAATTGCACCGGCAGCAGTTGTTGCATTTACTTCACAAAGCAGCGTAGGAACGATTCCAGTAACCATCCGTCAGTTGAAAGAAAAACTTGGTGTGGATGAAGATGTCGCTTCCTTTACTGCTGGACTGGGTGCCAATCTGGGGATGCCTGGATGCGCAGGAATCTGGCCGGTATTGCTGGCTGTATTTACAGTAAATACATTGGATTTGGAATACGGAGTATTCAATTTTGTATTTCTTGTATTTCTTACCTTGCTGGTATCATTAGGGACAGTGGGAGTACCTGGAACAGCAACCATTGCAGCGACTGCATTATTCACTGTAGCAGGACTTCCAGTAGAAATGATCGTAATCTTTTCTCCAATTTCCAGTATTGTTGATATGGCAAGAACTGCAACAAACGTGACAGGGGCAGCAACAGCAGCTGTACTGGTAGCAGAAACCGAAGACCTTCTTGATCATGAGGTTTATAATCAGGCGGTACAGGTATTTAAAGAAAAGACCGTATAGTAAGAATAATAGAATGATTTGCCGGCCGGAGTAGAATCTGGCTGGCTTTTTTTGAGAAAATATAGGACTGTTTTTTATAATAACGTAGAAAAATTCCGTTATTTTAATCGTCCACATTGATCAAATTGCTAAAATATTTAGTTTTTCCTGAAAGAACATCATCATAGAATCTTTGTTTCCAGTCGATATAGTTCAGACATTCTTGAATTTGTTCCATTTGTTTAAGAAGAGCATCCCGTTTTTGATTCAGGATTTCTTTTCGCTGAGGAATACTGCTTTCGCCTATGAGACAAAGATTGATATATTCTTTCATTTCTGAAATACTCATACTGCAGTTTTTAAGGCAGTTTAAGCTCTGAATCCATGCAATATCACGGTCATCAAAGATACGTCGGTTATTTTTATCCCGTTTTACATTTGGAACAAGACCCTGATTGCAGTAAAATTTTAAGGTTTCATAAGTTAATCCTGTTTGGGAACAGGCATCCTTCATTGTATATATCATGATTTCCTCCTGAAAATATAATCATTTGGCCTGTGTCGAATAAATAATAAAAGTAACACTTGACCGGTAGTTACTACCGGTTGATATACTTGAAGTGTAACACTGGAATATTATTACTTCAAGGAGGCAGATATGGAATATAAAATCTTAAGTAATGGAGTCAGAATGCCGCAGTTAGGATATGGCGTATATCAGGTAACAAAAGAGGAATGTGAAAGATGCGTGTTAGATGCGCTGAAAGCAGGATATCGTTTGATTGATACAGCACAATCTTACTTCAATGAAGAAGAGGTAGGAAATGCAATAAAAAAGAGTGGAATTCCAAGAAAAGAAATTTTCCTAACAACAAAAGTCTGGATTGAACATTATGGCTATGAAGCGTGCAAAAAATCGATAGATGAGTCTATGAGAAAATTACAGGTAGAATATATGGATCTTATGTTGTTACATCAGCCTTTTTCAGATTATTATGGAGCATGGCGGGCATTAGAAGAATACTACGAGGCTGGAAAAATCAGAGCCATTGGTATTTCAAATTTTTATCCAGATCGAATGATTGATATTGCTACTTTTGCAAGAATAAAACCGATGATCAATCAGATTGAAATTCATCCACACCATCAACAGAAAGAAGCAAAAAAATGGCATAATAAGTATGAAATTCAGTTAGAAGCATGGGCACCATTTGGCGAAGGGCGTGGAAATATGTTTGAAGAACCGGTGCTGAAAGAAATTGGAAATAAATACAATAAAACATCAGCCCAGGTGATTCTCAGATGGCATTTACAAAGAGGGATTATCATCATTCCAAAGACAACCCATTATGAAAGAATGGTCGAAAATTTTAATGTGTTTGATTTTGAACTTTCATATGATGAAATGAAAAAAATCTCTGAATTAGATAAAAAGCAGAGTTCCTTTTTCTCACATTATGATCCCAACATGGTAGAGTGGTTTGGAAAGATGGTGGAAGAAAGAAAAAAGCAGCAGGATTGCAAAAAAGAGAAAAAGAGTTGGTAGATATATTTCATTAGGATTTTAAATTGTTTATCTTTCTTTCAGACTGGGAGTAAAAAGGCGGATTCTTCAGAATCCGCCAAATATTGAGATTTTCATAAAAATAGCACCAAAACTTTGCTCTTATTTCATCTCACATTCCATAAAATAGGACTGATGAGCCTTTACCGTTAGTTCTATGTGATTCTCATCCAATGAGCGGTAAGTCAATTCTTTTGCAAATACGTCTTTTGTTTTCTTTGGACCTTTTGCACCGATGACGCCCAGTGGCAGGCAGATATTTTCATCTTTATCACTTGTTGAAATGACAGAAACAAAAGCTTCATCCTGACAAAAACGTGCAATGGCTATGATAGTTCCTTCATTATAGAGGAACTTCATACCACCTTCAGACAGTGCTTTATGCTTAGCTTTCATCTGTGCCATGGTTTGATACATATGATAAATTTCACTATTTTTATAATCTTTTTTCCATGGCATTGGATATCTGCAGCCTTCGATTGTATCATGAAGTCCATCGATTTGTGCTTCATCTCCATAGTAAATGGATGCTGCACCGACCAGAATAAACTGGAAAATGATAGAACCTCGGTATTCGTCTGGATTTATAACAGGGTTATTATGTAGCCTTCCGACGTCATGGCTGTCTATTAAGTTAAATTGATTTTCCCACATTACGTATGGAATTTTTGCCAAATGTTCCATGATACGATTTTTGACGTCCATGGCAGTCATTTTATAAGGAACAGTTCTCAAAATTGAATTTTTCTCCATAAATAAATCTGGTTCGCCTAAAAATTGGCGGATCACTCGTGCACACCCATAATAATTCATTGGAGAATCCCACGCCTCTCCCTGCAGGTATTTGCCACAGTCACCCCAGTCTTCTGCCAAAATATAAGCCTGTGGATTTTCCTTACGGATACTTTTTTGAATTTCTGGCCACAGTTCATCTGCCAGCTGAATCTCATTATTTCTTGCAAATGTATTTGCTACATCAAAACGCCATCCATCAATGCTATACGGAGGTTTCAACCATTTCTTTAATACAGAATTCTGTGACCGGTAAATAATATCTCTCAAAGTATCAGAAGTATAATTTAAAGTTGGTAATTCTGAATTATTAAACCATCCATGATAGCTATTATCATCTTTAAAAAAGTAATAACTTCTTTCTTCTGAATCTGGGTTGTTATATGCACCCTGAGATTTGTCATAATAGATACATTCTTTATTGAACCATTTATGGGAAGTTCCAGTATGGTTGATTGAAATATCCAGAATCAATTTCATATCATTTTCGTGAAGTGCTTTTGACAAATCAGCCAATGCTTCATCTCCACCAAAATGTGGATCTACATGGAAATAATCAATGCAATCATATTTATGTACAGATGGAGCCGTAAAAATAGGATTTAGATAAACTGCAGTCACACCCAGTTCCTTTAAGTAAGGAATTTTTTCCTTGACTCCTTCCAAATCTCCACCATAGAAATCCATACAATATCCTTCTAAATATGGAAGGGGTTCACTTTCCCAGTCCATCTGGATCGTTGGATGCCCGGCCTGCATATATTCATCAGATTTTACGTCATTTTCTGGATTGCCATTGCAAAAACGTTCTGGAAAAATCTGATAGAAAACCGCTTTTTTTACCCATGCTGGCTGTTTATAATCTGCAAGTAAAATAAAATCATAGGTATGATCTGGTATATAAGTTGTGATCTCCTTTTGGTTATAAAAATAAATGATATTTTCACATACGATGTAAAAATGATAATGAATGCGATTTTCTGTTATCTTAAGTGGAGCTTCGTAATATACGAGACCACGCTCTTTCTTTGTAATATGCATTTCTTCTAAATGTTCAAAACCGTTAGGAAGAGAACGTAAAAATACATGCTGTACTGGAGCATTTTCATACATTCGAAGTTTTATGGTCACTGTTTCAAAAAGATTTGGAGACGGATTGCTGACGAAGTCAGAGGTTCCATCACTGTAAATACTTTCTAGCCAATTGTTCATGTCTTATCACCCCTGTTATCTAAATTATAAAAACATAATATCAGTTTATAAGAGAAGATGTAAAGAGGAAGAAATTTAAGAATCAGGAAAGAGTTAATAAAATTAAGTGAAGTATAAAAAAATGTTGCAATTTGACGGAAAAATGTTCTAAAAATGTTGAACAATTGACTAAATTGACAAAAAGTTTTAGAATTTATTGTAATGACTAAAAGAAAAGGGGGAATTCTTTATGATTAGTTTTTTAGTCTGCGTCGCATTTTTAATTTTGGGTTATTTCATTTACGGCAAGTATGTTGTAAAAGTGTTTGGACCGGATGATCGTGACACACCAGCAATTGTAATTAATGATGGTGTTGACTATATTCCGATGCCAACATGGAAAGTCTTTTTGATTCAGCTCTTAAATATTGCTGGAACAGGTCCTATTTTTGGAGCACTTGGCGGAGCGTTATTTGGTCCAATTGCTTACCTGTGGATTATTTTTGGTAATATCTTTGGCGGTGCTGTACATGACTATATGTGTGGCATGATTTCCATGAGAAACAAAGGTGCCAGTATTTCCGAAATTACAGGAAAGTACTTGGGCAATGGAATGCTTCAAGTCATGCGGGTATTTTCCGTTATTCTTCTGGTTATGTGTGGTGTTGTATTTACAACAGGACCAGCAGGATTGCTTGCAATGTTGACGCCTAAAACTTTGAACGCGACTTTTTGGTTATGGGTTGTCATGGCTTACTATTTGATCGCCACATTTGTTCCAATTGATAAAGTAATTGGTAAGATTTACCCATTATTTGGTGTTTGTTTAATTGTCATGGCAGTTGGTGTTAGTGGATCAATGCTCTTCTCCGGCAATTATGTAATGCCTGAAATCTGGAATAACTTTACGAATCTACATCCAACTGGACTTCCAGTATGGTCTTTCATGTTTATTTCTATTGCATGTGGGGCAATTTCAGGTTTCCATGCAACACAGTCTCCAATGATGGCCCGTTGTTGTAAATCCGAAAAAGAAGGTCAGAAAGTATTCTACGGTGCTATGGTCGCAGAAGGTATTATTGCTCTTGCTTGGTGTGCAGCAGGTGTGACCTGTTATGACAGTACTCAGGCATTACTTGCAGCAGGTGGTGGTACAAGTACAGTTGTTTATGAAATTTGTCAGTCTACAATGGGTAAAGTTGGAGGAGCTCTGGCCTTGATCGGTGTGGTTGTATGTCCAATCTCTTCTGGTGATACCGCATATCGTTCTGCACGTCTGACTCTTGCTGATTGGTTTAAAGTTGATCAGAAAGACTGGAAAAAACGTTTACTTATGACAGTTCCTCTTTTGGGAGTAGGTGCAGTCATTTGTCATCTTGATTATTCTATGGTTTGGCGTTATTTCTCATGGTCTAACCAGACACTTGCTATGATTGCTCTTTGGGCAGCGTCTGTATATTTGGCACAGAAACATAAAAATTACTGGATCTGCGCAATTCCTGCAACATTTATGTCTGCAGTTTCACTTACTTATTTCACAGCGGCAGATGAATGCCTTGGTATTTTATGGAATTTGTTGTCTATTCCAATGTCTGTATACTATCCAATTGCAGTTGTTGTTGGTATCCTTTGTGCACTTGGATTCTTTACAATCTTTAAAAAGAAGACAGCAAAATATAAAGATATGCCAGTGGTAGAAGATTAATAAGTAGAAAATAAATGATAAGAAGGTGGTGAACTTAAAAAAGTTCACTGCCTTTTTTATGTGGATGATTAGTTTGCACAAAGTAAATCTAAATTAATCTTATTTATATAGTAATTTGTTGCCAATGACTCTTCAAGATGCTATATTGAAATTAGCAATTGTCGGCTAAAACAAAGAGGAGGTAAAAAGCATGTTACATGAAGTGAAATTTCTTTCTTACAATGGACGCGATGATGTATATGGGTGGATTTATGTACCGGCTGCAAAAGTAAAGGGTGTTGTACAGCTTGTTCATGGATTTGGGGAACATTCAAGGAGATATCTGCATATGATCTGCAAATTGATGGATGCAGGATTTATTGTGGCAGCAGATGATCATGTCGGTCATGGAAAAACAGCTCTTGAAAATGATACATGGGGCGATTGGGGAACCAGAGGATGCCAGACCATGATGGAAGACGAACATACGTTGAAGCAGATTGTTCAGGAAAAATATCCGGAAGTTCCATATTTTATGTTTGGGCACAGCATGGGTTCTATCATTACTCGTCAGTTTATTGCAAAATATGGTGAGGAACTGGAAGGGGCGATTATCTGTGGAACTGTTGGACCAGATGCACTTCCTTGTGAAGAAGGAATCAAAATTTTACGACCTATCGTAGAGGCGGGAAAAGGTGCACAGGCAGATCCTGATTTATTAGGAAATCTGATGGGTGGATTATTCTCTCGCATTGAAGAAGTAAAATTAGGAAATGAGTGGATCTGCCATGATCCATATGTACAGCTTGACCATGCACAGGACCCATTTGATGCATTTACAAAACCAACATCCAATGAGGCATTGTTACAGTTTGTAGAAATGATTGCAGAAGTGAATACAGTGGAGTGGGCCGAAAAAGTGCCAAAGAGATTACCATTGTATAATATTGCTGGAGACGAAGATCCATGTGGTTCATTTGGTGAAGGGGTGAAACTGGTTTCACAGTGGCTTACAGAGACCGGACATGAGATAACGACAAAACTGTATGAAGGATATCGTCATGAAATTCATAATTATACTGCGATTAAAGATGAGGTGGAAGCAGGAATTATCGCATTTTTAAATGGAGTATTGAAATAGAAAAATATTATACTGGTTATGAACTTTCTTGGAAGGGTAATGCGATTTTTTGCATTACCCTTTCTTTATATCGAATAAATGTTTCTCATCAGTTGATTTTGTATCGAAAAGTATCGTACCAGTCTTTTGCGATGGACAGATAAAAAGGGTAAAATAACAGTAGAAAGGGGGACGACACATGAGTACATTACATTTTGCAGAAAAAATAGCCTGTTTAAGACATGAAAGAAAGATTACGCAGGAACAACTGGCTAATTTTATCGGTGTAACGAAATCATCTGTTTCTAAATGGGAGAACAGTCAGAGTCTTCCTGATATTACATTGCTTCCACAGCTGGCGACATTTTTTAATGTAACAGTGGATGAATTACTGGGGTATGAACCTCAGCTTAGTAAGGAACAGATTCAAAAATTATATGAGCAGCTTGCCATAGCATTTGCATCCAGACCGTTTCCTGAGGCGATGGAAGAGAGCAGGGAGCTTGTACGAAGATATTATTCCTGCTTTCCTTTCTTGCAGCAGGTCTGTGTGTTGTGGATGAATCATTTTCCTCTTGCCGGGACAGATAAAGAACAAAAAGAAATATTAAAAGAGGCAAAAGAATTATGTGAACATATCATGAACAACTGTAAAGAAGCAAGAATTTGTGAGGAAACCAGGGATATGAGAGCCATGTTCGATCTGCTGCTTGGAAATCCTTTGGAAGTAATCGAGGCTTTGGAGGATCATATTTTGATTGGAAAGTTTTCGGATTCTAACGACGGTATTTTGATTCAGGCATATCAGATGGCAGGACAGATGGAGAATGCGATCAGCCAGACACAAATATCCATGTATCTAAGGTTGATTGGACTTGTAGGAAATACAGTGCAGTATCTGAACGTTTGTGCCACGGACCTTTCGATATGCGAAGAGACGCTTAGGAGAGTGGATTGTGTAATTGAAGCATATGAGTTATCCACACTGCATCCGAATACAGTTGCACAGCTGGAATATCAGGCAGCACTCGTATTTATGATGCACAAAGAGCAGGAAAAAGCGATGGAACGACTGGAAAAATACGTGAAACTTGTCTGCCATATGCTGAAAGAAGACAATATGCAGTTGCATGGAGACGGATATTTTTATTGTCTGGATGAGTGGATTGAAAGGCTGCAGTTAGGAGCCATGCCGCCGCGGCATAGAGAACTGGTGGCAAAGGATGCAGTGCAGACACTTTTGCATCCTTTGTTTCAAGAACTGGCTGAACGTGAGGATTTTATCCGGTTACAAGAAAAAATAAAAGGAGAAAAAGGCTATGAATGAAATAAGAGAATTTTTACCATTTTTAATACCGCTTATTATTGTAGAAATGGGATTATTTGCATATACGATACATCACATTTTGACTCATAAACATTATAAACGTGGGAATCGTGTATTATGGATAATTATTGTAATTGCAGGAATGAATTTTGTTGGACCGATTTTATATTTTGCGTTAGGAAAAGAGGATGCATAATATGGATATGCTAAAAATTTCTGGTCTTAAGAAATGTTTTGGAGAAAAAGAGGTTCTAAAAGGACTCAATCTGGCAGTGCCAAAGCACAGCGTTTTTGGATTTATCGGTCAGAATGGGGCAGGCAAAACAACCACGATGAAAGTGATTTTAGGACTTTTAAAAGCAGATGCAGGTGAAATTTTTGTTGCAGGAGAAAAAATGGTATATGGACAGACAAAAACAAATCGCCATATTGGGTATCTTCCAGATGTTCCAGAGTTTTATTCTTACATGAATCCGGCAGAATATCTGAGATTTTGTGGAGAAATTACAGGAATGGAAAAAAGAGAAATTAAGTTGAGAAGTGAGGAACTGCTGGAACTGGTAGGGCTTACTGGGGAAAAGCATCAGATCAGAGGATTTTCCAGAGGAATGAAGCAGCGTCTTGGGATTGCTCAGGCGCTGTTTCATCGTCCGAAACTTTTAATCTGTGATGAGCCTACGTCTGCACTAGATCCAGTTGGGCGGAAGGAAATTCTTGATATTTTACAAAATGCAAAGGAAGAGACGACCATTTTATTTTCTACTCATATTTTGTCAGATGTGGAACGCATTTGTACCCAGATTGCCTGTCTGAACGATGGAAAGGTGGCATTTCAAGGCAGGATGTCAGACATCAGGGAAAAGCACTCATCTCATGGATTTCGATTAGAGTTGGAAAGAGAAGAGGATGTAAGAAGGCTTTCTGAGATTTTTAAAGTCGAAAGGAAGGAAGCGGACACGCATCTGATTTTTCAGGGAAAGGAAGAAGAATTATATTCCGTAATAAAATATATTTCAGATTATAAAATTCCTTTTGTGAAGATAGAACGGATAGAACCTACATTAGAATCGCTGTTTTTGGAGGTGGTAGGAAGATGAAGACATGGTTTGCATTTTTTAAAAAAGAATGGGTGGAACAGATACGATCTGGAAGATTGCTCATTCTTATTTTCATTTTTACGTTATTTGGAATCATGAATCCGGCAATTGCAAAATTAACACCCTGGATGATGGAATTAATGGAAGATTCTTTAGAGGAAACAGGACTGATTGTATCAGAGATAGAGGTGGATGCATTGACTTCATGGACTCAGTTTTTTAAGAATATTCCTATGGGACTCATTGCCTTCGTTATTATATTTAGCAATATTTTTACAAAGGAATATCAATCAGGAAGCCTTATTCTTGTGCTGACAAAAGGATTTTCCAGGTATAAAGTAATATTTACAAAGGCGGCGATGATGATACTGCTCTGGACAGGAGGATATTGGATTTGCTATGGAATTACCTTTGGTTATAATGCATTTTTCTGGGATAACAGTATTGTAAAAAATTTCCTGTTTGCGGCTGGCTGCTGGTGGATATTTGGAATTATGGTGATTGGGCTTGTAGTCTTATTTTCAGTCTTAGTGAGTACAAATACAGGAGTTTTAGCAGGAACTGGAAGTGTTACTCTTATTTTTTATCTGGCTGGTATGTTTCCCAAACTGAGTACTTATATGCCAACGAAATTAATG
>JAXJPR010000047.1:0-1774 GCA_036311565.1 Lachnospiraceae bacterium
TAATGTCATTTAGATAAGGACACCGCAAAGAGTAGAGAGTATAGAAATATATTCCCTGCTCTTTTTTTGTAATAAATTTCAAAAAACTATTGACTTTTGAGTCAAAATCTGCGGCCGCTTTAGCCGTTTATGGTAAATACAGCTAAAGCGGCCCTTGTAATTAAGAACTATCTTGATTGCAAGGAGGATAACCAGATGAATTTCCCAACCGAAGTAAAAAAGAAGCTTTTTGATTTGATTGATGAAATGGATACTTTTCACTGGCTTTTTACCAAAAATCCTGAAAAGGATTTTTCCAGAGAAAAGAAATGGTCTTTTGGCAGTGTTTTAAAATTCATGATTACCATGGAAGGAAAATCCCTAAAAGACGAATTACTGGAGTATTTCAATTTCGACAAAGCTACTCCCTCCAATTCATCCTTTAATCAGCGCAGAGCCCAGATTCTACCGGAAGCTTTTGAGTTTCTGTTTCATGAATTTACAAATAGTTTTCCTAATAAAGAAGCTTTATACAAAGGATTGCGTTTAATTGCCTGCGACGGTTCTTCACTTTGTATTTCTCATAATCCTAAGGATGAAACAACCTATTTTCACTCCAATCCTAATATCAAAGGCTTTAATCAGCTGCATTTAAATGCACTTTATGATCTCTGTCGTCGCACTTATGTCGAAGCTGAAATACAACCCGGCCGACAGGAAAATGAAAGCAGGGCCATGTGCCACATGATAGACCGTTACGATGGAGAAAAAGCAATATTTATTGCTGACAGGAACTATGAAAACTATAATATTTTTGCCCATGTGGAACAAAAAGGAATGTATTATCTTATCCGCGTCAAAGACATACACAGTTCGGGTATCTTAAGAAGCCTTGTCCTTCCGGACACCGATTCTTTTGATGTAAACAAAACACTTATCCTTACAAAAAAACAGACGAATGCCATAAAGGCTGATAAACAGAAATATCGTTTCATTCCATCTACATCCACATTTGATTATCTGGATTTACATAAAAACAAGTTTTACGAAATGAGTATGCGGATTGTGAGATTTCCAATCTCGGAGAACTCATATGAATGTATCATCACCAATTTGCCTCAAGAGGAATTTTCTTCTGATGAACTGAAGATGCTGTATCAAAAACGCTGGGGAATTGAAACTTCTTTTCGTGAATTAAAATATGCTGTAAGTCTAACAAGATTTCATTCAAAAAAAGTGGAATATATAGAACAAGAGATATGGGCAAGAATGCTGCTTTATAACTTTTGCGAAATAATAACTGCAAATGTGGTTGTTAACCAAAAAGAACACAGAAAACATACTTATCAGATTAACTATACTCGCGCAATCAAGATATGCTGCCACTTTTTGACATTAAAAGAAGAAAACGCTCCGCCCGATGTAGAATATCTAATCGGACATGAGCTTCTTCCTGTAAGACCGGGGCGCTCCGACCCTCGCAAAGTCAGGCCCACGTCTCATATAAGCTTTCTCTATCGAGCAGCTTAAAGTTTATTATAATACATTTTGGGCAGATGCACTAGATATCTGCTTATTTGTCATGCTTTTTTCAAAAGAAAAGAGGATAGTAAATAAAAATTTACCACCCTCTCTTGAGATGCGTCCGGAGTAATGTCCTTATCTAAATGACATTACTGTTTTTCAGCCTCCTTTCTTTCTATAATCTAAGCATTAAAATACATTGGCTTTCTTTATATATTTTTGAATCTTACGACAAAATTCTATCTCTAGTAATGCACAAATTTTATCAGCA
>JAXJPR010000048.1:0-12550 GCA_036311565.1 Lachnospiraceae bacterium
GTGATTGGGCTTGTAGTCTTATTTTCAGTCTTAGTGAGTACAAATACAGGAGTTTTAGCAGGAACTGGAAGTGTTACTCTTATTTTTTATCTGGCTGGTATGTTTCCCAAACTGAGTACTTATATGCCAACGAAATTAATGAAAACAGCTTCTTTATTGACAGGGGTGGTAGAGACAGGGGATTATCATAACGCTTTGGGAGTCGCTATCATTTTAGCTGTGATATGTATTTTTGTAAGTATTCCGTTTATCAATGGAAAAAATATATAATGTCTGTTTTTCTGAAAATAAAAGTATTGACAGAGGTAAAATATATGCTATAATCCTATTAATTCGATAGGGAATGTAGGATAATGATATGCGAAAGGAGTTTACAATAGATAAATATATATCAAGAGAAAAAGCGTTTCAGCTATTAAAGGAATATAATAAAGATCGATTTCACATTCAACATGCACTGACCGTGGAAGGTGTTATGAAATGGTATGCCAGTGAATTAGGATATCAGGAAGAGGAAGACTATTGGGGAATTGTTGGATTACTGCATGATATTGATTTTGAGCAATATCCGGAAGAACATTGTATAAAAGCACCAGAACTTTTAAGAAATGCAGGAGTTGGAGAAGATATCATTCATGCTGTCTGCAGCCATGGATATGAATTAACGGTTGATATAAAACCTGAGCATGAGATGGAAAAAGTGTGATATGCTGTGGATGAATTGACAGGACTAATTGGTGCGGTTGCACTTATGCGTCCTTCCAAAAGTGTTCAGGATATGGAAGTAAAATCGGTAAAAAAGAAATATAAGAGTAAGAATTTTGCGGCTGGATGTTCTAGAGAAGTAATACAACGAGGAGCGGATATGTTAGGATGGGAATTAAATATTCTGATTCAGAAAACCATTTGCGCAATGCGTACCTGTGAAACAGAAATACAGAAGGTGATGGAAGAAATAGAATAAAAGTTTAGTAGTTGAGCGATTTTCGAATTCTTTTTCTTAAGTGAGATATACTAATCATAATTAAAAGAATCGAGGATCTTACATGGAATCATTATGGAGAAAACAAACAAAAGGATTAAAAGCTCAATTAAGTACAATAGATTCTGACTCAAAAAATATTTATCGGGATGTAATTGTTATTGGAGCTGGCATGGCAGGAATTTTGACTGCTTTTTATCTGAAAGAGCAGGGAAAAAGTGTATTGGTTCTGGAAGCCGATGAAATAGCATCCGGGCAGACGGAACGGACAACGGCGAAAATTACAAGTCAGCATGGCTTAAAATATCATAAATTGATTCATACAATAGGGGAAAAGAAAGCAAAACTATATGCACAGGCAAATGAAGAGGCAATTAAGGAGTATGAACAGCTGATTCACAGACTGAAAATTGATTGTCAGTTTGAAAGAGTTCCTGCTTATTTGTATAGTCTGAAAAATGAAATATCATTGAAAGAAGAAGTAAAAGCAGCAGTTGCTCTTGGAATCGATGCCTATTATACAAAAGAGACAGAATTACCATTCCAAGTGGCAGGTGCAGCATGTTTTGAAAATCAGGCACAGTTTTCTCCACTTAAGTTTTTGCGTCATATTTCAGCGGAACTGGAAATATTAGAGCATGCAAAAGTGATTGAAATAAAAGGAAATCAGGTGATTACAAATGAAGTGGGCATAACTGCTGATAAAATTGTTGTTGCGACCCATTATCCATTTTTTAACCTGCCGGGATTTTATTTTATGCGCCAGCACCAGGAACGAAGTTATGTCCTGGCCCTTTCCGGCCATAATCCAATAAAGGGTATGTATTATGGGATTGATCAGGACGGGCTTTCTTTGCGCCAGACAGGAGATTATTTATTACTTGGCGGAAGTTCTCATCGGACAGGAAAAAATGAAGATGGCAGAACTTATGAACATCTCGTACGGGCTTCCAGACAATATTTTCCTGAGTGCAAGGAAGAAGCCCGCTGGTCGGCACAGGACTGTATGCCTCATGATGGAATTCCTTTTATTGGGAAGTATTCGCTTTTTTTACCGGATCTCTACGTTATAACCGGATTTCAAAAATGGGGAATGACTTCTTCTATGATTGCAGCCCTGATTTTAAGGGATGAGATATGTGGAAAGGAAAATCCTTATGCAAAATTATTTTCACCACAGCGGATCAATGTCCGGGCATCCATTGGAAATCTGTTTTTTGATGTGGGGATGAGTATAGAAGGTCTGTTAAAAGGATTTTTTCATAGACCAAAGAAAACAGAAATTTCTTTGGGAGAGGAAGACGGTGACATTGTTACAATCGATGGAAAACGATATGCCTGTTATCGGGATGAAAAGGGAAATCTGCATGCAAATTCTGCCAGATGTTCTCACATGGGATGCGAGCTTACATGGAATCCAGATGAAAAAAGCTGGGATTGTCCATGCCATGGATCAAGATTTGACGTGGACGGGAAACTGCTTGATAATCCGGCAAAGCGTGATATTAAATAAAAGAATAAAATGTTGTCTGCAGATTTACAAACTGTAGACAATTTTTTATGCCTAAATTAATATTTCAGAAACAAAAGTTCAATATTTCAAAAATAAAAAATTGATATTCTCCTATCGTCAAATGAAAACAATGAGTCAAAAAGAAATGGAGATTATTAAATATGGCAAGATCTAAATTTGTAAAAATGAATGAAAAAATTGCAGAGCATGTAGTTGGAGGATACAAAAAGATGGAAGAAGGAGTTGTAGACGGATATAAAAAAATCGAAGAAGGAGCTGTGGACGGCTTTAATAAGATGGCAGATAAATTTGTAGATAACTTTTTGACAAGAGAGGGAGAGTCTGTTGAAGAGGCCAGAAAAAGAATCAAAGAAGAATTAAACGGAAGAGAATAAATAGGAAGGGGAAGTAAAAATGAAAAAAAGTACATTTATAGCTATGATTTTAGGGACCATTGGAGGTATCTTATTTGCATTAGGTATGTGTATGACTTTGATTCCTGAATGGAATGCATTGAGACCAGGAGTTATTATGGGAGCAATTGGAATCCTTGTGCTTGCTATTATGATAATTGTCTGGAGAAAAATGGAACACAAGGCGCCCATTCAATTATCAGGGAAAACAATAAGTGCCACATTAATTGCGATTATTGGTTGTTTATTATTCGGTGTTGGTATGTGTCTTACTATGGTATGGAGTCGTATGATAATCGGAATCATAATTGGTATGATGGGAATGATTGTCTTACTTTGTCTGATTCCTTTTATTAAAGGTTTAAAATAAATGATATTCAAATGATGAATGTGCGGCAGAAAAATTTAGCCGCACATTTTTTGTGTTCACAATTTTGAAATAATTTGCAAACAAAACATAAATAAATATGTGTTAAAATTTATGTATATAATTGGATTCGGGAGGAAAAAGAATGATTCATATACTGGTTGTAGAAGATGATGAAAAATTAAATCAGATAGTTTGTACATATCTAAATGATAGAGGATTTCAGGCAAAGGGATGCTTAAATGCAAATACGGCATATAATGAACTATATAATAAATTATATGAATTAATTATTTCTGATATTATGATGCCAGAAATTGATGGTTTTGAATTTGCTCAAACGGTAAGACAGATTAATAAGACAATCCCTATTTTATTTATGTCAGCAAAAGATGATTTACCTTCAAAGCAGAAAGGATTTCAGTTAGGAATAGATGATTATATGGTAAAACCAATAGAATTGGAAGAACTCTTGATGAGAGTAAAAGCATTGTTACGTCGCGCTAATATTGAAATGACAAGAAAAATTGTGGTTGGAAATCTGGAATTAGATGCGGATGCAATGAGTGCTGAAATTGATGGAGAAGAAATAAATCTTACTACAAGAGAATTTAATATTATATATAAACTATTATCTTATCCGAAAAAAACATTTTCCAGAGCACAACTTATGGATGAATTTTGGGGTGTCGAAAGTGAATCTAGTCTTCGGGCAGTGGATGTATATGTGACAAAGCTTAGAAATAAATTATCAGCATGTGATGGTTTTAAAATTGTGACTGTCCGGGGGCTTGGATATAAGGTGGTATTACAATGAGAAATAAAAACAATCATCTAATAAAAGAAAGTCTTTTTCCAACATCTATTTTTACCACATATTTAGCAGTGCTTCTTTTGATGTCGGGGATTCATACAGGTCTGATCGTATTTATGAATAAGATGCATTGGAATGAGGTGATTCAATCGATTCTCCCTATGATATACTGGGCAATTGTGGCGGGAGGACTTACTCTGTTCGTAAGAAAAAAGGTAAAGAATACATATGAAGAACCAATGCTTAAGTTGGCCAAAGCAACAAAACAGGTGGCAAATGGGGATTTTTCTGTATATGTTCCAGTATTCCATACGGCTGACCGGTTGGACTATTTGGATGCAATGATTCTTGATTTTAATAAAATGGTAGAGGAACTAGGGAGTATAGAAACTCTAAAAACGGATTTTGTATCCAATGTATCACATGAAATGAAGACTCCAATTGCCATTATTAAAAATTATGCAGAACTTCTTAAAGCAGATAATATTTTAGATGAACAAAGAAAAAGATATGCGATATCGATAGAAAAAGCATCTATGAGACTTTCAGACCTAATTAGTAATATTTTAAAATTAAATAAATTAGAGAATCAAAAAATCATGCCAAAATCGGAAAGGTATGATGTGTGCAGGCAACTGTGTAATTGTGTACTTCAATTTGAGGAACAATGGAGTAAAAAAGAAATTGAGTTAGAAATGGAAACAGACGATGTGGCAATGATTCAGGCAGATGAACATTTGATGGAATTGGTGTGGAATAATTTATTATCCAATGCGATTAAATTTACAGATCCTGGAGGAAAGATTATAATTAGACAAACATTTATGGATGAGAGAATTCAAATATCTATATCAGATAGTGGGTGTGGAATGAGCAGAGAAAGTATGAATCGTATTTTTGATAAATTTTATCAAGGAGATACTTCCCATTCCTCAGAAGGAAATGGTCTGGGGCTTGCATTGGTCTATCGGGTACTTCAACTTTTAGATGGAGATATTCAGGTCATTAGTGAACTTGAAAAAGGCAGTACTTTTACAGTGACCTTGCCAATTGAAAAGCAAGATGGAATATGAATGGAGGATAAATGTGTATAACAGGAGAAACAAAGGCTTTATAGGGTATGAATATAAAGAGATTATAACAGACTTAAATAGTGTCTCTTTTTTTATTGATGGATATGAAAATTTTGGATGGGAGCAAGATGAAAATTTATCAGTTGATTCCCAAATGTCTTATTTACCTAATACTAATAAAGTAACATTGTGGCTAAAAAGAAATCGTAAAATCATTAATAAAGCTGAGCTTACAAGATTACAAAGAAATTTTGAGGCCTGCGTAAGAGAAATTGAAGAACTGGAGAAATCAAAAACATCGACAGCAACGGTATATGCATTAGTAATTGGCATTTCAGGTACTGCATGCATGGCCGGCTCTGTTTTTGCTATAATTGCACAGCCACCGAATATTGTAGTTAGTATATTATTTGCAATACCGGCAATTTTTGGATGGATATTTCCTTATTTTATATACAGAAAAGTAATGAGGAAACGGACAGAAAAGATAACACCTCTGATTGAAAAAAAATATGATGAGATTTATGAGATATGTGAAAAAGGGAATAAATTATTACATTAGTAAATTTATTTAAAACAAATTGAAGGTCAAAAACAGAAACTTGGAGCTAAAGGGCATACGATTATAAAAAGAGAAAGAAAAAATATTCGATATCATGTAAAAGATTATGAGGCGGTCGTGTTTCAACTGGAATTAGAAAAATGATATAATAGACTATAATTAGTAGGAAAACCGAATGTAAGGAGTTGATGTGGAATGGATCCATTATTATCAGTGATCATACCTGTTTATAATGAAGAGGATTTAATTGAAGAAGCGGCGAATACTATCGCAGATTTATTGGAAGCCAGCAATATTATACATGAAATCATATTTGTTAATGATGGATCAGAAGATGCCAGTTGGAAGAAGATTCAGGAAGAATCAGAGGAAAATTCAAATATCAGAGGAATTTGCTTTTCTAGAAACTTCGGCAAGGAAGCAGCGATGTTTGCAGGTATGTACCACGCAGAAGGGGATTGTTGCGTTATCATTGATTGCGATCTGCAGCATCCTCCGGAAAAAATCATAGAGATGTATCGTTTGTGGGAAGATGGATATGAAATTATAGAAGCAGTAAAAGCAGACCGAGGAGAAGAATCCACATTTCATGCAATGGGGGCCAGATGCTTTTATGCAATTATCAGTAAAGTGATGAATGTGGACATGTCAAGGGCTTCTGATTTTAAACTTTTAGACCGAAAAGCAATGATGATTCTTCTTAATATGAAGGAGAAAAATGCATTTTTTAGAGCACTTTCTTCCTGGATTGGTTTTCGAACGGCCCAGATTGAATTTGATGTGCAGGAAAGAACTGCAGGAAAATCAAAGTGGTCTACAAAATCACTGATGAAATATGCAATTTCCAATGTCAGTGCATTTTCAGCAGCCCCAATGCAGATCGTAACATTGCTGGGAGCATTGATGCTGGTCGCTTCGATTGTGCTTGGATGTATCTCTTTGTATCAAAAACTGGCCGGCATAGCATTGGAAGGATTTACAACAGTCATTATTATCCAGTTATTTACCGGAAGTATTATTATGATCAGTCTTGGTATCATTGGATATTATATTTCAAAAATTTATGAAGAAATCAAAGACAGACCACGATATATTGTTCGGGAAACATGTGGAGCTACAAAAGAAGAAAGTTCTTCCAGATATAAGAAATCCCCATAAGTTGCGGCAAATTTCTGTCAATGTTATAATAAACAAGATAATAAAAATCATTTTCCCAGGAGGAAGTACAGCCTTTTTTCACGTCATTTTATAAGACAGCATAAGGTAATAAAAAGAAAAGAAGACGATGAAAATGAAGTGGGAGGAAACGTATCCATTTGTAAATATGCCTTTGCCGTATGCCTATGAGGCATTAGAACCTTATATTGATGAAAAGACCATGAGACTTCATCATGATAAACATCTGCAGACTTATATCGATCAATTAAATCGTGCTTTAAGTAATTATACAGATTTGCAGAACTGGACGCTAAAACAGCTGTTAGAGAATCTTTTTATGATTCCAAAAGAAATACGAACAGTGGTAAAAAATAATGCCGGTGGAGTATTTAATCATCAATTTTATTTTGATGGAATGAAGAATCCATCTGCAGTAATCGAACAGGGACTTTTAAAAGGAGCCATTGAGCGGCAATTTGACAGTATGTCTTATTTTAAAGATTTATGGAAGGAAACAGCACTGTCTGTATTTGGTTCTGGATATACCTGGCTTGTAGTGGATCGAACTGGAAATCTTCAGATTATTACAACGGCGAATCAGGATACACCAGTTACACTTGGATTATGCCCTGTTCTTACCATAGATGTATGGGAGCATGCCTATTATCTGAAACATTATAACGTAAGAGCAGATTATATTGAAAACTGGTTTGCAGTGTTGAACTGGGAAAGAGCAGAAGAAAATTATCAGGATTGTTTTGGGATAAAATAAAGGAGGATATGATGTCACGAGTACACATGGAGAATCTTACCTGTACTCATTGTAAAAAGGAGTCACCATATCGTTTTTGGGATATGATTGATCCAATGATGAACAGGGAAACAAAAGAAAAAGTATTAAATGGAGAAATTTTTACTTTCGTCTGCCCTCATTGCGGAGCGAAAAGACGGGTAACTTATGATACCATTTATCAGGAAATGGCAAAAGGAAGAACATTCCATCTGGTTACATCAGAAGAAACTTACATGCAGGCAATTAACATTTATGCGGATAGAGATGCGCACAGCAGTCCTGTATTAGCACATGAGGTCGTAAGAATTGTACTTTCACAAAATCAGCTGGCTGAAAAAATCCGTATTTTTGATGAGGGGCTTGATGATCGTATTATCGAAATCATCAAAGCATATTTTTTAGGAAAGTTATATGAGCAGGATCCAAAGGCAGAAGTGGATGAAGTATTATTTTATGTAGGAAACGATGGTGCGTATGAAGTTGCATTCTTATCTCAGGATGGGAACCATAGAAGTATTGCATTCTCCAAAGAAATGTATGATGGCATCCAGAAAGATATCGGAAATAAACTGCCTCCAATCAATCAGGAATTAGAAGTGGATATGGAAATTGCCATGGAGTATTTAAAACAATAATATTGCAAAAGTGAATGGATGTTAAAAGGAATCGAATGAGAAATTGTTCGGTTCTTTTTTTGAAAATTTATTTACATTTAACAAAAGAATGTTAGATAAATTTACATCTTGTTTTTATAATCTCCATAAAGTTGAAGATAGTTATCATACATCATAAACAGGTATGAAAAGATGGAGGTTTTTTATGATGAAACAAACAAAACAAAATGGAATGGCACAATCACAGAAATTAATGATTTTCGTGCTTACAATGTCACTTTATGGACTTGCAACTTTAATTACAGAATTAATTCCTTCTTTCCAGGTTGGAATTGTTGAATTTTCAGTAGAGTACTTTTTATTTATTCCATTGTCATTGGCAATGTTATTTGATCCACTCTCTGCCGCTTTAGGAGCAGCAACTGGAGAATTGGTATTCAGTGAAATTATGTTAGGACAGTTTGGCGGTCTTGGGGAATTAGAAAAGTTTTTAACTGTAACAATTGCAGTATACATTGCAGGACGTCTGGTAAAGAATCCGAAAAATCGTACAATGACAGGAATTGCAGCAATTTTTGGTGTGGCGCTCCAGCAGTTCATGGGAACCGTTGTAGATATTGTAAAAGTTCAGATTGCAGTTTCTGATTTTGAAGCAGTGCCAGGTCTTCCAGAAAGTGTATTTGCAACAGAAGGATTTGCATGTTTAAATGATATCTTATTTTCCGGAATTTTATTCTGCATGCTTCCAACTATGTTCCTTGTACCAAAATTATATGGAAAAATTGAACCATTATTAGGGGTAAAACCAAGAACGATAGAAAATGCTTCAGAAAATATGGAAAGTATCTCACCAAAAGCAATTATTTTATCTATCGTAGGATTTCTCATTGCAATTGGTGCAGAATGTTTAGCAGAAAGTGGTCTGGAACTCATTGATTGGGAAGCATCCTGGGCAGAAAGCAACCAGGCTTTATTTACTGGTATTGGTGTAGCAGCAGTTGTAGTATTGATTGTAGTGTTCTGGATGCGCCGTAATGCCCAGCTTAAGAACGCTTAAGGAAAGCAGGAGGATAAGATGATACGTATTACGGATTTGACATTTACGTATCCAGGTGCAAAAAGCCCTGCCTTAAATCATCTAAATCTTCATGTAGAAAAGGGAGACTTCCTTGCCGTTATTGGAAACAATGGCTGCGGGAAGTCTACTTTATGTAAGACTTTAAATGGTTTAATTCCTCATTTTATTACTGGGGATATGCAGGGAGAAGTTTTGATTCATGGCATGGATACGAAGGAATATAGTGTTGGTGAAATGGCAAAAAATGTAGGATATGTTTATCAGGATTTTGAAAATCAGATTGTAAGACCTACGGTACTGGATGATGCATCTTTTTCGTGTTTAAATTACGCAGTGGAAGACTATGAATACCAGGGTATGGAAGCACTTAAGATGTGTGGACTGGAAGCAAAAGCACAGGACTACATCTGGCAGCTTTCTGGCGGACAGAAACATCTTCTGGCATTGGCTGGAGCAGCAGCACTAAAACCGGAAATTTTAATTTTAGATGAACCAATTGCACAGTTAGACCCATTTCATGCACGTCAGACTTATGAAATCTTAAAAGACTTAAATGAAACTTATGGAAAGACCATTATTGTAATTGAACATCATACAGAATTTATTGCAGATTATTGTAAGAATGCGGTATTGATGAAAAATGGAAAAATTGCATGGAAACTTCCTGCCAAAGAAGCCTTGCGAAGAGTAAAAGATCTGGAAGAAAGCAGTATTTATCCTCCACAGACAGCCGTGGCAGCAAAACGATTACAGGAAATGGGGCTGCTGTCAAAGGAACTTCCTCTTCCAACTACGGTGGAAGAAGGAAAAGAAATTTATGAAAAAGAAAACTTTCACCCGAAAAAGTTTGGAAAAGAGCAAAGAGTCTCTTCTGAAGAAATCGTCGTAGAATTTAAGAATGTATCGGTAGGATATCGGGCAGTGAAAGGAGAAAATGCAAAGATCTTTGATGATTTTTCCCTACATATGAAAAAAGGGGAAAAGATTGCCTTAATTGGTTCAAATGGAGCAGGAAAATCCACTTTGCTCAAACTAATGATAGGGTTGTTAAAACCATCAAAAGGCTCTGTGGAACTTCAAGGGGTGCCAACGAAGAAGATGTCACCAGAAGAAATGTCCCGTCTGATTTCTCTGGTCTATCAAAATCCAGAAGAGATGTTTATCAAGGATTCTATTGAAGCAGATATTGCTTATGCCATGAAGGCAAGAAATCTTCCTGACTGGGAAACAAGAACCCGGGAATTGTTAGAAATGTTTCAGCTTACTGAATTAAAGGACCGGGATGGGCGACTTCTGTCTGGAGGACAGATGCGCCGTGCGTCTTTGGCTATTGGCATTGCATTAAATCCTGGTATTTTACTTTTAGATGAACCAACAGCTAATCTTGATATTGCCACCAGACATGAAATTTTACATACATTAGAACAGTTAAAAGAGGTAACGGAAACGGTGGTCATTGCGACACATGATATGCAGCTGGTATGCCAGTGGGCGGATCGGATCTTAGTTCTTTATCAGGGAAAACTGATTGCAGATGGTACCAGAAATGAAATCTTTCAGAATCAGAAAGTCGTTGATCTGGTAGGAATCTGTCCACCGGAAATTTACGCCATGGGGAAAGCATTATCAGAAGAGGCTCAGTGTTATACAGTGGAAGATTTTATTCAGTGTTTTAAGGAGGAAGAGGATGTTAAATAAATTATCAGAAAGCATTTTAGATAAAATATCCATGGATTTTTTAAGAAACCAGGTACTAAAAAATGCTTATGGAAATAATGACACGGTAATTGCTGCGCTGGATCCAAGAATTTTGATTCTCTGGTATCTGTTTTTTGGAATTGTTCCATGGTTTTTAGACAATGTGGCATTGCTGTTAGGTATGTTCCTTTTAGTGGCAGTGACGACCAGAATGGCAAAAATTGCACCTCTTGTCATGTTCTTATTCTGTCTTGGCGTATTTACCCAGACGGGATATTTACTGCTGGTTTCCTTATTATTTGGAGGAAATGCGCAGACCATTTTGCCGTTGTTGATTATGACTTTGAAGGTATCTATTATTTCGCTGGCATCGGTTACCGTATTTTCCGGACTTGATCCCGATCGTCTTGCCAATGGACTGGAGTGGTTTGGATGCCCGGAACGATTATCTTTTTCGATTTCCTTTGGTTATCGTATGTTGCCCATTCTTATGGAAGAGTTTCAAAATATTTTGTTATCTTACCGTTTACGAGGAAATGCACCATCAAAGGATACGATCATTGGTAAAGTGAAATGGCTCATTTATCAGGTGAAAATGATTATGATGGCTTTTTATCCATTAATGTTAAATACGGCAAAACGCTCCCGTACAACTGTAGAAGCGTTGGAAATCAAAGGCTATCGTTATGCATCTACGAATCAAAAAGTAAAAAAAATGAAATTATCATCTCTGGCATTAGGAAAGAATGACGGGATTTTCGTTGCTGCTTCAGCAGCATGGACCATCGGATGTTTTCTGGTATCAAACGATATAGGAGGAATGTTTTTATGAAAATAGATTTCCATACTCATGGTAAACTGGCCAAAAAGCTTCCTTTTTCTCCTGTTTATACGGAATGGCTGCTTAATCAGGCGAAAAATTCTGGTCTTGATGCTATTTGTATGACAGAACACTTTAATACACTGGGATTTGAAAAAATTTATGAATTTATTGCAGATACTTATGAAAAAGATGGAGACAGTTTTTTAGCAAATGGAATCCGGGTATTTCCAGGAATGGAAACGGATATCGCCGAAGGCGGACATGTATTGACGGTTGGTCCTATTGATGCCATACTGGAATTAAATCAGCGCTTAGAAACCAATAAGGAAAAAGGAAACTTTCTTCCATTTGCACAGTTAATGGAATTATTTAGCCAATATCCGGTTCTAATCGGGGCAGGACACCCTTTTCGGGAAGGTGGTCATATTCCAGAGCAGCAAAAAGAACTTTTAGAAAGATTAAATTTTTTAGATTTGAATGGAAAAGATCTGGCAGCTCATATGGAAAAGACAAAAGAAAAAATCTATGGACTGGGACAAGAACTGGGAATTCCAGTTGTTGCAGGAAGTGATACCCATCAGGCATTTCAATATGGATGCGTAGCAGCAGATTTTCGAGCAGAATGTAATACGATAAAACAATTGAAAGAAGAAATGGATAAA
>JAXJPR010000049.1:0-7967 GCA_036311565.1 Lachnospiraceae bacterium
ACCCACAAGCTTTTTACAATAGATATTCGTATCAATGACAAGGTCTGTACCATCTTTTACTAAATAAGTAAGTTTTGTGATTGTTTTTCCCTGAATATCTTTAAAACGCGCACCTGGAACATGGTTTCCATGAGGTTCTTCAAATACATCTTCTGCAACAAATGCAATTTCTTGTGGTTTTATCCATAAATTGTCTTCATGAAGCATTCCATATTTGGCTCCATCCGATGTTTCAATTACAACACCCATCATATTGTCAGTTGTAACTGCTCCTTCTGGAAGTCCAGCTACTGAAAGCTGATAATTTCCCCATGCACATGAAGTAGCGAAAGAAACACTTGCTTCTGTCAGCGTTTCTGAATTTGTTTGCATTTTACTAAATGTACCGTCTGCATTTAATACTTTATATTCATCAAATGCCACATCACTAATTGTCAGATTACTTAAATAAGAAAATACTTTATGTGATTTAGCCTTTTCGTCAGTGACTGCCAGATATTTATCATATAAAGTTTTTGGGATTGCAATTTTTACAGCTTTGACACCATTGATGTTTACTCCAACTGCTTCTCCATCGGTTTCATCATTTACCACATTTTCTGTGTAAAAAGATGCGCCAAATTTTATTGATTTTGTTGTTGTTGCAGATGTTACCGCATCATACATACCCGCATCTCGATAACCAGCTTCTGTTACTTTATCTACGGATAAATCTACTTCTGCATCAGCATCTAAGGCTTTTACATCGTTTAATTCCCCATAATAGAAGTCAGCATACTCCATATCAACAGTTGCATATACCATTCCATCAACGACTGTTGGATTTGCTTGCATTTCATTTTCTGCAGCCTGAACAACGGCTGCCCCACCTTCACGATATACAGTAGGAACTGTAATGGTTCCTGCCAGCATAACAGCTGCTAATGTCATGGAAATTCCTTTTTTCCACATATATTTTCTCATGTGAAACCTCCTTCATAAATTTGTTTATAGTTTTATCCTAATTCCTACAGATTCTCTGCAAGAAGACAGATCATAATAAAACATACTGTTTTCATCAGTACAAAGGCTACTTCATTGCCCCTCCATTTTTTTCCTATTCCAAGATGAATATGTTGTTTCGGACAAACATCTGTACATTGCATGCAGTGAATACATTCACCACTATTTTTCTGTTCTCTTTGAATTTCCAAATCCACTGGACATCTCATTTGACATGCCCTGCATTTGGGAATACATTGCTCTCTATTGCGATCCAATACGGATACTGGAAATACCGGCATCCAGGAAAAAATCCCTCCCATTGGGCATAAATACTGACAGAAAAATCGCTCTTTTAAACACATACCTGTCAAAATCAAAAAAAATAGAATCCATCCAACCAAATATGTAACATCCGGAATTTTTCCACTGTATAACATAGAAAATACTTCCCATGGACTGCTTCCCCGAAATCTCTCTGTCAATCCAAATCCATAGATTCCTATTAAAGCAAGCAATAATAAATATTTTATTTTTTGTAACTTTCTTCCCATTTCTACAGAAAACCATGGAAGTTTTTTCTTTTTCTTACATTTTTTCCAGATCCATTGAAACAGGGCATACATTCCATCTCCCAGACTTCCAAATGCACAAATATATCCGCAAAAAAATCTTCCAAAAACTATAGTAAATCCGCATAAAGCAATCAGCATGACCAGAAAACCATTTTTTTCAATTGGGGCACCTGCCCTGATCTGCTCCAACACATATCGGACTCCTGAAAAAGCAGATGTATAAAGTGCTGGCATCCATAAGAAAAATACAATTTGTATCAATTGTCTTATTATCCGGTTTAAATCTCTCTTTTTCATTCTACGAAGCCTCCTCTAGTGCATTTCGGACTGCTTCTATAATGCCATTGGAACTATATGTAGCCCCGCTGGCCACATCCACTTCTGCTGTCTGATTTTTATACATTGTCTGAATGATCTTTTTCGCATTATCCAGATATGCCGTATCTTCTCCCTTGGCCTCAATGATTTGAATCTCTTCAATGGAACCTTGTTTTACCGTTACATTGACAATCATTCTGCCTCCAAAACCAGTTCCAACTCCTTCATAAATTCCATCTTGCCATGTACTTTCCACAGCCTCATTTTGTCTTTGTATTTCGGCTTCTTTCTGGGCACGAACAGAAGCAATCTGATGATATCCAAAGCATACACTTACTAATATGCATACATTAATTGCGCGCATTAGAAAATGCTTGTAGCGTCCTAATTTTATTTTCATTCTTGTTTTATCCCTTTTCATTTTTATTTTATTTGTGAAACAGCCTGTTCATATGCTTCTAAAATTGCTTTTGAGGTACAAGTTGCACCGCTGACCACATCACACTGGGATGTAGATTTTCCTTTTAATAACTGTGGGATAATACCATTTTTTGCCATGCTGATAAATTGGTCATTATAACGAATATAATCTTTTCCACTTCCTATAATATTTTGAATTCCAGTTACCTTTCCATCTGTAACCACAACTTCAAGACTTAAATCATACTTCATAAAATCTTCATATTCATCCGGATAGCATATTGCACTTCCAGTATAGACAACTGTCGCTGCATTATTTTCTTCCTCAGATGGTGTCTCTGCATCTTCTTCCTCTTTTGAAGGATCATCCATATCCTTATCTTCTTCCTGGCTGTCATCCTCACTGCTGTCATCAATTTGTGCTTTTTTCAGCGCATTCTTTACTGCCTCTTTGATTCCATTGGAACTGTAGGTTGCTCCACTAACAACATCTACATCTGAATCCTGTTTTTGCAGCATTAACTGAATGACTGCACAAGCTTTTTCGAAGAACGATATATCATCTTTCTCATTTTTTACAACCTTAATGTTTGTCATTCGATTATCTTTAATGGTTACTGACATAGTGATCTGTCCCTTAAAACCAGTACCTGTCCCCTCATAGGTTCCATCTTTGTAATTACCCACAAGTTTCAGATCCGTATCCTGATTTTCCTTTTCTTCACCATCCGTACTCGTATCTTTCGATGTTACTTCTGCTTTTTTCAAAGCATCTCGAACTGCTTCAATAATTCCATTGGAACTATAAGTTGCTCCACTGACGGTATCTACATTGGTTGTCTGCTTTTTAAGTATGGCTGGAAGAATACTTCCAGATGCACGATTGAAATAAGCATTGTCATCTTTACTACTTAATACTTTAATCGTTTTTATCTTGTTCGTCTTAATGGTCACTGATACTTTTACTGTGCCACGGAATCCAGTTCCTGTTCCAATGTAAGTACCGTCCTTATATTGTCCTGATTCATTTACTTTTCCGATTTTTTTTGCTGATGCCAGACCGGATCCTGCACCTGCCGCTGTACTGGTATCTTCTACCCCGGTCAGGGCATTTTTTACTGCTGCAAGAATCCCTTTTGAGCTATAGGTCGCTCCACTTACCACATCCACATTCAAAGATTGTTCTTTTATAATGCTCTTAATCACTCCATCTGATGCACGATGGATATAGGTACTGTCATCAGAAGAACTGAGCACTTCAATATCTGTAATCTTATGAGATTTTACAGTGACTTCTACTGTAATTTTCCCGCGAAAACCTGTTCCAGTACCTTTATACGTTCCATCTTTAATTTTACTTAAGTCTAAATCCCCCATGGAGACATTCTGATCGTTTTCTTTTCCTGTTTTTGCCTTTACTACTTTTGTCTCTCCTACCGGGCTGCCAACTGCTTCTGGCATTGTGTATCCAGTGATGCTGTTAACGACCAGACTCATAATAAAGATCGCTGGTACAAACTGTATGAGATTTACATTTTTTAAATTTTTCAGCTTTTCAAATTTTTTTTATTTTCGCCATCTTTGATCTCCTTTTATTTACCATTTATCTTTTTAATACTGTATATTCATACTCTGAAGTAAACTGATCTTTGATTCCTTCTGTAATATATATATTAGAATTATCATCCATTAAGATCATATCAAATTTATCAACATTTGCTTTCCAGTAGTTTTCCGCCTTTTCTCTGCCCATTACAAATAATGTGGTGGATAAACAATCTGCCATCATTCCATCCTCACTGATAATTGTTACTGATACCAAATCTTTTTTTGTCGGAGCCCCGGTCTCTGGATCTAAAATATGATGATAGATGTTCCCATCCTGTTCAAAATATCTTTCATATCCACCAGATGTGATGACTGCCTCATCATAAGCTTCATAGGTTCCAATCATGTCCATATCATCGGACGGTGGCTGGATCCCAACTCTCCATCTGCTTCCATCTGTCTTTTCTCCAATCGCCTGTACGTTTCCGCCTAAACTAACAACGCCATGTTCAACACCATAATCTTGAAAAATTTTAGCTACCTGTGAAGATGTATAACCTTTGGCAATTCCTCCCAAATCAATCTGTGCTCCGTCTTTTAATATAACTTCTCTTGTTGTTTCATTTATCGTAATTTTATCCATTCCTATTGATTGATCTAAAATCTCTTGAATTTCTTTTTCATCCGGAACCTGATAATTCTCTGTTGTAAATCCCCATAATTCCATCAATGGATAAATGGTAAGATCGAAGGCTCCATCTGTTTCCTTCCAGATTTTTTGAGCACATTGGATCAGCTTTATTGTTTCTTTTGAAATCTTTGCTTTTCCATCTTTATTTAACTGATAAATTTCACTCTCCATATTACCAACGGACCATAACGCATCCAGCCTTTCAATTTCTTCTTTGGACTCTTCCAATGCTTCCTGTCCATGTTCTCCATATGCCTTTAACGTCATATAAGTATCCATTGCAAATACTTCAATAGATGCTTCTTCCTGATTTTCTAAATTATCTGTTTGATTTTTACATCCAGCAACTAACATGCAACAGCTGATGCATAATAATATGATAGTTATATGTTTTTTAATTCTGATATTCATAATCATTCTCATTTCTTTAATATTAACATTTAATATTTTAAAAATATTTTTTGACAGATTCAATAGGTTAATATCCATTTTTTTTCAATTTCAAGTTGCTTTTTGAGAACTATTCTCATTTTGTTCATAAGCGACAATAAGTGCAAAGAAATATTTTACGCTTGCAAAAGAAAAAAGTGCTGCCATACTAACTTCAAGTTAGTACAACAGCACCTGCTCTTTTCTCTTATAAAATTTTTGATAAAAATGCTTTTAATCGTTCATTTTTTGGATGATCAAAGATTTCTTCCGGACTTCCATCTTCTGCAATCACTCCTTCATCCAAAAAGATGATTCTATTCGCAACTTCTCTTGCAAATCCCATTTCATGGGTAACACAGATCATCGTCATTCCACTTCTTGCAAGTTCTTTCATAACATCTAAAACTTCTCCGACCATTTCCGGGTCTAAAGCAGATGTTGGCTCATCAAATAAAATTACTTGTGGATTCATAGCCAGTGCCCGGCAAATAGCCACACGCTGTTTTTGTCCACCAGAAAGCTGGGATGGATAAGCATTGGCACGGTCTTCTAATCCTACACGCTTTAATAATTCCATCGCTTCTGCATCCGCTTCCTCTTTTGGTCTCTTCTGAAGCTTTGTTGGAGCAATGGTGAGATTTTCTAAAATCGTCAGATGTGGGAATAAATTAAAGTGCTGGAATACCATCATCATAGACTGACGCGCTTTATTAATATCTGTTTTTGGATTTGTGACTTCCACACCGTCTAAATAAATACTTCCGCCAGTTGGTTCTTCTAACATATTTAAGCATCTTAAGAATGTAGATTTTCCACATCCGGATGGACCTAAGATGACTAGTACTTCCCCTTTTTTAATATCTGTTGTAATTCCATTTAAAACATTGGTTTCTCCAAATGATTTTTTTAAATCTTCCACATGAATCATTACATTACTGTCTTGCATCATTTTTCAGTCTCCTTTCCAGGCGTCCTACCATTGCAGATAATCCCATAACAATTACAAGATAAATAAGTGCAACCGTGATCAATGGGAAGAATGCCTCATATGTACGGCTTCGGATAAAGTCCCCGCCACGGGTCAGATCCATAATTCCAATATAACCGGAGATGGATGTTTCTTTCAATAATACGATAAATTCATTTCCCAATGCAGGAAGAACATTTTTAAATGCCTGTGGCAAAATAAAATATCTCATGGTCTGTACATAAGTAAATCCTAAGCTTCGTCCGGCTTCAAATTGACCAACATCGATAGACATAATACCAGAACGAACAATTTCTGCAATATAGGCAGAAGAGTTCAGACCAAAGGCAATGACTGCTACTAATACTTTATTGACATTGCTGGAAGCAAAAATGACATAGTAAATAATCAGCAGCTGAATCATCGCCGGCGTACCACGAATAATCGTCAGATACGCCTTTAAGATCCAGTTAATGATCTTTGCCTTTCCTGTCATATCACAGCTGGAACGAATCACAGCAATCACAAATCCAAGTACAATACCAATAATAACAGCAAATAATGTAATCTCTAAGGTTGTGAGTAAACCATTTGCAAGATATTTCCAACGTGCATCTGTAATAAAGTTATTCTTAATACTTTCAGAAAGATCAAACGCTGTTGCAGATTTTCCATTTCGCACAATGATTACCTGTGTAGCAGTTGTATATGGGTCTGAGAAACTAATATTTTTCAGACGATCTTCTGTAATGGTCATTCCTGCTACTCCAATATCTGCTTTTCCAGACTGAACGGCGGTAATGATAGAATCAAACTGCATATCCTGGATTTCTAATTCCATACCAAGCTTATCTGCAATTGCCTGTGCCATTTCCGCATCAATTCCAACAATTTTTCCATTTTCACGATATTCATAAGGTTCAAATTCTGCGTTGGTTGCCATGATCAGTTTTCCATTTGGATACTCCATTCCTTCTGGTGATTCATAAGGCTGTTTGCCTTTTGTATCATCTCCAATGTAGTTTCCAATAATCTGATCTAAGATTCCTTCTTCTTTTAAGTCTGCCAAAGCATCATCAATTTTTTCTTTTAATTCCGTGTTGCCTTTGGCCATGCAAATGGCATATTCTTCCGTTACAAATTCTTCTTCTAAAATTGACAAATCACGGTTTTTTTCTACAAATGCTTTTGCTGGCTGTTCATCAATAACAACACAGTCAACTTTTCCCTGTTTTAACGCCTGTACCGCATCTGCCCCTTTGTTATACTGCTGAATGGTCGCACCTGTTTTCTCAAAATCAGATACGTAAATATCCCCTGTTGTGCCTAATTGAACCCCAATGCTTGCAGTTTCCAAATCATCCACTGCTTTTACATCAGAGGCTCCAACTTCCGATTTATCTCCACAGCCTGTCAGCAGTCCTGCAAGCATTACTACCAGCATTAACAGCGGAAACCATCTTTTCCAATGCTTCTGTCTCATGTTCCTTTTCATATCCTTGATCCTTTCTGGACTAAATTAATAAAGGAAAGGCGCATTCCACCAGTGAATGCGCCTTTGCCTCTTTACTGCCCGATTCTATTGTTTATTTTATACTATAATATATAAAAAGTCACGAGCAATTTGTATAATTATACATTTTTTATATGGAAATTCGTTTATCCTGAAACTTCATTAGAACAATAACAACTTCTGCTATCTTGACTTTCCATATTGATTGTGTTATGAATGAAGTAACTTATTTGCTGACGGATATGTGAATTAACACAGTGCAGATACGGACAATGCTATGTCGACCGTCTGGGCAGTCCTGTTTTTAGTCAGAGAAGTTCTGGCTATTCATAAATCTTTATATTAGGTTATATAAAATTTTAAACGGTGCTACATGAAAATTGTTATTTAATTATTCGGAGGTACAATATGAAACATTTTGAACAATGGGAAGGCTTCGAAGGCCGTCAGTGGAAAGAAGAGATCAACGTCAGAGATTTCATCCAGAAGAACTATACTCCATATTATGGAGATGAATCATTC
>JAXJPR010000050.1:0-14914 GCA_036311565.1 Lachnospiraceae bacterium
CACCACCACCACAGATAATACCGATTGTCATAGCTCGGTAATATCCTATGATATCACAACCAGCTGTAATACCAACTAAACCTGCAAGAGATGCATTTAATGTGATAGATACATCAGGTTTTCCATAATGTACCCATGTAACAATTAAAGCTGTTAAAGTAGCAGTACAAGCTGCTAAGTTAGTATTTTGTATTTAACAATACGAGGACCAACAATTACTGCACCAATTAATGTACAACATCCACCAACAGAGTGAACTGCTGTAGAACCAGATACGATTGTTGCGGCTGTTGCACAGAATACTGTGTGGAAGAATAAAAATACTCCAGGTACTAATGTATCGAATGCATGAATAATACCAAGAATGTGGTAATTATCGTCCACATAATGTCCATAAGTCTTTGTAATTCTGTAATATTCGCTTTTTTCATTAAAAAGGGATAATAATTTGTAAGTGTCATTTGCTTAAATAGCCTTTTCGCCATGTTCACCAGTACGAATGCGAATTGCATCTTCAACTGGGAAAAACTACAGTTTTCAGTTTTTCTGGTTTCACAATAATTTCAAGCTTTTTCATATTTTAACCTTTATAAAAACAAAGATAGCCTCTTGACTTAAGCCATTCGTGTAAACAAAAAAGACGCTCCACCTATTTGATGGAACGCCTTTGTTCTTCATATGAATTATATTATAAACAATAAAATTCATTTGTCAATAATTTAAAAAAAAAATTAAGGTTGCAAAGGATTTCTATTAACGGTATTATGAAAAAGTAATGGAAAATGGAGGAAAAATAAGTGAATACAATTTGGAGAAAAAAAGTATTTGTCATTTTTATGGCAGCAGCAGCAACGGCCTTGTGGGGAAGCGCTTATCCAAGCGTAAAAGCTGGTTATGAGCTGTTTTCTATTGCCGGAAATGACATTGGAAGTAAGATTGCTTTTGCTGGATATCGGTTTAGTGCAGCTGGAATTGTTGTGCTATTATGTTCCAAACTGTTATCCGGAAGAAAACAAGATTGTATAGAAAAAAATATAAAGAAAATAAGATTTTCTAACATGGTAAAGAGCATTTTTGTATTGGGGATCATTCAAACTACCATCCAGTATATTTTCTTTTATCTGGGGATGGCCAATACTACTGGGGCAAAAGGATCGATTATCAATGCATCAGGTGCTTTTTTTGGAGTTTTATTAGCGCCGTTGTTTTATAGGGATGAAAGAGTATCTTGTCGAAAACTACTGGGATGTCTGGTTGGATTTGCAGGAATTGTGCTTATTAACATAGATGGAAGCAGTTTGTCTGGATTTCGTTTGACAGGAGAAGGGTTTGTTATGTTTGCAGCTTTGGCACAGGCCCTGGCTTCTTTTTATAGTAAGAAACTGGTAAAGAATATGAATGTAATGTTGGTTACCGGTGGGCAGCTGCTTCTGGGAGGAATTCCTTTGATTTTAATTGGATATGCAAGTGGAGGACATTTAGAACCTAATTTAAAAGGATGTTTCCTATTAGGTTATATGATTTTATTGTCTGCTGTGGCATTTACAATTTGGACACAGTTGTTAAAATATAATCCAGTAAGTGAAATAGCCATCTATAATCTGCTCATACCAGTGTTTGGGACAATTTTATCAGGAATCTTTTTGAAAGAGAATATTTTTGATTATGTACATATAGTATCAATTATATTGGTATGTGTAGGAATTATGTTTGTAAATACACCGAAAAAGGGGGCGAGAAGATGCGTAATTTCAGAATGAAAATCTGTTATGAAGGTACAAAGTATCAGGGATGGCAGCGGCAAAAAGGGACTGGAAACACAATACAAGGGAAGATAGAGGATGTTTTGTCTAAGATGTTACAGGAATCTGTAGAAATTCATGGTTCGGGAAGGACAGATGCAGGTGTTCATGCAAGGGGGCAGGTTGCTAATTTTAAATGTGATACAGATATGACGACAGAAGAGATCAAAGAATATTTAAATACTTACCTTCCTATGGACATTGGTGTGACAGAAGTAAAAGATGCATCATTAAGATTTCACAGTCGATTAAATGTAACTGGCAAACGCTATATTTATCGTGTCTGGAACAGTACAGAACATAATGTGTTTGAGCGAAAATATATGTATCCATTTGTTGGAGAGCTGAATTTAGATAAAATGAGAGCAGCTGCTAAAATTTTATGCGGAACCCATGATTTTCAAAGTTTCTGTGGAAAAAAAGTAAAGAAAAAATCTACGGTACGTACAATTACAAAATTAGAAATTGCCAAAATGGGACATGAAATTCGCTTTATTTATGAAGGGGATGGATTTTTGTTTCATATGGTAAGGATTTTGACTGGAACGCTATTAGAAATTGGAAATGGAGAAATGGAAATAGAAAAACTTCCAGAAATTTTAGAAAGCCGTCTGCGTCAGAATGCAGGAAGAACAGCGCCAGCATGTGGGCTGTTATTAGATGAAGTCTTTTATCACTAGAAATAAAAATCTGTTTTAATATGATATAAGAATTGATAAAGTGAAAAATGGAGGAACTGATAGGCGAATTATGGTAAAACAACCAAGATATGTGGAATTATATCATCAATTAAAAAATGAATTTCGTATGAAATATTCCGGAAAGGAAGGGATGCAGATGCTTCCAGGGGAAAGAGAGATCTGTCAGAAGTATCAGGCAAGCCGTCCAACTGTGCGCAAGGCGTTGGAATTGCTCAGTAAAGAGGATATGATTCAAAGAATTCAGGGAAAAGGAACGTTTTATATTGGGAATGATAGTAATCGCAAGGTGCCTATGGAGTATTATCAGTCATCTCTGGCCGGGGATGTTACTTCCAGTAAAGTGTTAAAACAAAATATAGAAAAAGCCAATGAAGATGTTGCGGCGCACCTGAATATAGAAATAGGAAACATGGTCATCCATCTTCAACGGATTCGTTATACAGAAGATATGTTAGCCTGTCTGGTAAGTGATTTCATACCATATTCTGTTTGTCCGTCTATTTTGGATGTAGATTTTACTGAAAAACGTTTGTTAAAATATATGGTCGAAAAAGGGATTAAAGTGGAAAAAGGGAAACGGGTAATTGCTGTTGAAAAATCAGATGAATTTACGGCGTTACTTTTGGGCATAAAAGCAGGAGAGCCGGTAATGGTTTCTTATGTTGATGTTATGGATGATAAAGGATGTGTGGTAAGTTATGCCATTACAAAATCCAATGCATATACAACAAAATATGGTCTGGTTGTTGAGTATACGACATAAGATATATATGGCTGATCAATAAAAAATTTAGATATTAGATAAATGAAGTGATATGGAAGGAATGAACGGCATGGAAAAAGACGGCAAACAATTGCTATATTTAAAATTGAAGAGCCGACTATTAGAGGATTATGGGCAAAAACCATATTTTTCACCTTTACCGGGAGAACGAGAATTGTGTGAAATATATGGAGTAAGCAGACCTACAGTCAGAAAAGCCTTAATGTTACTGGAAAAAGAAAATAAAATTCAAAAACTTCCAGGAAAAGGAACATTTTTTTTGGGCAATAAAGATTATGTAGAATCTAATTCTGGTAATCAGTCAGTAACTTTTTATAATCAGGTATCTCTAAGGGGAGATTATACAAAAAGCAGAATATTATTACAAAATATTGAACCGGCAACAGCAGAAGTTGCAGTTCAGTTAAGAATCCAAAAGGGAAGCAAGATTTTTCATTTAGAGAGGCTTCGTTATATCAATGACCGACTGTATTCGTTGACAAATGCGTATGTCCCTTATGATCTGTGTCCACAGCTTTTACATATTGATTTTCGGGGAAAATCTTTGCATAATACGCTGGCCCAGTATGGTCATGTGCCATATAAAGCAGATAAAATCATTGAGATTGAACATGCAGGAGAATATGAAGCATTGCATTTGGGAATTCATGTGGATGATCCAATCACGATTACCCATAGTATCACTTATGATCAGGAAGGGAATATCCTGGAGTATGCCTGCTCAAAAGCTTCTGCGTATCGTACCAGATTTCAGATGACAATGTACAATCATTTATAAAAGGATAAAAACCATGGCTTGGCTGTGGTTTTTGTTAATTTATGGTTTATAAAGAAAGTATAAAATCGCAGAAGCAGTATTGATTTTCCAATAGGACGAGTATAATCTAAATAGTTAAGATAGTTAAATATTAACAAGATTAAATATTATGATTGTAGAAAGGAGCTTAAATATGCAAGAAAAGCAAATACAAGAATTTTCATTTTTAATGAATAAAATGAGATTGTTGATTGCCAGAAGAAAACAGAAATTAGAAGTGCCTCAGGCTGAGTTTGCTGTTTTGGTGGCAATTGCAGAGCGTTCCCGCATGTTGGAAAATGGAGAAGAAATGTCTGCTTCTACATCAGAAGTGGCAAAACATATGGGAGCAACAATGCCGGCAGCTTCTAAGACAATTCGCAATCTTACTATGAAAGGATATGTGAAGCAGATGCAAAGTCAGACAGACCGGCGGATTATCCATTTGGCGTTGACTGAAAAAGGAAAAGAAATTCTGCAAAAAAGCAATGAAAAAAGACATGAGATAATGCAGGGAGTATTTGAGAAGTTTGGAGAGGAAAAAACAGCTCAATTACTGAAATTGATGTTAGAATTATTTGATCTGATGGAAAAGGAGGCAGAAGAAAAAGATGTTTAGAATCATAAAATTTGCAAAAAAACGCTGGTATTTGATGATTGTTATTATGTCATTGTTACTTGTGCAGGCATTTTGTGAACTGACATTGCCACAGTACACATCTAATATTGTAGATGTTGGGATTCAATATAAAGGGATTGAAAGAACGGTTCCAGAAGTTGTTCGACCACAAACCTATCAAGGGTTACTGAGTATGATGGATAAAGAAGAACAAGAAATCATTCAGGACGTATATCAAGTAAAAGAAAAAGGCTCTGATGAAGAACTTGAAGATTTATATCCACTACTTGCGGAAAGTGATTTATATGTATTAGATTATGATAGTCTGGATGAAGAAACAGCCGATGATGTGACTGAGATTATGACAGATGCACAGCTGGAGCTGATGGAAATGATGTCAGCCAGCTCATCATCTGCCCAGATATCTGAAGTGGATATGAGTGAATTAGAGGATGTCATGGGTGATTCTTTGGCGGTGTCATTTATTCAGGAAGAATATAAAGTCATTGGCATTGATATGGATGAATATCAGATGAATTATCTGAAAAAAGCAGGTCTTAAGATGTTAGGCCTTGCAATGGGAAGCATGGTAATGTCTATTCTGGTTACTTTCTTTGCATCAAGACTGGCAGCGGTTACGAGCAAAGAATTGAGAAATAAAGTATTCAAAAAAGTAGTTTCCTTTTCAAATGAAGAGATGAATCATTTTTCCACAGCATCCTTAATTACCAGATGTACTAATGACATTCAACAGATTCAGATGGTAATGGTAATGTTATTCCGTATGGTATTGTATGCTCCAATTATGGGGATTGGAGGAATCATAAAAGTCCTTTATACAGATACTTCAATGGTATGGATTATCGGGCTGGCAGTATTGCTTCTGCTGGGAGTTGTTATGGTACTTATGACAGTCGCTATGCCGAAATTTAAGAAAATGCAGGTACTGGTAGACCGTTTGAATCTGGTTACGAGAGAAATCTTAACAGGAATTTCCGTTATTCGTGCATTTAGCCGGGAAAAATATGAAGAACAAAGATTTAATGGCGCTAGTCGCAATTTAATGAAAACACAATTATTCACCAATCGTGCCATGACATTTATGATGCCAACGATGATGTTTATTATGAATGGTGTATCTGTTCTGATCGTATGGATAGGATCCCAGGGGATTGATGCAGGAACAATTCAAGTAGGAGATATGATGGCATTTATTACTTATACAATGCAGATCATTATGGCATTTTTAATGCTTACTATGGTATCTGTTATGTTGCCAAGAGCAGCGGTTGCAGCAGAACGTATTGATGAAGTATTAGAATCAGAAACGTTGATTACAGATGTAAAAGAACCAGAAACAATCACAGGTCCTGGAGAAGTTACTTTCCATGATGTCAGCTTTTCTTATCCTGGTGCCAAAGAAGAGGTACTGAAAGATATTAGTTTTAGCGCAAAACCAGGACAGACGACAGCCTTTATCGGTAGTACAGGAAGTGGAAAATCTACATTGGTGCAGTTAATTCCAAGATTATTTGATGTTACAAAAGGAAGTATTACTGTAGATGGAACAGACATTCGTAAAATAGGGCTTTCTTCTCTGAGAAAGAATATCGGTTATGTTCCACAAAAAGGAATATTGTTTACCGGAACTATTAATTCTAACTTAAAATTTGGAGCAGAAGAGGCATCTGCAGAAACCATTGAAAAAGCAGCAAGAATTGCACAGGCAGAAGAATTTATTGAGACTAAGCCATTAAAATATGAAACACCAATTTCTCAGGGTGGTTCCAATGTATCTGGTGGACAGAAACAGCGTCTGGCTATTGCAAGAGCCATAGCAAAAGAACCCAAAATCTATATTTTTGATGATAGTTTTTCTGCTCTTGATTATAAGACTGATGTGGCACTGAGAAAGGCGCTGCAGAAAGAAGTGGGAGATTCTACTGTATTAATTGTAGCCCAAAGAATCAGTACGATTCTTCATGCCGATAAGATTATCGTACTTGATAACGGTAAGATTGTAGGAGAAGGAACCCATGAAGAGCTTCTTAAGAGTAATCCTGTTTATCAGGAAATTGCAAGAAGCCAGTTAAGCCAGAGCGAGTTAGAAGAAAGCAGGGGGGTGTAAGACATGGCAAGAAAGGGACATCGTGGACCGGGAGCACCGGTAGAAAAAGCGAAGGATTTTAAAGGTACGTTAAAGAAATTAGTGAATTATCTAAGCCGGTATCATCTTGCAATTATTTGTGTCATGATTTTTACAGTTGGAAGTACAATTTTTAATATTGTGGGACCCAAAATTCTTGGAAAGGCAACTACCGAAATTTTTAATGGTCTGGTAAGTAAAGTTCAGGGCGGTGCTGGTATTGATTTTGATAAAATTGGAAGAATTCTTCTTATATTAATTGCTTTATATCTGATCAGTGCAATATTCAGTTATATTCAGGGATTTATTATGACTGGAATTTCACAGAAGGTGGCATTTCAGTTAAGAAAAGAATTGTCAGAAAAAATCAATCGTCTTCCAATGAATTATTACGATAAAAGAACATATGGTGAAATTTTATCCCGTGTAACCAATGATGTGGATACGTTGGGAATGGGGCTGAATCAGACATTGCATCAGATGATTACTTCTGTAGCGACGTTGATTGGTATTTTTATTATGATGCTTTCTATCAGTCCTCTTATGACTTTAATTGCAGTAATTACCCTTCCATTATCCGGTATTTTAATTGGAATCGTTGTAAAGCATTCTCAAAAATATTTTAAATCTCAGCAGGAATACTTAGGACATGTCAATGGACAGGTGGAAGAAGTATTTGGCGGACATAATGTTATCAAACTTTTTAATAAAGAAGACAACGTATTACAGCAATTTGAAGAGACCAATGAAATCTTATATGAATCAGCATGGAAATCACAGTTCTTGTCTGGACTTATGCAGCCAATCATGGGATTTATCGGAAACCTGGGATATGTTGCTGTTGCAGTACTGGGCGGTTATTTAAGCATAAAAGGAAGTATTGAAGTTGGAGATATCCAGTCTTTTATTCAATATGTAAAACAATTTACACAGCCAATTTCACAGTTAGCACAGGTCTCTAATATGCTTCAGTCTACTATGGCGGCATCAGAAAGAGTATTTGAATTCTTAGATGAAAATGAAGAAGAACAGCAGTCATTTCTTCATGCAACAATCGAAGATCCAAAGACTGGAGAAGTTCGTAAGGTAACTCCAGATGATATTACTGGAGAAGTAACATTTGAACATGTAAACTTTGGATACACCAGAGATAAACAGATCATTCATGATTTTAATGTTCATGTGAACCAGGGACAGAAAATTGCAATTGTAGGACCTACAGGAGCAGGAAAAACAACCATTGTAAAACTATTAATGCGTTTTTATGACATTGATGACGGTTCTATTCAGATTGATGGTCATGATGTTCAGGGATTTGACCGTTCAGAACTTAGAGAAGCTTTTGGAATGGTGCTTCAGGATACCTGGCTATTTAAAGGAAGTATTATGGATAATATCCGATATGGAAAGCTGGATGCTACTGATGAAGAAGTCATAGAAGCAGCAAAAGCGGCCCATGTTCATCATTTTGTGCAGACACTTCCAGATGGATATGAGACGGAATTAAATGAAGAAGCAACAAACATCTCCCAGGGACAAAAACAGCTTTTAACAATTGCAAGAGCAATTTTAGCAGACAATAAGATTTTAATTCTAGATGAAGCAACCAGTTCTGTAGACACAAGAACGGAAGTATTGATTCAGGAAGCAATGGATAATCTGATGGAAGGCCGGACCAGCTTTATTATTGCCCATCGTTTATCTACCATTAAAAATGCAGATCTGATTCTGGTATTAAAAGATGGAGATGTCATCGAACAGGGTAACCATCAGGAACTAATGGAACAGGGCGGCTTTTATTGTGATTTATATAATTCACAGTTTGAAGAGACTGCATAGGTATGATATAATAATGTCCATAGTATGTGGGTATTTTGCTTAGAGACAATTAGTTTTTAAGAAGAAGGAGAGAATAGAATGGATAATTTATTAAAATTGCAGAATGGAAGTGACATTCGAGGAATTGCAGTTGAAGGCATCGAAGGAGAACATATCAACTTAACTGGTGACATTGCTAATAGAATCGGACAGGGATTTGTAACCTGGCTTTCTAAAAAAACAGGAAAAGCAGCAGCAGACTTGAGAATCGGAGTAGGACATGATTCTCGTGTAACTGCAGATGATATGAAACATGGAGTATTAACAGGTATGGCATCTATGGGTGCAACGGTATATGACTGCGGTCTGGTATCTACACCATCCATGTTTATGACAATTATCTTCCCAGAAACTAATTTTGATGGTTCCATCATGATTACAGCAAGTCATTTACCATTTAACAGAAATGGACTGAAATTCTTTGATAATGACGGTGGATTAGAAAGCACAGATATTAAAGAAATTTTAACAGTTGCTCAGGAATATACAATAGCAGAATGTGGAAAAGAAGTAGAAACTTGTGATTCTCTTTCCTTATATACAGCAAGTCTTTGTGAAAAAATTAAAGCAGGTGTGAATGCTGAAGAATATGATCAGCCATTGGCAGGCCTTCATGTTGTCGTTGATGCAGGAAATGGTGCAGGCGGATTCTTTGCAGAACGCGTATTAGGCGTATTAGGTGCAGATATTTCTGGAAGTCAGTTTTTAAATCCAGATGGTATGTTTCCAAACCATATTCCAAATCCTGAAAATGCACAGGCAATGGAAGCAATTAAAAATGCAGTTTTAGAAAATAAAGCAGACTTAGGTATTATTTTTGATACAGATGTTGACCGTATGTCAGCAGTGTTATCTGATGGTTCTGAGATTAACCGTGACAGCATCATTGCGATGATGGCAGCAATCATTGCGAAAGATTATCCAGGAGGAACTATCGTTACTGATTCCGTAACTTCTGATCGTTTAACACGTTTCTTAGAAGGTGAATTAGGTATGAAGCAGCATCGTTTTAAACGTGGATATAAGAATGTTATTAATGAATCCAAACGTTTGAATGGAGAAGGAATTGTATCTCCGCTTGCAATTGAAACATCTGGACATGGAGCATTAAGCGAAAACTATTTCTTAGATGATGGCGCATACATGGCAGTAAAATTATTAATTGCAGCAGCCCTTGCGAAGAAAGAAGGAAAACAGCTTCAGTCATTTGTAGCAAAGTTAGAACCAGAATTCGAATCCAGAGAATACCGTATGAAATTATTAGGCGAAGATTTTAAAGAGTATGGTCAGGGCGTATTAAAAGCATTCGAAGAAAGAGCAAAAGAACAGGGAATCACAGTTGCTCCAAATTCTTATGAAGGAGTGCGCCTGGCTTTTGATTCGGAAGATGTGAAAGGATGGGCACTTTTACGTTTATCCCTTCATGATCCATTAATGCCATTGAATCTGGAAGGAGTCCGCGAAGGGGATTGTGATAAGATGATAACTATTATTCGTGGATTATTAGAAGGATTTGATGAATTAGCAGTGATTTAGTAAATTTAAGTAAAATGGGAATGAAGAGTTTTCTTCATTCCTTTTTTTGTATATATAAAAAGTAAAAGTGCCAAGTGAGGGAGTCACTTGACACTTTTGAGGGGAGTATAAATAATTAATAAGGGGTTATATAGTGTGTGGTCGATATTTACGACCGCTCACATATTTATTGTATAATTTATGAGCATGAAATGCAAGCTTTTTAAGAAAAAAGTTCAAAAAAAATCAAAATTTGTTTTTAGACAGCCATAAAAGCGAAGAAAAAAATTTTTTTTGAATAAAATTTGTGAAAGACGTGCAAAATATTCTTGTAATCAAAGGAAAGGAGATTATTAGAATGGCTAAAAATTATGCAAATTCAACAAATTCTAACAATCAGTCATCAAATGGGATGAACAAAAATCAGTCTTCAAACAAAACAAGTAACAAAGCTACTAATAAGGGAAATAACAACCAGAAAGCATCTAATGCAAACGATAGTTCTAACTCTTATAACAGTACAAACGAATCTGGAAGCAACAAGAGATAACGCATTTGTTAAAAAAGGAAAAGGAGGATCAAAATTTTATTTTGATCCTCCTTTTTAGGTCCTATTATAAGAAAAATGAATAAACTATTACTAAGAAAGAAAGAGGGAATTCTATGAGATTTGATAATATAAAACTGGAACGGGCATTATGGATGATGGAAAATTATCCAGCCATACTGATTGATGTCAGAGAATCGGAAGAATATAATAAGCATCATTTAAAAGGTGCGATCAACATTCCTTATGATGACATTGCCAAAACAAAGTTTCAAAAGGAAGCAATTTATATTGTTTATTGTGATAATGGAATGCAGAGTATGCGGGCAGCAAGAGATATGGCTTTAGAAGGATATCGTGTCTACAATGTTATTGGCGGGATAAAAGGTAATGAGAAGTATGTTGACATCTAAAGGGGTGACAAGGTACAATAAAAAATATATGTTTTAACCGATAGAAGATTGGAGAATTCATGGAAAAGATAAGATTAATTGCACCATGTCATTTTGGCCTGGAAGCAATATTGAAGAGAGAAATTCAAAATTTAGGATATGAAATTGACCGTGTAGAAGATGGAAGAATTGCATTTTTGGCAGGAACAGAAGGAATTGCCAGAGCGAATATATTCTTACGAACAGCCGACCGGATCCTTTTACAAGTTGGAAGATTCCATGCAGAAACATTTGATGAATTGTTTGAAGGAATCAAGGCGATACCATGGGAACGCTATCTGACAGAGGATGCAAGATTTTGGGTCACAAAAGCATCTACTACCAAAAGTAAATTATTTAGTGCACCAGACATTCAGTCCATCGCAAAAAAAGCAATGGTAGAGAGAATGAAACAAAAATATCATAAAAACTGGTTCCAGGAGTCAGGCGCTTCCTATCCAGTGCGCATCTTTTTGTTAAAGGATGAAGTAACGGTCGGATTAGATACCTCCGGGGAACCATTACATAAAAGGGGATACCGTCAGTTGACCAGTAAAGCGCCGCTTACGGAAACATTAGCAGCAGCTTTGATTATGTTAACTCCTTGGAGAAAAGACAGAATTTTAGTTGATCCATTTTGTGGAAGCGGTACGATTCCAATTGAGGCGGCAATGATCGGTGCGAACATTGCTCCAGGAATGAACCGTTCTTTTACGGCAGAAGACTGGAAGAATATCATTCCAAAGAAGGAATGGTATGAAGCCATTCAGGAAGCCAATGACCTGATGGATGACCATGTGGAAATGGACATTCAGGGATATGATATAGATGGACGAATGATCCGTGCAGCAAGACAGAATGCAGCAGATGCAGGGGTTGATCATCTGATTCATCTCCAGCAAAGAGAAGTAAAAGATTTAAGCCATCCAAAAAAGTATGGTTTTATTATTACTAATCCGCCATATGGTGAGCGTCTGGAAGAAAAAGAAAACCTGCCGGAATTATATCGTCAAATTGGACAGGCATTTGAGAAATTAGATACCTGGTCAAAATACTTGATTACATCTTATGAAGATACTGAAAAATACATTGGGAAAAAGGCCAGCAAAAACCGAAAAATATATAATGGAATGTTAAAAACATATTATTATCAGTTTTTGGGACCCAAGCCTCCACGGAGAAACTAAGGGGAAAGCGATATGAAAAAGAAAATCATCTTTGCAACAGGAAATGAAGGAAAAATGAAGGAAATCCGTATGATTTTAGCGGATTTGGATTATGAAATTGTTTCTATGAAAGAAGCAGGAGTTGAAATTGAAATTATTGAAGATGGGAAAACGTTTGAAGAAAATGCAATCAAAAAAGCAACTGCAATTATGGAAGAAACAGGGGCCCTTGTTCTGGCAGATGATTCAGGATTAGAAATTGATTACTTTGATAAAGCGCCCGGAGTATATTCTGCCAGATATTTGGGCGAAGATACTCCATATGAAATAAAAAACCGTACCATTTTAGAGCGTATGGAAGGGGTAGAAGAAGCCAAAAGAACGGCTCGTTTCGTATGTGTGATTGCAGCAGCATTTCCAGATGGAACAACAAAAACGGTCCGAGGGACTATAGAAGGAATCATTGGATATGAAAGCAGGGGAGAAAATGGATTTGGTTATGATCCTATTTTTTATCTTCCAGAGTATGGATGTACTTCTGCAGAGCTTTCACCAGATGAGAAGAACAAAATCAGCCATCGTGGAAAGGCATTACAGCAGATGAAGGAATGGATATAGGAGGGCCTGATGAAAAGAATTTTAGTAATTAGCGATTCCCATGGAAGAAATGATGATATCGAAGGTGTATTACAGCAGGTAGGAGAAATTGATTATATGATCCACTGCGGCGATTTAGAGCGTGGGGATACTTATGTGCGCGCATTGTTAGATTGTCCATGCACCATTGTATCAGGAAATAATGACTATTATCTGGACTTGCCTATGGAAGAAATCATAGAAATTGAAGGATATAAAATTTTAGTTACCCATGGACATTATTATTATGTAAACAGCGGAGTGGAACACCTAAAAGCATATGCAAGGGAAAAAGGTGTGGATATTGTCATGTATGGACATACCCATGTGCCATACTTTGAAGTAGATGAAGACTTGACTGTTTTGAATCCGGGAAGTCTGACGTATCCGCGTCAGATGGGACATAAACCAACGTTTCTAATGATGGAGATCGATGATAATGGCGAAGCTCATTTTGGCCATGGATATTATCATTCTCATTTTAGCGAATTAAATATATGAATGGGGCTGTTGTCGAAAATCAAGAAATGGCTCCGGAGATAAAAAGGAGACAAATATGAAAAAAGGACAACAATATGAAGCAGTGATTGAATCGGTGGATTTTCCTAATAAAGGGAAATTAACGTTTGAAGATAGAGATGTGACCATTAAGGGAACTATCAAAGGACAGAAAGTAAAATTTCAGGTGCAGAAGCTTCGAAAAGGAAAAGCTGTTGGAAGACTGTTGGAAGTTGTAGAACCATCTAAAATGGAAGATGTTATGCCAGCATGCTCACACTTTGGTGCCTGTGGCGGATGTTTTTATCAGACAGTCAGCTATTCCAACCAGCTTGCCATTAAAGAAGCCCAGGTAAAAGGCTTACTGGATGGTGTCTGCAAAGATTTCAAATGGGATGGCATTAAAGGAAGCCCGGATCAATGGGGATACCGAAATAAAATGGAATTTTCTTTTGGCGATGAATTTAAAGACGGTCCGCTTGCCTTGGGAATGCATAAAAAAGGTGGATTTTATGATATCGTTACTGTTTCTGACTGTAAAATTGTCAATGAAGATTATACAAAAATCTTGACTTGTGTGCTGGATTATTGTACCCAGCAGGGATTTTCCTTTTATCATAAAATATCTCATGAAGGGTATCTGCGCCATCTGGTGGTAAGAAGAAGTGTCAGCACAGGAGAAATTCTTGTAAATATGGTGACGTCCTCCCAGACAGAACACGATTTTCTTCCACTTGTATGTAAAATTCAGGAATTACCATTAAATGGAACGATGGTCGGCTTCTTACATACCATCAATGATTCTTTATCAGATGTGGTTCAAAGTGATGAGACCCGTGTCATTTATGGAAAAGATTATTTTTATGAACACATTTTAGGACTGAAATTTAAAATATCTCCATTTTCTTTCTTCCAGACCAATTCCAAAGGTGCCGAAGTGCTGTATGAAACGGCCAGAGGATATATTGGAGAGACAAAAGATAAAGTTATTTTTGATCTTTATAGTGGAACTGGAACCATTGCCCAGATGCTGGCACCAGTTGCAAAAAAAATAGTAGGTGTGGAAATCATCGAGGAAGCAGTGGAAGCAGCAAAAGTCAATGCCAGATTAAATGGATTGGATAACTGTGAATTCATTGCAGGAGATGTGTTAAAAGTCATCGATAATGTAAAAGAGAAACCTGATTTTATTGTATTAGATCCACCAAGAGACGGAATTCATCCAAAAGCATTGAAAAAAATCATTGATTTTGGTGTAGATTCTATGGTGTATATCAGCTGCAAGCCAACCAGTCTGGTGAGAGACTTGGAAGTGCTGCAGGAGGCTGGATATAAGGTCGTGAAGGGGTGTGCGGTGGATATGTTCCCGAATACCGTGCATGTGGAGACGGTCTG
>JAXJPR010000051.1:0-101426 GCA_036311565.1 Lachnospiraceae bacterium
AGCTTGGCTAGAGCGCTTGATTTGGGATCAAGAGGCCGCAGGTTCGAATCCTGTCACCCCGATACCTTTGCGGGTGTAGTTCAATGGTAGAACACTAGCCTTCCAAGCTAGATACGTGGGTTCGATTCCCATCACCCGCTTTTCTTGTGGAATTTTTCATGAGGAGCATATGTGCTCATAGCTCAGTTGGATAGAGCAATGGCCTTCTAAGCCATGTGTCCGGGGTTCGAATCCCTGTGGGCACGTCTGATTATGGTGGGTATGGCGCAGTTGGCTAGCGCGCAAGATTGTGGCTCTTGAGGCCGTGGGTTCGAGTCCCATTACCCACCCTTTACGATAGCTTTCATGCTAAGCGTTGGGCTATCGCCAAGCGGTAAGGCACAGGACTTTGACTCCTGCATTCGCTGGTTCGAATCCAGCTAGCCCAGTTTCTTCTTATTATTTATAAGGAGTGCATGTGATAATTTAATATTGTGGGTGTGTAGCTCAGTTGGTAGAGCACTTGACTTTTAATCAAGTTGTCCGGGGTTCGAACCCCCGCACGCTCATTATGCGGATGTGGCGGAACTGGCAGACGCGCTAGACTTAGGATCTAGTGCCTTCGGCGTGCAGGTTCGATTCCTGTCATCCGCATTAGTTCAAGCGGTTTTCAGTAATATATGGTTGCTGGAAGCCGTTTTTTTAATATAAAAATATATGATGGGAGAAAATGATGATGGAATATAGAAGATTTGAAGATACGATTATAGCAAGAATTGATAAAGGGGAAGAAATATTAGAAAAAATCAAGGAAATAGCGTTAGAAGAAAAGATAGAATTAGCCAGTATTCATGCTTTAGGAGCAATTTGTGATTTTACTGTAGGTGTATTTAAAACAGAAGAAAAGGAATACATTGCAAGTGATTTTAAAGGGAATTTTGAAATTGTGTCTTTGACAGGAACCATTACTACAATGGATGATGAGTTTTATTCCCACATCCATATGAGTGCTGGAAATGAAAAAGGGGAAGTGTTTGGCGGACACTTAAATCGTGCAATTGTAAGTGCAACATGTGAGATGGTAATAAATGTAGTGAATGGTAAAGTGAATCGATATTTTGATCAAGAAGTAGGATTAAATTTATTAAAATTTTAGTTAATCCAAATCTGTTTTTTTCTTTTAACAAAAGTTTAATAAAAGTTTTTCATTTCTCTTTTGACAAATGAAAGTTACAGGATTATCATAAGTAATGCTAGAAGATGACACAAAATAATCGAACTTAAATTTGTACATAAAGGGGTATGGTATAGATGCATTTTTATAAAATCATTCGAGCAATGGCTATTAGTATGGCATTTACGATGGCTGTATGTTCTGTAAATGTGGCAGCACAGGAGGAAACAGAAGAAAGCAAAACTTTTACTACAACGACAGCTGTAAGTGGATCAGAGATAACAGCGGAAGAAAAAGTAAAAGAAGAAACAACAACGGAAACAACTACAAAATCAGAGAAATCAGCTTTTAGTAAGAATACATCAAAAAAGACGGATTCTTCAAAGAAGAAAAATACTTCGCAAACGGAGAAAACAATTACTCAAAAATCTGTCAAGAAATTAGAAGAAAGCAATCAGAAAGAAGAAAAATCTGATTCTGTAGAAATTATTCCTAAAATCTATAATGATCATAGTCTTTCTATGAAGGGAAAGAAGGAGACTATTAACGGATTTATTTATTTTAATCAGGGAGATGCTGCATGGAATGATAATGGATATCGGATCAAGCAGGCTGGATGTGGACCGACCAGCATGGCAGTTGTTATTTCTTCGTTGACTGGAAAATGGGTGACTCCTGTAGAAACTACAGTCTGGGCGTATGAACATGGCTACTATTCAGGACAGGGATCTGTGCATGGATTAATTCCAGCATTAGCAAAAGAATATGGTCTTAATTGTAAAGGTGTTGGCACAGATGAAGATGCCATCCGTGAAGCTTTGCAGGAGGAAAATCCAGTTGTATGTCTCATGGGGCCTGGATATTTTACAAAAGGTGGACATTTTATGGTCCTGGTCGGCATTGACGAAGATGACAACGTTACGGTTGCGGATGTAGGAAGTCGGGAGAGAAGCAAGTATAAATATCAATTAACGGATATTATTAGCCAATCAAAGGCAGCTTCGGCTGGAGGACCATTTTGGATTATTTCTAAAGAAGAATCTAATGTAAATGGAAATCAGGAATTTGAAAATAAAGAAGATATTTTACAAGCGGAAGCAGGAAATACAGAGTTTGAAGCAATGAAAGATGTTGATGAAACGACTATCAAAGAAACAGTACAATCTGGAATACCTGTGATGATGATATCAGATAAAAAAATCATAAAAAATGAAGAATTTATTTACATACTTGCAATTAATAGCAATGGATTGGCGACAGTGACAGATCGGAATTTTGAGAAGCAGGAACAATTTACTTTTACAGATTTAATGTCTCATGCAAAAACAGATATGATGGGTATTTCTTTCTGGCAGGTAACCAGTGAGACAGAACAATTTCTGATGCCGTTTTCCCAAACAAATATGAAAAATAGTTCCAACTAAATGGACAATAGGAGGAAATTGTGAAAGAGAAAAAGTATATCCTTTGTTTTCTTCTATTTTTACTAGTTTGTGCTGTCACAGGAATTATGTACTATGAATTTGGACCCAATCAAATTCATACGAAGGAAGTAAGTCTGTCTGGGTATAAAGGGATTAAGATAAAAAATAAAATAAAAACGGATGTTTCAGATGCAGATATAAAAAAGGCAGCATTAGAGGAATTGGAAAGTCAGGAATTGTTTCAAAAAGTCAAAAACCGAAAAATTCAAAAAGGTGACATTGTCCGCATCCATGTAAAAGGCTATTTTCAGGGAACGTTACAAAAGAGTATGTCTATCGAGGATTTTGATTTGGAGATTGGTTCGAATACCTTTATCGATGGATTTGAAAGCGGATTAATTGGTAAGAAACCGGGAGAGAAAATCGTATTAAGTCTTTGTCTTCCTGACAATTATTCCAATAAGGTTTATGCAGGAAAAGATGTGATATTCCATGTTGATGTACAGTACATAAAGGAATTATATAATGAAAATACATTGACAGATGAAGTTGTAAAAAAATATACCAGGTATGAAACAGTTGACAAATTCTATGAGAAAACAAAAGAAAAACTCCAAAAGCAGGCAGAGGAAAAGTTTCTGGCGCAAGGAAAAAAAGATCTGTGGAAGAACATTTTAAAGAAAGCAGATATCAAAGAATATAGTGAAAAATACTGGGAAGAAGAAATAGACTCTTTTGATCAATGGTATGAAATGCAGGCAAGATCGATGAACTTGTCAAAAGAAGACTTTATTAAAAAATATTATGGATATGATATGGAGGAATATGCGAGACTGCGGGAAGAAACTTGTGAAGAGAATGTTGCTAGGAAAATGATTGTAAAAGCCATTGCTAAGAAAGAGGGAATTGAAGCTTCTTCTTATAAAAAATTAGAAAAGGAAGTAGAAGATTTTCTCATGGAATATGCGGAATTTATAAATTAAAAAAGAAAGTCTGGAAAACGGATGATTTCCAGACTTTTTTCTTTGTCAAAGGTTTGGTATGATAGAAAATAGTGGAAGAAAAAAGGAGTTTAGAATATGAAACAATTAGTATTAGCAGAAAAACCTTCTGTGGGACGAGATATCGCCAGAGTACTACAGTGCAAAAAGCCGGTAAACGGAGGGTTAGAAGGTGAAAAATATATTGTTACCTGGGCGCTTGGCCATTTGGTGGAATTAAAAAATCCAGAAGGATATGATAAAAAGTATCAGACATGGAGTATGGAACATTTGCCAATGATGCCAGAAAAGATGCAGGTACAGGTCATTGGAAAAACGGTAAAACAGTATAAAGCGGTAACAGCATTAATGAATCGAAAAGATGTAGGAACCATTATTATTGCAACAGATGCTGGAAGAGAAGGAGAATTAGTAGCCCGATTTATTTTATTGAAAAATCATAATAAAAAACCAATCAAACGATTATGGATTTCTTCTGTAACGGATAAAGCAATCAAAGAGGGGTTTGCAAATTTAAAAGATGGAAGAGAGTACCAGCATTTATATGAAGCAGCCATGTCCAGAGCGGAGGCAGACTGGCTTGTGGGAATCAATGCCACCAGAGCGCTGACATGTAAGCATAATGCCCAGCTTTCCTGTGGGCGGGTTCAGACACCAACACTTTCTATGATTGCACAAAGAGAGGAAGAAATTCGTAAATTTCAGCCAAAAGCTTATTATGGAATTGAAGCAAAAGCGGCAGGGCTCACCTTTATATGGAAAGATGAAAAAAATAATACAAGAACATTTTCAAAAGAAAAAGTAGAATTTGTGGAAAAAAGGATTACAGATAAGATGCTTTTCGTGGATCATGTTGTGGTAAAACAAAAAAAATCATATGCACCGCCACTTTATGATTTAAATGAATTACAAAGAGATGCCAGTCGGAAATATCATTTTTCTCCAAAAGAAACGTTGAATATTATGCAGCGCCTTTATGAGCATCATAAAATTTTAACCTATCCAAGAACTGATTCTAGATATTTGACAGAAGACATTGTACCAACCATTCCAGAACGATTAAAATCCTGTGGAGTAGGTCCTTACCGAAAAGAGGCAGCAGGGATTTTAAAAGGGAAAATAAAAGCAAACGGTCATTATGTAAATAACAAAAAGGTCAGTGATCATCATGCGATTATTCCAACAGAACAATTTGTAAATTTGGCGGATTTATCATCAGAAGAACGAAAAATCTATGACCTGGTGGTACGACGTTTTCTTGCAGTTTTGATGCCGCCATATGAGTATGAGGAAATGTATATTGAGGGAACAGTGGATGGAGAATCATTTTTAAGCAAAGGAACAAAAGCTTTAAAAATGGGATGGAAAGCAGCTTATGAAGAAGAGGAAGTAAGCAGCACGATACCGGAAATTAAAAAAGGAGAAAAAATAGCAGTTCTTATAAAAAGAACAGAAGGAAAAACAAAACCGCCTGCTTATTACACAGAGGCAACGCTTTTGACTGCTATGGAGAAAAAGGGATTGGGAACAGTCGCTACCAGAGCAGATATTATCGATAAATTATTCCGAACATTTTTGTTGGAAAAGAAAGAGGAAGGAATTTATACTACTTCCAAAGCAAAGCAGTTACTGGCTTTAGTGCCGGAAGAATTAAAACAGCCAGAGTTGACGGCTGATTGGGAGAAAAAATTAAGCCGTATTTCAGATGGAAAATTAAAGCGAAAAGTTTTCATGGACGAAATCAGAGACTATACCATGGAAATTGTAGATGAAATCAAAGGCTCAGAAGGAAAATTTCGTCATGATAATCTGACCAATAAAAAATGTCCGGATTGCGGAAAACGTCTGTTAAAGGTAAATGGAAAGAAAAGCAGGATGCTGGTCTGTCAGGACCGGGAATGTGGTTATCGTGAAACCATTTGTGTCATTTCCAATGCAAGATGTCCAGTCTGCCATAAGAAAATGGAATTATGGGGCAAAGGAGATGAGGCTTCTTTCATCTGTAGTTGTGGACATAAAGAAAAGATGATCAAGTTTAAAGAGAGAAGAGAAAAAGAGGGGGCAGGAGTCTCCAAAAAAGATGTGGCAAAATATATGAAAAAGCAGGCAAAAGAAGCAAAAGAACCAATCAATAACGCATTTGCTGATGCATTAAAGAATATAAAATTATAAAAAATGGCATAAACACAGGGAGCTGAGCCGCGAATTCTATATTTTTCTTGATAAAACATGTAGAAACTTGTATAATGTTGTCTGTATTTGAATTTTTATCAAATATAAATTTCATAAATAAAAGCGGAGGAGAAAACTATGTATGCACCAATATTAATTGCCATGTGCATTTATATGATTACTATGATTGCCATTGGCGTAGCGTGTGGAAAGAAAAACAACAGTTCTGAAGATTATTTCCTCGGAGGAAGGGGATTGGGACCTTGGATAGTTGCTATGAGTGCAGAAGCATCCGATATGAGCAGCTGGCTTCTTATGGGACTTCCAGGACTTGCATTTGCAACTGGATTCAGTCAGGCAGGATGGACAGCTATTGGACTGATTTTAGGAACCTGGTTAAACTGGATTTTTGTTGCAAAACGTCTGCGTAACTACACAGAAGTATCTGATAACTCAATTACAGTATCTGATTTTTTCAGTAACCGTTTCAAAGATGATAAGAAGATTTTAATGACCATCTCATCTATTATGATTCTTATTTTCTTTACCTTTTACACAGCTTCTGGATTCGCAGCATGTGGAACTTTATTTAACTCAGTATTTGGTCTCCCTTATATTCCAAGTATGATCGTATGTGCAGCAGTTATCGTAATTTATACTTCTATCGGAGGATTCTTAGCAGCCAGTACAACAGATTTTATGCAGGGATTAATTATGTCATTTGCTATCATTGTTGTATTAATTATTGGAGTTGCAAATGCCGGAGGTATCAGTGCTGTTGTTGAACACGGACAGAGCCTCCCTGGATATTTTGATATTATGCAATATCATGATCCAGAAACTGGTGGTGTGGTTTCACAGGGAATTATTCCAATTGTGTCTGGTTTAGCATGGGGACTTGGATATTTTGGAATGCCTCATATCTTAGTTCGTTTTATGGCAATTAAAGATGCGAAAGATATTAAAAAATCCATGACAATTGCAATGATCTGGGTTGTTATTTCATTGGCAGTTGCAGTATGTATTGGATTTACAGGAGCAGCGCTGTATGGAGATGTTGCAGAATTAGCCGGGGCAAACCAGCAGAGAATCTTTATCTATATGACCACTCATTTATTTAAAGGTCTTCTTCCATTATTCCTGGCTGGAATTATTTTATCAGGTATTTTAGCAGCTACTATGAGTACATCTGATTCACAGCTTCTGATTGCCTCTTCTTGTGTATCTGCTAATATCTATAAGGGATTATTGAAAAAAGATGCTACTGAAAAACAACAGTTAATTGTAGCACGTTTAACAACAATTATAATTGCGTTAATCGGAATTGTCATTGCATTTGATGAAAATAGTTCTGTTTTTGCATTGGTAGAATACGCATGGGCAGGATTTGGTGGAGCCTTTGGTCCACTGATTTTATTTTCACTGTTCTGGAAGCGTACAAACTTAAAAGGTGCGATTGCAGGAATGATCAGTGGTGGATTAGTTTCTCTGTTCTGGGGTAAATTAGTAGCACCACTTGGAGGAATTTTTGAAGTATATGAATTACTTCCTGCATTTATCATTTCATCTATTTTCATTGTTGTTGTCAGTCTCTTAACAGAAGAACCATCACAGGAAATTTATGATGAATTTGAACTTGCAAAACAAAAAACATTAGAAAGCAAGTAAAAACTTATTTTTGTGAAAGAACAAAGTCGTGAAAAATATTTTTCGCGGCTTTGTTTTTTCTAAAGAGAGATGCCGTCTCTTTCTAATACTTTCCTGGCATAACTCCTCACTTTTGGCACATTCTATGTTTGCAGACATAAACTGTAGTAGAAAAGGAAAGGAGACAAAAACGTGCAGGAATGTCAAAAGTACTCCCAGAGACGCCGGCCAACGCCATTAGAAGGACTGCCGCTTGCAATGGCATATGTTCCATGGCAGCAATGGGGAAATTTATATAGTCCGGAAAAAGGATTTCACCAAGGAACCATTTTTCAGGATCTGGATTTCCCATTTAATGGAAGGGGAGGCTGCAGGAGATGAGATATAATAAAAATGAATTGTTAGATTATATTAATGTGGTAAGTTTCGCAGTCGATGATGTCAAATTATATTTGGACACCCATCCGGAAGATGAAATGGCCATTGAATATTTTAATAATTATCAAAAAGCCAGAAACCAGGCATTAAAGGAATATGCTGCTGCATTTGGTCCATTGACTATCGATACGGCGGTTATTCGCAATGAATTTACCTGGGCAACCAATCACTGGCCATGGGAATGGGAGGGATAAAATATGTGGAGTTATGAAAAAAGACTACAATATCCAGTAAAAATTAAAAATCCAGATGCAAAACTGGCACAAGTGATCATTACCCAGTTTGGTGGACCGGATGGTGAATTGGCAGCATCTATGCGTTATCTTTCCCAAAGATATGCCATGCCATACCATGAAGTCTGCGGGGTCTTAACTGATATTGGGACAGAAGAACTGGCTCATATGGAAATTGTGTCAGCTATTGTTCATCAGCTGACCAGGAACTTATCAATGGAGGAAATAAAAAAGGCTGGGTTCGACAAATACTATGTGGACCATACGGTTGGACTTTGGCCTCAGGCAGCTTCTGGAGCAGCTTTTACGTCTAATTTTTTCCAGTCTAAAGGAGATCCAATTACAGACTTAACGGAAGATCTGGCTGCCGAACAAAAAGCAAGAACGACTTATGATAATATTCTTCGACTTGTGGATGACCCGGATGTAAGAGATCCGATTAAATTTTTGCGACAAAGAGAATTGGTGCATTTCCAGAGATTTGGAGAAGCATTAAGAATGGTTCAGGACCGCTTAGATTCCAGAAACTTCTATGCATTTAACCCGGCATTTGATCAGCCTTCCCACACATCTGGCAATAACCCAGCTTCCGGTGGAAATTGCGGATGCAGACAAAATAATATGAGATAATAAGAAAGGAAAATCCAGGGAGTTTGGGCTCTCTGGATTTTTACATGTTTTATAATTATGATAATTATATTGTTAGAGTGTTCTGCAAAGTAGCAAAAATGCCCGTTTTTCTTGAATTTTCCACCATTTTAAGGTATTCTAAAAAGTAGAAAGATTTTTTAGGAGGAAGTTTTAATGAGCAAGAGCCGTGTATGGAAATTTCACAATGATGTAGATACAGACCAGATTATCGCATCTCAGTATTTATTATTACCAAATATCGATGAAATGAAAGGTTATACATTTGAATCATTAGACCCTGATTTTGCTAAAAAAGCACAGCCAGGAGATGTGATCGTGGCAGGAGAAAACTTTGGATGTGGTTCTTCCAGAGAACAGGCACCAAGTGTATTAAAAGCATTGGGAATTAAAGCTGTTGTTGCAAAATCATTTGCAAGAATCTTTTATCGTAATGCAATTAATGTAGGTCTTCCTGTAATTATCTGTAAAGATTTATATGATGATGTAAATGAATTAGATGAAGTTGAATTCGATTTATTAGCAGGAAGTATTTCTTTTGAAGAAAAAGGCTATACCTGTACCAAACTTCCTGAATTAATGCAGACAATTTTAAATACAGGCGGATTAATTAATTATTTAAACAATGGTGAGGTGTAAAGCGATGGGAATGACAATTGGTGAAAAAATTATTGCGAGAGCAGCTGGAGTTTCTGAAGTAAAAGCTGGCGATATACATACCGTAACTTTGGACCGTTTGATGTCTAACGATGGAACAACACATTTGACAATAGATATGTATAATAATCAACTTAAAAATCCAAAGATTGCAGATAAAGATAAAATTGTATTTATCATGGACCATAATGTACCGGCTGAAAATCCAAAAACAGCACAGGCACATAAGAAAATGCGTGATTTTGCAAAAGAACATGATATTAAATTATATGAAGGAAAAGGTGTCTGCCATCAGATTATGGTAGAAGACTTTGTATGTCCTGGAGAACTGATTTTTGCAGCAGATTCACACACTTGTGCATATGGAGCATTAGGAGCATTTGGTACAGGTGTTGGATGTACAGATCTTTTATATGCAATGGTAACAGGTTCATCCTGGGTATTAGTACCAGAAACCATTCGTTTTAACTTGACCGGAAAACTTCCAGAAGGAGTATATCCAAGAGATTTGATTTTAACGATTATCGGTGATATCGGGGCAAATGGAGCAAATTATAAAATTATGGAATTTGCAGGAGAAGGTGCCCATAATTTAAGCATTAATGATCGACTGGTACTGTGTAATTTAGCGGTAGAAGCAGGTGCAAAAACTGGAATTGTTGAACCGGATGAAAAGGTTGTAGAATATGTAAAAGCTCATGGAAGAGAAGTTCAGCATATGTTCGCCAGTGATGATGATGCGGTATTTGAAAAGGTTTACAATTATGATTTAAGTAAGATCAGACCTGTTGTTGCACGTCCAGATTTTGTAGACGATGTAATTCCATTAGAAGAATTAGAAAAAGTAAAAGTTGATCAGGCATTCTTAGGATCTTGTAATAACGGACGTATCGATGAACTTCGTATTGCAGCTAAGATGCTAAAAGGAAAAAAAGTTTGCGAAAGTGTACGTTTTGTTATTGCTCCAGCATCAAATGCGGTATATCTTCAGGCATTAGAAGAAGGAATTATTGATACTTTAATGGAAGCAGGAGCCATGGTCATGAATGCAAACTGCAGTGTTTGCTGGGGAAGCTGTCAGGGAGTCATTGGTGAAAATGAAGTGTTAGTTTCTACAGGAACCCGTAACTTTAAAGGTCGTGCCGGCCATCCAAGCTCAAAAGTATACTTAGCATCGGCAGAAACGGTAACTCGTGCAGCAATTACTGGATATATTCAGGCATAAGGAGGAAAATGATATGGAAAAATTTACAGGAAAAGTCTGGGTACTTGGAGATGATATTGATACAGATATTATTATTCCGACAGAATATTTAGCTCTGCCAACTGTTGAAGATATGAAACCATATGGATTTTCACCACTTCGTCCGGAACTTGCTTCTAAGATTCAGGAAGGCGATATTATTGTGGCTGGTAAAAACTTTGGATGTGGTTCTTCCAGAGAGCAGGCACCAGAAATTATCAAGGCATTAAAAGTCAGTTGTGTCATTGCCAAATCTTATGCCCGCATTTTCTTCCGCAATTCTATTAATAATGGATTGTTGCTAATTGAAAATGACCAGATTCAGGATGCAGTAAAAGAAGGCGATGTGCTAAATATAACTTTAGGTGAAAAAATTGAACATAATGGTGTGGAATATCCAATCCATTCTCTTCCAGATAATCTAATGGATATTATTAATGCCGGAGGATTAGTAAAAGCGATGCAGAAGCGTAATAACATAAATTAGGAGGATTGGACCATGGGAAATACATTAATTGAAAAAATTATTATGAAAAATATTGGGGCCCAAGCAGTGGCTCCAGGTCAAATTGTAACCGTAAATGTTGACCGTGTTATGATTCATGACATTTTTATTCCATTTGTAGCTGATAAATTTAAAGAAATGGGATTTACAAAAATCTGGGATCCAGAAAAAGTTGTATTGATTTATGATCATTTGGTCCCAACAAGTGCAGTAGAAGATGTGCGTCACTTTAAAATCGGAGATGCATTTGTAAAAGAATATGGCTTGACACATGTGCATAGAAGCGATGGAATTTGTCATCAGTTAATGCCGGAAATGCAGTATGCACAGCCGGGAAATATTGTATTTGGAACAGATTCTCATACTACGACATATGGTTCTGTTGGATGCTTTTCCTCTGGAATCGGATATACAGAAATGGCATCAATTCTAGGAACCGGAGAAATGTGGATCCGTGTTCCAGAAACGATTAAAGTAGTCATCAATGGAGAACTTCCGTCTAATGTCAGTGCCAAAGATGTCATTTTACGTCTGATTGGGGATTTAAGAGCCGATGGAGCTACTTATAAAGCATTAGAATTCCATGGATCAACAGTTGAAAATATGTCTGTGGCTTCTCGTATGACCATTGCCAATATGGCCATTGAAGCAGGGGCAAAAGCTGCTATGTTTGCACCAGATGAAAAAACAGCAGAGTTTTCAGGTGTTAAATTAAGTGATGTTGACTGGATTTATGGAGATGAAGATGCCGTTTACTGTCAGACTATAGAATATCAGGCAGAAGATTTGGTACCAGTAGTGGCTTGTCCTTCTCAGGTAGATAATATCAAACCTGTTTCGGAAGTGGCTGGAACAAAACTAGATCAGGTATTTATTGGATCTTGTACCAATGGGCGTCTGGAAGATTTAGCAGTAGCAGCTAAGATTTTAGAAGGAAAGAAAGTAGCAGATTATGTAAAATTAATTGTAACGCCAGCCAGTCGTCAGGTCTACCGTGATGCTATTAAAGCAGGTTATTTAAAAACTTTAGTGGAAGCGGGTGCTATCGTTACTCAGCCAGGATGCGGTCTGTGTTGTGGGCGTGCTGGTGGCATTTTATCTGATGGAGAAAAAATCTTAGCAACCAATAATCGAAATTTCCTTGGGCGTATGGGTACAAATAAAGTTGGAATTTATCTTGGATCTCCTGCCAGTGCAGCTGCATCTGCTATCACTGGTGTGATTACTGTTCCTGAACTTTAAGAAAAGGATGATAGAAATGAAAAAGAATCTCACAAAATGTGGGGTTCTTTTTCAGGTATTCCGTTATATCCGTTGATTTTATAATTTTTTTATCATATTTAATGTCCAGTTAATTTACCATTTATCAATTTGTGGTAAAGTACTCATTATGAGAAAATGTTCCACAAATGGAGGAAAGTTATGGGTAAAGTAATAGGAATTGATTTAGGTACAACGAACAGCTGCGTAGCAGTTATGGAAGGCGATCAGCCCATTATCGTAGTAAATACAGAAGGAAACAGAACAACACCATCTGCAGTTGCTTATAGTAACCGTGGAGAACGTTTGGTAGGAGAGACAGCAAAACGTCAGGCTGCAGTAAATGCAGAAGAAACGATTCTATCCATTAAGCGTGATATGGGTACAGATAAAAAAAGAAAGTTAAATGGAAAATTCTACTCTCCACAGGAAATGTCTGCTATGATTCTTCAAAAGTTACGAAAAGATGCAGAAAATTATATTGGTGAAACAATTACAGAAGCAGTTATCACAGTACCAGCATATTTTAATGATGCACAGAGACAGGCAACCAAAGATGCTGGAAGAATTGCCGGATTAGAAGTAAAACGTATTATTAATGAACCAACAGCAGCCGCATTGGCATATGGACTCGATCATGGTCAGCCACAGAAAATTCTTGTATATGACTTAGGAGGAGGAACTTTTGATGTCTCTGTCATTGAAATTGGAGATGGATTGATTGAAGTACTGGCAACAGCAGGTGACAATCATTTGGGAGGCGACGATTTTGATCAGAAACTGTGTGATTATATTGTTTCTGAATTTCAAAAAACAGAAGGCGTAAATCTTAGAAAAGATATAACAGCCATGCAGAGAGTCAGGGAAGAAGCAGAACGGGTGAAAAAGGAATTGTCATTTGCACAAAGTGTTCATGTGAATCTTCCATTTATTTTGGTGGATAAAAGCGGTCCAAAACATTTGGATATGATGATAACAAGAGAAATATTTGAACGTTTGACTTATGATTTGGTTGAACGGACAGCAGGGCCAGTGCAGATGGCACTTTCAGATGCTGGAATTACCTCCAGAGATCTGAGTAAAGTATTATTAGTGGGTGGATCAACAAGAATTCCGGCAGTACAGACGAAGGTACGTCAAATGACAGGGATTGAACCATCAAAAACGATGAATCCGGATGAATGTGTTGCCATGGGAGCGGCCATTCAAGGGGGAAAATTAGGCGGTAATGTCAGTGCGGGAAGCGCGGCAGCAGATTTGATTTTGATGGATGTTACACCTCTTTCCTTATCGATTGAAACCGTGGGAGGTGTCTGCAATCGAATCATCGAGAGAAACAGCACGATTCCAACCAGACAAAGTAAGGTATTTACGACAGCAGCTAATTTCCAGACATCTGTAGAGATTAAGGTATATCAGGGAGAGCGTCAGTTTGCAAGAGACAATAAACTATTAGGTAATTTTCGTTTGAAAGGAATCAAACGTGCCATGGCGGGAGTTCCTCAAATTGAGGTTACCTTTGATATCGATGTCAATGGAATTGTAAAAGTTTCTGCAAAAGATTTAGGGACTGGAAAAGAGCAGGAAATCACGATTACTTCCAGCAATAATATGTCAGAAGAAGAAATTGAACGTGCCAGACAAGATGCAGCCATGTATGAATGTGAAGATGCTACACACAAAGAATGGCTGGATATTCGCTTTGACTCAGAGAATTTAGTAAATCGTGTGGATCGTTTATTGCGTGAACATAAAAAAGAGTTTGACCGCAAGCAGCGTTCTGCGATAAAATCAGATATGAATGCATTACGTAAATTAATAGCGAAGACAAAACCAGAGACGATAACAAAAGAGCAGGCAGATGAGATGAAGCTGGCAAAAGAACAGTTAGAACGCACAGTAGCTGATCTGTTAAGTCGTATGTAAAGAGGAATTGATAAATGGATCCATATAAAGTATTAGGAGTGCCACCGACGGCAACAGACGAAGAGGTAAAAAAAGCATATCGAAAATTGAGCCGGAAGTATCATCCGGATGCGAATATTAATAATCCAAATAAAGCGCAGGCTGAGGAAAAGTTTAAAGAAATTCAGTCAGCGTATCAGATGATTATGAATAAACAGACCGGTCCATCACAAAGTTATGGTGGAACTTCCTATGGACAGGGCAATTCTTATGGCGGCTATGGACAGAATACCTATGGAAATCGTGGATACCAGGGTGGATATGGAAATTCACAATGGGGTGGTTATCAAGGAGGACAGTCAAGCAATCGTTATACACAGTCAGCCATTATGTATATACAGATGGGACAGTATCAGGCAGCGCTTCAGGCGTTAAATGAAATTGGCATACATCTTCGGAATGGCCAATGGTATTATTTGAGTTCTGTAGCCAATGCCTATACTGGTAATTATGCTACAGCCATGAGTCATATTAAGATAGCTATGGAAAAAGAACCAGGAAATGCAACATATACACAATTTTACCAGCAGTTGAGCAGTGGAAGTGATCAGTATATGGGAAGAGGGCGTAGTTATGGAAACCCCATGACAGAGATGAATGATTTCTGCTGTAAATTGTGTCTTGCGAACATGGTATGTAATATGTGCTGTGCGCCTGGTGTGTATTGTGGTGGATTTTAAATCGTAATTATTTATAGTGTGAAATATTAATAAACAGCGTAAAAAGGACTGGGTGAATCACACTTCACGCAGTCCTTTAATAGATCGTGTTGTTTAATATGCTTTTACTTTTGTCCAAAGTTCCGAATAATATTTTCTAATATCATTTTTCTGATAACGGAAAACTTCATCCTTATCATGTCCAGTACGAGGAATAAAGGAATCGATTCCTTTGTAATCGTTATCACGCATCATTTCAAATGCAGGCTGTATAGCAGGGGTGTATCCCACCTCCTGAGTGTTTATGTATGCATTATCAATATCACACATAAAATTTATGAATTCGTGGGCAAGTTCTGTATTCTCACAAGTCTTTGTTATGACCATACAGTCTGTCCACATGTTGGTTCCTTCATCTGGTTCAAAGAAGTCCATATCTTCATTTTCACTCATGATCAAAGCAGCATCACCAGAATAAACAACAGCAATTGATTTATTGCCAGAAATCATATTATCAATAACGTCATCCGTTGCATATACAACATCCATGGTATTCCGTTGTTTGATCAACCAGTTATAAGCTTTTTTAATTTGTTTTTTGTTGGTTGTATTCATGGAATAACCGAGAGATTTTAAGGCAATCATGAAAGAATCACGTTCAGAGTCATACATATAGATGTTACCCTTATATTTTTCATTACGGAGCAAATCCCATCCATCTGCTAAGTCTGCTTTGTCTACCACCTTTTTGTTGTATAGAATACCGACAGTACCATAGAAATATGGTACACTATATTTATTTTCCGGATCAAATTCCTGCTTCATAGTATCTGGGTTCAAATTTTCCTTATTTGTAATCTGATCCCAATCAATCTCAGCAAGATAATCTTCTTTGATCAACCGCTCGATCATATAATCAGATGGGACTAAAATGTCATATGTTTCACCAGTACGGATCTTAGTATATAAAGATTCATTGGAATCATATGTGTCATAAATGATTTTACAGTCATAGGCTTTTTCGAATTCTGTCAATAGCGATTTATCAATATATTCGCCTCCATTGAAGATTTTTAAGACAGGTTTTTCATTGTCTCCTTTTCCACAGCCGGTAAGGCCCAGAGACAGTACCAAAACTGTAATTAATAATGCACTAATTAATTTTTTCATGTAGGGCTTCCTTTCTTCTTTTACGCACAATGTATGGCACCACTTTTACAATTAGCATTGTCAGAAAAATAACAGTAATTACGATGGTTGACAATGCATTAATCGTAGGATTTGTACGTTTGGTCATATTATAAACAATAATGGAAATATTAGAAACTCCATTACCAGTTACAAAATAAGAAATGACAAAATCATCAAAAGACATTGTAAATGCAAGCAGTGCACCTGCAAAAATTCCTTCCTTTAACATAGGAAGAAGAACTTTGTAGAGAGCCTGGAATGGTGTTGCACCCAGGTCCAGGGCCGCATCAGTAAGGTTTGGATCTAACGTTCTTACTTTAGGATAAACGCTTGTAATTACATAAGGGGTACAAAAAGCAATATGTGATAAAAGCATAGTAATGTAACCCTTTGGAATTCTCAAAGAAGAGAATAAAATCATAAATCCAATGGCAGTTACAATTTCTGGATTCATAATTGGAACATTATTGATATTAAGTATCATATCGCGTACAATTTTTTTGCATTTGGATAATCCAATCGATGTTAAGGTTCCCAAAATTGTTGAAATCACAGTGGCTAATATGGCGATGGAAATGGATACAGATACAGCTGCCATAATTTCGCTGTCTGCAATAAGATTTTCATACCATCGCAAAGAAAATCCAGTAAAATGAGTCAGTGATTTTGAACTGTTAAAGGAAAAAAACATAGTCACTGCAATGGGTACATAGAAAAATGCAAAAATAATACCAATATAAATACTATAAAATATTTTTGATGTTGATATTTTTTTCATAGGCATCAATCCTCTTCGTCTGGATCAATTTTCTTTAGGAAAGAGATGGCAAATAAAATTACCATTGCCAAAATAAAGGAAATTGCGCTTCCGAAGTTCCAGTTTCCTATAGAGATAAATTGATTTTCAATTAAATTTCCAAGTAATGTATATTGGCCGCCGCCTAACAGTTTTGGAATAACAAAGGCGGAAATTGCCATTAAAAATGTTAAGATAACTCCATTTAATACTCCAGGGATGGAATATTTAAATACAACTTTAAAAAAGGCCTGAATTTTGTTGGCTCCAAGGTCATAAGCAGCTTCTAAAAGTGCTGGATCCATTTTGCTTAAAGAAGTATAAATTGGTAAAATCATAAATGGAAGAAAATTGCACACCAGTCCAATATTCACGGAAATGCTGGTATACATCATGGATATGGGACCGATTCCTAATTTTGCCAAAATCATATTTAATATACCGTGATCCGATAAAATACTGATCCATGCATAAGTACGAAGCAGCAGATTGATCCACATTGGAATTGTGGTAAATAAAATCAAAATGGGCTGTACTTTTTCATCAAATTTTGTAATCATGTAGGCCATTGGATATCCCAGAAAAAAACAGAGGGCAGTTGTAATAAGACCTACCTGAAAAGAACGGGAAAAGACCGTTACATATAATGGATCAATGATTTCCAAAAAGCTATCAATGGAAAAAGAAGCATCGTTCAGTGATAATCCTCCATTGGTAAATGCATATAATATGATAAGTACAAATGGTGCCAGTATAAAAGCTATAGACCATAGTACGTAAGGGGTAATTAAGTTTTTAAAATGTTTCATATGGAGCCCCCTTACATTGCGTGCATAACATGAATATTATCCGGGATGACGGACATCCCTACTAAAGTTCCTACTTCATAATAATGAGTGGTCTGTACTTTGTATTCACGGTATTTGCCCTGCACGATGATCTCATAATGAACTCCCCGGAAGGTGATAGAAGTAACGGTTCCAGTGATCTGGCCAAATTTTGGTTCGCTTAAAATTAAATCTTCTGGTCGAAGAACTACTTCAACTTTTTCATCAGGATTAAATCCTTTATCTACGCACACAAAATCATGGTGATCAAAAGTAACAAGACAGTCTTCTTTCATAATACCGGGAATGATATTGGATTCACCAATAAATTGGGCTACAAAACGATTTTTTGGTTCGTTATAAATATCAATTGGTGTTCCGATTTGCTGGATAACGCCTTCATTCATGACAACAACAGTATCAGACATAGAAAGTGCCTCTTCCTGGTCATGAGTAACAAAAATAAAAGTAATTCCAACTTCCTTTTGGATTTTCTTTAATTCTATTTGCATATCTTTGCGAAGTTTAGCATCCAGGGCACCAAGAGGCTCATCTAATAAAAGAACTTTTGGTTCATTTATAAGTGCACGCGCAATGGCTACACGCTGTTGCTGTCCTCCGGACAGCTGATTGACATTGCGCTTCTCAAATCCTTCTAGTCCCACTAGTTTTAACATATGGTGTACTTTTTGTTTGATTATTTTTTTATCTATTTTTTTTAGTGACAGACCAAAAGCAATATTGTCGAACACATTTAAAAATGGAAATAATGCATATTTTTGGAAAACAGTATTGACTTCTCTTTTATAAGGTGGGATTTTAGAAAGGTCAGTTCCATCAAAAATAACATCACCACTATCCGCATCTGCAAATCCTGCAATAATACGCAAGAGCGTAGTTTTTCCGCATCCGCTTGGTCCTAATAAAGTTAAGAACTCATTTTCATATATTGTTAAATCGATTCCTTTTAGTACTTGATGACTGTCAAAGGTTTTCGTAATATTTGTTAATTCAATTATTTTTTTATTCATGAAATCATAAACTCCTTTCGCACTAAAAACTTGGTGGAGAGGTTACCCATATGATGACAGCTCCTGATCTTGAGGAGATGTAATGGGTCTTGTCTGGAACATAATAAAAGGATTCCCCTTTTTTGGCGCGGTATTGCTGTCGTCCAATTGTAATTGTAATAGAACCAGATACCACATAGCCGAACTCTTCTCCTTCGTGCGGAGTGTCTGGAAGTGTAGAACCACCTGGTTCTAAAGTGAGACGAATGGGTTCCATTTCATTTTTCTGTGCATTTGGAATGATCCATTCGATTTTATTATGGTATTCTGTGTCAATTTTTTCAAAATAATCAGTATTCTTAAACACAATTTGCTCAGGTGTACTTTCTTGAAAAAAATCACCTAATGTGGTTCCCAAGACCTGAAGAATATCTGTTAATGTAGCAATGGACGGTGAGGTAAGATCACGTTCTAACTGTGAAATAAATCCTTTGGTCAGTTCACTTCGGTCAGCTAATTCACTTTGGGTCAATCCATTTAAAATTCGAAGTTCCTTTATTTTATGTCCGATTTTCATAAAAACTCTCTTTCCTCTGTTTCAAAAACTGTTAGTTAAAACTAAACAATTTGTTTAGCAAAACTAAACTCTCAAAGCTTATTATACAACGTATTTGGTAAGTGTCAAGGGAAATATAAAAGGAATCAGAAGTAAGAAAAAATCCCGCTGAAAACAGGTTAACAGCAGGATTTTTTTGATGTTTGAATTTCTTTTTTTGGTTTGAATCGCTGCAATTTTGAACGACACATATATGTAGTACATTGACTGCATCTCAGTGATTCATTTGTTTTTTCAAAAAAGCGTTCTGGATATTTATAATAGCGGTATTCCCATAAGAAGCCTAATGCAGCTGATACAAAAATTAAACTGATTCCAAAATGGCTGTTTATAAAAAATAACGGTGTAAATGTCATAAGAGAATCCCATTTAAAGACTCTGCATGTGACACAACAGCGATTCTGCATAATAAAAAATTGAAATGGACAGAAAAATAAAACACAGATTAAATCTGCCACATAATAAAACAAGCAAAACCATAACAGCCACTCCTTCGTAAAAAAGATATGATTTTTATACAGAAAGCCAATCATAAGATTTGGAGCAATCCAAACAAGCAGCATAATAAATGCGCGGAGATTCGCATTTTTGATGTCTGATGTTAATTCTTTCTTTTTATGTCCGTTAGAACGATAATGAAGGGCAAATTGTTTTTCAGAACCAATACTGATAAAACGCCGGGGGAAAAATTCAGAAATTAGTCCGGCCATAAAAATCATCCATAGAAAATCAATAAACTGAATCCCGTCAAAAAATCCAAAATAATTGATAAAATCAAGTTGTGATGGCTCGTTAAATAAAAAGTAAGTAGCGGTGGCCAGCAGCATGATGCGGCCAACAAATCTTAAAGAATAGAGTTGGTACATAGCATCCTCCAATTGTCCAATAGTAATTTTACTGTACGAAAAAGTATATAAAATGTCAAGAAATAAAAGCAAGATATAAAGGCATAAAAATTCATTTCGCAAAATAGAATGAAAGAAAAGGTAAAAAAATAAAGATTTTTACTTGTCTAATGCGCTGAAGTGTGTTAAACTCATCTCACAAGCAAAGGTGTTTGAAATGCAGAGATGCATTTTAAGCACCTTTTTTGCATTTTAAAATAAAAAAGCTGAAAAGGAGGATTTATGATGAACACAGGTGATACAGCTTTTATGCTTATTTCAACAGCGTTGGTATTTTTTATGACACCAGGATTAGCATTCTTTTATGGAGGATTAGTAAGAAGGAAGAATGTTTGTAACACAATGCTGGCCTGCGTAGCAATTATGGGGCTTTCTGTTGTGATGTGGACATTGTTTGGTTACTCTTTATCATTTGGAGGAAACCATGGTGCAATTATTGGAGACTTTAGATGGCTTGGATTAAATGGAGTGGGAATGGAAGCAGGTCCTTATGCAGATAGTATTCCGCATTTAGTATTTTGTGCTTTTCAGATGATGTTTGCAATGATTACACCTGCCTTAATTACAGGTTCTTTAGTAGGCCGTATGAAATTTAAAGCATTGTTCTTATTTATTGCACTTTGGTCTCTCATTGTATATTATCCATTGGCTCATATGGTATGGGGCGAAGGTGGATTTTTAGCTGCCATTGGTTCTGTCGATTTTGCCGGTGGAGATGTTGTTCATATTAGTTCTGGAATTAGTGCACTGGTTCTAGCAGTTATTTTAGGAAGAAGAAGAGGATATGAACATACGACTTACCGGATCCATAATATTCCATTTGTGGTATTGGGAGCTTCTATGCTTTGGTTTGGATGGTTCGGATTTAATGCCGGAAGTGCTTTAGGAGCAAATGGATTGGCTGCACATGCATTTATGACTTCTGCAATTTCTGCAGCAGCAGCATTGTTGTCATGGATGTTTTTAGATGTCATAAAAGAAGGAAAAACAACTCTGGTAGGGGCATCTACGGGTCTGGTAGTCGGTCTGGTAGCGATTACACCAGGAGCAGGATTTGTTCCAATCTGGGCTTCCTTTATTATTGGAGCACTGGTAAGTCCAATCTGCTATTTTGGTGTAGCTCTGGTCAAAAAGAAATTAAAAATTGATGATGCATTGGATGCTTTTGGATGTCATGGAATCGGAGGAATCTGGGGCGGTATCGCAACTGGAATTTTCGCCCAGAGTTCTATCAATGATGTAGCTAGATGGGATGGTCTGATTTTTGGTGATGTTCAGTTATTTCTTGCCCAGATTATTGGTATTTTAGTCACAATTGCAGTTGCAGTTGCAGGAACCCTGGTTTGTGTTGCAATTGTAAAAGTATTCACACCTTTAAGAGTTGATATAAAAGAAGAACAGCTTGGTCTTGATATTTCACAGCATGGTGAAAATGCATATCCATCTTTTAATGGTTTGGATCAGTAATTAGGAGGGAAATAACCATGATGATTAAAATTGATGCGATTATAAGAGAAGAAAAATTTGAAGATGTAAAAGAAGCATTACACAAAATAGAAGTCAATGGACTTACCGTATCCCAGGTAATGGGATATGGTACTCAGAGAGGATATAAAGAAATTGTCAGAGGTATGGAAGTCGATGTTCAGATGCAGCCTAAAATTAAGTTTGAAATCGTGGTATCCTCTGAAGAATGGGAAGAAAAGGTAATTGAAACAATTCAGGAAGCTGCATTTACTGGAGATCCAGGAGATGGCAAGATTTTCAGTTATGAAATTCGTAATGCATTAAAAATTCGTACCAAAGAAAAAGGATACGATGCGATTCGATAGGAAATAAAAGATAAGAGTATGCGCCTTTTGTATACTAAAAAATACGGCGGTGTGGCATGGAAGTTAATCAAAATGCTGCACTGCCGTATCTATTTTTGGTTTCGGTTATTAGGATAAAGTTCCATCTTTACTGCATGTTAATGAAACGGTTGCTTTCGTACATTTGGAGGAGACTCCTTTTTTATAAGAGAAAGTACCATGTACAGTTACGCATTTATTTTTATATTTTACAGTTTTTTACACGTTTGGTATGGGTGATCGAAAAAGAAGATGATTTTTTCATAATCAGTAATATATCCATTTTTAATCATGCGGTAGATTTTGGAAATATATAAAGGCGATCATGCAGATAAGTTGAAAATTATTGCTAATGCGGTAATACACGATAATAATTATATTCACATTGAGGGATATGAAAAGTTGAATTGGATAAGCTGGATGAATTAGAAGAAGTACGGAACCATTCCGCTGATCTTTCGTATACTATATATTAGGAAGAAAAGGAGGAACAGCATGAAGGTAGTAATTGATGCAGGCCACGGCGGAAATGATCCAGGTGCAACATATAATGGAAGAAAAGAAGCAGAAGATAATTTAAATCTGGCATTGGAACTTGGAGAAATATTAAGAGATGCAGGAATCGATGTCGTATATGCAAGAACTGGAGATGAGACACAGACCCCATTTGAAAAGGCGACCATTGGAAATCAGTCAGGAGCAGATTTGTTTGTTTCACTTCATCGTAATTCCAGCCCGAATCCAAATCAATATTCCGGTGTAGAAACGCTGGTATATGATGATCAGGGGAAAAAAGCAGAACTAGCAAGGAGAATTAACGCCAATTTATCAACATTGGGGTATCAGGATCTTGGAGTAAGAGAACGTCCAGGCTTAGTTGTTCTTCGAAGGACCAATATGCCGTCCGTATTAGTTGAAACAGGATTTATCAATACGGATAATGACAATATGATTTATGATACGCAGTTTCGGCAAATCGCTGAACAAATCGCTGATGCCATTCTTTCTATGCAGCAGGACTTTGTGCAAAAAGGAAGATATCGGGTACAGATTGGATTATACCGGATGTTTTCCAACGCACAATATGCATTAATGCAGGCCATTTCCAAAGGATTTAATGGAGAAATTGTGTCTCAGGGCGAATACTATGCTGTTATGATTGGAGAAACGGATTCTTATAAAAAAGCCCAGGAACTGGAGAGACAATTAAATTCTGCTGGATTTGATACCTTGATTGTTCAGGAGTAGGAATGATTTTCTTTTGTGGAGAATATACTGTAAGAAAAGGAATGAAATCTATGATGAAAACAATAATTAAGATAATCCTTGCCATGCTTTTGGTAGGATTATCTTATTTTTTTGGTCAGGTCTGGAAAGAAAATGTGCATGTCATTGATCCTCAGGAAAATAAAAATCTGCCGATCTATTGTGTGGATACAAACAAAAAGGAAATTTCTCTTACATTTGATGTAGCGTGGGGAAATGAAGATATGAATGAAGTTCTGGAGATATTAAAAAAAGAAAAGGTAAAAGCAACCTTTTTTTTAACTGGAGAATGGGTGTCAAATTTTCCGGATGATGTCAAAAAGATTGCGGCACAGGGGCATGATATTGGAAATCATGGTGATCATCACAAATATATGAGCCAATTATCGGAAACGGAACAAAAAAAAGAAATTATGGATCTGCATGAAAAAGTAAGATTGCTGACAGGAGAGGAAATGGATTTGTTCCGTCCACCCTATGGAGATTACAATGATCTTGTCATTACTACAGCAAGAGAATGTGGATATGAGCCGATTCAATGGTCAGTAGATAGTCTGGACTGGAAAGAATATGGAAAGGAAGCGATGATTTCTCAGACAGTTGATCACAAAAATTTGGATAATGGAGCAATTATATTGCTTCATACAGGGACGCTTTATACAAAAGATGCATTGCCTGAGCTGATAAAAGATCTGAAGGAAAAAGGATATGAGTTTGTTATGGTCTCCAAATTAATTTATAAGAAGAATTATTATATTGATTCCTCCGGGAAACAATTTCAGAAAGAATAATGCCTCCGAAATTGCCTATATATTATTTTTTTGATATAATATAAACGCATAAAAAGAAGAAAAAATGAAGAAGTTCAGAAACTAAAATACGAGAGGTGATGTTCATGTATCAAAGTCCGTTTATGGAGATGATTTGGCAACTGATTGATCATTTAAAGGGTCAGAAAGGAAGGAATAAACGTAGCAATGCGAAAAAAATATTTACAAAAAAAACTGTGATCGCATTGTTCATCTGTTTGGTTCTTTTGCTGGGAGTTGTTTACTATGTTTCTCTTCCGGCTATTACGACTATGTCTACACAGATGTGGTATACTATAGTTGCTGTTTTTGTGATATTAATGGGAATCAGTTGTTATTTTGATTATTCCAGAAAAGGAATCATTGGTATACGTTCTAAAATTATGATGTTTTTAACGGCTGGAGTGGTGATTTTTTTCCTTGGAGGAATGCTTTTGTCTTCTCCAATTTTATCTGCTTTGAAATATGCAGGGCTGATGGATGTGGAGAATGAAGAATTTGTAAAAGATATTAAAGAAGTAGATAATATTAGCAATATAGCGTTGATGGATTCGGAAAGTGCTGCAGTAATTGGACAGAGAGCAGTAGGTTCCTTATCAGATGTGGTCAGTCAGTACGAGGTCAGTGACGATTATACACAAATTGATTTAAATGGGAAACCAATGAAAGTATCACCTTTAGAATATGCGGGATTTTTTAAATGGTTTAATAATAAGAAAGCTGGAATTCCAGGATATGTTATGGTAGATCCATTGGAAAATGAGGCAAAATATGTAAAATTAAAAGAGCCGATGAAATATTCCATGTCTGCATATCTTGGCAAATATCTGCCCAGACATTTGAGATTTCAGTATCCAACAGCCGTATTCGAGGGATATTATTTTGAAATTGATGAAGAAGGAAATCCATACTATGTATGTCCGGTCTTAAAAGCAAATGCTGGATTATTTGGAGCAAGAGATGTAAAAGGAGTAGTCCTTTGCAACCCTTGTACAGGAGAGACGCAGTATTATAAAGTGGCTGATATTCCGAGATGGGTCGATCATGTTTTTGATGGAGAACTGATGATCCAGAAATATAAATGGAAAGGAACTTTATCAGGTGGATTTATCAATAGTGTGATTGGAAATAAAGGATGTAAACAGCCGACCGATGACTATGGATATAAAGTCATGGATGGAGATGTATGGATGTATACAGGAGTTACTTCTGTAAATGGAGACCAGTCTAACATAGCGTTTGTTATGATGAATGGACGGACAGGAAAAGCCAAGTATTATCCAGTTGTGGGATGTGATGAAAATTCTGCTATGTCAGCAGCAGAAGGTCAGGTGCAGCACTTAAATTATACAGCATCTTTCCCGGCACTGATTAATATTAACAATCAGCCAACTTATATTATGGTGTTAAAGGATAAGAGCCAGCTGGTGAAAATGTATGCCATGGTAAATGTAGAGAAATATAATATTGTAGCGACAGGTACCTCTCAGAAAGAAGTACTTTCCCAGTATCGAAAAATGATGTCGGATGAGGGAGTTGTAGATGAAAAAGAAATTGATGATACAGCAGAGAAAAGTAAAAAAATTACAGTTGCAGATGTAAACTATATTACTATGGATGGGGAATCGTATATCTATTTAAGAGATCAGGAAGGTACACTTTATAAAGCGAAAATTTCCAGCAACGAAACAGTAATGTTTATTAAAACAGGAGATGCAATTGAAGTTACTTATGAAGAAAATGAAAATGGCATTCAGGATTTGATTTCCTGGAAATAGTCATTTTTAAAAGTATATTTTTCTGCCAATATTCTTATACTATGAAAATAGAAAGGCAGGGAATGAGAATGAAAATTGCATTTTACGATACAAAACCATACGATCGAATCTGGTTTGAACCATTAGCAAAGGAAAAAGGAATTGAAATTCATTTTTTAGAAGCAAAATTAAATAAAGATACAGTCCGTTTATCAAAAGATTGTGATGCTGTATGCATTTTTGTCAATGACACTGCAGATAAGGATGTAATCAAAGCCCTGGATCAATATGGAACCAGGGCAATTTTGCTACGTTGTGCAGGATATAATAATGTGGATGTTCAGGCGGCAAAAAATAAAATTCATTTATTGAGGGTACCAAGTTATTCACCCGAAGCAGTTGCAGAATATACCATTGGACTTCTGCTTACGATTAATCGGAAAATCCACAGAGCCTATAACCGAACCAGAGATTTTAACTTTTCCATCCATGGACTTATGGGAATGGATTTAAAAGGAAAAACAGCCGGGGTCATTGGTACTGGAAAAATTGGACAGATGACCATAGAGATCTTAAAAGGATTAAAGATGAATATTCTGGCTTATGATTTGTATCCAAACCCTTCATTGGATGTGAAATATGTTGAGCTTGATGAATTATTTGAACAGTCAGATGTGATTACCCTTCATTGTCCCTTGACAAAAGAAACCAAATATCTGATTGATAAAAGGGCAATTAAAAAAATGAAAAAGGATGTCCTATTGATTAATACTTCCAGAGGAGGATTAATACAGACCAATGATTTAATCGAAGCATTGGAACAGGGAAAATTTGCAGGTGTTGGATTGGATGTATTTGAAGAAGAAGAGGAATTCTTTTTTGAAGACTGCTCTGATCAGATTATTACAAAAGATGCAGTGATAAAACTAACTTCCTATCCAAATGTCATTTTAACTTCCCATCAGGGATTTTTTACAAAAGAGGCGATGAAAGAGATTGCAGAGGTTACATTGAAAAATGCAGAAAATCTTATGAATAATCAGAAAAATTCCAATGGAATATATGAAAACGAAATTAAGGAATGATGTCTTAATATCATCCGGGAAAAACACGAAATTGTTCTTCAGCTTCGTGTTTTTCTTTTTGCAAAATCATGTGATAACAAGTTTAGAACTTGTAATAAAATTGTATTTAAAAAAAAAATTGAAAAAAACACTTGATTTTTTAAAAAAAAGACTGTATCTTATAGATAAGTCAAATGAAGAGAAAAAGACAAGGGTGTCTCAGCTTAACAAAGGATTAACAGTTGAGATGCCTATTTTTTTTATAGCAGTGAAGTGTTTAGACAACCGGATTTCTCTTTATTTCTGTTTGGAAAATTCATTTTTCAATAAATCAATATCGAAAGGATGTTACGAGATGAAAGAAAAAATCAATGTTGCAGAAATCTTTGGATCAAATGTATTTGATGATAGTGTTATGAAAGCACGTCTTCCAAAAGCAGTGTATAAAGATCTTAAGAAAACAATCGAAAATGGAACTGAATTAAACCCTGCACTTGCAGATGTTGTTGCAAATGAAATGAAAGAATGGGCCGTTGAAAAAGGTGCAACTCATTTTACACACTGGTTCCAGCCAATGACAGGTGTAACAGCTGAAAAACATGATGCATTTATCAGTCCAACCGGCGATGGAAAAGTATTATTAGAATTCTCTGGTAAAGAATTAATCAAAGGAGAACCTGATGCATCTTCTTTCCCATCTGGTGGATTAAGAGCTACATTTGAAGCTAGAGGATATACAGCATGGGATTGTACATCACCAGCATTCATTAAGGAAACACCTAATGCAACAATTCTTTGTATTCCAACTGCTTTCTGTTCTTATAAAGGAGAAGCGCTTGATAAGAAAACTCCATTATTAAGATCTATGCAGGCATTAGACATTCAAGCTGTTCGTGTTTTAAGAGCATTAGGAAATCAGACAGTAAAGAAAGTTAATACATCTGTAGGACCAGAACAGGAATACTTCTTGGTAGATAAGAAAAAATATTTACAGAGAAAAGATTTAATCTTTACAGGACGTACATTATTCGGTGCAATGCCTCCAAAAGGACAGGAATTAGATGATCATTACTTTGGAACAATCAAAGAAAGAGTCGCTGGTTTCATGAGAGAATTAAATGTAGAATTATGGAAACTTGGAATTACTGCAAAAACACAGCATAACGAAGTTGCTCCAGCACAGCACGAATTAGCACCAATTTATGCATCTAATAACGTAGCAACAGACCATAACCAGTTAATTATGGAAACAATGAAGAGAGTTGCTGATAGACAGGGTCTGGTATGTTTATTACATGAAAAACCATTTGCTGGCATCAACGGATCTGGTAAACACAACAACTGGTCAATGGTAACAGATGACGGACAGAATCTATTAGATCCAGGTAAAACACCTCATGAAAATGAACAGTTCTTATTATTCCTGGCTGCAATTATCGCAGCAGTTGACAAACATGCTGATTTATTACGTATGTCTGCATCAACACCAGGTAATGACCATAGATTAGGAGCAAATGAAGCACCTCCAGCAATTATCTCTATTTTCTTAGGAGAACAGTTGGAAGATGTTGTAAAACAGCTAATTACAGTTGGGGAGGCTACAAGCTCTAAACAGGGTGTACCTTTAACATCTGGAGTACATACGTTACCAGCATTTGAAAAAGATGCAACAGACCGTAACCGTACTTCACCGTTTGCATTTACAGGAAATAAATTTGAATTCAGAATGGTTGGTTCTACACAGTCTATTTCTGACCCTAACGTAGTATTAAATACAATCGTTGCTGATGAATTAGCAGAAATTGCTGATCGATTAGAAGCAACAGAAAATGCAAAAATGGAAGCTCATGAATTAGTAAAAGAATTATTAACAGCTCATCGAAGAGTAATCTTTAATGGCAACGGATATTCTGATGAATGGGTTGCAGAAGCAGAAAGAAGAGGTCTTCCAAACTTAAAATCTATGGTAGATGCAATTCCTTCTTTAGTAACAGATAAAGCAGTTACTATGTTTGAAAAACATGGTGTTTACACAAAAGATGAATTGGAATCTCGTGTTGAAATCTTATTTGAACAGTATGCAAAAGTACTCAATATCGAAGCATTATCTACTTTAGATATTGCTAAGAAACAGATTGTTCCTGCAGTCATCAAATATCAGACCAGCCTTGCTGAATCAATTAATACATTAAAACAGGCTGCAGCTGTTGACACTAGTGTTCAAGAAGAATTATTAGGATCAGTAACAACAAATTTAAGAGAATTATTTACTGCTATTGCTGAATTAGAAGAAGTGGAAGCAAAAGCATCTGCTATGGAAGATGATGTGCAGGCACAGGCGCGCTACTATCATGACGTTGTATTCGAAGCTATGGGTAAAGTAAGAAAACCTGCAGATGAATTAGAAATGTTAGTAGACAAATCTGCATGGCCAATGCCAAGCTATGGAGATTTAATCTTCGAAGTTTAATGATAGAATGAACGTATTCTCATATAATATGAATATACCGCGTATATTTGATACGCGGTATATTTTTTTGCTATTTGACACATCCTAAGGATATTAAATCATATGGGAAGGTATTTTATGTCAAAAAAATGGTGGGTATGGATGATCATGCTTTTTTTCGGTGGCATTGGAACTTTCTGTTGGTGGTCCGAAAGGACCACAACACTTTATCTTGCCAGACAGCAAGATGGAAAAATGGAAGAGTGGATTGCCAGCAATGCTACTGCAGGAAAAAAATATGCATATTTAACATTTGATGATGGTCCATCAGAGAGTACAGATGAAATTTTGGATACTTTAAAAGAAAAAAACGTAAAGGCAACATTTTTTGTTGTTGGAAAAGAAGGAAAACTTTCAGAAGAAAGGTATAAAAGGATTGTGGAAGAAGGACATACATTAGGGATGCATTCTTACAGTCATGATTATAATACGATATATCATTCGGTTTCTGACTTTTCTGCTGATATTAAGAAGCTGGATGAATATTTATATGGAATTACAGGAATTCACCCAAATGTATTCCGCTTTCCAGGAGGAAGCAGCAACTCCATTGTAGCTGATATTAAACCCTATATTCAATGGATTGAAGATCAGGGGTATGAATATTATGACTGGAATGCGCTAAGTGGTGATGCACTTAGTTTTACAATGTCTCCGGAAACTTTAAATGAGAATATATTAAAGGATGTCCATGGACAAAGTCCGGTTATTATATTGATGCATGATTTAGCAGAAGCTTCTCATACGGTAGAAGCACTTCCTGATCTGATTGATCTTCTTCGGGAAAAGGGATATGAGTTTTGTAAAATATCCAAAACAACAGAGACCATCCATCATGTATCGATAAAAGAACAAAATAAGTATTGACAAAAGTAAAAAAATCATGTAAACTCATACTCAGTAAGGCAAAGGCGTTCTGAAATATATTCAGAACGCCTTTTTTCGTTTTAAGGAAATGATAAAAAATGAAAATGCTTCAAGTGGTTTTTAAGCCAGAAAAATTACTGGTCGTCAAGCATTATAAAAGCCTTCAATTTTTCAATTTCATATATATTTCTGAAGATAGGGCACAATTTTGTGTCCTATTTTCTATTATGTAAAACAGCAAAATTAAATTGACAATGGATTTTACATCCAGTATAATTGATAAAAACATCTCATGAGGGAGTAGTTTGCGTACATAGTACGTGATTTGTCAACATCATGACAGTGGAAAGCACAGTCTGGCAAATCTTAAAGAATGAGACTCATGTGTGTCTAGAAGTCTGGACATACATGAGTCTCATTTTTTCGTTTATATATAAGAAATGTTCTATTTTTATAAATGAAAACCTTCTATGAGAAGCATAACAGATGAAAAATTATGGAGGATATGATTTATGAGTTTTTTTGAATTGACTTTGATTGCAGTTGGTCTTGCTATGGATGCTTTTGCGGTATCCATCTGTCGCGGACTGGCAATGAAAGAATTTGACAAAAAGCTGGCGTTTACGCTTGCGACTTTTTTTGGAGGATTTCAGGCACTGATGCCATTACTAGGATGGGTTCTTGGAAGCCAGTTTACATCAATGATTCAACAGTTTGACCATTGGATTGCATTTATACTGTTAGCACTGATTGGTTTCCAAATGCTGAAAGAAGGACTGAGTCATGAGGAAGAAGAAATAAAGGCGGTCATTTCTTTAAAAGAAATTTTTATGTTGGCAGTAGCAACCAGCATTGATGCATTGGCTGTTGGAGTAACATTTTCTTTCTTGAAAGTTTCTATCTTAGAGGCAATTGGAGTGATTGGAGTTATTACCTTTTTTATTTCTCTTATTGGTGTAAAAATTGGAAATGTATTTGGAATGAGATATAAACAAAGAGCAGAAATTTTTGGAGGATTTGTATTGATTTCCATTGGTTTAAAAGTATTAATTGAGCATTTGTTTTTTTAGGAGCAGGAATTATGAATTGTCTGGAAACAATGGAATATTTAAATGATATAAAGAAATATGGAAGTGTCCTGGGTCTCGATAATATGAAAGAATTACTGAAACGGCTGAGAAACCCACAAAATCAACTGAAAGTGATTCATATTGCTGGGACAAATGGAAAAGGCAGTATTTTGGCTATGCTGGAAAGTGTGCTGATGCAGAGTGGATATCGGACAGGAAGGTATCACTCCCCGGTGCTGTTTGATGTAAAAGAAGCATTTCAAATCAATGAACAGTGGATTTCTATGGAAAAGTTATGCAGTCAGGTCGAAAAGGTAAAAGCGGCAGCAGAAGTTATGGTGAATGAAGGATTTTCCCATCCAACCAGCTTTGAAGTGGAAACAGCAGTTGCTTTTTCTTATTTTCTGGAAGAAAAAGTGGATGTGGTTTTATTAGAAACTGGTATGGGAGGAAGACTCGATGCAACTAATGTGGTAGAAAAGCCATTAATAGAAATTTTAGCATCGATCAGTATGGATCATATGCAGTTTTTAGGTGATACTTTAGAAAAAATTACTTGGGAAAAGGCAGGAATTATTAAAGAGAATACGGATGTGGTCTTATATCCATCTAATGAAGTGATCTATGAACAGGTAGCCGGGATCTGTAAAGAAAAGAATGCAAGATTGACGATGGCTAATCAGGAGCAGATCAGGATTCTGAATCAGGGAATCGATGGACAGAGTTTTTCCTATCGCAGCAGTAATGGGAATTATTATGAGAAGATTACAATCTCGCTATTGGGAGAACATCAAATTTATAATGCTGTCACAGCGATTGAAGTGTTAGAATGTTTGAAAAAGTATTTTTGCATGGGAGCCTTTGAGATTGAAGAAGGATTCCGAAGAGCAACATGGCCTGGAAGGATGGAAGTAATTGGAAAGGATCCGATAATTATCAGGGATGGAGCTCATAATGAAGATGCGGCCAGGTATCTGGCTCGGTTTTTAGAAAAGAATTTTACAAATAAAAGGATTTTCTATATAATAGGGGTATTAAAGGATAAAGAATATGAAAAGATCTTAAAGGTCATGGAACCATATTCAGATGATGTTTATACAGTATCATCAAATAATCCAAGAGCGTTAGAGGCCAAGGAACTGGCAGTATGTGCGAAAAAGTATTATCGGCATGTAACTACTGTTGGAGATGTAAAAAAAGCTGTTCACATGGCTGTAGAGGCAGCAGCGCAGGAGGATATAATTTTTATATTTGGGTCCTTATCATTTATGAAAGAACTTGAGGATTTAAGAAGAGATGGAACGATATCAGAAAATTGCCAGTCATAAAAAACTTCAATATTATATGAAAAGAATTGCAGAAGCAGAAAAAGGGAGAAAATTCTGCAGGCATAATTGGGAGCATTTGATGGCAGTTGCCAGAATTGCTTATATTCTGGCATTGGAAGAGAAGCTTCCTATCTCAAAAGATTATATTTACGCAGCGGCATTGTTGCACGATATTGGTAAAGAAGCACAGTATTTGAAAGGAATTCCTCATGAAATTGAGGGAGCAGCTTTAGCAGAGGGAATTTTACAGGACTGTGGATATTTGCCAGAAGAGATTTTACTTATTATAGAGGCGATTCTGGGACACCGGGTCTATCGGGAAGAAAATTCGGATTTTCAGAAGCTGTTATATCGGGCAGATAAGCTTTCCAGACCATGTAGAGATTGTCAGGCAGCCAACAGGTGTAACTGGCCGGAAGAAAAGAAAAATACAGGAGTGACGATATGATTATTGGAACAAAAGAATTTAAGACAAAACAGCATGGATATATTATGGGAATTTTAAATGTGACACCAGATTCTTTTTCTGATGGAGGTAACTATAATCATTTGGATGCTGCACTTTTCCAAACGGAAAAAATGATAAAAGAAGGAGCCGATATCATTGATATCGGAGGAGAATCTACGAGACCAAATTATACGAGAATCTCTGATGAAGAAGAGATAGAACGGGTAGTGCCGGTTATTGAAGCGGTCAAAAAACGGTTTGATACTGTGATTTCTTTGGATACTTATAAATCTCCGGTAGCAAAAGCAGGAATTTTGGCAGGAGCAGACTTGATTAATGATATCTGGGGGTTAAAATGGGATGGAACGATGGCAAAAGTAATTGCAGAAAGCAATGTAGCAGCATGTCTTATGCATAATCGTAAGAAGAACGATTATACCGATTATCTGGCAGATGTTATGACAGACTTGCAGGAAACGATGGATATGGCCAGAAAAGCGGGAATTGCAAAAGAGAAGATTATGCTGGATCCAGGAATTGGATTTGCCAAAGATTTGAACCAGAATCGTTTATTAATGAAACATTTATCAAAGCTTTCAGAATTTGATGTTCCGGTTTTATTAGGTACATCCAGAAAATCTATGATTGGACTGACACTTGATCTGCCGGTCGATCAAAGAGAAGAAGGAACTATGGCAACAACAGTCATGGGATACATGGCAGGATGCCGCTTCTTCCGCGTTCACAATGTCAAAGCAAACAAAAGAGCTTTAATGATGACAGAAGCAATCTGTAATCAGGAATAGGAGGTACACATGGCAGATTATATCCGTATTCGCGATTTGGAAGTTTACGCCAAACATGGAGTATATAAAGAAGAAAATGTTCTGGGACAAAAATTTTTGTTTTCCCTGGAGATAGAAGTTAATATGAAGAAAGCAGGAATTACGGATGAACTGGATGATTCCCTGAATTATGGAGAAGTCTGTCAAAGTATTTATACCTATGTGAAAGAACATACATTTAAGCTTTTGGAGGCTTTAGCAGAATCGACATCCAGAATGCTTCTGATGAAATACCCACAGATTTTAACATTAAAATTAGAGATAAAAAAACCCTGGGCACCGATTGGACTTCCAATCGATACCGTTTCTGTTGAAATTTTTCGAAAAAGACATACAGCATACTTAAGCATTGGATCTAATATGGGTGATAAAGAAGGATATTTAAATCAGGCAGTCCGCCAATTAGAAGAACATTCGATGATTCATGTGGAAAAATGCTCCAGCTATTTGGTCACAAAACCTTATGGTGGGGTAAAGCAGGATGATTTTTTAAATGCATGTCTGGAAATCAGCACTGTTTTAGAACCGGAAGAACTTCTGGATGCAATACATGTAATTGAGCAAAAGGCAGAGCGAAAAAGGGAAATTCATTGGGGACCTAGGACTTTAGATATAGATATTTTGTTTTATAATGATTTGATTCTTAATACAAAAGATTTGATCATTCCTCATAAAGAAATATCACTTAGGGATTTTGTATTAACACCATTGGCAGAGATTGCTCCGGAATTTGTTCATCCGGTGTTAAATAAAAGTATTTTACAATTACAAAAGGAGTTAGGGAGATGAGAAAATTAGAAGATATTCGTGTGGAGATTGATGAAATTGATGAACAAATTGTAAAATTGTTTAAGCGTCGCATGAACTGCGCAGGAGAAGCAGCAGAATATAAAATGGATGCTGATGAAGCAGTTATGGATAAATATAGAGAGAAAGCAAAAATTTGCAGAGTACTTGCAGTATTGGATGAACCGAAATATAATCAGGCCGTGGAAGAACTGTTCAGACAGCTGATGTCTTTAAGCCGTCGTTATCAATATAGCATTATTGGAGAAATGGATACCTATATTAAAGACCATTTTACATTAGTAGATCAATTGCCGATTGATGAGAATACAACGGTGGTATATCAGGGAATGCCAGGAGCTTATCAGGAAGAAGCCATGGTGAAGTATTTTGGGGAAGGCGTAAAGAATTTTACAGTAAAAGAGTTTAAAGATGTATTAGTTACTTTGGATGAAGGGAAGGCAGATTATGGTATTTTACCCATTGAAAACAGTTCTGCTGGAACGGTCAGCGGAATTTATGATCTGTTGTTGGAACATGATGTATTTGTAGTTGGCGAAGTGCAGGTAGAATGTAAACATATGCTGGCAGGTCTGCCGGGTACAGATTTGAAGGAAGTTACAACGGTATATTCTCATCCACAGGCATTGATGCAGTGTGAACAATTTTTATCTGTATATTCTTGGGGAAAGGCAACAGCCTTAAATACAGCTATTGCAGCAAAACAGGTTGCGGAAAAAGGAATAAAGAGACATTTGGCTATTTGTAGTGAAAGGGCAGCAAAACTTTACGGTCTGGAGATTTATGCAAGGGAAATTAATCATGAATCTAATAACCGTACTCGTTTTGTGATTTTTTCTAAAAAGAAAGTCTATACGAAAGACGCTAAGAAGATATGTGTAAGTTTCTCAGCGCCTCATGAAATTGGTAGTCTGCATAGTATTTTAGGGCATTTTACCTTTAATGGTGTAAGTATGACGAATATTGAATCCAGACCTTTGCCAAATCGATTATGGGAATATGGATTTTATATTGATGTACTGGGGAATCTGATGGATCCGGAAGTGGAAAATGCATTGAAAGGGATTCGGGAAGAGGTACATGATTTTAAGATTTTAGGAAATTTCTAGAAAAGAGGCAATAAGATGAAAGCATATGAAATGGTAATTTACCGTGGAATGATACAGGATAAAATCTTTGCAGAGTTTGCACAGGTCATTGATGGTTATGAAGAAATGGAAAAGGCAGAAATTTCAAAGATGATGTTTGAAGGAATTTCTGGTTTGATTCAGACGGCTCAAAGCAGGGGCTTTAGCGGGAATTTATGGCACGTATATCTTACATTTCTGCTGGCAAATGATGAAAATTCCTATAGCCGTTTTTGTGAAAAGAAAGGCTGTATGGAAGGAAGTATGAAAATGCTTCTACATCACGATATGGAAATTATAAAATATTATATGGATTTTGACTGGAAAATCATTGAAAACAAGACAGGAGTCAAATTTGCACAATTATTTGAAGATTTTATACCAGCAGAAGCAAAAGGAATTGTATTTAACCGGGTACTGCGTGACCGGATTGATGCTTTGGCAGTGAAACTGGCCAATGAAGATGTTGACTGTATGTGCGATGAAATCAGTAATTTTTATGGAGAGTATGGGGTTGGAAAATTTGGACTTCATAAAGCATTCCGTGTTCAGCATGAAGAGAATGGAGCAAAGATTGTTCCGATTGTCAATAGTTCTAGTGTAATGCTGGATGATCTGGTTGGGTATGACATTCAAAAGCAGCAATTAATCGATAATACAGAGGCCTTTGTAAACGGTAAAAAGGCCAATAACGTATTGCTTTACGGAGATAGCGGGACTGGTAAATCCACTAGTATTAAAGCAATTTTAAATCAATATTATAAAGATGGCCTGCGGATGATCGAAATTTATAAACATCAATTTCAGGATTTAAACAGTGTCATTGCCCAGATTAAAGATCGAAATTATAAATTTATTATTTATATGGATGACTTATCTTTTGAAGAATCAGAGCTGGAGTACAAGTATTTGAAAGCGGTGATTGAAGGTGGATTGGAAATTAAGCCAGATAATGTACTGATTTATGCAACATCTAATCGTCGTCACCTTGTAAAAGAGACCTGGGATGATCAGAAAAAAATTGGGGATGACATTCATGGAAATGATTCCAAACAAGAAAAATTGTCTCTTTTTGCACGTTTTGGTGTGGCAATTTATTATGGTTCTCCTGTCAAAAAAGAATTCTTAAATATTGTTCATACTTTGGCAGAGAGAGAAGGCATTGATTTACCATGGGAAGTGATAGAACAAAAAGCGATTCGATGGGAATTGACACATGGAGGATTTTCAGGAAGGGCGGCACAACAGGTTATCACGCATTTAAAGGGAACGGAACTTGACACAGCCGATAAAAAGCTATAAAATAATCCGTGTATGCGTAATCATCAACAAAACGTTGATCATACAGAGATGATAAAATCTCTGCATAATAAAATTGGCAACACTCAATTTATATACATTTAGGAGGATCATAACTCATGGTAAAAGCGATAGTAGGAGCTAACTGGGGAGACGAAGGTAAAGGTAAGATTACAGATATGCTTGCGCAGGATTCAGACATTGTTGTTCGATTCCAGGGCGGTGCGAATGCTGGTCATACTATTATTAATGATTATGGTAAGTTTGCTCTACATACATTACCTTCTGGCGTATTTAATGATAATACTACTAGTATCATTGGTAATGGAGTAGCGTTAAATATTCCTGTTTTATTCAATGAAGTAAAGGATATTGAAGCACAGGGCGTACCAGCACCAAAGTTATTAGTATCAGACCGTGCGCAGATTGTAATGCCATACCACGTTTTATTCGATCAGTATGAAGAAGAACGTCTGGGCGGAAAATCCTTTGGTTCTACAAAATCAGGAATCGCACCATTTTATTCTGATAAATATGCGAAAATTGGTTTTCAGGTTAGTGAATTATTTGATGAAGAATATTTAAAAGAGAAAATCGCCAATGTATGTGCACAGAAAAATATTCTTTTAGAACATTTATACCATAAACCAAAAATTGATGAAGAAAAATTATTTCAGACATTAATGGAATATAGAGAAATGGTAGCACCTTATGTTTGTGATGTATCTTTATTCCTTGATAAAGCAATTAAAGAAGGAAAAGATATCTTATTAGAAGGACAGTTAGGTTCTTTAAAAGATCCGGATCACGGAATTTATCCAATGGTAACTTCTTCTTCTACATTAGCAGCATATGGAGCAATCGGAGCTGGTATTCCTCCATATGAAATTAAACAGGTCATTACAGTAGTAAAAGCTTACTCTAGTGCAGTAGGAGCAGGTGCATTTGTTAGCGAGATTTTCGGAGAGGAAGCGGATGAATTAAGAAGACGCGGCGGAGACGGTGGAGAATATGGAGCAACTACCGGACGTCCAAGACGTATGGGATGGTTTGACATTCCAGCGTCCAAATATGGATGTAGAATGCAGGGAACAACAGATGTTGCATTTACTGTATTAGACGTTCTTGGATATTTGGATGAAATTCCAGTCTGCGTTGGCTATGAAATCGATGGCGAAGTAACAACTGACTTCCCAACAACCAGAATATTAGAAAAAGCAAAACCAGTATTAGAAGTATTGCCGGGATGGAAGTGTGATATCAGAGGAATTACAAACTATGAAGATTTACCAGAAAATTGTAAAAATTATATTGAGTTTGTAGAAGAACGTTTAGGATATCCAATTACATTAATTTCTAATGGTCCTGGAAGAAATGAAATTATTTACCGTGGATTTAAGAAATAGAAGAAATAAGTGTAAAACGAAGAAGCAGGTATCGTAAGGTGCCTGCTTTTCCTATATTAGATGAGTGAAAGGGGTGATTCTATGAAAGGTGAAATTATTAGCTGGGTCAAGTGTATTATCTTAGCAGTGATTCTTGCTGTATTCGTTAGCGAATTTTTAATTGTAAATTCCAGAATTCCAAGTGGCTCCATGGAAAATACCATTATGCCTGGGGATAAATTAATAGCACTTCGTACATCCTATTGGTTTCATGATCCGGAACGGGGAGATATTGTGGTATTTGAGTATCCAGATGATCCAGAAGAATTATTTATTAAAAGAGTCATTGGGCTCCCAGGAGAAAAGGTGGAAATTATTGAAGGAAAAGTATATATCAATGACAGTGAAGAACCATTAGAAGAGGATTACATTAAAGAAGAGATGGAAGGAAGCTTTGGTCCATACTATGTACCAGAAGATTGTTATTTTATGATGGGGGATAATCGAAATGATTCATTGGATTCTCGTTTCTGGAATGATAAATTCGTGAAAAAAGATGCAATTTTAGGGAAAGCGAAACTTCAATATTATCCAAAAGTAAAATTGATTGAATAAGGAGAGTATAATTATGAAAAAATTATTGACAGTAGGACTTTGCATTTGTCTTGCCTGCACAGTGATTGGATGTGGGAAGAAAAAAGAAGATACTGAGAAAACAACGACAGAAAAAACTGAAACAACGACAGAAGATAAAGAGTTAGAAGAAGTAACTGAATTAGAAAAAGAAAATGATGAAATTACATTTGGAGAGATTGAAACAGGACTTAACTTTAAAGCAAAAGGCAGTGAAATTGCTTTTAAATTTGAAGATATGAGTGAATTTGACAATTCTCTTGAGATGGTATTTTCTTTAACAGATGCAACAAATGAAACTGAGCCTGTAGAATTAAAAATTTCTAAGCTCAAAAAGAAATATACATTTAAAGGTCTGGAAAAAGGCAAAGATTATTATCTGGAAGTGTATCCAACAAAGACAGCAAGTTCTGATGAAGAATTTAAAAAAATCACAAATAGCAATAGTCAGTGCAAATTAACAATTATTCAATAGGAGAATGAAGATGACCATTGATATTACCAGCAGTACGCATGGACAAAAAGCAATGAAATATTTTAAAGAAGGTTATAATTGTTCCCAGTCCGTATTTTTAGCATTTGCCGAGGAGTATGGGATGGATGCCAAGACGGCATTAAGATTAAGTTCTTCTTTTGGAGGCGGTATGGGACGGTTAAGAGAAGTATGTGGAGCTGTATCAGGAATGTTTTTGGCTGCCGGACTTTTATATGGATATGATTCTCCTACAGATCGACGGGCTAAGACCAAACATTATCAGAGAATCCAGGAGTTAGCTGCCAGATTTAAAGAAGAAAATGGCACAATTGTCTGTAAGGAACTGTTAGGACTTATAGACAAAGAGTTTAGTCCGATTCCAGAGGAACGTACAAAAGAATATTATAAAAAAAGGCCATGCGGACAGCTTGTCGGCATGGCGGCTGCTATTTTAGAAGCATATGGAAAGGAACAGCATTAGGAAAGAAATTCTTTTAATGCATCCATTAATTCCACATTTTTTTCATGGCTCATAAAGCAGAAACGGATGAAGGTCTCATCAAGTCCAGCGAAATCAGAACAATCGCGGATCATGAGGCCTTTTTTGATACAATGAACAAAAACATCATAGGAAGTGATGCCTTCCTTTAAGAGCTTTACAAGAAGAAAATTGCCATATGAATCATAGTATTTTACATGTCTCATCGTATCCAGCTGCTGTCTGCAATAGTTGCGTTCTTCTTCGTTAAATTTTTTGGATGCATGAATATAATCATGGTCAGAAAACATAATTTCACCAGCTACACCTGCCAGAGAATTAATAGTCCAGGGATTTTTAATTTCTTGCATTTTTTCATATAGTTTTTGGTTACTACAGATGGAATATCCAAGGCGCAGACCAGGTGCTGCAAAGAATTTTGAAATTCCCCTTAAAATTACCATATTGGAATACCGTGCTGCCAAAGGGATTGCAGTAATCTGATCCATTTCAGGAGAGAATTCAATATACGTTTCATCGATCAGTACAAAGGTATTCGTTGTCTGACAGTGTTTTAGAATGGCTTCCATTTCCTTTCGTGGAATAACAGTAGAGGTAGGATTGTTTGGGTTACAGATGATGAGTAAATCAATCTCGTTGGTAATATCTTTGATAAGAGCATCGGTGTCTACATGAAATTCATGTTCTTCTTTTAAGAAATGGTAGACACAAGTGCCGCCGGAAAGAAGGATTTCTCTTTCATATTCGGAATAAGTTGGTGAAATTACCAAAGCTTTTTTGGGATTTTGAATTTGAATAAATAATCCAATTAGTTCTGTAGAACCATTTCCTACCATAATGCTGTCAAAGGGTGCTCCAGTATAGATACTGATGGCATTTCTTAAATCTGTGTACTCCCGATCTGGATATGTAGTAATCGCATCAATGTGGGAGGCTAAGTTGGAACGCAGCATGGGAGAGATTCCCAAAGGATTGACATTGGCACCGAAACTGGTAATAGATTCTTTGCTTATGCCAAATATTTTTTCCACTTTTTCTAAATCACTTCCGTGAAAATGTTCTTTTGCTTTATTCATAAATCTAACTCACTTCTTTTCATATTCTATGGTTTTTGGTATACTTTAAGAAACATTATAGTCAGAAAAAGAGGAAATGGCAAGTTATGAAAGAAAATCTCGGTCTTTTTTTGGAAGCGGCAAAAAAGAATATACAAGAAGCCAAAAGAATATTTTTTGGAAAGAACTTTAAAAACTTTTACCTTCAGGATGAACCAGAACTACAGGCAACCTATGATTTGTTAATGATGGGGAAGGATCAAAATCAGATATTAGAAGAATTTTTAGTTTGTACTGGAGCAAAAGAAAGAGTTCAGTTTGATATTGAGCAGGAAAATTATGTGGTATCTGGAGAGGAGAAGTTCCTTTCTATAAAAATTCATCAGAAAAATTGGGGGTATGAGGAATTAGAGATTCATACAGATCCATGTTTTTCTGTAGAGACTTCTCTGATTACGACGGATCAGTTTGAAGACCAATCGTATGTGCTAAATGTAGATCTTAGAAGGGTGACAGATGGAATCAGGAAAGGGACAGTTACTTTCGATACTGCATTTGAGCATTTTACCGTTACAATTGAATTTGAAAGAACAGAGGGGTCATGGGAAAAACAAATTCGAAAAAAAGCGCAGGATATTTATCTGGATTTTCGATGTGGAAAAATAACTCCAGAAGAATATTTTGAAAAGTCATTCCATATTTTTAAAGAAGAAGAAGGAGTGGCTGCTAATTTATTCAGATTACAGCTGGCAATTATCGGGAAGAGAGAAGAGGAAGCATCGAACCGGATGGAGCAGATGGAAGAGGAACGACCATGGGAAGATGGAGCATTTATTGAAAGTTATTATTATTATCTGAAAGCTTTATATGAAAAAAATCCTCTTACGATAAAAAGTGCAGTGGAGATTATCCGAGAGCATTATGCCCAGGCTTCAGAAAAGAAGGAGTATTACCTATGGATGTTGCTTTATTTAGATGAAGAACTGGTATATTCCAATAAAAGGCAGTTAGAAGAGATAAAGAAACTCTATCAGGAAGGAACATTGGCAACAATTTTAAAATATGAAGTTGCAGGAATTTGGAACCGGAATCCACTGTTATTAAAAGATATTGATGCATTTACTGTTGAAAATATGAAGTTTGGAGTGCATCAACAGATTTTGTCAAAAGAAGTTTTAGATCAATATGCAAGAATGATTCGAAGAAGAAATGATTTTACCGAGGATGGATTTTGCATTCTGGAAGAGATTTATCATATTTATCCAGAAGAATATCTTCAGAGTATTTGTAAAACCATTTTAAGAACAGGACAGTGGAAAAAAGAATATCATGGATATCTAAAAGAGGCTGTCTCTTCTTCAATAAAAATGCTAGGATTGTTTGAAGCGTATATAAGAACTTTAGACATTAAACAATATGAGACTTTAGAGCCGGCGGTACTTCATTATTTTACATATAGTAATAGTCTTTCCATTGAAGAAAGAGCATATCTATATGCGAATGTTCATATGAATCGAAAAGAATATGGAGAAATTACAAAAAATTACAGTCAGAAAATAACAGCTTTTGTACTAAAAGCTATGGAGCTTGGACTCATGACAGATCCGGCTGTTTATTTATACCAGAATTATCTGCCAGATTTTGCAGGCAGTGAAACCGGGATTATAATGCTTCCGAATATTATTTTCAAGAGAAAGATTGTTTGTGAAAATACCAAAATGAAAAAAGTAATTATCAAACATATCGAAAAGCAGCAGCCCGATGTATATGAATTAATCGATGGAACGGCTTATTGCGATATATATTCAGATCAGGTGACGGTCTTATTTCAAGATGAAAAAGAAGCTGTATATCTGACAGCGGTTTCTTGGAACATAGAAAAATTGTGGAAGGAAGAAAGCTATTATGATCGATGCAGAGAAAAAAATCATTTTCATGAGAAAGTATTATTGACAGAAGCGGGAAAGCTTATAAAAAAAGCAAAATTAGAAGAAAAAAATCTGGCAATGGCCCAAAGACTGATGGATCTTCAGGTCTTAAGTGATGATGCCAAAGAAATGATTTTGGAACTTTTATTAAATTACTATTATGAAAATCATGAAAATGAAAAATTAGAAGAATATTTAAGACAAGTACGTTGGGAAAAACTTCAGGAAAAGAATCAGGTCTTAGTTATGGAGTATTTCATTCTACAGGGAATGTATGAAGAAGCTCTGAAGGGAATGGAACGGTATGGATTCGATATCATTCGTACGGATCTTTTGAAAAAAGTGGTACAGTATCTGATTGAAAAACTTCAGGGAAGAAAATCCATGTTTGCAGCCAAGATGTGTGAATCTGTATTTTTAAATGGAGAAGCTGGACCAGAAATATTATATTATCTTGAAATGCATATTCCACCGGAAGCGGATTATCTAAAACGGCTATGGGATCAGGGAATGGAAGCAGGTATTTATCAGCAGGAATTTACCAGACGTTTACTCACAAGATTTATCAAGGAAGAGTGGAATCCGGAAGACTATATTGATATTTTTCTGCAATTTGTAAAACAGGAAAATCACCAAACAGAACTGATCAATTATGTTCTGGAAAAATTTTGTAGATCTTATATAAAACAACAATTGGAATTAAGAGAAGAATTTTTTACTTATTGTACAAGGTATCTGAAAGATTATGGATGGAAGACAGCAATCAAACCATTGGCCTGGCTCCACTACTATGGAGAAAAGGAGCAATTATCAGATGAAGAACGTCAGGTGGCAGAAAGTATTATTCACTGGTTTATGGAACAGGAGATTTTACTGGAAGTATTTTTAAAATTTGGCAACAAGATTTCAATTCCAAATGTTTTATTCTGTACAACGTTTGTTATTTATCAGGATCAGCCTGGAAAATGTGTGGTAATGCATTGTCAGGAAGGTGAATCTGAAATGATTAGAGAAGCAGCAATGACAGAAGTGGTGGAAGGTATTTATGTGAGCCATTTTATTTCTTTTGTAGATGAACAACCAGATGTATACGTGACTATGGAAGAGGATGATAAAAAATATCGAAAGTCTATCAAAATTATTTATCCTGAGAGAGCGCATATGGGACTGAAATATCAAAAAATCAATGAAATTTTGTCAGATATGCACAATAGCCAGGTTTATGATATGATAGAACAGTATAATGAGATGGAATTTATGATTGCACATTCTATTCAGCCATGGCTGGAAGAATAGGAGTAGACCAATGATTTATGGATTTGATTTTACAGATAAAATTTGTTATATAAGCAAACATGACAAAACGACAGCAGAAGATCTTCCAGTATGTTCCTGCCCTATAGATATAGAGGAACGAATAGCATGGATGAATACATATTTGACATCATCGGAAGATAAAGCCGTTGCTGTAGTAGAAAAGATGACGAAAGAGGTTTTAGATGCAGCGGTACAAACGTCATCCATAGTATTTTTTTCAAAGGAAGAAGCATTTGCAGAATATCTACTTTGGCAGGAAGAAGGAGTCTGGAAAAGAAATGCAGCAGTATTTGAATTTCATAAAAAAAGCTTTATCTTTTATTCTGCCATTCGTCGCGGAAAAATCCTGATGACAGAAAAGGAAGTGATCGTGCTTCCGGAAAGAGGATTTGCATCGGCGAAAGAAAAAGACAAATTTTTCACAAAATGGATTGCGAAAACGCTGAACCATAGAAATGTTGATATCGTTTATTTAATTGGAGAAGAATTTGACGGTAAGTGGATGGAACTTAGTTTATCTTCTGTTTGTCATGGACGAAGGGTATTTATGGGAAATCACTTATTTTCTACCGGAGGAATGATGTCTTTGGTTCAGCCGAAAGAGAAAAAAGAAATGCTGATGACAGAAGATGATCACCCGTATATCTGGGGAATTCGGGCGTTTCATCATGGACAGAAAGATGTCTTTGTTCCGATTATTGAGCCAGGGGAGTTTTGGTTTCGTACCCATGGATCTGTTGATGTATTGATGGATGAGTGCGAAGAATTGGAGATAGAAGGAATGCATTTTGTCAGCCGAAAGGAAATAAAACTGATCCTTCCACTTCATTTAAAACAACAGCATCCAATGAAAACTACAAAAATAAAAATCCAGATGAACTGTATCGAACCAAAAACTTTAGAGGTGGAGGTCTACGATATGGGATTCGGTATGAGCCGAAAGGGTAGTGGATTAATCTATAAAGAAGTATTTAAATTGCCATAATGAGGGAAGAACAATGGGACAGATAATATTATGTGAGACGAAGGAAACGAAAAATCCATATGAATTTTCTTCGTTTCAACGCAAGATCTCAACATATGAGGAATTATGTTATTATATTCGCGAGCATTTTCTTATTTTTGTGGAAGAAGGAATTTCAGAAGAATTATTTCAATGGATGGTTCAGGAATTGGAAATCAGTGAATTGGAGCAGGAATGGTCCAAAATTACATCTCCGAAAGAAAGACTGAGAAAGGTGATTTCCTGCAGAAATTATTTTCTTCCTCAGGAAATCAGCGTGTTAATGAAAAAATATGATCGTTATAAAAGAATGTCAGATGGAGAGCGGAAAATCCGTCTGGGGGATGAATATTTAAAGCAGAAACGATATGCAAAAGCATTAAAATATTATCATTCAGCGAAGTTAGAAGAGATGGACGGAAGAACCTGTTATAATATGGCAGTCTGCTATGTCTGTCAATGGGATTTTGAAAGGGCAGCAGCATTATTTTTAAAATCTTATCAGTTAAGTAAGAAAAAGAAAGCGTTGGATGCATATTATACAGTTTTAATGTTTCAAGGCGAATGTGCTGCAGTAAAGATCATGGCTGGTAACGAGTATTCTGCATATATACAAAAATGGAAAATATGGAAAGAAGAGTGGAAAAGACATCAGCAGGAAACACAAGCAGTGGAAAATAATCATTATAAAAAACAAAGGCTAAAACAGTGGAAAACAAATTACCGCAGGGAGATGGAATAGATGGATAAAAAGCAGCAGTTGATAAAATTATATGAAGCCAATATCGATAAAATCTCTGATATGAGAGCGGATATAAATTCTTTAGCAGATATGACGGATGAACAATTAATTGTATTAGTAGAAAAAGCAGGAAAATGCAGCAGAGTGCAAAAAAAAGCATGGGAACAAATCTGTGGCAATGATGTTGATCGAAAGGATGTCCGTATAATCCTGTCACATAGAAATGAAATCAAAGAAGATATGGCTAAGATTCAGAAACTGGAAAATGAAGTAAATGAATTAGAAAAAGAGACAGAAGAACAGCAGGCACTGATAAAGAAACAAAAACAGATAAGTAAAAAAAGCCGTATTAAAAAACGAAATAAAATGATCGTAACCATGTCTTTTGGGGTGATGTTTCTGTGCTCTATTTGTTTTCATCTTCTTATGTTAAAGTTATATCATGGGGTATCCATTCCGGCAGTGATTTTATTATCCGGCATTCCTTTTGCCGGAAGCCTGATCTTTGGATTTTCTTTTAAAAAAGAAATGGGAGGAGAAACAAATCAACAGGTAGAAGTATTGGAGGATATGTTACAGGAAAATATAGACCAGATGAACGAAAAAAAAGAAACGCTATCTTATTATCAACAAAAATATGACAGTGTATTTGATGAAATGGATGAGTATTTATGGCAGATTTACCCCTACGTCGAAAAAATCCTGGAAAAGCTGGACTATCGGGAAGATTATCAAAAAGCAAGAAATGAGTACCAGGGGATTATGGAAATTCTTCATTTTAAGCAGCCAGAGGAATATGTGTATTTTCCAGAAATTTTTCTTATTGAAGAAGAACAGGAAATGTTCATTCAAAATATTCAGGAAAAGATGCGTAAAATGGATGAATATTTGGTGCAAACCATTGAAACCGCTTGACAGACATTTAAAGATTGCATAAAATATGATAGATATATAAAATATAGAGCGAAAGCCGAGTAGGATTACCAGCTCTTCGTCCTTTGGATGGAGGGCTTTTTCTCTACATAGTTTCGATAGAGCATAGAAGGAGATAAGAAGATGAGCAAAGAATTAGAAAAAAATTATAATCCGTCTGAAATTGAAGACCGATTATATCAAAAATGGCTGGATAACAAGTATTTCCATGCAGAAGTAGACAGAAGCAAAAAACCATTTACCATCGTAATTCCACCTCCAAATATTACTGGAAAACTGCATATGGGACATGCATTAGATGAAACACTGCAGGATATTTTGATCCGTTTTAAGAAAATGCAGGGATATAATACATTATGGCAGCCTGGTACTGATCATGCCAGCATTGCTACAGAAGTAAAAATTATTGAAAAGTTAAAAAAAGAAGGTATTGATAAATCTGATTTAACAAGAGAAGAATTTTTAGACCATGCATGGGCGTGGAAAGAAGAATACGGCGGAACTATTATTAGTCAGTTAAAGAAATTAGGATCGGCCTGCGACTGGGACAGAGAGCGTTTTACTTTGGATGAGGGTTGTTCAAAAGCAGTAGAAGAAGTATTCGTAAAATTATATGAAAAAGGGTATATTTATAAAGGTTCCAGAATTATCAACTGGTGTCCAGTATGCCAGACTTCTATCTCAGATGCCGAAGTAGAGCACGTAGATCAGGCAGGACATTTCTGGCATATTAACTATCCGGTTGTTGGAAGTGATGAAGTGGTAGAAATTGCCACAACAAGACCAGAAACTTTATTGGGAGATACTGCAGTTGCAGTTCACCCGGATGATGAACGTTACAGCCACTTAATTGGAAAGATGTTAGAACTTCCATTATGTAACAGACAGATTCCAGTTGTAGCTGATGAATATGTAGATAAAGAATTTGGAACTGGATGCGTAAAAATTACTCCGGCACATGATCCAAATGACTTTGAAGTTGGAAAACGTCATAATCTTCCAGAAATCAATGTGATGAATGATGATGCTACGATTAACGAACTGGGCGGAAAATACGCAGGAATGGATCGTTATGAAGCAAGAAAAGCCATTGTTGCTGATTTAAAAGAACAGGGATATTTAGTAAAAGTAAAAGATCATACTCATGCCGTTGGAACTCATGATCGTTGTAAAGCAACCATTGAACCAATGATCAAACCACAGTGGTTCGTCAAAATGGATGAACTGGCAAAACCAGCAATTGAAGCTATTGAAAAGGGCGAATTAAAATTTGTTCCAGAACGATATACAAAAACATATTTACATTGGTTAGAAAATATTCGTGACTGGTGTATTTCTAGACAATTATGGTGGGGACACAGAATTCCAGCATACTATTGTGACGAATGTGGGGAAACCGTTGTGGTAAGAGGTGGAAACCCAGGTGTATGTCCAAAATGTGGATGCACACATTTAACACAGGATGAAGATACATTAGATACCTGGTTCAGTTCTGCATTGTGGCCATTCTCAACGCTTGGCTGGCCAGAAAAAACAGAAGAACTGGATTATTTCTATCCAACCAATGTTTTAGTAACAGGATATGATATTATTTTCTTCTGGGTCGTACGTATGGTATTCTCAGGATATGAGCATACTGGAAAATCACCATTTGATACAGTATTGATTCATGGATTGGTTCGTGATTCTCAGGGAAGAAAGATGAGCAAATCTCTTGGTAATGGAATTGATCCATTAGAAATCATTGATCAGTATGGTGCAGATGCGCTTCGATTTACATTAGTAACTGGAAATGCTCCAGGTAATGATATGCGTTTCTATATGGAACGAGTAGAAGCAAGCCGCAACTTTGCAAATAAAGTATGGAATGCATCCAGATTTATGATGATGAACTTTGAACAGGCAGATTTTTCTAATGTAACGCTTTCTGATTTAACAAGTGCAGATAAATGGATTTTATCTAAATTTAACACTATTGCAAAAGATGTTACTGATAATATGGAAAAATATGAGCTGGGAATTGCAGTTCAGAAGATTAATGATTTTATTTGGGAAGAATTCTGTGACTGGTATATTGAAATGGTAAAACCTCGTTTATACAACGATGAAGATGAAACAAAAGCAGCAGCTTTATGGACATTAAAGACAGTATTAACAGAATCATTGAAGATGCTTCATCCATTTATGCCATTTATTACAGAAGAAATTTATTGTAATCTAACTGGAGAAGAATCTATTATGCTGGCACAGTGGCCAGAATACAAAGAAGAATGGAATTTTGCAGAAGATGAAACTGCAGTAGAGACCATCAAAGAAGCGGTACGTGGAATTCGTAACATTCGTGCTGAAATGAATGTATCTCCAAAGAAAAAAGCAAAGGTATATGTTGTTTCTGAAAATGAAACAGTGCGCCAGATTTTCAAAAATGGGGAAGTATTCTTTGCAACCTTAGGATATGCAAGTGAAGTTATTATTCAGAAAGATAAAGCAGGAATTGCAGATGACGCAGTTTCCACTGTAATCCCAGAAGCAGTTATTTATATGCCGTTTGCGGAATTAGTGGATATTGCAAAAGAATTAGATCGTTTGGAAAAAGAACGTAAGAAATTACAGGGAGAAATCAAACGGTGTGAAGGAATGTTAAACAACGAACGTTTTGTTAGTAAAGCACCAGAAGCAAAAGTTGCGCAAGAACGTGAAAAATTAGAAAAATATACACAGATGCTTTCACAGGTAGAAGAACGCCTTGTTCAGCTTGGTGCAAAATAAGGAGATATTATGAATTATAAGGAAGCGGTCCGGTTTTTCGATGAGATTCCGTATTTTTTAAAGGATCCTTCCAATGATAATATTGCAAAAGTATTAGAACGATTAGGAAATCCAGAACGTACAATGAAATTTTTTCATGTGGCAGGAACCAATGGAAAAGGTTCCGTCTGTGCGTTTTTGGATTCCATTTTAAGAAAAGGCGGTTATAAGACCGCTCTTTTTACGTCCCCACATCTGGTAAAAATCAATGAGAGAATAAAAGTGAACGGGGAAGACATATCTGATGAAGACTTTGCATATTGTTTGGAGAAGATCAGGGAAGTGGCTGAAGAACCATTATCATTTTTTGAATATTTATTTTTAATGGCAGTTCTGTATTTTTCACGTAAAAATGCAGATTACTGTATATTAGAGACAGGACTTGGCGGAACATATGATGCAACTAATGTTGTGACTCCGGAAATTTCTGTAATTACTTCTATTGGAATGGATCATACCAAAATATTGGGTGACACTTTGGAAAAAATTGCAAAGGAAAAAGCCGGAATTATAAAAGAGGGAAAACCAGTTGTCTATATGGAGCAGTCTTTGGAGGTAAACCAGATAATTGAAAGAGAAGCTGTAAAAAATCTTTCGAAAATCATAAGACTTTCGAAAGATGATATTAAGATTCTTGAAAATAAAAAGAAAGGCATTGCTTTTTTATTAGAAAGTAGGTATCATAGATTTGATGATTTTGCAATTGCTTCATCTGCAGTATTTCAGCTTTGGAATGCAGATATCGCAGTTCATGCAATCAAAGAGGTAATTCCCAATATTTCTATAAAGAGTATTCGGGAAGGCTTATATCAAATGAGATGGCCGGCAAGAATGGAAGAAATTGAACCCCATGTAATTTTAGATGGTGCGCACAATCCGCATGCAATTGATGCATGGCTGGAGACTTTATCCGCACAATATGGTGATAAGAAAAAAGATTTGTTGTTTGCAGTTGTAGCAGATAAGGATTATGAAGAGATGATTCAAAAAATTTGCATGCATCATGCATTTGCACATATAACGATAACAGCAATTCCAGGAAACCGTAAAGCGGATCCGGTACATATAAAAAATATATTTGAGAAATATACAGATACAGAAGTAGTTATAGAAGAGGACATTTCTTTGGCATACCAGAAAGCAGTACGGCAAAAAGACGATTACCTGTTTTGCATTGGCTCTTTATATCTGGCAGGAATGATAGAGAGATTAATAGGAGGAAAGTATCATGATTAATTTTGAACAAGAATTAAAAAAATTTGAATCAGGTTTAGATAGAAAACAAGTAGAAAAAGCAATTATGGGAGGTAAAAGTGAAGAAATCAAGAATAATCCTACCCAGCAAAATAAAGTAGACCAGATCATCAAACGCTATAACCTGGCATTAAATTATTGTCAGACGGATAGTTATGATCTTGCATATATTCAGATTAAAAAAGTTGTGCGTCTGCTTCCAAATAATGTGCAGGTACAGTTGTTAGCGGCATTGATCTGCATTCATGAAGGAAAAGCAGAAGAGGCCCGTCAGACTTTAAATCAGGTTCTGTCCATTGATGCAAATCAAAAGACAGCAAAAGTGTATATGGAACAGCTGGATGTTAAGGAAGAATCAGTAGAAGAAGCGCAGGAAAAAGTAGAAGAAGAAACAGAAGAGAAAGTAAAAAAGTCTAAGTCATCAGTGATGAAAACATCAAAGACACCAAAGGCAGCAAAAGCACCAAAGAAAAAATCTGCAGCCAGCGGCAGTGATTATGAGGAAGTAACTAGCAATAAGAAGAGCTTTATTTATCTGGGAATTGGATTTTTAGTAGGGGTCATTGCTATGTTTGTTTTAGTAGTGCCAACTGCAAGAAATTCTGTGAAAAATGAATATGTGAGTGAAGCAGATGCATATAAAGATCAGATTACTGCAAAGGATACAGAAATTAAATCTTTAGAAGAAGAATTAGAATCAGCGCAGGCAAAAACAAAAACAGCTCAGCAGGAAGTAAAAAAATATAAAAATGGAAATCAGTTATTAATCCAAGCTGCAAAAGAATATATTGAAGGAGATAAAGCAGCAGCAGCAGAGGCATTGATCGACATTGATGAAGATATTTTAAATACAGATGAAGCAAAGGCTTTATATGATGAAATTAAAGAAGCGACATTTAAAGATGCAGCAAAAACATTCTATGAAAATGGAATGAATGATTATAATCAGAAAGATTATAAGAGTGCGATCAAAGATTTCAAGAGAGCTACAAAAGCAGATGATAGTAATGTAAATTATTTCTACTATCTTGCAAGAGCATACGAAGAAAATGGTCAGACAAAGAGTGCAATTAGTGTGTACAAACAGATTATTGAAGATTTCCCAGGTACAAATGGAGCAAAGGATGCACAAAAACGTATGGAAGATCTTGAAGCGGCACAAAAGAGTACAGAAAAAACAACCGAAAATACTACAGAAAAAACAACAGAAGAATAAAAGTAATGATATTTTTATGATAGAAAAAGGAGAACGAAATTTTTTCGTTCTCCTTTTTTCGTGCGTATTCGTATCAATAATTTAGTACAGTGGTTAAAGGCCATAGAGAAAATGGAAAGGAAGAAAATGACGCAGCAATAGGATGCAGACAGAAAGGAGAGACAATATGGCAACAGAATATGAAATGGAGGGAAATACCCTTTGGATAAAGTTAGAAGGAGAATTAGATCATCATTTAGCACAGCAGGTAAAACGCAAATGTCAGATGATGATGATCTCCAATCCGGTGGAAAATATTGGATTTGACTTTTTGAAAACGGATTTTATGGACAGTTCTGGTGTAGGTATGATCATAGGCAGATATCAGGAAGTGCATGCAATCGGTGGAAGAATATACGTTAGAAATGTAAACAGAAATATTGATCGAATTATGACAATTTCTGGACTATACAAAATTATTCAGTAATAGCGAGGAGGATAAGTATGATACGTTTTGAATTTGACAGCCATTCAGAAAATGAGGCTATGGCAAGAGTAGTGATTGCGGCCTATTTAATGAGAGAAGATCCTACCATAGAAGAAATGGCAGATGTAAAAACAGCAGTTTCTGAGGCTGTTACGAATTCCATTATTCATGGATATGAAGAAAGTACAGGCAAAATCGTGCTGGAGGCAGATATCAAAGACCATTGTCTGGAAGTTATTATTACAGATTATGGAAAGGGAATCGAAAATATTGAAAAGGCCATGGAACCTTTGTATACCACAAAACCAGATAAAGAGCGGGCAGGCATGGGATTTGCTTTTATGGAAGCCTTTATGGACGAGCTGTATGTGGAATCAGAAGTTGGACAAGGAACAAAGGTAAAAATGAGAAAAAGGGTGAGTCAGTGGAGCAAAGAGAATTAATCAGGCGTTCAAAAGCAGGAGATAAAAAAGCCAGAGAGACACTGGTTTTAAATAACGTAGGATTAATTTGGAGCATTGTAAAACGATTTTCTAATCGGGGATATGAGCCGGAAGACTTATTTCAGATCGGATGCATAGGACTGATAAAATCCATTGATAAATTTGACTTATCTTATGATGTCAAATTCTCTACTTATGCAGTACCAATGATTTCAGGTGAAATCAAAAGATTTTTACGGGATGATGGAATGATCAAGGTCAGCCGGTCACTAAAAGAACAGGCTTACCGGGTCAGTTTGGCTCAAGAGCAATTCCAGAAAAAATATCATCGCGAAGCAACCATTGAAGAAATTTCAGGTGTCACCAAACTTCCAGTGGATGAAATTGTTGTTGCCCTTGAGGCAAATCGAGAAGTGGAATCTTTAAACCGGACGATTTATGAAGGAGATGGTCATGATATTTCAATGATGGATATGATTGAGGAAAAAAACCCATGGGAAGATCGATTAATGAATAAAATGCTGCTTAACGATGTGGTAAAAAAATTAAAAAAAGACGAACAAATGCTGATTAAGCTTCGATATTTTGATAATAAGACACAAAGAGAAATTGGGAAGGCTATGGGAATTTCCCAGGTTCAAGTATCAAGGATGGAAAAAAAGATTTTACACTCTTTGAAAGAAAAAATGGAAGGAAGAATGCAAGGTTAAGGGGATTTCTTGCAATTTGGAAGAAGGTGTGTTAAGCTTATCTAAGCAAAATCAATCTTCACTAAAATCAACAGACAATCGTCTGATTTTTCCCAAGTTGCAGAAAAAGGAGAATATATATGGTATTTGAAGAAATGTCCCTTACTGATTTGAAACAGTATGCGAAAGAAAAGGGGATGAAAGGAATTTCTTCCTTGAAAAAGAGTGTATTAATTGAACGTTTAAAAGAGGAAGAGGAGAAAGAACAGCAGGAAGTTACCAAGAAGGCAAAAGACACAGAAAAAAGCCAGAAACTGGCTGATTTGGACAGCGGTGAAAAAGCGGATGGTATCTTGGAAGTGCTGCAGGATGGATATGGGTTTATCCGTTGTGAAAATTATCTTCCAGGAGAAAATGATGTATATGTATCACCATCTCAAATACGAAGATTTAATTTAAAGACCGGAGATATTTTAAAGGGGAGTATTCGTGTAAAGACCCAGGGTGAAAAATTCAGTGCGTTGCTTTATATTGATTCCATCAATGGTTATCATCCTTATGAAGCGCAGAAGCGTAAGAATTTTGAAGATTTGACACCAATTTTTCCAGATGAGAGATTGTCATTGGAAACGGATAGTTCCAGTATTCCAATGCGAATGGTCGATTTGTTATCTCCGATTGGAAAAGGACAGAGAGGTATGATCGTCTCTCCTCCAAAAACTGGAAAAACAACGTTATTGAAACAAATAGCGAAAAGTATCAGTAAAAATTATGAAAAGGCAAAATTAATCGTCCTGTTAATTGATGAACGTCCAGAAGAAGTAACGGATATCAGAGAATCTATTGCAGGACCAAATGTAGAAGTGATTTATTCTACTTTTGATGAGCTGCCAGAACATCATAAGAGAGTATCAGAAATGGTATTAGAACGAGCCAAACGTCTGGTAGAACATAAAGAAGATGTAGTAATTTTACTAGATAGTATTACCAGACTGGCTCGCGCATATAATTTATTAGTGCCCCCAAGTGGACGTACATTAACCGGAGGATTGGATCCAGCCGCATTGTATATGCCAAAAAAATTTTTTGGTGCAGCCAGAAATATGAGAGAAGGGGGAAGTCTGACTATTCTGGCAACAGCGTTAGTTGAGACCGGAAGCAAAATGGACGATGTAGTATTTGAAGAATTTAAAGGAACCGGTAATATGGAACTGGTATTAAATCGTCGATTGTCTGAAAAACGTATTTTCCCAGCGGTGGATATTGCCAAATCAGGAACCAGAAGGGAAGAGTTGCTTCTCACAAAAGAAGAACGGGAAGTTGTTTATGCTTTGCGTAAAGAATTGTCAGGAGCGAAGGCAGAGGATTTTTTAGAACAGATGCTGCATTTATTTAAACGGACAAAAAATAATAAAGAATTTGTAGAATATACAAAACGTTCTCTTTTGCGTCAGGAAAAATAGGGAAATTGCCAGATTTTACGGAAAAAATACTTGCATTGCCTATATGGCTATGATATACTTTAGAAGTTGTTTATAACAATAATTTGAAACTAATAGAATTTCGTTTCGCAAGTACGTTGGCAAAATCCAACGAAATATGATGAAGAGGTGAAAAACATGCGTGAAGGAATCCATCCAAAATATTATCAAGCAAAAGTAGTATGCAACTGTGGTAATGAATTCGTAACAGGTTCTACAAAATCTGATATCCACGTAGAAATTTGTTCAAAATGTCATTCATTCTACACAGGACAGCAGAAAGCAAATCAGGCTCGTGGACGTATTGAAAAATTCAATCGTAAATACGGAGTTAAGTAATAAGAGTGATAACAAGAGTAGGTTGAGATATTTATCTCAACCTCTTTTAAGTTAAAGAAGAAAGGTGCAGGACAGACGGGAAAAGCTATGAAGAGAACGAGTATTGGCGGTCAGGCAGTAATTGAAGGCGTTATGATGAAAAATGGAAAAAAATGTGCCATCGCTGTCAGAAAACCGGATCAGACAATTGAAGTAAAGACATCTGTGCAAACGAGCATTTCAGAAAAATATCCAGTACTAAAACTACCAATTATCAGAGGAGTCGTAAATTTTGTAGAATCCATGATAGTAGGACTACAGACATTGACCTATTCTGCAAGCTTTTACGAAGAAGAGGAAGAAGAAAGCAAATTTGACCAATGGTTTGAGAATACCTTTAAAGAAAAGGGAGAATCTATTTTAATGGGAATTACTGTATGTATTTCCATACTGTTATCTATTGGAATCTTTATGATTCTTCCATATTTATTGACTGGATTTTTAGAAGCCAGAATTGGAAATCATGCAATTGTTCTTGCACTGGAAGGAATCGTAAGAATTGCAATTTTTTTAGGTTATATTATATTAATTTCACAGATGAAGGATATACAGAGAGTATTTATGTACCATGGAGCAGAGCACAAAACAATTAATTGTTTGGAGCATGGGGAAGATTTAACACCGGAAAACGTAAAAAAGTATTCCAGGCTTCATAAGAGGTGTGGAACCAGCTTTTTATTTATCGTGATGATCATTAGCATCTTTTTCTTCTTTTTTATCCGGGTAGACTCTATCGTTATGAAAGTAGTGCTGCGGCTGCTTTTGATTCCAGTGATTGCTGGTGTTTCTTATGAATTTATACGTTTTGCAGGAAAAAGTGATTCTAAAATTGTAATGGCATTGAGCAGACCAGGTATGATGCTGCAAAAATTAACGACCAGAGAGCCGGACAAAGAAATGATAGAAGTTGCCATTCAGTCTGTAGAAGGAGTTCTTGATTGGAAGAAATATGTAGAAGCAATCAGAAATGGAGAGTTGGAAGATTGATGGAAACTTATAGAACCATACTAAAAAAAGGAGAAGGAGCTCTTTTAAATGCCCAGATCGACAATGCAGCAGGAGAAGCATGGTATCTTTTTGAATATGTATTTTCTATGAATCGTATGACGTACTTTATGGATGAACAAAAAGAATGCGAAGATTTGGAAAAAAGAGAACAGTTCCAACGATACATTAAAAGAAGAATCGAAGAAAGAATACCATTACAGTATTTATTGGGAGTTCAGGAATTTATGGGACTTTCATTTAAGGTAACTCCTGCTGTATTAATACCAAGGCAAGACACAGAAACTTTAATTGAGGAGATTATTACAAAATCAGGAGACGTTCATTCCGTTTTGGATATGTGTACAGGATCAGGCTGTATTGCCATCAGTCTTGCACATTATTTGAAACCTGAAAAGTGTATTGGTTCAGATATTTCAAAAGAAGCATTAAAGATTGCAAAAGAGAATGGAAAATCCCTGGCACCTATGGTAGAATTTATTAATAGTGATTTATTTGACGAAATTGAGGGAACGTTTGATATCATCGTATCAAACCCACCGTATATTTCATCCCAGGAATGCAGAACATTAATGCCAGAAGTAAGGGAGCATGAACCGCTTCTTGCTTTAGATGGTCATGAAGATGGTCTGTATTTTTATCGCCGTATCATAAAGGAGGCTCCTGGATATTTGAATATGGGTGGCTATCTATATTTCGAAATAGGGTATGATCAGGGGGAAAGCGTTCCGGCCCTGATGAAGGAAGCTGGATTTTGTGATATTGTCGTAAAGAAAGATTTGGCAGGCCTAGACCGGATCGTATATGGAAGATATGAAAGCAGATGATGAAGGAGGATAACAATGTTTGATAAATTAGAAGATTTAGTGGACCGTTTGGCTTCAGTGTTGGAAGAATTAAATGATCCAGATGTGGTCAACGATCAAAAAAGATTCCGTTCTTTAATGAAGGAACAGAATGAATTGGCTCCAATTGTGGAAAAATATAACGAATATAAAGAAGCGAAACAAAATATTGAAGAAAGTCTGGAAATTTTAGAAGAAGAAACGGACGAAGATATGAGAGAACTGGCAAAAGAAGAATTGTCAGAATCCAAAGCAAGAGTAGAAGAATTGGAAGATGAAATTAAAATTTTATTAATTCCAAAAGATCCAAATGATGATAAAAACGTTATTGTAGAAATTCGTGCTGGTGCAGGTGGGGATGAAGCTGCACTTTTTGCAGCCGAATTATTCCGTATGTACAGAAGTTATTCTGACAGCCGCAGATGGCGCACAGAAATGATCAGTGTAAATGAAAATGGAATTGGTGGATTTAAAGAGGTGTCCTTTATGATCACTGGACAGGGAGCTTATTCTAGATTGAAATACGAAAGTGGTGTTCATCGTGTTCAGCGTATTCCGGCAACAGAATCTGGCGGACGTATTCATACCTCTACGGTTACAGTAGCGATTATGCCAGAAGCGGAAGAGGTAGATGTTGAGATTGATATGAACGATTGCCGTTTTGATGTATTCCGTGCATCCGGAAATGGAGGACAGTGTGTAAATACAACAGACTCTGCAGTACGATTAACACATATTCCAACAGGAATCGTAATTTCCTGTCAGGATGAAAAATCCCAGTTAAAGAATAAAGATAAAGCATTAAAGGTATTACGTGCAAGATTGTATGAAATGGAAATGCAAAAAGCTCATGATGCAGAAGCAGAAGCAAGAAGAAGCCAGATTGGTACTGGGGATCGTGCAGAAAAGATTCGTACGTATAACTTCCCTCAGGGCCGTGTTACTGACCATAGAATTAAACTTACTTTGCACAAATTGGATAATATTTTAAATGGAGATTTAGATGAAGTGATCGACAGCCTGACCGCGGCCGATCAGACAGCAAAATTAGCAAAAATGCAGGAACAGTAAGATGAAAGATGGATATATCAAAGTGGCAGCAGCGACGCCAAAAGTAAAAGTAGCAGACTGTCCATATAATACAAATTTAATTATTGATGAAATGAAAAAAGCCAGAGAAAAAGGGGTTCATATATTGGTTTTCTCTGAACTTACAATTAGTAGCTATACGTGTGGAGATTTGTTCCTTCAGGGACCATTGCTCCGTGATGCCGAAAAAGGATTGATAGCAATCAGAGATGCATCTTATGGAAGCAGTATGATCGTAGTTGTCGGTGTTCCTTATGCCGTTCATCAGAAATTGTATAACTGCGCGGCAGTGATTCAAAACGGTGTTATTTTAGGAATGGTACCAAAGACATATCTTCCAAATTATGCGGAATTTTATGAGGCAAGACATTTTGTCAAAGGATCAAAAAAAGTCCAAATGATTACGCTAGGTGGCCAGCAGGTACCATTCGGAACAAATTTGTTGTTTGAATGTGACGAAATGAAAGAATTGGTACTGGCATGTGAAATTTGTGAAGATTTATGGGTTCCTCATCCACCAAGTACCAGACATGCACTGGCTGGAGCAACGCTGATCTGTAATACGTCAGCCAGTGATGAGACAACAACAAAAGAAGTGTATCGAAAAAATTTAGTTTCCAATCAGTCAGCCAGATTATTGTGTGGTTATATCTATGCCTGCGCAGGAGATGGAGAATCTACACAGGATGTTGTTTACAGTGGACATAATCTGATTTGTGAAAACGGCTCTATTTTAGCAGAGGCAAAGCGATTTGCCAATGAAACCATCTATGCGCAAATTGATATGCAAAAATTAGCATCGGAAAGACGTCGCATGACGACCTTTTTTGATGAAAATGAAGAAGAATATATGAGAGTTCCATTTTCTATGGAAATAAAAGACATTCCATTAGAACGCAGTTATTCAAAGACACCGTTTATTCCTTCCAGTCAAAGAGAAAGAGACAAACGATGTGATGAAATTTTAACGATCCAGGCAATGGGTCTGAAAAAGCGTTTGGAACATACCAAATGCCAGCATGCAGTTATTGGTATTTCAGGCGGTCTTGATTCTACCCTGGCTGTTTTAGTTACTGCAAGAGCTTTTGACATGCTTGGGCTTCCAAGAGAAAATATGATTTGTGTCACAATGCCTTGTTATGGAACAACAGATCGAACTTATCAAAATGCGATTACACTGATGACACGATTAGGAGCAACCCTAAAAGAGATTAATATTATTAAGGCAGTGGAACAACATTTTAAAGATATTGAACACGATGAAAATATTCATAATGTTGTTTATGAAAATTCACAGGCAAGGGAACGAACACAGATTCTGATGGATTTAGCAAATAAATATAATGGTATGGTAATTGGAACTGGAGATTTATCTGAGCTTGCACTTGGATGGGCCACGTATAATGGGGATCATATGTCCATGTATGCAGTCAATTGTTCTGTTCCAAAGACGTTAGTACGATATCTGGTATTGTATTATGCAGAAACAACAGAAGATCAAGCGTTAAAAGAAGTGTTGATGGATGTATTGGATACACCAGTAAGTCCAGAATTACTTCCACCAGTGGATGGAGTCATTTCCCAGAAAACAGAGGATTTAGTTGGACCATATGAATTGCATGATTTCTTTTTATACTATATTATGCGTTTTGGCTTCTCGCCTAAAAAATTATACCGTATGGCTGAGAAAACATTTGATGGGGTATATGAGAAAGAAACGATATATAAATGGTTAAGAACTTTCTTCTGGCGATTTTTTGCACAGCATTTTAAACGTACCTGTCTTCCAGATGGTCCTAAAGTTGGTTCTGTTGCAGTATCTCCAAGAGGAGATCTTCGTATGCCAACAGATGCCAGTGTAAACTTATGGATTCAGGAATTGGATGATTTAAAAGAAGAATTAGGAATATAAAAGAATAAAAAATACCAGGAACGCTAAATGCGTTCCTGGTATTTTCTTTTTGTGGCAAGACCTCCCCGTAGATGGCGTTCCGCTTTATTAAAATCCAGAATTTCATTGACTTCTTTTGATAATGCTGGATTGATTTCTGGAAGCCGGTCTCTTAGATCTTTATGCACGGTCGATTTTGAAATACCAAATTGTTTTGCTGTGGCGCGGACCGTCGCCTTATTGGCAATGGTATAATCGGCAATGGTTAAAATCCGTTCAACAATATAATCTCGCATATGTTTGCTGCTCCAATAAACTTGTTACAGTCTATGCGAAAGCAAAAATAAATATAACATAGAACCATGGTTGCAATATTTGCATATTTCATAAAATATTCTTATAAATGAAAAAAGCAGCACTTTGGCTATGTACTGCTTTTTTATATTAGCCCGGCATAAGTTTTGTAGAAAGGATGATTTTAGCCGTTGCTAGCAAATAATTCTTTTTCAAACGCCAGAAGTTGTTCCATCGGTTTGGAAATTTTTAGATTCTGACGTATGCTCATTCTCAAATTTGAATAGTCAGTTTTAAAGGAAAATCCTTTTGGTGCAAAAAAATCATTCGTAGTATAAGGTTTTCTGCTCATAGCTACGTCAAATACAATATCTAAAAATTTATTTTGGTGAAAAGTTTTTCTAGTAAATTCTTTACGATATGCTGGTATCAGCTGATGGTTCAGAATACTTTCATAAAAAGAGACCAGACGGGTATCTTCGGTATCTTTTAAAAAATCATAATTTCCATTCAAAATATCATTTGCCTGTTCCTTTGTAAGCGGAATCAACTCTTTGGTAACAACATTCATGTCTTTTTGTTTTTGTTCGACATAAATATCTTCCATATCTTCCATAACAATGGAATAATGAATAGGGGAATCAGCGATGTCACTGCGAAAAGTAACTTTTCGTATATATGTACTCATCATACTTTTTGTTTTATCATCTAGTTCAATAAATTCCCGTTCTTTTTGTTTGTACTCAGTCATGTTCGTTGTGCGGATGACTTCTGTGTACATAATCTTACTCATGAAGCAACCTCCCATCTATATCATTATAATAAATTTCCTGGTAAAGAATGAAGTAAAAATATGAATGATAAATATATTGTTTTGAATAATTCTGCCTGCAATAAATAATCAGATAAATTGATTCGTTTCTTTCTGATATTTATAATCAATTTTGGAAAGTGATTGTATAATTTCTTCTTTAGAAACATTTAAATCGTTGCATAATGCATCTAAAGAAGGATAATAATCTCTTAATTTTGTGTTAATGACGCTTACCAGCATCATTGGATCTTTTGGCAATGAAGTCATAAAAACCTCCCTTTCTCATCTTCTTTATATTATCACATAAAAAGTTTTTTGTCTTAAAAATAGGCGAAAATTACGAAAAATTTAAGAAAAGTGTGGAAAGTAAGTAAGGTTATGAGTAAAATAGGAAAGAAAAGGAGTGGACAATGAAATTATATTTTGTCAGACATGGAGAAACAAAAGAAAATAAAGAAGGAATTTATTATGGAAAAACAGATTCTGTTCTTTCTACAGAAGGAAAGGTACAGATACAAAAGATGGTTCCTTTTTTTGAAGAAAAGCAGTGGGATGCGGTTTTTGTAAGTCCTTTGGAAAGAGCAAAGCAATCCGCCCAAATTCTTCTGCCAAGAACAGAAAAAATTGTGGATGCCCGGTTAGAAGAAAGAAATTTTGGGATTTTTGAAGGAAAATCCTATAAAGAAATTTTAAGATTCTATCCCGTGGAAGCCAAAAGTTGGGCAGAGGATTGGATGAATTACCGGATACCCAAGGGAGAAAGTTTTTTAGATGTTCAGCAAAGAATAGAATCCTTTTCAAAAGAATTGTTAAGGCATAACTGGGAAAATGTGTTGATTGTATCACATAAAGGCACTATCATACAGTTATTCATGGCAATCCTGGAATTGCCATTGGAACATTTTTGGAAATTTACTTTAGAGCAGGGATGTTATTCTGTGATTAATATTACTTATGGAAATGCAGTGCTTATGGCATTGAATCAGAAATTGTGAGGGATACGTATGGATTTATTTGATTATATGAGAGAACAGACGATGGAACAAGAGTCTCCGCTTGCTCAGAGACTTCGTCCGTCTACAATTGAAGAGGTAGTAGGGCAGGAACATATTATTGGAAAAGATAAATTATTATATCGGGCCATTAAGGCGGATAAGTTAAGTTCCATTATTTTTTATGGACCTCCAGGAACTGGGAAAACAACACTTGCAAAAGTAATTGCCAATTCTACAAAAGCGGAGTTTGTCCAAATGAACGCTACAACATCTGGAAAAAAGGAAATGCAGGAGGCAATTCAGACAGCTAAGAACAATCTGGGGATGTTTGGGAAAAAGACCATATTATTTATTGACGAAATTCATCGTTTCAATAAAGCACAGCAGGATTATTTGCTTCCTTTTGTGGAAGATGGAACGGTAGTTCTCATAGGAGCAACTACAGAAAATCCATATTTTGAAGTTAATGGAGCGTTAATTTCCAGATCGAATATTTTTGAATTGTATCCGATTTCCAGTGATGGAATCAAAACATTGATTAAAAAAGCTGTTTATGATGAAGAAAAGGGAATGGGAACATATGGGGCAGACATAAATGAAGATGCCCTTGAATTTTTGGCAGATATGGCAGAAGGAGATGCCAGAAGTGCATTAAATGCAATTGAACTTGGAATATTGACCACGAATCCATCTTTCGATGGAAAGATTCATATTACATTGGATGTAGCAGAACAATGCATCCAACGCCGTGCATTTCGCTATGACAAATCTGGAGATAACCATTATGATACCATTTCTGCTTTTATTAAAAGTATGAGGGGATCTGATCCGGATGCAGCCGTATATTATCTGGCAAAAATGCTGGATGCTGGAGAAAGTGTTACATTTATTGCAAGAAGAATTATGATTTGTGCCTCAGAAGATGTAGGAAATGCAGATCCACAGGCACTTCAGGTAGCAGTAGCTGCATCACAGGCAGTAGAAAGAATTGGGATGCCAGAAGCCAGAATTATTCTGGCACAGGCCGTTACTTATGTTGCCTGCGCACCAAAAAGTAATGCTGCTTATCTGGCAGTGGATGATGCTCTTTCATTAATCAGAACAAAGAGAGTTTCCGGAGTTCCGAATCATTTAAAGGATGCTCATTATAAAGGAGCCTCTAAATTAGGGCATGGCATCGGATACCAGTATGCTCATGATTATAAAAATCATTATGTAAAGCAGCAATATCTGCCGGATAGCCTGGTGGGAACAAGGTTTTATAACCCGACAGAAAATGGATATGAAAAGAAAATAAAGGAGCATCTTGCTTTTTTAGCGGAACATGCGGAGGATAATACCAATTCCAGCGATTATTAATGGCAAAGTAAGAATCAAGCTAAATACACCCAAAAAATCTGGATTTCCAGTAAATGAAAAATAAATAACAACAGCAAGAAGAAGGAGAAGCAGTAAAAGTCCTACGATGGCTAAGAATTGTCTGGTTTTTTGTTTCATAATAAGACCTCCCATTAAAGTTGAAATCATGGTATCATAAAAGGCCGAATAAATCCATGTCAAATTTATTCGGCCCTGCCCATATGGGCATTATCGGGGGAGGATAAGTATTTACTTTTTCTTTGGTGATAATTCTAGTCTAACCGAAAAAAAGGATTTGATACAGGAATTACATATTTTTTTCAAATGGTTGAAAATGAAAAAAAAGTTTGTTATAGTTAGCATGATAGACTTTTTACGGCTTATAAAAAAGTAATGGAAAAGTACTGTTAGCAGAAAGATGAAAAATAAAAGAATAAGGATGGGAAGAATTATGGCTTTATTACAGGAATGGCGTGATTATGCATATGCGCACGACGATAATACACAGGCTGGACAGCAGTTTTGGTTAAATTATTTTGCTGTTGAAAAAGGAATCTACGAAAAATTATTATCAAACAAAGATGTAGTAGAAGAAGGAACAGTAAAAGAATTAGCAGAAAAATTTGAAGTTGAATTACAGTTATTTGTAGGATTTTTAGATGGAATCAATGACAGCTTAAAAACAGAAAATCCAATCGATACTATGGAAGAAGATACTGTGGTAAGTCTGGATATTGATTTTGAAAAATTGTATTATAACATGGTTGCCTGCAAAGCAGAATGGTTATATACATTAGAACAGTGGAATGATATCTTAACACCAGAACGTCAGAAAGAATTATACAAACAGCAGAAATCATCTACAACAATTGTAAAAGGCAAAAAAATTGGACGTAATGATCCATGTCCATGTGGAAGCGGCAAAAAATACAAAAAATGCTGTGGAAGATAGAACAAAGATTAAGGCAGAAGCAAGTGCTTCTGCCTTTTATCGTCTAATGACAAAAAATAGGAAATGTGTTATGATATATTAAATTATGGTGGATAGGAGAATGTAAAATATGATTAGATTTGCGACCATTGGCACAAACTTTATTGTGGACTGGTTTTTAAGCGGAATCTCCTTATGTAGGGAGATGGAGTATGGGGCTGTGTATTCCAGGAATATGGAAACAGGAAAGGCCTTTGCAGACAAGTATGGTGTGAAAACAGTCTATGATAATTTGGAAGAACTGGCAATGGATGAGAGTATTGATGCAGTGTATATTGCAAGTCCTACCTATTGTCATTTCCAACAGGCCATGATGATGCTAAATTATGGAAAACATGTTTTATGTGAAAAGCCAGTTGCTTCTAATTCTAGGGAATTGGAATTGATGCTTCAGGCGGCAAAAGAAAATGATGTTGTATTTATGGAAGCAATGAAATGTGTCTTTACACCAGGATATCAGATCATCATGGACCAAATGCACAAGCTTGGCACAATAAGAAGAGCGACTATTCAGTATTGTCAATATTCTTCCAGATATGATAACTTTAAAAATGGTATAATTGAGAATGCATTTAGACCAGAGTTATCCAATGGGGCAATTATGGATATTGGTTGTTATTGCGTACATTTTCTTGTGAAATTATTTGGAATACCTGAATCCATTCAGACGGATGTCATAAAATTATCCAACGGGTGTGATGGCGCTGGGACGATTTTAGCCCACTATAATGGTATGCAGGCAGAGATTTTATATTCTAAAATAGCTAATTCCACGCTTCCAAGCCAGATTCAAGGCGAAAAAGGATGTATGATTATTCATGATGTTCCTCATCCAAGAGAAATTAAGATTATCTATAATGATGGAACTGTGGAAGAATTTAAAGTTCCTAGAGCGAAAACGGAAGTATATCGAAACAATTTAGTGTATGAAGCATTGGAATTCCAGAAATTGGTGTCAGGACATGAAGTAGACCATTCTCACAATCAAAATTCCGTTATGGAAATGAAAGTAATAGACGAAGCCAGACGTCAGATGGGAATTTACTTTCCGGCTGATAAAATTATGGAGGTGTAGTATATGAGAAAGAAATTATTCATATTTGTTTTTACCATTGGCATGGTATTGTTAGTATCTGCTTGCAGCAAAGAAGAAAGTAATGAGAATGTTTCTGAGAATGAAAGTATAAAGACAGAAGAAACCACGGAAACAGAATATGAGAAAGTAGAAATTAAACAGGCTTCTGAAGTAAATCAGATGTCAAAACCAGAAAAAGGTGAAACCATTGCCATTGTAAAAGTAAAAGGATTTGGAGAATTAAAATTTAAATTCTTTCAACAGGATTCTCCATTAGCAGTGGAAAATTTTGTAACATTGGCATATAATCATTACTATGATGGAATTACGTTCCATCGTGTCATTAATGATTTTATGATTCAGGGTGGAGACCCAACAGGAACTGGAATGGGAGGAGAAAGTATTTGGGGAAGTGAGTTTGAAAATGAAACTTCTGATGTACTATTACCTCTTAGAGGTGCGCTGTGTATGGCAAATGCGGGTAGAGATACGAATGGAAGCCAATTCTTTGTTGTGCAGAATAAAACTGTGACAGAAGATACCTATGGTGGTAAGACGGCCACTGATGAGCAAAAGAAAATGTTTGATGAGTATGGTGGATACCCATATTTAATGGATGATTATACTGTATTTGGACAATTATATGAAGGATATGATGTTTTGGATGATATTGCAGCTACGGAAAAGGATGAAAATGATAAGCCAGTAGAGGATGTCGTTATCGAAAGTATCACCATTAAGGAAGCTAAATAATGTTGACAATAGGAATTGATACAAAGAAAAAAGAGCCGATTTACGAACAGATTTATAAATATATTAGAAATGAGATAAAATCAGGAGCTTTGACCTGCGGGACAAAGCTCCCTTCGTCTAGAAAGCTGGCAGAGCACTTAGATGTCAGTAGAAATACCATAGATCAAGCTTATGGGCAATTACTTTCTGAAGGTTATGTGGAGTCAAAACCCAAAAGAGGATATTATGTGGCAGCATTGGATGAAATGCTTGATTTTACTGTTGAGATACCGGAAGAAGAAGAGCCGCAGGAGGATGTCCAGCATTATAAGTATGATTTTACATCTTCCGGAGTTGATATGGCTCATTTTCCATATAATACATGGAGAAAATTAATGAGGGAAGTACTGATGGATGATAATTCCCAATTATTTCAGACGGGGAAATCCAGCGGAGACTTTGCATTAAGAGAGGCAATCAAAAACTATCTTCATCAGTCCAGAGGTGTTTCCTGTTCAAGCAGTCAGATTATTTTGGGATCTGGGATGGAATATTTGCTGCTGCTATTATCACAAATTTTAGATAGACCATATGTTGTTGGTATGGAAAATCCAACTTATATGCAGGCCTATCGGGTATTTTCTCAGTTGAAATTTCCAGTAAAAGCAATTTCTATGGATGAGCAGGGGATGAGAGTAGAAGAGTTAAGAGAGTCAGGAGCAGAAATTGCATATGTAACACCATCTCATCAGTATCCGACCGGAATCGTTATGCCGATCAGCAGAAGAAGCAGCCTGCTTGCATGGGCAAGGGAAAAGGAAGAGCGATATATCATTGAAGATGATTATGACAGTGAGTTTCGTTATCATGGAAAGCCGATTCCATCCTTACAGGGGAATGATAAAAATGGAAAAGTAATCTATATGGGGACATTTTCAAAAGCAATTGCTCCTGCGATTCGTATCAGCTATATGGTATTGCCAAAGACGTTATTGGCTATTTATAATAAAAAATTATCGTTTTATTCCTGTACAGTTTCCAGAATTGATCAGGCAGTATTAAGCGATTTCCTAAAAGAAGGGCATTTTGAGCGGCATTTGAATCGGATGAGGGCTTTGTATAAAAGTAAAAATCAGTTTTTAATGCAGCAGCTGAAAGTTTTTGGAAATGATATTACGGTCACAGGTTTCTCTGCCGGACTGCATGTTTTAGTAGAATTTAAAAAGATAAAAAATCATAAAGAATTTCAGAGAAGGTTATTGCAAACGGGTATAAAAATGCAGGCGATTTCGAATTACTATATTGAGGGTAATCCAGAGAAAGAATGTTATATTCTTGGATTTGCAAGACTGAAAGAGGAGAAAATGAAAGAAGGTATTTGTTGTTTAAAGCAAATTTATGATGAACAGATACAATAAATGCAGAAATCCGTATTGATGCGGATGAGAAAGGAAGAAGAATATGTCAGAAAAAGATCGTACATATGATACAGAGAAATTCTGTTATGTATGTAAACGCAGTGAAAAACAGACAGGAAAGTTAATAAAACTGCCAAATGAGATTTATGTCTGCCCGGATTGTATGCAGAGAAGTATGGATATGGTAGATCAGGGATATTTAAATAACTTTGATTTTAATAATATGGATTTTCAAAATATGAATGATATGATGAAACATATGCGTCCACAGCCGGAGATTAAAGCGAAGAAAAAAGAAAAACCAAAAGAAGAAGAAACGCCATTAGATTTAAAGACGATTCCAGCCCCTCATCAGATAAAAGGACAGTTAGATGAATATGTTATTGGACAGGAACATGCCAAAAAGGTGATTTCTGTTGCGGTTTATAATCATTATAAGAGAGTGGTGACTAATACCATGGATGAAATCGAAATTGACAAATCCAATATGTTGATGATTGGACCGACAGGAAGTGGAAAAACTTATTTGGTTAAAACACTGGCCCGTCTTTTAAATGTGCCATTGGCAATTACAGATGCTACATCTTTAACAGAAGCTGGCTATATTGGAGATGATGTAGAGAGTGTTTTATCTAAGTTACTTCAAAATGCAGATAACGATGTAGAAAAGGCAGAAAGAGGAATTATTTTCATTGATGAAATTGATAAAATTGCTAAAAAGCAGAATGCTCACAGCAGAGACGTCAGTGGAGAAGCGGTACAGCAGGGTTTGTTAAAGCTTTTAGAAGGAGCTGATGTTGAAGTACCCGTTGGGGCAACTAATAAAAATGCCATGGTACCTATGACAACCATTAATACACGAAATATTTTGTTTATTTGCGGCGGTGCATTTCCTGATTTGGAAGGAATTATAAAAAAACGCCTGTCCAAACAGTCATCCATTGGGTTCAATGCAGATTTAAAAGATAAATATGACAGAGAAAATAATATTTTAAGTAAGGTTACGGTAGAGGATTTAAGAGAATATGGTATGATTCCAGAATTTTTAGGCCGTTTGCCAGTTGTATATACATTAGAAGCACTGACAAAAGAAATGTTAGTAGCGATTTTAAAAGAACCAAAAAATGCAATTTTAAAACAATATAAGAAATTGCTTGAATTGGATGAAGTAAGATTAGAGTTTGAAGATGGGGCATTAGAAGCTATCGCCGAGAAAGCATTGGAAAAGAAAACAGGTGCTAGGGCTTTACGTGCGATTATTGAAGAATTTATGTTGGATATCATGTACGAAATTCCAAAAGACGATGCGATTGGATCAGTTACCATAACCAGAGACTATATTGAAGGAACTGGAGCCCCTATCATTTCCATGAGAGGAACGGAGGTTAAAAGACTAACGCAAGAATAAAAAGAATAGGATGAAAGCTGTAAAATGAAAATTTTGCAGCTTTTTTCTTTTTAGGCATAAAATAGGAAAAAGAGAGTTTTTAATATGGACAATGGGTGTAATGATGTATTTTACAACGAAGAATATTATGATTTTCTTGTAGAATATGGAGGCAGAGGAGCAGATATAAAAGAAGAGTATCAGACAGAATGCCTTTTTCCCGTCAGTTATCGGTTTGCAGCAATCTATCTGACACAGAAAAATGGGGAGAAGGTTCCGTATGAGAACAGGTCAATTTCTATTATTCCCAAATGTTTTGGGCTGATGGATATAGAAGCACTTCGTGATATGGGAGTATCTCAGGTGCAGAGTGGTCCGTTGAATTTGACAGGTTCCGGTGTTATGATCGGTTTTATTGATACGGGAATTGATTATCAAAATCCGGTATTTCAGTATGAAGATGGAAGCAGCAAGATTGTATCGATCTGGGATCAGACCGATCGTAGAGGGACACCGCCAAATGGTTTTTATTTTGGAAGCGAATATAAGAAGGAGCAGATAGAAGAAGCATTAAGAAGTGAAAATCCATTATCAATAGTCCCGTCTACAGATAATAATGGGCACGGAACCTTTCTGGCCGGCGTGGCTGCAGGACGAAAAGATGAAGCCAATCGGTTTTTGGGAGCAGCGCCAGATGCAGAAATTGTGGTAGTAAAATTAAAAGAAGCAAAGCAAAACTTGCGGGATTTTTACTTTATTCCAAAGGACGTAGCAGCATATTCAGAAGTTGAGATCATGATGGCGCTAAGTTATTTATTGGAAGTGACCGAAAGAGAAGAAAAGCCTATGATTATCTGCTTTGGTCTGGGAAGTAATCAGGGAACTCATATAGGAAGTACCTATTTAAGTGATTATTTGAACTGGATTTCTTTAAGAAAAGGATTTGGAGTCATTATTGCAGCTGGAAATGAAGGAAATGCCAATCATCATTATCATGGAAGACTTGCAAATACAAGAGAGACCGTAGAATTAAAAGTAGGAAGAGGAGAACCCGGATTTTTTATTGAAATGTGGGGAAAAGCTCCTTATCGATTTCAGATTCAGATTGAGTCTCCGACTGGACAGTTAACAGGCTGGATTGAGGCAGGAATCCGGGAAAGCCGTTCATTTACGTTTTTAATGGAAAAAACGCAAGTCTATATTGATTATCTGGTGGTGGATCCGTATAGTGGGGATCAGGGAATTTTCTTTCGATTTTCTACTCCAGCTGAAGGAATTTGGAAGATTTCAGTTGCAGAACCCCAGACAGGAGAAAAAGAATATGATATGTGGCTGCCCATTACAGAATTTATTGGAGCAGATACGTATTTTCTGCAGGCAAATCCGTTTACGACGATTACCACACCAGGAAATGCAGGAAATCCGATTACCGTAACTGCTTATCGTCAGGAAAACTCCGCTCTTTATCTGGAAAGCAGCAGGGGATTTACGAGAAATCAGTTAATTAAACCAGAATTTGCGGCTCCTGGGGTGAATGTCATTGGACCCCTTCTTAGAGGACGTTTTGGCATGAAAAGTGGAACCAGTGTTTCTGCTGCATTGCTTGCCGGAATGGCAGCAGATTTTTTTCAGTGGGCAATTATAGAGAGAAACGATTATCTGATTAATACCATTGGACTAAAAAATTATTTTATACGGGGAGCCGATCGAAGCAGTGACAGGACTTACCCAAACAGGGAATGGGGATATGGAAAAGCAAATTTGTTTGACGTTTTTTTAGAAATCCGATAAGATGCTAAAAAACAGAGAGGCTATTACTTTTAGGAGATTTATTATATCATGGACCAAGAAATAATTTACCAAGGGATTATGATTCCCAAAAAGTTATTTAGATATTAAATGAATTGAAATCAAATCTTTTATGCGTTCGCGGAAACTGTGATATAGAAGTAGATGAAATGGTATTGGATTTTCCCATTCTGGCAGATTATACATGTCTCTATATGGGGCAGAAAGTAATTTATGCAACTTATGGTCATCAATATCATCCACAAAATCTTTCACCGCTTAAAAAAGTAGATGTTTTGCTAAATGGTCATACACATATTCCAGACTGTCAGATTTATGAGGACTATATTTATATGAATACCGGATCTGTGTCAATTCCAAAAGCAGGCAGCAGGCATAGTTATATGATTATGGAGAAAGGGCAGATATTGTGGAAAGAGATGGAAGATGGAACGGTTCGGATAGAAAGGAATATAGAATGAGTAATAAGAAAGCTGTCATGCTAGAAAAAATCTGGCATGGCAGCTTTCTTTTTTTATAAATCTTTCATTTCAGAATATAAATTTTTGCTATTTTGGCACATTGCTTCCAGCATTACGTTTTGCACGCATACGCATGGTTGGATCTAAGATTTTTTTACGAATACGGATATTTTCCGGAGTGATTTCCAGTAATTCATCCGTATCAATAAATTCTAAAGCCTGTTCTAGGCTCAATATTTTTGGAGGAGTCAGTTTTAAGGCGTCGTCAGCTCCAGAAGAACGAGTATTGGTTAATTTTTTTGTTTTACATACGTTGATTTCAATATCATCTGTTTTACCATTTTGTCCAACGACCATACCACCGTATACTTTTTCGCCAGGACCTACAAATAAAGTACCACGTTCCTGAGCAGCAAATAAACCATAAGTGATGGTCTCACCAGATTCATAAGCGATTAAAGAACCTTGTTTACGGTACTGGATGTCTCCTTTATATGGTCCATAACCATCAAACAGGGTATTGATGATACCAGTTCCTTTCGTATCCGTTAAGAATTCACCACGGTATCCGATTAATCCACGGGATGGAATAGAGAATTCTAATCGGGATTGTCCGTTGTTAGCAACGCTCATATTCTGAAGTTCTCCTTTTCGCTGGCTCAATTTATCGATGATCGTACCAGAAAATTCTTCAGGAACGTCAATGACAGCAATTTCCATTGGTTCTAATAATTTTCCTTTTTCATCCCGTTTGTATAAAACTTCTGCTTTGCTGACCGCAAATTCATATCCTTCACGACGCATATTTTCAATTAATACAGATAAATGCAGTTCTCCGCGCCCAGATACTTTATAACTATCAGCACTTTCTGTTTCTTCTACACGAAGGCTGACATCGGTATTTAATTCGCGGAACAAACGGTCTCTTAAATGACGGGAAGTTACAAATTTTCCTTCACGTCCAGCAAGAGGACTGTCATTTACAATAAAGTTCATGGAAATCGTAGGTTCTGAAATTTTCTGGAATGGGATAGCCACTGGGTTTTCAGGAGAGCAGAGGGTATCACCAATGTGAATATCAGAAATACCGGAAATGGCAACGATAGAACCAATACCAGCTTCTTTTACATCCACTTTATCTAACCCTTCAAATTCATATAATTTGCTGATTTTTACTTTTGTGCATTTATCAGGCTCGTGGGCATTTACAATAACACAATCCTGATTTACTTTGATAGAACCGTTATCAACTTTTCCAACACCAATTCTTCCTACATATTCATTGTAGTCAATGGTACTGATCAATACCTGTGTTTCTGCTTCTGGATCGCCAGTTGGAGCAGGAATGTGCTCAATAATTGTTTCAAATAAAGGTTTCATATCTACGAACTCATCATTTAGGTCAAGAGCAGCTACCCCTGATTTTGCAGAAGCAAATACAAATGGACAATCAAGCTGATCGTCATCGGCATCTAATTCTAATAAAAGTTCTAACACTTCATCAACAACTTCTTCAGAACGTGCTTCTGGACGGTCGATCTTATTGATACAGACAATAACTGGAAGATTTAATTCCAAAGCTTTTTTCGTTACAAATTTTGTCTGAGGCATTGGACCTTCAAAGGCATCTACAACTAAAATAACACCATTTACCATTTTAAGAACACGTTCTACTTCGCCACCAAAGTCTGCATGACCTGGGGTATCAATGATATTAATTTTCACATCATTATAAGTGACCGCTGTATTTTTAGATAAAATAGTAATTCCACGTTCTCTTTCTAAATCATTGGAATCCATGACACGTTCTGCCACTTCCTGATTTTCACGGAAGATACCGCTTTGTTTTAACAGTTCATCGACTAATGTTGTTTTACCATGGTCCACGTGGGCAATAATTGCCACATTTCTAATATCTTCTCTGGAAGTAATCACTGAAATACACTCCTTTTTTATATACAAATCAATAATTTTACGCTAATGTGACTAATTCTAGCACAAATAAAATCTCATTACAAGATACAGAATGATAAGAAAAGCATTTTCTATTCCCTATTAATATGGTATAGTTATAAAAAAGAAATCATGGGGTGGAAACTATGAATGCAGAAAATTTATTATTGAAATTAAATAATCAGAAAATCTTAACAAAAGAAGAATTTGTTTTTTTATTAGAACATAGAGCAGAAGTAAGAGAGCAGGCGGGGAAAATAGCCAGAGATTTATGTGACCAGTATTATGGAAGGGCTGTTTTTCCAAGAGGATTGATAGAATTTACAAATTATTGCAAAAATAACTGTTATTATTGTGGTATTCGAGCCGGTAATGGAAACGTGAAGCGATACCGATTGTCAAAAGACGAAATTTTGGCTTCTTGTGAAAATGGATATCAGTTGGGATATCGGAGTTTTGTTTTACAGGGAGGAGAGGATCCTTATTATACCATTGATATTATGGAAGATATTGTGGCATCCATTCGTAAAACATACCCGGATTGTGCCATTACGCTGTCTCTGGGAGAATTAGATTATCAAAAATATAAACGGTTGTATGAGGCAGGAGCAGACCGATATTTGCTGCGGCATGAAACTGCTATGGAAGAACATTATAAAATGTTACATCCGGATAGTATGTCATTGGTCTACCGTAAGCAATGTCTGTATGATTTAAAAGAAATCGGATATCAGGTCGGAACTGGATTTATGGTGGGATCTCCTTATCAGACCATGGAACATCTGGCAGAAGATCTGCTGTTTATCAAAGAGTTGGATCCGCATATGGTAGGAATCGGGCCATTTGTGCCCCATCATGATACAAGGTTTAAAGATCAGCCGTCAGGTACAGCAGAATTGACTACATTTTTGGTCAGTTTACTTCGTATTATGAAGCCAACATTATTATTACCAGCAACAACAGCATTGGGAACTATTGCACCCGATGGAAGAGAACAGGGGATTTTGGCAGGGGCAAACGTATTGATGCCAAATTTATCTCCAGTAATGGTGCGAAAGGACTATGCGTTGTATGATAATAAAATTTGTACCGGAGAAGAGGCAGCAGAGTGTTTTGGCTGTTTGAGTCGCCGAGTAGACCGGATTGGGTGTCATTTGGAATTTAGCAGAGGAGATTATAAAGAATAGCAGTAAAAATGCATAAAAAGGTGAATGTTAAGTTTTCTTAGCATTTGCCTTTTTTATTTTACAAAGCATTTACTTTTTTTGGGTAGAGGGATTTTTCGAATCCGATTATAGTGTAAAAGTACAAAATGCATTTGACAATTTTAGGGCGCCAACTTGAAATGTACAATGAAGTCAGGAGGGATTAAATTGACAAAGATGAACTTTAAACGCGCAACAGCTGCAATGCTTACTTCTGTAATGCTTGCTGGTTCTTTCGTTAGCGGAGCTCCATACAGCGTACAGGCAGCAACAGAACATTGGAATGATGCTTCTGAAGAAGCATCAAAATGGTCAAATTGGAAAGACAACTGGGAAACATACAGTAGTAATTATGAAAATGTATCATTAACACCTGGTACAGATGAAACTGAGTTAAATTTTGCATATTACAGCCATACAAAAGAAACTCCGAAAGTCAGACTGGCAACAAAGGAAGATATGTCAGATGCAGTGGAATTTACAGGAACTCAGGAAGATGCAGTAACAATCTCTGAACAGCAGTATTATTCTAATAAGATTACAGCAACAGATTTAAAAGAAAATACACAGTATTACTATCAGGTATGGAAAAATGGTGCATGGGCAGACACAGAAAAATATAGTACAAAATCATTTTCTGAATTTTCTTTCCTTTATGTAGGTGATCCTCAGATTGGTGCGTCAAAAGGACAGATCGATTCAGAAGGAGATAAAATGAATGCAGGAAATGAATATGGTGGTTCTGCAGAAGATAATCTGGCTGCAAGAAATGATAGTTATAACTGGAATGAAATCTTAAAAGATGCAGTTGAAGATCATGAAGATGTAAGTTTTATGGTATCTGCCGGAGACCAGGTAAACTATTCTACCAATGAAAGAGAATATGCCGGTTATTTAGGAGCAGAAGCTTTAAAATCATTACCAGTATCTACAACGATTGGTAATCATGATTCTACTTCTAATCAGTATTCTTTACATTATAATAATCCAAATACTTTTTCTGCCGATGAAACTGCTTATACAGATGGACAAACAAAAGCAGGAACAGATTATTATTACACATATGGAAATGTACTGTTCATTGTATTAGATACGAATAATTACAACTGTGCAACACATAAAAATGTGATTGAAAAAGCAGTAAGTGAAAACCAAGATGCAAAATGGAGAGTTGTAATGTTCCACCAGGATATCTACGGTTCTGGTTATGACCATTCTGATTCAGATGGTATGATCTTAAGAACACAGTTAACTCCAATTATGGATGAATATGATATTGATGTTGTATTACAGGGACATGATCATACATATTCAAGAACATACCAGCTTCAAGGAGATGGACAGACTCATACAGCATATGATAAATCCAATACAAATGGATATGATTCAGAATATCAGGCACAGAATAACTGTTATGAAATCGTAAACAATACTCAGAGCGGAACAGTGGTAAATCCAAAAGGAACAGTTTATTTAGAAGCGAACTCTTCTACAGGTTCTAAATTCTATAATTTAATTGCAGCACAGCAGGATTACATTTCTGAAAGAAGCCAGACATGGACACCAACCTATTCTGTAGTAAATGTAACAGATGATTCTTTCTCTGTATCCGTTTACGATGCATCTACCAGAAAGCAGTTAAATGGATCTTCTACTTACACAATTGTGAAAAAAGATGTGAAAGAACAGAAAATCACAACTTCTGCATCTTCTTATAAAAAAGCTTATGGTGATAAAGCATTTAATTTAAATGCAAAAACTACTGGAGATGGAAAATTAACTTATGCATCTTCTAATAAAAATGTTGCAACTGTAAGCAGCACAGGTAAAGTAACTATCCAAGGTACTGGAAAAGCAACTATTACAGTAACTGCCGCTGCAACAGATGAATACAAAAAAGCAACAAAGAAAATTACTCTTACCGTTGCACCAAAGAAACAGACAGCAACAGTATCTAACAAAGTAAAAAGAAAATTGACCGTAAGCTGGAAAAAAGATACAAAAGCTACAGGCTATCAGGTTGTTTATGCTTCTAACAGTAAATTCACAAAGAGTGTAAAATCTGTAAGAATCAGCAAGAACACAACAAAATCTTATACAATTAAAAATCTGAAAAAAGGAAAAACTGTTTATGTAAAAGTACGTTCTTACAAAACAGTAGATGGAAAACGAATCTATGGTGCATATAGTACAGTGAAAAAAGCTGTTGTAAAATAAGATTCTAGGGGTTTGTCTTGGACTGCCTGGGCTTGTAAAGAGCTCAGGCAGTTATTTCATATGATAAAAGATAGGTATGACTAGGAGAAATAAGGATATGAATAAATTTGTAAATTGGAAAAAAGTGATCATTACATTATTGGTGGGAATTATTTTTACACTTGTATTAATAAAATGTAATCAATTTGAAAAAACACCTATGATTTCAACACAGGGCCAGAGTTATGAAAAAGCGGTAGTTACTGAAATAACAAAGGATAATGTGGCAGAAGATGGGAACCATTATGGTACTCAGGAAGTCATGGTTAAAATAAAAAGCGGTGATAAAAAAGGAGAAGAAGTCGAAGCAATTAATCCAGATGGAACGTTGTTTGGTGCAAATTGTAAAGTGGGAACGAAGGTTATTGTAATTGTTAGTACGACAGATGAGTCCGATGTAGTAACTGTTTATAGTCAGGATCGTACAGCTGCAATCTACGGATTTGTTATTGTATTTTCAGCGGTTGTGTGTCTGATTGGTGGGAAAAAAGGAGTAAAAGCAGTAGCAAGTCTGGTCTTTGCCTTCATATGCATTGGTTATTTGATGTTCCCGTTGATCTATCAGGGGATTTCTCCAATTTTAATTACAATTGTAGTAGCGGTATTAACAACGGTTGTGACTCTTGGACTCTTAGGAGGAATATCTGTAAAAACGTTATCCGCAATTATTGGTACTTCTAGTGGAGTTATCATTGCAGCAATTGCAGCTCTCTTATTCGGAAAAGCAGCAGGAATTACTGGTTATAATGTATCTGATATTGAGACGTTAAATTATGTTGCTCAGAATTCATCCATTAAAATTGGGCAGCTTCTGTTTGCAGGAATTATTATCTCATCTCTGGGTGCAGTCATGGATGTTGGAATGTCTATTGCATCTACAATCCAGGAAATTCACGATACCAAGCCATCTCTGTCATCAAAGCAGTTATTTATATCAGGGATTCATGTAGGACAGGATATGATGGGAACAATGACCAATACCTTAATTTTTGCTTATGTCGGAGGTGCAATTACGACACTGATTACCAATTACGCATATGATCTGAGCTATAACCAGTTAATCAATTCTTATATTATGGGAGTTGAAATTATGCAGGGATTATCAGGAAGCTTAGGAGTTGTCTTAACCGTACCAATTACAGCAGTGGCAGCAAGCTTTTTTGTAAAATGTGAGAAATCTGATAGGATAAAATAGATAAGACGTTGAAATTCCTTCTGTTTCTCTTTATAATGATTTCATATATGATATAAAAAGAGAGAAGGATTACAATGAACAAAAGTATAAAAGAAAATAAAATGGGCGTTATGCCCATAGGAAGACTTTTATTAACGATGTCTGTACCAATGATGCTTTCCATGCTGGTGCAGGCACTTTATAATGTTGTGGACAGTATGTTTGTTGCGCAATTAAATGAAAATGCTCTGACAGCTGTGTCCCTGGCATTTCCAGTACAGAATTTAATGATTGCAGTTGCAACTGGTACTGGTGTCGGTGTCAATGCGCTGCTTTCAAGGTCATTAGGAGCAAAGGATGTAGAATATGCCAATAAAGTTGCTAATAACGGAGTGAGACTGGAATTTTTTAGTTTTCTGGTATTTGCAGTTTTAACTGCTTGTTTTGGAAAATTCTATTTTACGGTACAGACCAGCGACCCACAGATTGCATCATATGGGATTAGTTATGTGAAAATCATTGGGATATTGTCTTTTGGGATGTTTTTTCAGATTATTTTTGAACGGTTGCTTCAATCAACAGGAAAAACATTATATACAATGATGACACAATCTTTAGGAGCCATTATTAATATCGTATTAGATCCCATCATGATCTTTGGGTTATGCGGATTTCCAAGAATGGAAGTTGCTGGAGCGGCACTGGCTACCGTGACTGGTCAGATCATCGCAGCTATTTTTGCATTTGTGTTTAACAAAAAGAAGAATCTGGAAGTGCAAATTTCTTTACCCAAATATAAATTTTCTGGAAATGTTGTAAAACACATTTATAGTATTGGAATTCCTTCTATTATTATGGCTTCTGTAAGTTCTGTTATGACATTTGGAATGAATAAGATATTGATGGCATTTACAGCTACGGCTACAGCAGTCTTTGGTGTATATTTTAAATTACAGAGTTTTGTATTTATGCCGGTATTCGGTCTGAATAATGGGATGGTTCCAATTATTGCTTACAATTTTGGAGCCCGCAGGCCGGAACGAATCATGAAAACCATTAAATTAAGTATTACGTCTGCAGTATGTATTATGCTTTGTGGTCTGGTAATGATTCAGTTATTTCCAGATGTATTATTAGGATTTTTTAATGCTTCAGATGTCATGTTGAAAATTGGAGTGCCGGCATTAAAAACCATTAGCTTAAGCTTTTTACTGGCTGGTTTTTGTGTGATATCTTCTTCTGTGTTCCAGGCATTTGGTCATGGGGTATTAAGTTTGTTAGTATCTTTGTTAAGACAGCTGGGGGTATTGCTTCCTGCCGCCTATATCTTTTCAAAAGTTGGAGGATTAAGATTTACATGGTATGCATTTCCGATAGCTGAAATTGTTTCAGTGGTCATTTGCACATTATTCCTTAGATATGTATATCGAAAAGAAATTAAACCACTTTATAAAAAATCACCAAAAAGTAAGAATGAGAGATGATAATGAATATTTTACATGCAAAAAAGGCTTTTGAAGAATATTTGGATCAGTATGATCGCAATGATGATAAAATACGGTTAAAAATTATACATACTTATGGAGTTGTAAGATGTATAGAGGAAATAACAACTCGAATGAGAATCTCTGATGAAGACCGGGAACTGGCAAAATTGATTGCTCTGCTGCATGATATAGGAAGATTTGAACAGCTAAAGAGATTCAATAGTTTTGAGCCAGATGTGATGGATCATGCTGTTTATGGAGTCAAAGTGTTGTTTGAAGAGGGAATGATTCGGAAATTTATAAAAAAAGATTGTTACGATTCCATTATAAGAAAAGCGATTGAAAAACATAGTGATTATCAACTTACTGGAATCGAAGAGGAAAGAACGCTGCTTCATGCAAAATTAATTCGGGATGCAGATAAACTGGACAATTGCAGAGTGAAATTAGAAGATCAAATGGAAACAATGCTGGGAATCAATGAAAAAGAACTTGGTATGCAGCCGATTACGCCAGGGATTTTAGAGACATATTATCAAAAGAAATCGATAAAAAGTGCAGACCGAAAGACAAAGATGGATTACTGGTTATTTTATATTGCGTACTTTTTTGATATTAATTATCGTGAAACATTAGATATTATAATAGAAAAGGATTATGTCAACCGACTTATTCAAAGAGTTCCTTATGGAAATAAAGAAACAGAAGAAATTATGAGAAATGCGGGCGCATTTATGCAGGCTTATATGGAAGATCGATCAAATCCAAAATAAAATTATAAGAATGGGACAAAACAGAGGATTCTGTGTTGTTCCATTTTTTATAAAAAAATATTTGATTTTGATAGATTTTTATTTCTATCTATTGACAAGAAAAGTTGTCAATAAGTGAGATGGAGGCGTGAGATGCCGCTATATAATCGATTAAAGGAATACAGAGCTAAAATTGGAGTGAATTAGCAGCAGATGGAGAAGTTGGCAGGAATTTCCATACGGACGATCAGCCAAATTGAACGAGGAGACTATTCACCATCTGTTACATTAGCATTAAAGATTGCAAAAGCATTTGAAGTAAATGTAGAAGAGATTTTTTGGTATGAAGAGGATGAGAAATATGACAAATTTTACAGACAGTGATATTTCATTTGGCAGGATGGCTTTTCTATAAAAAGACCTATAAGTTAGAAAAGAAATTAAGTTATATCATGTGGGGAACAAATTTGAATTTGATTCTAAGTTTTTTATGGTTTGCATTAGCCTTTTGCAAAAGTGATATGTTGGAAATTGATGTTTCTGCATGCGTGACCATAACCATTTTGTGGATGATTCGGACAAGTGCATATTTTATAAAGCAACTCAGATGCAAAAATAAGAATATATAAAAAGGAACAGGTCGTAAAACTTGTTCCTTTTTGTAATCATAAAAAAGGCATAATTCGAATGAAAATGCAAAAACTAGACAAAAATAGAACGTCTAAAAACTTTTCTTGTGACATAGATTATATCGTACATCATAGTGAATGATGACAAGAAAATAAAAGAGCGGATATATCCGCTTGGTTCTACAAGAAGGGAGAAATAATTATGACAAATCAGGCAATCGTAGCAGGAGAAGTGATGACAGAATTTGAATTCAGTCATGAAATATTTGGAGAAGGATTTTATACACTAAAAATCCAGGTACATCGTTTGAGTGATGCTGTAGATGAGATACCATTACTAGTATCCGAACGTTTAGTGGATGTGAGTAAAAATTACATAGGCCAAAAATTAGAAGCAAAAGGACAGTTCCGTTCTTATAATAAACATGAGAACGAAAAAAATCATTTAATTTTATCCCTATTTGTAAGGGAATTAGAATGGATTGATAGTTACGAGAATCGGAAACCCAATTATATTATGCTGGACGGATATATTTGTAAGGAACCTGTTTACCGTATGACGCCTCTTGGAAGAGAAATCTGCGATATTTTATTAGCAGTGAATCGTGCCTATGGAAAATCTGATTATATTCCATGCATTTGTTGGGGACGTAATGCCAGATTTGCAGGAAATTTAGAAATTGGAGCACATATTCAGGTCTTGGGGAGAATTCAAAGTAGAAAATATCAAAAAAAGATGGGAGAAAATGATATAATTTCCAGAACTGCATATGAAATTTCAGTCAATAAATTAGAAATTAAAGAAGAATAGTTGGATTTTTAAATTAATTATGATAAAATAAAGCGATAATATGATTATCTCAAAGAGAGATAGAGTCTGTGGCGAATTGCGAGAATGTCTAAAACTCTGTGAAAATACAGGATGTAGACGTCTCGCAGTGGAAACGTCCATGGCGTTTCTTAGATTAAAACACGTTGAGGTGAAAGTATGGAAGGACAAGTAGAAGTCTTCTGTGGCTCAGGAAGAGGAAAGACAGCAGCAGCACTTGGTATTTGTACCCGCGCTGCCAGTTTAGGAAAACAGGCGATTATCGTTCGGTTTTTAAAAGGAAAAGATTCTGCTCAGCTTGAGTACTTGAAGAGACTGGAACCAGAAATTAAGTTTTTCACATTTGAAAAACAGACGAAATGTTATAATGAATTAACCGAAGCGGAGAAAGAGGAAACGTACAACAATATCCGCAATACAGTCAATTATACTAAGAAGGTCATCGAGGCATGTCAATGTGATCTGCTTGTGTTAGATGAAGCGTTAGGGTTGGTTGAACTGGGGCTGATTGATGTGGAAGAGTTCATTTCATTTATTCAGAAAAAGGATGATGATATGCAGATGATTTTCACAGGACGTAAGATGCCGAAAGAACTAGAACCGTGGGTGGATAATATTTATTGCATTAGCACGGAAAAAGAAAAGTAGAATACAAAAGAATAGTATATAAGGAGGTTGTTGGACTATGGCAATTTTTGAAGGAGCAGGTGTAGCATTAATTACACCATTTCATGCGGACGAATCTGTAGATTACGATAGTCTTGAAAAAGCAATTGATTATCAGATTGAAAATGGAACAGATAGTATTATTATTTGTGGGACAACAGGAGAAGCTTCTACTATGTCACATGAGGAACAGTTGGATGTAGTAAGAGCCTGCGTAGAACATGTAAATAAACGTGTACCGGTCATTGCAGGTGCAGGTTCTAACTGCACAAGAGAAGCAGTATATCTGGCACAAAAATCAGCTCAGATTGGTGTTGACGGCTTATTAGTCGTAACTCCTTATTATAATAAAGCAACTCAGGGTGGTCTGGTAGAATACTATACAGAAATTGCGAAAGCATCTGATACACCAATTATTATGTATAATGTACCTGGAAGAACAGGATGTAATATTCAGCCAGAAACTGCTGCGAAATTAGTAAAAGATGTAGATACCATCGTTGCTATTAAAGAAGCAAGCGGTAATATTTCGCAGGTTGCCAAATTGATGAGTTTGACACAGGGAGATATTGATTTGTATTCTGGTAATGATGATCAGATTGTTCCTATTTTATCTTTAGGAGGAAAAGGGGTTATTTCTGTATTATCAAATGTTGCCCCAAAAGATACTCATGAGATTGTTGCAAGCTATTTTGCAGGAGATGTGAAGAAAAGCCGTGAGCTTCAGTTGAAATATATTGAATTGATTGATTCGTTATTTTGCGAAGTAAATCCAATTCCAGTAAAAAGAGCTATGGCAGAATTAGGGTTCTGTTCAAAAACAGTTCGTGGACCATTAACTCAGATGGAACCAGATCATGCAGAACAGATGATTGCAATAATGAAAAAACTGAATATTTTATAAGAGGTACAAAAGATGATTAAATTAATTATGCATGGTTGCAATGGTGCCATGGGACAGGTCATTAGTAAAATCGTAGAAGAGACGGAAGGAGCAGTGATGGCTGCAGGAATCGATCGCATAGACGAAGGAAAGAATTCTTATCCGGTCTTTACGGATATTAATGACTGTGATGTAGATGCAGATGCAATTATTGACTTTTCGGCAGCACCTGCGGTAGATACACTATTGGAATATGCAGTGAAAAGACAAATTCCTGTTGTGCTTTGTACAACTGGTCTGTCCGAGGCACAATTAGAAAAAGTAGAAGAAATGAGCAAAAAAGTTGCAATTTTACGTTCTGCTAATATGTCATTAGGTGTAAATACATTATTAAAATTAGTAAATGCAGCAACGAAGGTTCTGGCTCAGGCAGGATTTGATATTGATATTGTAGAAAAACATCACAGAAAGAAATTAGATTCTCCATCTGGTACCGCAATTGCGTTGGCTGATGCTATTAATGAAGCATTAAATAATGAATATGAATATATATATGACAGAAGTGAAAGAAGAATGCAGCGTCCAGTAAAAGAAATCGGTATTTCTGCAGTTCGTGGAGGAACGATTGTTGGAGAACACGAAGTGATTTTTGCCGGACAGGATGAAGTAATTGAATTTAAGCATACTGCTTATTCCAAAGCAATCTTTGGAAAAGGAGCTGTCAGTGCAGCTATGTTTTTAGCAGGAAAACCAGCAGGCCTTTATAACATGAGCCATGTAATCGGTTAATATAATGATATTGAAACATCTATGGTTCCATGGAATCATAGATGTTTTCGTTTATTACAGAATTCAGGAGGAAGATAGATGCTGTCAGAAAAAGTATTAGCAATGACAAAACAAAAATCCATTATTCGTGAAATTTTTGAATATGGAATGGAAAGAGCAAAAATTGTAGGAGTTGAGAATGTATTTGATTTTAGTATTGGAAATCCAAGTGTTCCGGCTCCAGAATCTGTAGATAAGGCAATTTATAAAATAATGAAGGAACAAGACCCGGTAGAGCGTCATGGGTATGCACCAAATGCAGGGATTCCAGCTGTCAGAGAAACTATTGCGAATTTTTTGAATCAAAAGTATGATATGGATTATACCGTAAATAATATTTTTATGACAAATGGTGCAGCAGCATCACTGGGGATTTTATTTAAAGTTCTTACTAATGGAAAAGATGATGAAATTATTACATTTGCACCGTATTTTCCAGAATATCAGGCATATGCCATATCTGCAGATGTGCATCTGGAAGTAATTCCAGCAGATATAACCTCATTCCAGATAAATTTTGAAGTGTTAGAGGAGAAAATTAACAATCATACAAAAGCAGTATTAATAAATTCTCCCAATAATCCTTCTGGAGTCGTTTATTCAAAGGAAACAATTGAAAAATTAGCAGCATTATTAGAAGAAAAACAAAAGGAATATGGGCATCCAATCTATATTATTTCAGATGAACCTTATCGGGAAATTGTATATGATGGATTCGAAGTTTCTTATGTGCCACATTATTATGATAATACGCTGGTCTGCTATTCTTATTCCAAATCTCTATCTCTTCCAGGAGAAAGAATTGGTTATATTGCATTTTCAAATAAAATTGCAGATGCAGATGTGATGCCTGGAGCTTTGGTACAGGCAGCAAGACTGTTATCTTATGTATGTGTTCCTTCTATGTTCCAAAAAGTAGTTGCAAAATGTGTGGCTGATACGGCTGATCTGTCTATTTATGCAGAGAATAAGAAAATGTTTTATCATGCATTGATTGAAATGGGATATGAATGTGTAGAACCAGGCGGAGCTTTTTATTTGTTCCCTAAAGCCTTAGAAGAAGATGCAGCAGCTTTTTGTGAAAGAGCGAAAAAATATGATTTATTATTAGTACCAAGTGATAGTTTTGGATGCCCGGGGCATGTACGTATTAGTTATTGCGTTTCACCGGATCGAATCAAACGGGCGCTTCCATTATTTCAAAAATTAATTGATGAATACAAAGGAGAAAACTAGAATGGGTGACTGGAGAAAGAATATTCGTAAGGTTGTTCCTTATACACCAGGAGAACAGCCAAAAAGAACAAACTTAATAAAATTAAATACAAATGAGAATCCTTATCCTCCATCAAAAAAAGTTCAGGAAATGATGGAGAAAGTAGACGGATGGAGATTATATCCAGATCCTGCTGCCAGTAAACTGGTGCATGCTCTTGCCAAGTATCATAATCTAGAAGATGATCAGGTGTTTGTCGGAGTAGGATCCGATGATGTATTGGCCATGGCATTTATGACTTTTTTTAATTCTGAAAAACCAATTTTCTTTCCGGATATTACCTATTCTTTTTATGATGTCTGGGCGGATTTATTCCGTATTCCCTATGAGACAAAAGCATTAGATGATGATTTTAATATCGTTAAAGAAGATTATATGAAGCCAAATGGGGGCATTATTTTCCCAAATCCAAATGCTCCGACTGGAGTACTGGTAGAACTTGGTTTTATCGAAGATATTATAAAAGCAAACCAGGATGTTATTGTGATCATTGATGAAGCTTATATTGATTTTGGTGGAGTTTCAGCAAAAGAATTATTGAATAAATATAAAAATCTTTTAGTAGTGCAGACTTATTCAAAATCACGTTCTCTGGCAGGTCTGCGCATTGGTTATGCAATGGGAAATAAAGAACTGATCAAAGCACTGAATGATGTGAAATATTCATTCAATTCTTATACAATGAATCAGCCAGCCATTGCTATTGGTGCAGCAGTGCTGGAAGATGAAGAACATTTTCAGGAGACAACGAGCAAAATCATAGCTACAAGAGAATGGTTTAAAGAAGAGATGAAAGCATTCGGATTCTCCTTTGCTGATTCAAAATCAAACTTTTTATTTGTGACTCATGAGAATGCAGCAGCAAAAGATATTTTTGAAGCGGCAAAAGCAAAAGATATTTTCGTTCGCTATTTTAATAAACCAAGAATTAATAATTATTTACGTATTACCATTGGTACTAGAGCGGAAATGGAAAATTTTCTGCAATTTATAAAAGAGTTCTTAAATCAATTATAAAATGATTCTTAATAAATGTAAAAAATTTACAATCCCCCTTGATGTTCTGGAAGTTTTTATATAAACTATGAAAAATGGCATTGCCATGAAAGGTTTACAGGAAAAAGTATATAGAGTTTAAGGGGATACGCTTTATTCTATGTAATCCTATTTTAAGTATAGGGGGACATATGTGATGAAGTATGATGAATTTAAAATGTATGCAGGCAGCACACCAGAAAGTTGTGAGGAATGGGAGGATACTGAGCAGGGAATGCTCTCTTATGGTGGGATTCGGCCGAAAATCTTTTATCGGATTGTCTCAATAAGGGATCACCAGCCACTCATTGACCGTTGTCCACATATTCGTTTTTTTGATATGGCAATTACGTTTCGATGGCTGGTTCATGAAAATGAAGATGGAATTTCATCTGCATTGATTGAATATGACCATTTGGAGTATTGGGGGATTTCGGAAGAGGAAATAATTCAGACGGCGGTAAGGAATACACCGCGATTATTTCCTGCACAAAGATGTCGTATCCTGGACATTATTCGGCAATGGCTAGATTTAGGAGGACCAGATCTTCCATTATATGTGCTGACTAATTCCAGAGGTATTAATGGAGCATCGGTGATGTTTTATAAAGATATTTTAAAAGAATTTGGAGAAGAAATTGATCAGGATTTTTATATCCTTCCTTCCAGCATTCATGAAGTTTTGCTGATTGGAAAAGAGGAAGTAAAAGATCCAAAAGATTTGGCACAGATCGTTTTGGAAGCAAATCAGACGGTGGTTTCAAAAGAAGAATTTCTTTCCAATCAGGTGTTTTATTTTGACCGCAGCAAAGGAGAGATTCTTATAGCTAATTTATGAGAATGTGCATGGAATGATTTCATACATAGATAAGAAAGTAGATGATGAGAATGAAACGATGGGAAATTTATTTAGAGATTGTATTTGAAATTCTATTTACAGTTGTAGGTGTGGCATTACTGGTTTATGGACTCCCAAAACTTCTGGGATTTTTCTGGCCATTTGTTGTCAGCTGGATCGTTGCATTGTTAGCAGGGCCACTTTGCAGTTTCTTAGAAAAAAGATTAAAAGTTTCGCGAAAATGGGGATCGGCACTGATTCTTATCATTTCCATTTGTGTAGTAGTAGGTGTGATAACCTTGATTATTTCAGTAATTGGAAATCAGGCGTTGGAATGGGCAGCAGAATTGCCGGATATTTATCATCAGGCTATGGGAAAATTGGGAGAAGCTGGAAAATATTTATCAAAGCATGTGCATACAATTCCTTTGCTGGAAGAGAGTATTACAAAAGCAATTGCTTCTGCCAATTCGGCCATATCAACAGTTGTCAGCAACGTTGGTGCCTACGGAATGGAACATGCGGGGTCGGTAGCAAGAAGATTGACCAATGGGTTGATTGGTACGATTGTCATGTTGCTGTCAGCTTACCTGTTGATTTGTGAAAGAGATGAAATTATTAAAGGTTATCAAAAAATTATGCCGGAATTTATTAAAGAAAAGGTAAATATTTTTTGTAAAAATACATTGGGCGTTCTTGGGAGTTATTGTCTGGTTCAATTGAAATTGATGGGAATGATTGCAGCAATTTTATTTGTCGGCTTTCTTATTTTGAGAATCCGGTATGCTATTTTATTTGCCTTCTTCATTTCTCTTTTAGATGTTTTGCCGTTTTTAGGAACTGGAACTGCATTGATTCCGTGGGCTATTTATATGGCAGTAACGGGACAGATAGAAACGGGAATTGGGCTCGTGGTCCTTTATGTTATCTGTCTTGTGTTAAAACAGGCATTGCAGCCAAAGATGATGGGAGACAGTATGGAGATGAATCCGCTGGCCACCTTGATTTTAATGTATGCAGGTTTAAAATTAAAGGGAATTAGTGGTTTGATCTTAGCATTAGTTTTTGGTATTTTCTTTACCAATCTTTATAAGAGAGGAGCCTTTGATTCTCTAATTAATCGTTTTAAATTTCGGTTGACTATGCTATATGATTTAGATAAAGAAAATAAGTGAGGATAGAGATGAGTTACGCAGATCAGTTATTTATTAATATGTGCAAAGATATTATCGAACATGGATATAGTACAGAAGGAGAAAAAGTTCGACCAAAATGGCCGGATGGAACTTCTGCATATACCATTAAGCAATTTGGAGTTGTGAATCGTTATGATTTGAGCAAAGAATTTCCAGCATTGACTTTGCGCAAAACATATATTAAATCAGCCATTGATGAAGTATTGTGGATTTGGCAGAAAAAATCAAATAATATTCATGATTTAAAGAGCAGCATCTGGAACGAATGGGCAGATGAGAATGGTTCCATTGGAAAAGCTTATGGATATCAGTTGGGAGTGAAGCACCAGTATAAAGAAGGAATGATGGATCAGGTGGATCGTGTTATTTATGATTTGAAGAATAATCCATATAGTCGTCGTATTATGACGAATATTTATGTTCATGAAGATTTACATGAGATGAATTTGTATCCATGTGCATATAGCATGACATTTAATGTAACCCAGAAGAAAGGACATGATAAATTGACCCTGAATGCAGTTTTAAATCAGCGGTCTCAGGATATTTTAGCAGCCAATAACTGGAATGTTGTTCAGTATTCAGTGTTATTGATGATGATTGCGCAGGTGTGTGATATGGAAGCAGGAGAACTGCTGCATGTAATTGCAGATGCACATATTTATGATCGTCATATTCCAATTGTCAAAGAATTGATCAGTCGTCCAACGTATCCAGCTCCTACTTTCTGGATGAATCCGGAAGTGAAGAATTTCTATGATTTTACATTGGACGATTTTAAGGTGGAAAACTATGAAACGGGACCACAGGTGAAAAATATTCCAATTGCGATATAGGAGGAAATACTATGAAATTAATTGTGAATGCAGATAAAAACTGGGGAATTGGAAAAGGAAATCAGTTGTTGGTTCATATTCCGAATGATATGAAGTTTTTCCGGGAAATGACGACTGGACATGTCATTGTTATGGGAAGAAAGACATTAGAAAGTTTTCCTGGAAAAATGCCATTGGCAAAACGAACCAATATTGTTTTGACAACGGACAAAGACTATAATGGACATGGCGCGATTATCGTAGGAAGTAAAGAAGAGTTATTGGAAGAATTAAAAGAATATGATAGCGATGATATCTATATTATTGGTGGAGAAAGTATTTATCGTATGATGCTGCCATATTGCGATACAGCATATGTGACTAAGTTAGATTATGCATATGATGCAGATACGTATTTTCCAAATCTGGATGAATTGGATGAATGGGTATTGACAGAGGAAAGCGATGAACAGACTTATTTTGATATTGAATATTATTTCCGCACATATCGAAAAAAATAAATCAGGATAATAGATGACAAAAGCAGGACGAAACGGGATTCGTTCTGCTTTTGCCATTATAAGAGAGTGCGTTAGCGCAATTCGGCGATACGGCTTACAGCTACATAAATTTCACTGATTTTGTACCAGGTCGGATAATCCACAATTCCGCTGACAGGAAGGCCAAAAATGTTTTGAAACTTTCGTACCGCATTGGCAGTGGCTTCTCCATAACGGCCATCTGCAGATAGTTTTGGAATGGAAGGATAGGTTTGGGCAATTCGATTCAATTGCTCCTGCATTTGCCGGACTTTGTCTCCAGTTGAGCCAATGGTCAGGTTACTTCCAGGCCAGGAAGCAGGTACCCCGGATATTTCCTGGGCTGTATTGACATACATATCATCCCCATAATAATATCGGATGATTTCTACAGGGGCATATCCCTGGTCTCCGAGATATTTTGATCCCCATTGAGTCATCCAACCTTCGCATGTGACTCTTTTGCCATCACAATATTGGGTCAAAATAGGCTGAGTAACATTTGGGCGGGATAAAAAATTAGAAAAAATCTGGTCGACGACTTCGTTGATTGTATCAAAGGTATTTTTTCCATGAATCCATTTATGATCATAGGCAGTGGATGAGGTTATGGTAAAGTCATAGCCTTTGTTCCGATACCATTCTGTATAAACACGATTTAAGGTAAAGGACATGATTGCAAGAACATTAGCTTCAATGGTCGATCTTGGCCAGGTTGAATAGATTTCACAAGAAGCCACATTTTTGATGTAGTCTTTATATTTTACATAATAATTCTGGGCAGTGCTATCGTTAACAGAACCATCATGCACAATGATATATTCAGGAACGACAACGCGGCTTAGTACAATTTCGCCCGTTTCTTCCAATGGTTTTATTTCTGATTCTGGAATTTTTGGAGGATAATCACCGAATAAAGTGTGAGGACCTATTGTGATGACATCAATTGGGTTGCCCTGGGCCAGTATTGGCGATAATTGTGCGTCCTGAATAGAGGTAACACCAGACATCAATTCAGCTCCAGTAATGGTCAACGGTTCGAACTCTGGAGCAGTGATGCGAAAGGTGTATTCAGAATAGGGCTGATTTTCACTAGGGGCCATGGAATATTCTAATGGTGGTGTATCTAGTGTAATGAGTTCAGTCTGACCGTTCGTATCAGTTTCTATTTTTTCAATAACAGAATTAGGGTCTCCGGTATAAGAGATTTCTATAGAAGCATTTGAAATTGGTGCAAATCCGATGCTAGATGTAATCCGAAGTTTAATCTTACCAGTATCAGTTAAATTACTTTGTGCAGCTTTCATAAATTCTCCCCATGATTAGCTTTATTCTAGAGTATGATAAAATTGGAAAATTGTTATAAACTATTTATAAAATTTGTCAATTTATGAATGAATTGTGATATAGTAATATCAAATAGGATGAATTTGATGGATGAATCATTAGGAGGAAATTATGCGAAAGAAGTATGCGATGATTGGATTGACAATTTTTATATCAGCAGCCCTTTGGGCAAATTCATTGAATGAAAAAACGCAAGATTCCTTTACCGGCGATACAATAGTGATGAAAGTGGGCAAATGCAGCATTACAGTATCAGAAGCTATGATTTATTTATTAAATTGCAGGCAGCAGATTGAATCAGAATGGGGCACCGATATGTGGAGTGCAGAGACAGGTACGAATCAGGATGGGACACCCATTACTTATGAAGAAGAAGTGAAAGAGGATATCTTAAATGATTTGAAAGTAGAAAAAACTTTGTACCAGGAAGCGCAAAAAGAAGGACTGTCACTTAGTAAAAAAGAAAAGAAAAAATGTAAAAAACTTGCAGAAAAGGAAATTAGTAAATTTCATAGTGAAGATTTGATTACTTATGAAATTACAGTGGAAAAAGTTTCTTCTTATTACAAAGAACAAAAACTGGTTGAAAAGATGTATAATCAGATTTTGAAAGATTTTGAGGCAGAATATGATCCGGAAGATTATAAGCAAATGACGGTATATGGTGTACTATTTCCAACATTTGAGAATAATGAAGATGGGGAACAGATTGAGATGAGTCAGAAGCAAAATCACATTCAGGAAAAGAATGCTTATGAAGCATATCAGAAAGTTTCTTCTGGAGAAAAGATAACTAATATTGCAAAAGAATATAAGTTGGAATATGCAGGCGAGAAAACTTTTCGTCTATCACAGATGGATGAAGAATATTGGAAGGAATTCAAAAATCTGGAAGATGGACAGCTTAGTAATATGTTAGTGACTGAGAATGGTTATGTATTTGTTCAGATGGTGTGTCGGGATGATAAAGAAAAAGAAAAAGAAGCCATTGCTGAAGAAATCGAAAAGCAGAAAAAAGAAATGTTTGATCGATGTTACGAAGAAAACTATAAAGAGCTTTATAAAGTAAAAATGGAGGAAGATGTCTGGAAGCAGCTTCCATTGGCATCAGAAAGTGATGAAACGTAATTATCAAAAAGAATTAGACCAATTATTACTAAAAGTAGAAAAACCAAAGAAATTATTTTTGCATAGTTGCTGTGCGCCTTGCAGTAGTTATGTGCTAGAGTATTTATCTCAATATTTTGAAATTACAGTCTTTTATTATAATCCAAATATTTCGCCAGAATCCGAATATCAGAACCGGGTAGAAGAACAAAAGAGACTGATCCGTGAAATGAAAACGGGATATACCGTTCGTTTTATAGAAGGTAAATATCAGCCAGAGCAGTTTTATCATATGGCAGAAGGCATGGAAGAATTGCCGGAAGGTGGTAAGCGTTGTTATGCATGCTATGAAATGCGTATGAGGGAAACTGCGAAAATGGCGGAAGAAGAAGGTGCAGATTATTTTACAACAACTTTATCCATTAGTCCTTACAAAAATGCCAGTTGGATCAATGAAATTGGTGAAAAATTAGAACAGGAATATGGAATAAAGCATCTTCCATCTGATTTTAAAAAGAAAAATGGATATCGCAGATCGATTGAATTATCCAAAGAATATGGGTTGTATCGACAGGATTATTGTGGATGCATCTTTTCGAAGATGGAACGGGAACAACAAAAATGAAAGTTAAAAAAGTAAATATTTCATCGTAAATACTTTTAAAATAATGAAATTAAGAAAAAGTCTTGTAATTTTTTTAGAAGTATGATAGAATCTTTACAATTTAAGAAGAAAGAGAGCTTTGGGGGAATTAGGTTAGCGTTATTGGCGATTTATGCGGTTGTTGATAACGTCTATATAAGTATTCCTATTTTAATGGCCTCTTTTTTTTTGAGCTTTTTTAGGAAAGGAAAGGTGACACAATGAAGGCATTTTTGATTCTAGAAGATGGCCATGTATTTGAAGGCCAGAGCTTTGGAGCTGTCAAAGAGGTTGTATGTGAAGTGGTATTCAATACATCCATGACAGGATATTTAGAGGTATTAACAGATCCGTCTTATCAGGGACAGGGTGTTGTTATGACTTATCCATTAATTGGAAACTATGGAATCTGTTTTGAAGATATGGAATCTAGAAAAGTATGGCCAACCGCATTTATTGTCCGTGAAGTTTCTAGACTTGCAAGTAATTTTAGAAAAGAGGGAGATCTTGATACATTTTTAAAAGATCAGGATATTCCAGGAATCTGTGGAATTGATACAAGAGCTTTAACAAAAATTCTTCGGGAAAAAGGAACCATGAATGGAATGCTTACCACAGACGAAAATTTTGATAAAGATAAGGTATTAGAAAAAGTAAAAGAATATTGTGTTGTTGATGCAGTAAAAACAGTAACATGTGATAAACCTAGACATTATGATGGAGATGGATTTAAAGTTGCATTATTAGATCTTGGTACAAAGAACAATATTGAACGATGTCTGGTAGAAAGAGGATGCGAAGTGACTGTTTATCCTGCAGATACAAAAGCAGAAACAATTATAGCGTCTAACCCGGATGGCATTATGTTATCGAATGGCCCGGGGGATCCAAAAGAATGTGTCACAATTATTGAAGAACTTAAAAAATTATATGAAAGTGAAATTCCTATTTTTGCTATTTGTCTGGGACATCAGTTGATGGCTTTAGCAGTTGGAGGCGATACCCAAAAAATGAAATATGGACATCGCGGAGGAAATCATCCAGTAAAAGATTTAAAAACTGGAAAAGTCTATATTTCTTCACAAAACCATGGATATGTAGTAAAGGAAGAAAGCATTGATAGAAATATTGCAGAAGTAGCTTTTATTAATGTTAATGATAAAACAGTTGAAGGCCTTCATTATTTGAATAAAAATATTTTAACCGTTCAGTTTCATCCAGAGGCTTGTCCAGGTCCTATTGATTCAAACTTCTTATTTGATGAATTTATGAATATGATGGAGGTGTCCCAATAATGCCAAAAGATAATAATATTAAAAAAGTATTAGTAATTGGTTCTGGTCCGATTGTCATTGGACAGGCAGCAGAGTTTGATTATGCCGGTACACAGGCATGTCGTTCTTTAAAAGAAGAAGGAATTGAGGTTGTATTAGTAAACTCTAATCCAGCAACTATTATGACAGATAAAAATATTGCGGACAAAGTTTATATTGAACCATTAACGGTAGAAGTCGTAGAAAAATTAATTTTAAAGGAAAAACCAGATAGTGTGCTTCCGACTTTAGGAGGTCAGGCAGCATTAAACATTGCTATGGAATTAGAAGAACGAGGATTCTTAAAAGAAAACCGCGTTCGTCTGATCGGTACTTCTGCAAAAACAATCAAGAAAGCAGAAGATAGACAGGAATTTAAAGATACTATGGAAAAAATTGGTGAACCAATTGCTCCAAGTAAAGTAGTAAATAATGTTGCAGATGGATTGGATTTTGTAAAAGAAATCGGATATCCAGTGGTACTTCGTCCTGCTTATACATTAGGTGGAAGCGGTGGCGGAATTGCAGATAACGAAGAAGAATTTATTGCAATCTTAGAAAATGGTCTTCGTTTGAGCCGTGTAAATGAAGTATTGGTAGAACGTTGTATTGCAGGATGGAAAGAAATCGAATACGAAGTAATGCGAGATGCCAATGGAACCTGTATTACCGTATGTAATATGGAAAACTTAGACCCAGTAGGAGTTCATACTGGAGACAGTATTGTAGTTGCACCATCACAGACACTGGGTGATAAAGAATACCAGATGCTTCGTACTTCAGCTTTAAAAATTATTTCTGAGTTGAATGTAGAAGGTGGATGTAATGTACAGTATGCTTTAAATCCAGAATCATTTGAATATTGTGTTATTGAGGTCAATCCGCGTGTCAGCCGTTCTTCTGCACTGGCTTCAAAAGCAACTGGCTACCCAATTGCAAAAGTAACAGCAAAAATTGCGTTAGGATACCATTTAGATGAAATTATTAATGCGGTTACTGGAAAAACATATGCAAGTTTTGAACCAACACTTGATTACTGTGTTGTTAAGATTCCAAGACTTCCATTTGATAAATTTATTCAGGCACAGAGAACATTAACGACTCAGATGAAAGCAACTGGGGAAGTTATGAGTATTTGTACAAATTTTGAAGGTGCATTGATGAAAGCGATTCGTTCACTGGAACAGAATGTAGACAGCTTAGATCATGGTCCTTATAAGACATTTACAGATGAACAGCTTGCAAAAGAATTAGAAAAAGTTGATGATTTACGTATCTATGTAATTGCAGAATGTATCCGCAGGGGTGTTTCTTTAGAAGAAATTACAAGAGTAACAAAGATTGATTTATGGTTCCTGGATAAGATTGCGATCTTAGTAGAAATGGAACAGAAATTAAGAGAAGCAAAAGAATTAGACAAAGAATTATTGGCAGAAGCAAAACGCTTAGAATTCCCTGATTCAGTCATTGCAAGATTTACAGGAAAAACTGCTGATGAAATCAAAGAACTGCGTTTGGCATATGGAATTACTGCTGCTTATAAAATTGTAGATACTTGTGCAGCAGAATTTCAAGCTATGACACCTTACTATTATTCCTGCTATGGAAGTGTCAATGAAGTAGAATCTGTCAATAAAAAGAAAAAGGTAATGGTACTTGGATCCGGACCAATCAGAATTGGACAGGGAATCGAATTTGATTATTGTTCCGTACACAGTGTTTGGGCATTAAAAGAAGCTGGTTATGAAACAATTATCGTAAACAATAATCCAGAAACTGTTTCTACAGACTTTGACATTGCAGATAAGCTGTACTTTGAACCATTGACAGCGGAAGATGTGGAAAGCATTGTAAATCTGGAAAAACCAGACGGTGCAGTGGTACAGTTCGGAGGACAGACTGCGATTAAATTAACAGAAGCGCTTCGTAAAATGGGAGTTCCAATTTTAGGAACAAGTGCTGAAAATGTAGATGCAGCTGAAGATAGAGAATTATTTGATGAAATCTTAGAAGAATGCTGTATACCAAGACCAAAAGGAACCACAGTATTTACAGTTGATGAAGCATTAGAAGCAGCACATAATCTGGGATATCCAGTTTTAGTAAGACCATCTTACGTACTTGGTGGACAAGGTATGCAGATTGCAGTATCTGATGAAGATATTGTCCAGTATCTTGGAATTATCAATCGTCAGCATCAGGAGCATCCAATCCTGATTGATAAATATTTAATGGGAAAAGAAGTAGAAGTAGATGCTGTATGTGATGGCACTGATGTATTAATTCCAGGTATTATGGAGCATATTGAAAGAGCCGGAATCCATTCTGGAGATAGTATTTCTGTATATCCATCTTTGAATATTTCTCCAAAAATCAAGCGTGTCATCGAAGATTATACAAGAAAACTTGCAAAATCATTGCACGTAATAGGATTGATCAATATTCAGTTTATTGTATACCAGGATGAAGTGTATGTGATTGAGGTAAATCCACGTTCTAGCCGTACCGTTCCTTATATTAGTAAGGTTACAGGTATTCCGATTGTTGACCTGGCATCTCAGGTAATCGTAGGAGCTAAAATTCGTGATTTAGGATATGAACCAGGATTACAAAAAGAATCTGAATATTTTGCAGTAAAAATGCCGGTATTCTCTTTTGAAAAACTTCGTGGTGCAGAAATCAGTTTGGGACCAGAAATGAAATCAACAGGAGAATGTCTGGGTATTTCAAAAGATTATAATGAAGCGTTATATAAGGCATTCTTAGGAAATGGAGTAGACTTACCAAAGCATAAGAAAATGATCTTAACAGTAAAAGATTCTGATAAATTAGAAGCAGTAGAAGTCGGAAAACGTTTTACAGCATTGGGATACCACATTTATTCTACAAAGAGCACTTGTCGTGTATTAAGAGAAAATGGTGTGCCAGCAACACATATTAATAAAATAGAAGAAGAATCACCAAACTTATTAGATTTAATCTTAAGTCATGAAATTGATTTGGTAATTGATACCCCTTCTCAGGGAGTTGGAAAGAGTAAAGATGGTTTCTTAATTCGAAGAAATGCAATTGAAACAGGCGTTACTTGTCTGACATCTTTGGATACAGCAAATGCACTTCTTACAAGTTTAGAAACAGCACACAAAGAGCGATTAACATTGATTGATATTGCGGCTATTTAGGAAATGCAAAGAAACGCCGGGGAGAAATTCTTTCCGGCGTTTTCCCTTTGTTGACAAAGAAATCAATAGTTGTTACAATCAACTTAAATACGCGCTTTGTTATGAGAGGAAAGGAGATGTAAGGATGTCTCATTATACAAAACAAGACATTATGCGTCTTGTGGAAGAAAATGATGTAGAATTTATCCGTCTTCAATTTACGGATGTATTTGGTACTTTGAAAAATGTTGCAATTACTGCTAGACAACTAGAAAAGGCATTAGATAATAAATGTATGTTTGACGGTTCATCTGTGGATGGATTTGTTCGTATTGATGAATCCGATATGTATTTATATCCAGATTTAGATACATTTAGTATTTTTTCCTGGAGATCTTCCAGTGTTCGGGTTGCACGTCTGATCTGCGATGTATATCGTCCAGATGGAGTACCGTTTGAAGGAGATCCAAGAGGAGTCTTGAAACGAGTATTAAGAAAAGCTGCAAAAATGGGATATAATTTCTGTGTAGGACCAGAATGTGAATTTTTCCTATTCCATACAGATGAAGAAGGAAGACCAACCACGATTACCCATGAAAAAGCAGGATATTTTGATGTTGCACCTTTGGATTTAGGTGAAAATGCCCGCAGAGATATTGTTTTGACTTTAGAAGAAATGGGATTTGAAATCGAAGCTTCTCATCACGAAGTTGCACCAGCTCAGCATGAAATTGATTTTAAATATACCAATGCATTAAAAACTGCAGATAATATTATGACTTTTAAGTTAGTCGTAAAATCAATTGCGAAACGCCATGGACTATATGCAAGTTTTATGCCAAAACCAATCACAGAAGTCGATGGTTCAGGTATGCATATCAATATGTCATTATGGCAGAATGGAAAGAATATCTTTGCCGATTCAAAAGGAAAATTGGGAATTAGTGATATTGGATATCACTTCCTTGCAGGAATTTTAAAATATGCACCAGACATGGCACTGATTACTAATCCGTTGATTAATTCTTATAAACGATTGGTTCCAGGCTATGAGGCACCGATTGATGTTACATGGTCTACAAGCAACCGTAGTCCATTGGTACGTATACCAGCAGCGAGAGGAGTAGGAACAAGATTGGAATTCCGTTCTCCAGATGCAGCGGCTAATCCATATCTTGCTTTGGCGATTTGTTTGGCAGCAGGACTGGCAGGAATCGAAGAGAAGATGGAACCGGGACCACAGATGGATGGAAATCAATATGAAATGAGTCGTGAAGAGCGTACGGCTGCAGATATCAAATCTCTTCCAAGAGACATGAGAGAATCCATTCATGCTTTTAGAAAATCAAAATTTATGAAAGAAATCTTAGGAGATCATATTTATGATAAATATCTAAGTGCAAAGACAAAAGAATTACAATCTTATCAAAGTCAAGTAACAGACTGGGAAATCAATGAATATTTATATAAAATTTAATGGCATTCGGATAATCGAATGGAGGTGGATGTGTGATTAATGTTATCGTATTATTTCCCAAACCAAGTGATGCCAAGAATATCCGAAATGTTTTAATGCGAAGTGGAATTGATGTAACCGCAGTCTGTACTTCAGGAAGTCAGGTGATAAGTAGAATTGGTGATCTGAATGAAGGATTGATTGTATGCGGATATAAATATACAGATATGATATATCATGAACTTCGGGAATATCTGCCGAAGGAATTTGAGATGTTGGTAATTGCTTCCCGTGTCCACTGGGAAGAATTACAATATCAGGATATATATTGCCTGTCCATGCCGATTAAAGTCTATGCATTGGTGGAGCAGGTACAGCAGATTCTTGAGAAAATTGTGGTTCGCAAGAGAAAACAAAAGAAAAAATTAAAAGAACGAACACCAGAACAAAAAGCGTTGATTGAAGAAGCAAAATCTATTATTATGCAGAATAATGGAATGACAGAAGCAGAAGCACACAGTTATCTGCAAAAGTATAGTATGGACAGCGGTATGAATATGGTTGAGACTGCAAAGATGATATTAGAAGTGTTTTAATTAATGATAGGGAGAAAAAAATGCTGCCATCAGATGATAAATCTGATGACAGCATTTTTTTACAAAATTTCTAATTTCTTATACATTGAAACGGAATAAGATAACATCTCCATCTTTTACAACATATTCTTTTCCTTCCTGTCTTACCAGGCCTTTTTCTTTTGCAGCGACCATGCTTCCGCAAGCCATTAAATCATCGTATGCAACAACTTCAGCTTTGATAAATCCACGTTCAAAGTCGCTATGGATTTTTCCGGCAGCCTGAGGGGCTTTTGTTCCTTTTTTGATGGTCCATGCACGTACTTCTGGTTCACCAGCAGTTAAGTAACTAATTAATCCAAGAAGAGAATAGCTTGCGCGGATTAATTTTTCTAATCCAGATTCTTCTAATCCTAAATCTTCCAAGAACTCTTTTTTTTCATCATCGTCTAATTCTGCAATTTCCTGTTCAATTTGTGCACATACGACAAAAACTTCTGCATCCATCTCTTTTGCATATTCACGGACCTGACTTACAAATGGATTAGAGGCTCCGTCATCTTCTAAATGATCTTCATCTACGTTAGCAGCAAAAATAACTGGTTTTGTTGTCAGAAGATTGCAAGAATCTAAGATTGCCTGTAAATCTTCATCCTCAACTTCAAAGGTCTTTGCTAATTTTCCATCTTCTAAGTGAGTTTTTACTTCTTCTAAGAATGCTACTTCCTGAGCCAGAGCTTTATCATTTTTTGCTCCACGGCTAGATTTTGCAATGCGGCGTTCAAGAAGTTCAATATCTGAGAAAATTAATTCAAAATTGATGGTCTCAATGTCACGAAGAGGATTTACAGATCCGTCTACATGAACAATGTTGCTATTTTCAAAACAACGAACAACATGAACAATAGCATCAACTTCACGGATGTTAGAAAGAAACTGGTTTCCCAATCCTTCTCCTTTGGAAGCCCCTTTTACCAGACCTGCAATGTCAACGAATTCAATCACTGCAGGTACGATTTTTTTTGAGTGGTACATTTCATCTAACTTGTTTAAACGTTCATCTGGTACTGTTACAATTCCAACATTTGGGTCAATGGTACAGAATGGATAGTTGGCAGATTCTGCTCCAGCTTTCGTCAATGAATTGAACAGTGTACTTTTACCTACATTTGGTAAACCTACGATACCTAATTTCAT
>JAXJPR010000052.1:0-8109 GCA_036311565.1 Lachnospiraceae bacterium
ACTGGCAACGAAATGGTACGATTTCAGGAATCATGCAACAGTACAGCGCGTAGAGGAATATCAAGAATGTGTATAGTATTACTTCTGTTATTGTGTATGAAATAATAAAAATGGATATGAAAAAAAGGCGCTCATGGGAGCGCCTCTTTTTTGATTGGGCTAATTAGCAGCCACATCCATTTCCGCATCCGCCGCAGCAGAATAAGATAATAATCCATAATAAGAAGTTATCATTTCCGCATCCGCAGTCTCCGCCGCCAAAGAGAGAACTATCTCCGTTGTTACAGCAGCATAATAATAAGAGGATTAAGATTAAACTATTGTTACCGCTACATCCGCAGCTATTTCCTCCACATCCATTTCCACATCCAGTTGCAGCTAAATCGCTCATTGGAATACCTCCGTTTTTTTGATTACAGTATATGCTATGCATAAAGTGGAGGCGTGGTGACAATGAAAAAGAATTTCTTTGTTATGCGTGCATATAGTCTGTAAAATCAGGGATTCTAGAAACTACTGGAAGGAGCAGCGTGGAGAAAATTAATCCGGAAATCCCTTGAATTAAATTGGATGGTACGCTTGCAAATGCAGCAGTTCCATATAAAAAATATTCAAAGAAACAATAGCCGCCTGCCACAAATAAGGTAGAGAAAATGCCGCAGATGATGCAGGAAGGAATTTTTTTCAGACCTGCATGAGATGCTTTTCGATAGATGAGGGCGACCACTGCAGCAATGATGAATTTTACTGTGAAAGTAATTGGTACATAAATATAATAGCCACCAATAAAGTCAGCTAAAGCAGAACCGATTCCGGCTGCAAGGCTACCATAAACAGGACCCAGAACGATACCGGATAGAACAACAAAAGCATCACCTGGATGGATATAACCACCAGTCCCAGGAGTTGGAATGTGAATACTCATAGTTGCAACACAGGCAAGAGCAGCAAATAGTGCCCCATAAACTAATTTTTTTGTATGATTTGTACGAGTCATAATATCAAAGTCCTTTCTGTATGTAAATGTAATGTAGATTATTCTAGACGGTTGTTGGTATTGATAAAATAGCCAGTTGTTGAATTTTTGATAGGACCAGATGAAAAGAATTCATATTTTCATAAAAGATAGTTGTACAAATATGAAGGATTATGTTATAATTCCTTCAAAAGCGTTAAAATGAAATATATAGGAGGAACCAAAATGGTTAAATTATATCCAGGTGGAGCATATTTGGTAAACGGAACAACCATTATTCCAGATGGACCAGAACAGGCAGATGAGCTTAAAAAAGTAACTGGACAAGTAGTAGCAAAAGAAGAAGCTGCGAAAAATACAATTGCTTATGGTATTTTAGAGGCTCATAATACTTCCGGTAACATGAAAAAATTAAAAATTAAATTTGATAAACTGACATCTCATGATATTACTTTTGTCGGTATCATTCAGACATGCCGTGCATCAGGAATTGAAAAATTCCCAATTCCATATGTACTAACAAACTGTCATAACTCATTATGTGCAGTAGGTGGTACGATTAATGAAGACGACCATGTATTTGGTCTTACTTGTGCAAAACGTTACGGTGGAATCTATGTACCTCCTCATCAGGCAGTTATTCATCAATTCGCGAGAGAAATGCTGGCTGGCGGCGGAAAGATGATCTTGGGATCTGATTCTCACACTCGTTATGGTGCATTAGGAACTATGGCTATGGGCGAAGGCGGTCCTGAATTGGTAAAACAGCTTCTTTCTAGAACTTATGATATTAATATGCCAGGAGTTGTAGGTATTTATCTGACAGGAAAACCAGAAAAAGGTGTAGGTCCTCAGGACGTTGCATTGGCAATTATCGGAGAAGTATTTGCAAATGGATATGTAAATAATAAAGTAATGGAATTTGTAGGTCCAGGTGTAGAAAACTTAAGTGCTGATTTCCGTATTGGTATTGACGTTATGACAACAGAAACTACTTGCTTGTCCTCTATCTGGAAAACCGATGATAAAATCAAAGAATTTTATGAAATCCATCACAGACCAGAAGAATATAAAGAACTGGCACCTGGTGCAGTGACATATTATGACGGTATGGTAGTTGTAGATTTAAGCCAGATCAAACCTATGATCGCAATGCCATTCCATCCAAGTAATACATATACAATTGAAGAATTAAATGCAAACTTAGATGATATTCTGGCAGATGTTGAAAAGAAAGCACTTGTAAGTCTAGATGGTGCTGTTGATTATACATTACGTGATAAAGTACGCAATGGCAGATTATATGTAGAACAGGGTATCATTGCTGGATGTGCTGGTGGTGGATTCGAAAATATCTGCGATGCAAGAGATATCTTAAAAGGTGCCAATATCGGTGCAGATGAATTTACATTAAGTGTATATCCTGCAAGTACACCAATTTTCATGGAATTAGCTAAGAATGGAACGATTGCAGACTTACTTTCAACTGGTGCAATTGTAAAAACTGCATTTTGTGGCCCATGTTTTGGTGCTGGGGATACACCAGCGAATAATGCATTCTCTATTCGTCATACAACCAGAAATTTCCCAAACCGTGAAGGCTCTAAATTACAGAGTGGACAGATTTCTTCTGTGGCATTAATGGATGCACGTTCTATTGCAGCAACTGCAGCTAATAAAGGATATTTAACACCTGCAACAGATATGGTGGATGTAGATTATACAAAACCAAAATACTACTTTGACAAGACCATCTATGATAACCGTGTATTTGATTCGAAAGGTGTGGCAGATGAAAGCGTTGAAATCAAATTTGGTCCAAATATTAAAGATTGGCCAGAAATGTCCGCACTGCCAGAAAATATGGTATTAAAAGTAGTTTCTGAGATTCATGATCCTGTTACTACTACAGATGAATTAATTCCATCTGGTGAAACATCTTCTTATCGTTCTAACCCTCTTGGATTGGCAGAATTTGCATTATCCAGAAAGGATCCTGCATATGTAGGAAGAGCAAAAGAAGTACAAAAAGCTCAGAAAGCAATCGAAGCAGACAGTTGTCCAGTAGAAGCTCTTCCAGAATTAAAACCAGTCATGGATACGATTAAAGCTTCTTATCCAGAAGTGAGAAGAGGAAACTTAGGTGTTGGAAGTACGATTTTTGCAGTAAAACCAGGAGATGGATCTGCGCGTGAACAGGCTGCTTCCTGCCAGAAAGTACTAGGCGGATGGGCGAATATTGCCAACGAATATGCAACAAAGCGTTATCGTTCTAACCTGATTAACTGGGGAATGCTTCCATTCTTAATTGATGGAGAAGATCTTCCTTTTGCAAATGGAGATTATTTATTTATTCCAAATATCAAAAAAGCGATTGAAGATAAATTAACAGAAATCAAAGCTTATGTAGTAGATGGTTCTGAAATGAAAGAGTTTACCTTAAAGATGGGTGAATTGACAGATGATGAACGTACGATTATCTTAAAAGGATGTCTGATTAACTACTACCGTGGATAATAAAATAAATAAGATAGACAGGGTGTTTTCGGCATGGTCGAAAACACCCTTTTTGGGTTGAAACATTGCGAATTTATGGGTTTTCATGTAAAATAAAAGATATATTTATTTTAGATAATTATACAGGAGAGGAAGAAAAATCGGATGGTAAACAAAGTTAAGAATGGAATCGATGAAATTTCTAAAGTGTTAATTGGGAAAGAAGAAATTATTAAGAGAGTAATGACCTCCATTCTTGCCGGTGGGCACATTATGATACAGGATATTCCAGGTGTAGGGAAAACAACGATGACATTGGCATTTGCCCGGGTGCTGGGATTAAATTATCAAAGAATTTTATTTACTCCGGATATTATGCCAAAAGATCTGGAATATTACAGTGTCCATCATCAGAGATTTGATCAAAAAGCAGAACAACAGGCAACCGCTCATCTGCTGATGGCAGATGAAATCAATTGTTCTTCTCCTAAGATCCAGTCAATGCTAGTAAAGATGATGGAAGAGAAGAAATTAAAAGTAGAGGATCAGGTGACACTGCTTCCGGATCCATATGTGGTCATTGCTACTCAGAATCCATTGAATCCTGCAGCTTCTATGCTACCAGAATCACAGATGGACCATTTTATGATTGGAATTTCTATTGGTTATCCGGATATGCAAAGTGAAATTTTGATGCTTAAAGAAGAGAATTTTCGTGACAAGATTTTTTCTCTGAATGCAGCATTGGAGATTACCGATGTGTTGGAAATCCGCAAGCAGGTAAAACATGTTTATGTCAGTAATCAGATTTATGAATATATTGTAGCAATTGTTAATGAGACTAGAAATAATCAGTTATTTGAAGTGGGAATTAGTCCCAGAGGATCGATTGACATATTGAAAATGTCGAAAGCAAATGCATTTTTGGAAGGACGGGATTATGTGGTTCCGTCTGATGTAAAAAAAATTTTAGTAGATACGGCCAGTCATCGTGTTCATTTAAGCAGATACGCAAAACTGGAAAACCGGAAAAGCGGCCAGATTTTATTGTCTATTTTAGACCAAATTCCGGTGCCAAAGGGAATAGAAAGGAAACGATAATATGTATCTGGTATTCTTAGCATTGAGTTTCGTATATTTTCTCTTTTATCAGAATGTCATAGGAGGATGTCTTTTGGCATCCTTATTTCTTATTCTCCTATATTCTTATATAAAAGGAAAACGTATGATCCGCTATGTAGATATCTCATTTAATAAGCATAAGAAAGTATACCGGCAAGGAGAAAAATTTCAACTGGTCATTGAAGTGGCCAAGCAGAGAATTTTTGAAAGCCGAGAAATTACAGTAGAAATTCAATATACATCCATAATGAAAAAGAAGGTAGAACGTGTCAAAGAAACGCTGTTGCTTCAAAGAGAGACCGACGGAAAAGTAGTGTTAGAATATTTATTAAAGCAGTGTGATGGTTTAGAAATTGAAATCAAAGAATTTTATTTGAATGATTTATGTGGATGTTTTAAATTCCGTAAAAAGGTACACTTTTTTGAAAAGATTTTAGTTTTGCCAGAAGAATATATGATTGAAAGTGGACGAATTACAGGTTCGATTGAAGAGTATGGAAATCTGCGTCTGGCTGGTGAAAAGGGTAAACATATGGAAATAGAACCAGTTCTGTACCTTGATTTGGAAAATTTAATCTACGAACAGGACATGAAAGTGCGGCTGCAATTTCTTCCGGTGTTTCACTCTATTTCTAGTACGCTGTTAAAATGTGGATATGAACACAGATGCCTGTTTGGCGAAGAACAGTTTTTTATCTACGGATGGGAAGATTATCTGCCAATGTTTGGACGAATCTTTGATTTGATTCGAAGCGGGCGTCCATTGATACAGCCAAAGGATATGAGTATCATTACTCATGCAATTACAACAGGAAATGGACTTCCGATCGATCATTATTATGGTAAGACCATAGCAGTGATTTGTGATGAGAGATCCATTGTCAGGGAGTTTGTCATGACAGAATATGTAAGGGCGATGAACCTGAAAGAGGACTTATTTAACTTGTCATTATAGGAGCAGATTATGAAGAGATTATGCTTACTTTTTTGCATATATTTATCAGTTATTTATGGAATGTGTACAGGATTTCAGGCAGAGGAGTACAAAATTTTTGTAGTCATTATTGCTGTAATCTTCTTTTTATACTGGAGTGTGCTTTCCTCAGATTTATTCCATAATAACCGCCTGCTTCGTTGGATACAATATGTTCAGTACTTTGGTCTGGCAAGCTATGTGTTGTACGAAGGGGAACAGTTCTTGCGGGGTGGAAAGGTGTTGGGAAATGCTGTCCTTGAAATTGTAAATACAACATTTCACAGAGATTTTATATATTTTATAAATGTCAATGAAAACACAGCACGATCGGATATGATTATTTTCATCGTTATTACATTACTTCTATATAGTGGAATTTTATTATTAAGCAGAAGAAAATGTATTCTGATTATTTGCTTTACAATGCCAGTGATGATATTTACATTAATTTTTGCCCCAAAAGCCGTTCATGGTGATTTTTTCCTGTATTTTGCTGGCATTCTGGGATTATATTATTTAGAACATCATAAATTAAAATGTGCATCAATTGGATTTTGTGTAATTGCATTACTGGGGATTATTTTTGAAGTATATCCATCATCAGAGCTGTTTGGTCAGGAGATGAACAGCATCCGGCAGGGAACACTTGTGCTTTTTGAATATGCCAATAATGTTATAGGAGGAAAACGATCTGTATTTACGCTGAATTTTGGTGATTTGAAGCAGGAGGCAACCCAACAGTATGATACAGGAGCAAAATTGCAGATAACCATGGATTATGTAGAAGATATAGTGTATTTGCGAAGTTATGTTGGAAATCAGTATTCATTCGGCAAATGGATACAGGATAACGAAGAGATGAAAAAAGAAGATCATAGTTTTCCGTTATGGAAGTATCGGGTTTTGGAAACACTAGATGATAAAATTGCTAAAATACTTAAGCCAACGGTGCGAAATATGGAAATTGAGTCTTTATCTGAGAATGAAAGCACAAATTTTGAACCATATTATACAACACAAACTAAGAATGGAAAGATTACGTATCTGGCTGTTCAGGATTTGGATGCACTTCTGTCTGTAGAGATTCCGGAATATGATGCGGATCTTCCGGCCCAATATTATGCAGCAGAGCAAGAGGAAGAAAATCGTGCAAGGAAGACTAGTTTAGATATACCAGATCATTTAGAGGAAGAACTGCAAAGTATAAGAAAGGAATATTATGAATATGATGATTCATTAGCAGAAAGAGTTGCAAAAATAAAAAAATATTTGAGAGAAAACTATACATATACATCAAATGTTGGAAATATACCAGAAGGCAGTGACCCAACTCTTTACTTTTTAAAGGATTCTAAAAAAGGATATTGTTCTCAATATGCATCTGCCGCAGTTATGATGTTCCGTAGTTGTGGAACACCGGCCCGCTATGCAGAAGGGTATGTATTAAAAGAAGATGATTTGAAAGATGCTTCTGTCACAGATGGGAAAATGGTATTTCGGCTTCAGGAAAAAGATGCTTATGCCTGGGTAGAAATTTATGTAGATGGCATTGGCTGGGTTCCGGTGGATGTGGCACCAGAACATTTACTGGTTGCGGCCAGCGATGCAAGAGAAATCGATCTCCCAAATCTTCCGAAAATTACAAAGTCTATGAATGAACTCATTTTAGATGGAATGCGGATTCTCCTATGTTTCTGTTGTCTGATTTTATTAAGAATTGTCTGTATTCATGGAATCTATCATTATCAGAAAAAGAAAATGACCAGAAAAGAACGCATACAGAGCTATGCTATTGTATGGGAACGGTACTGTGATGGCGGTAATCAGGAAGAGATAAAATGCATTATAGAACGTGCAAGGTACAGCAATCATGAGATGACGAAAGAAGAAGAAATGCTGGTATATAAAGCGGCTCTCGCTACCAGAAATCAATATCGCCAGAAATTACCGGTATATATTAATCTTTTTGATATGTGTATTATATGCCGTGATATATTGTAGGATTTATTTTCAAATATTGACAGCCATATGGGACCATAGTGGAATATGCAGCAGCAAAAATTATTGATGATATGAGTGGAGCAGATATGGTCATCGATATCCATGCCAGCAATATTTTCTTAAAAGAAATCCCTCAAATTCGTATTAATGAAAGATTTAGGCATTATGGTGGATTTCTATCAAGGGAAGTCACAGAAGATATGATTGGAATTGTAAAAACAAAATAAGCGGGTTTATTTCGCTGTCTGGTAGATAGTGAAACCCGTGTAAGAAAAGGAGATGTATGGGCAGAGATTGTAGATTCCTATGAAGGACATGTGCTTTCAAGAGTTTTAGCTCCTTGTGATGGAATTGTGTTTTTCCATCATGATGAACCGCTGGTATACCAAAATACAGTTGCATTCCAAATGACCGAAATACCGAATCATTTGTATGCATAAAATGGTTTAAAATACTACATAAATGGGTATTTTAAATTATCTTGACAATCAAAATATTTTTCATTATACTCTTGAATAGTTTAGAAAATAGTACATAA
>JAXJPR010000053.1:0-1944 GCA_036311565.1 Lachnospiraceae bacterium
ACTGTTTTTCAGCCTCCTTTCTTTCTATAATCTAAGCATTAAAATACATTGGCTTTCTTTATATATTTTTGAATCTTACGACAAAATTCTATCTCTAGTAATGCACAAATTTTATCAGCAATACATACTAATAAACTCTCTTTATAACAAGGTGGAATCACCGTCAATGGAAACATGTGTTTCTTAATAATATCTTTTTCAATTTCTCCAATTAGAAAATCCCTTCTTGCATTCTTTAATGCAAATCCTGGATGACGAAATCCATGCCATTTATGATACTTTTCTGGAACATGCCAATCATATAAAAAATAATCATGTAACAATGCGCCTCGAACCAATGCTCTCTCATCTACATTTAAATGTAAGCATCTGGAAATTTTTACACTAAGACATGCCACTCCAACAGAATGTTCATACACAGTTGTTTTTCCATGTTGAATAAACTGATGCTCTGCCTGCATTCCAGGTGAACATAAAATATCTTTTCCGTATTTCATTAAAATTTGATTTACATCATACGTGTTTTTAAATAATACGACTAGATTCTCTACCATATCAATCTCCCTTAATAAAAGCGATTTTAAATTGATTTACTACTCGCATTTTACCACAATCCTTTTTTCCAAACAATAGTATCTCTATATATAGAAAAAGGGCTACCTGATTATCTTTTTTATGATGATCAGATAGCCCTATAAATGAATTTCTTTAAGTTTCACTTAATAACCTCCTGTCTATTGATTTTTGTTCTTGTTCCAAGTTATCTAGTTTCATCTATCATATGAACTCTTTTATGAAGAGATTACTTGGAAATAATAACTATTTCATTGGACCGTTCCTCCTGTTTGAAATTAGTATGTTCTTTCTTTTGTTGATTTTATTATAGCTTATTGCATTTCATTTGTCAATCTATTTATTTTAAATTTTATAATATTCGAAATTTTCTAACAATTTATGGGCGTGTATTTTTTTATATCAATTTTTTCTGCATTGTTAATGAAACATGCTCTTTTCGGAGTTAAAATACATCTTATGTTATTGTTTATCGTATTTTAAAAATACTGTTCCTGTCGATACAACTGTCTGAACTGCTTCCGGTCCTTTTGTACTTGAATGACGGATTGAGTAGGTGTCTGGCGTCCTTTTTTTCCTGCTGCCATAAGATCCCTCCTCCCTCCTATTTCTGTTTACTAACTATCATGCAGCATAACCCTGCTGCATTGAGATCAATCGGATCACCATCCCTTTTTTATATCATGTTCAAAAAGTTCCATGTAATCCTCATTTCTCAAAAATAAGTACAAAATACCACTAATCATTACTGACTGGTAGTATTATATTCTACTCTTCAATTTCTCTGATTATTTGCTCAATCATCTGATTTTCTTCAAGTTCATCCAGATAAAAGAGATCTCCATCCTCAAACATGTTTTTTTCTGCTTCTTCCATCGTCTCTGCATATTCAATTACAATGGCACCAAATGATTTTAAACCTGTCAATTGGATTATCGCTCCATTTTCCAGTAAAAAACAATTTCTATTATTTACTTCTATTTGTTCATACCTGTTTTTTAACCTGTTTTCCAGATTTTCTAGTCGCTTCAACATCTATCTCATCTCCATCTACATCCTACCACTTTATTCCATTTTTTCCTGTGGATATCTTATAATATGCTCCGCCATGATGGCTTACTTTTGCTGGATGATACTGTAAGATTCCATCTCCTCCAAAATTTATTTTAAATCACCACCATCTTCAAGACCTATTCCTTTATACTTTCCTCTACTTAATGGTTTTACTTTATATCCCATATTTTCTAATGCTGATTTAAGTCCTTCTGGAGTGTAGGCTTGAAATATCTTTGGATGGTTCGCAATCCTTTCTGCCAGTCCCCATCCATTTTTTCCTTGGATCTATATTAAAAAAGTAGACACCAAAAGGAG
>JAXJPR010000054.1:0-176845 GCA_036311565.1 Lachnospiraceae bacterium
AGAGAGTTTATTAGTATGTATTGCTGATAAAATTTGTGCATTACTAGAGATAGAATTTTGTCGTAAGATTCAAAAATATATAAAGAAAGCCAATGTATTTTAATGCTTAGATTATAGAAAGAAAGGAGGCTGAAAAACAGTCTCCTTTTTTGTTATAGGATAATTTGAATCTGATATTTTTCCAGCCAATAATTTACCTGTAGCATATAAGCAAGCATCTGTGGTCCTGCCATCAACTGTCCATACCACGGTTTTCCATAATCAGATGAACTGTTTAAAAATGTACGGACTTTTTCTGTATCCAGCAATGTACGAATAGGCGCAGAGGGATTGGAAAGAACTTCTTTAAGCCGTGTGCCAAGCATTTTTTCATAAGCAGGATCATATGTTTTTGGATAAGGGCTTTTTCTTCTCCAAAGGATTTCACTCGGAAGCAGATTTTTTCCTGCATGACGGAGAAGTCCTTTGACAATTCCATCTGGAGATTTCATATGCCAAGGGATATTAAAAACATATTCAACAATCCGATGATCCGCAAGGGGAACTCTGGCTTCTAATCCATTATACATACTGGTGCGATCCATTCGGTCTAGCAGTGTTACCATAAACCATCGCAGATTTAAATATGCAATTTCTCTTCTGCGTTTTTCTTCCGGGGAATCTTCTGGAAGAATCGGAGTCTCACGAATGGTCTTTTCATATGCCATGCGTGCATATTCCTCCATGTGAAGGCTGTTGATGATATCGTCGGATAGCAGAGCCTGGCGTGGTTTCATGTTCATAGACCATGGAAAAGCATTTGTCTGAAAGGCAATAGAATTATGAAACCAAGGATAGCCTCCGAATATTTCATCGGCACATTCACCAGTAAGAGTTACTTTATTATAATCTTTTACTTTTGAGCAAAAATATAGCATAGAAGATTCTACATCAGCCATACAAGGAAGATCTCTGGCATCCACTGATTTGTATAGATAATCGATTTGTTCTTCATTATTACATTCCAGAAAATGATGATTTGTTCCTGCAAAGGCAACCATTTTTTCTACATAAGGCCGGTCCTGACTTGGTTGGAAAGAATTGGACTGAAAATATTTGCTATTATCCTGAAAATCAAAGGAAAAGGTATTGAGTTGTTTCCCCTGTTTCTTTAATTCCATAGAGCAGATTGCTGTGACCAAGCTACTGTCTACACCACCAGAGAGGAAGGTGCTGATTGGAATATCAGAAAGCATTTGCTTTTTTACGGCATCTTCTAAAAGCCATGCAGTCTTTTCAATGGTTCTTTCTACAGAATCTTCATGAGGGAGGCTTTTCAATTTCCAATATGCATTTGTCGTACAGGTTTCTCGGTTATAAGTAAGACAATGTCCTGGAAGGACTTCTTTAATGTCTTTAAATACTCCTTTTCCATAAGATTTTGCCGGACCCAGTGCAAATATTTCGCAGAGTCCATCGTGATCCAGAATGGGATGAATACCGGGATAAGCAAACAATCCTTTGATTTCGGAAGAGAATACAAGGGTATTGTCTTTGATTGTATAGAATAATGGTTTTACACCAAGACGATCACGGAAAAGATGGATTTTTCCAGGCATGGAATCCCATATTGCTATTGCAAAAATTCCATTTAGTTTTTTGACATAGTCTTTACCATGAAGCATATAACCGACCAGAATGACTTCTGTATCACTGGTAGTCTCAAATGTGCCTCCTTCCAGTAAAAGTTCTTCTTTTAATTCTTTCATATTATAGATTTCGCCATTGAAGATGATTGCACATTCACGATTTCCTTCTTTTCGAATCATAGGCTGCTGACCAGTCAGCAGATCGATAATTTCTAATCGTACATGAGCAAAGCCACATAGAGGCCTTAGATAAGTTCCCTCATCATCGGGTCCCCGGTGCTTTTGCACGCGATTCATTTCATCTAATACATGCTGCCATTTTGGTCGTTCCTGGGTATAATCAGTATCAGGGTTATAAAAACCAGCAATTCCACACATAGTTCCATCTCCTTTTTAAATCAATGTAATATTTGAAATAGTGGTATCAGCATATAATTGGCTGATATTGTCTGCCTTCTAAAGCGGCTTCCAGAGAAGGGATAAGAAGTTCCGTATGCGCAATCATAGAATTGGGCTTCTTTTCTGGACTATCCTGACCAAAAGGAATAAAATATATATTTTTTGTATTTAACAGTATACCAATATTTTTCATATTTATGCCCAGGGCATCGTTTGTAGAAATAGAAATCAGTAGGGGTTTATTGTTTCGAAGATGAGCTTTTGCAGCCATTAATACAGGGGTATCTGTAATGCCATTGGCAAGTTTTGCAATGGTATTTCCAGTACATGGAAAGAGCACAAGGATATCTAGCAAATTGCCGGGACCAATCGGTTCAGCCGCTGGTATGCTCATTATCGGCCTATTACCAGTTATTTTTTCAGCACGTCTTATAAAATCTTCTGCTTTTCCAAATCGACTGTCAATGGTTCTGGCAGCATCTGAAAAGATTGTCTGCACGAGAGCTCCTGTATCAGTCAGTTTTTGGAGTTCTTTAAAAACTTTATCATATGTGCAAAAAGAGCCAGTAAAGGCTACGCCAACGCGTTTTCCTGTTAGGATCATAATAAGTCACTCCTTTTGAATTTTTTCAATTATACTTTTGATGGCTTTGGCCGAAGAAGAAGGCGCATATTTTCCAGGAAGGCCAGGGCATAATATGGCACAGATTTCAAGCTTCTTAGCAGCCTCATAATCCACGCCTCCGGGAGCAGAGGCAATGTCTATGATGATTACGGAAGGTTTCATTTTTATAAGTTGCTGGGAAGTTAAAATTTGTGAGGGTATCGTATTAAATATAAAATCAAACTTTCCGGCAGATGTTTCAAAATCTTTCAGATTTCCAGTGTTATCAACAAAAGTAAAAGCCTGGGATCTTTCTTCTTTTTTTATAGAGAAGACGGATACATGGCAAAACATTCCTTTCAGGCAATGAGCAATTGTATGACCACATTTTCCATATCCTAATACTGCGCAGGAACTATGATGTAAATTTATGGAACTGTGCCTGATTGCTTCACATATAGCACCTTCTGCTGTTGCAATACTATTATAGTAAGCAAGGGATAATTCATCCATGAAATCAAACACATGCACACCTTTTTGCATTGCAGCATCTTTAAAACCTTTCGGTATGCATCCAGCAAAGAAAGACTGCCCGGCCTTTAAATTAGAAAGAAGCGTATTGATAGAAAAATTCTCGTCATATCTGCATTGATTTAAAAAGACTTTATTCTTGGTAAAGGGAATTGGACATATAATGCAGGAAGAATTATCACAAAGTTTGGATAAAGAATCAGTTTTAATTAAAATAGCATCATTTTGGCAATGTCTTTCATCAGGTGTGGCACAAAGAGCATAATGACCAATACGGTTTTGGGAATGTGCAAGTTCTTGTGCAAGATAGACCTGACGCATATCGCCTCCGATAATAGCGTAGTCATAGTGTGGGTATTTCATTGGAGCTCCTGAAAAACAAGTTTGTTTATTATATGCTAAGAATAAAAAATGTGTTAGTTTTCGTATGCTTATAGATAGCTTTCATTGACAAATTTTCTGCTCAAATTTATAATGAGTTTATAAAAATTTAGTCGTAAAATGGGGGTGGGATTTTATGTTTTGTATGATGTGTGGAAAGGAACTAAAAGATGATGCAAGATTTTGTCAGTACTGTGGTGCTAAAGTAAAGAATCCGGCAGGAGAGGAAGTCACAAAAGAAGTTGTACAAGAGCCGGTTAAAAATGAAATAGCATCCGAACCAGTAAGAACAAAGACAGCAACAGCTAAAAAAGTTATAAAAAGAAGTGGTGCAGGTATTCAGGCAGCAGGAGCTGCTGCTCATCATGGACAGGCGGCAGTACGACATGCGGTAAATTATAAGCTCCTAACAATTATTGCAGTTGCAGTAACAGCCATTGCAATGATGATTTATGTGTTTTGGTTTCAGTCAGGAACACCGGAAGATACTATTGATAAGTTAGAAGGCGCATTAAATGAGATGAATCAAACAGAAGTGTTAGAATGTTTTGATGAGCAGACCCAGGATCTATATTCCGGTTCATTAAGTGTTGCAGGTAGTTTGGCAGGGATAGATTTAAGTGGCCTGGGGGAACTGGCAAACGGTTTAGGTGGTATTATGGCTGGAGCAGGATTATCCCCAGAATTTGATCTGAGTATACAGGGAATAGAATATACATCAGATGATACGTGTCTGGTAACGGTTCAGATGTCAGTATCTTATCAGGGAACCAGCGAAACAGAAACGCAGCAGCTTCCAATGAAGAAAGAAGGACGGGAATGGCTGATCAGTATGGCAGCTGCTGCAAATGCTTATTAGATAAATTTTATTAGATTGGATTTTGGAAGATACCAAGATTTGGCGTCTGATAGGTGAATATAAGAAAAGCCAGACTTAAGAGGATGATCAGACAGGTTAATATTTTAGTATATGGCTGCATTTTGCATCTTGTTGTAAAGCGATAAGTTGTGAAAAATGCAAGAGTTACAGCAATATAATAGATAAGAATGTCTACAGCTGTGTAAGTTCTTCCAAGAATACCACTATAAGTATAAAAAAGAATAGGGATAGTGATGATTCCGATGAGAATGCCAGACCAGAGTGCAGATGCAATGCATGGATGGTCTGGCTTATATTTTTTTATAAGATAAATACTATAAATCAACATAGGAAAATAGAATATTTTCATATGTTCCCAGGTGGACTCATTAGTAGAAAAGAAGAAACCTAAGATAAAATTATTTCCGCTTAGTTCATAAATAAAGTGAGAAAGTGTTCCCAAAAGGGAAACAATAGCAACTCCGATTATTAAAGTATGTTTTAAAGAATTCATAGAAATACCTCCAGTGTATGTTAATAAAATTATAAAGAAAGAAAATTGCAAAAATTGAAGAATGAGAGAAGATTCCAATGGAAAAATCAATTCTGTCATGGTACAATAAATAGCGATAAAATTTAAGGATTATAATATTATGAAAGAAGGAGTACATAATGCAGGGAATTTTTGAATCTATCAACAAAATTTTTTCATTTGTAGGTCCGCTGTCGGACTTTTTATGGGACTTTCCTACAAATTTTGAATGGTATGCGTCTATTCCATTGTTAGGAAATATTTCATTTGCCATCATTTTATTATTGGGATCAGGGATTTTCTTTAGTTTCCGTTTAGGGTTTATGCAGGTAACCTATTTTAAAAAGGGAATTAAGACTATGACAGAAAAGAGAACCATTAGTACGGGGATTTCCCCATTAGCAGCATTTTTCTTAAGTTCCGCCATGCGAGTGGGCCCTGGAAACATCATTGGTGTTACTGGAGCTATCGCAGTTGGCGGACCAGGTGCCCTATTCTGGATGTGGATTTCTGCATTCTTTGGTATGGCAGTTGCCTACATGGAAGCGGTATTAGCTCAGATTTTTAAAGAACAAAAAGGTGACGAATTTATTGGAGGACTTCCGTTTTATGGAAGAAAATTATTAGGAAATAAAGCATGGGTAGGTGTCTTTTTATCTGTTCTTTATATTCTATATGCTTTATGTTGTCTGCCAGCCCAGGGATTTAATGTAGTATCCTCTGTAGGCAGAATGGCTGAAATTGTGACTGGATCCACCATTGCAACCGATTCTATTTTCTATTATGTAGTAGGAGCGATCATTGTTCTTGGAACTGCATTAACCGCTTTTGGTGGTATTAAAAAAGTTTCAAAATGGACAGATAGGATGGTTCCAGTTATGGCTGTTCTATATATTGTAACGGTACTTATTTTAATTTTATTAAATGTATCATCTATTCCATATTTCTTTCGTGCAGTATTTAAAGGAGCATTTAAACCAGAAGCATTCTTTGGTGGATTGTTCGGTACTGTATTAGCACAAGGAGTTAAGAGAGGTCTGATGTCAAATGAAGCCGGACAGGGTACCATTACTATGTCAGCAGCTGCAGCAGATGCGAAACATCCGTGTGAACAGGGAGTGATTGCTTCTCTTGGAGTATTCTTAGATACAATTGTAATCTGTACATTATCTGGTTTTGTTGTAGTTATGGCACACTGCTGGGATGGTCCAAATGCAGAAGCATGGATAGCAATGGATAAACTTCCAAAATTTACAGAATCAATAGCAACATTAACCCCAGGAACAGCAGCGAATGCCATTATTACATTTTTGATTACCTTATCTTTCTGTATGTTTGCATATACATGTCTGCTTGGAATGATTAGTTTCTCAGAAATTTGTGCAAACAGAATACGGAAAGATAATGCATTTATTAATGTAATTCGTATTTTAGCGTTGTTTGTTGCAGCATTTGGTATTTTATGTAATATTGCCGGGTTAGAATTAGGAAACCTTTGGGCATTCTCTGACTTAGGAAATATTTTGATTGTATTTTTCAACGTTCCAATTGTATATGTTGGATCAAAATATGTATTCCGCGCAACAAAGCATTATAAAAAAGAAGATAACACCCCATTTACTTCAGCAGTAATCGGAAGAGACGACTGCGAGTACTGGGACAAACATGCGAAAGAACAGCAGTAAAGGAATTTGGTGAAAGTATATGCAGATAAGAACAGCAGAAATTTCTGATGCAGAACGGTTGCTTGCAATCTATCGCCCATATGTTATGGATACAGCAATTACCTTTGAATATGAAGTTCCTTCTATAGAAGAATTTGCAGCAAGAATACAGGCAGTTCTTGTACAATATCCGTATCTTGTCGCAGAAAATCATGGAGAAATCGTAGGTTATGCCTATGCATCTCCATTTAAAGAAAGAGCTGCTTATGACTGGGCAGTAGAAACTTCTATATATGTGAAGAAGGAATGTAGAGGTAATGGATATGGAAGAAAACTATATGCTGCATTGGAAGAGAAATTAAAAGCACAGAATATATTAAATGTGAATGCTTGTATCGCATATACAGAAACGGAAGATGAAACGCTTACGAATCATAGCATGTATTTTCATGAAAGTTTAGGATATACATTAGTAGGAAGATTTCATAAATGTGGATATAAATTTAACAGATGGTATGACATGATCTGGATGGAAAAGACATTAGGAAGTCACAATTCTGCTCCAAAGAAGGTAATACCGTATTCTGTACTTGGAGACCAAAGCATAGGAAGCAAAAAATGATTTTCATAAAAGCATCATTATAACTTTGCTATATAGTTATAATGATGTTTTTTGTGTATAAAATCTTAGCAGAATGAAAAGAGGAAAAACATGGAAGAACGAGAGAGAAAGCAAAGAATATTTTCCAATAAGGACTTAGCAACATTAATTATTCCATTGATAATCGAACAGCTACTTACGGTAACGGTAGGGCTTGCAGATTCAATCATGATAGCAAGTGTAGGAGAAGCTGCAGTTTCTGGAGTATCATTAGTAGACAGCGTCATGGTGCTTCTTGCCAACGTATTTGCTGCATTGGCAACAGGAGGAGCGGTAGTGGCAGGACAATATCTGGGACAGAAAAAGAAACTTATGGCCTGCAAAACGGCGGACCAGCTGGTACTTTTTATTACAATGTTGTCAATTGGAATCGTTGGAATCATTTATTTATGCAGAAATCTGATTTTGCATGGAGTATTTGGACAGATTGAAGCAGATGTTATGTATAATGCCAGAGTGTATCTGATGATCGTAACTGCATCTATCCCATTTCTGGCAATTTATAATGCTTGTGCAGCGCTGTTTCGTACCATGGGAAATTCAAAAATTGCTATGAATATGTCTCTATTGATGAATGGAATTAATATTGCAGGAAACGCAATTCTTATTTATGGAATGGGTCTGGGCGTAGAAGGGGCAGCCATTCCGACTTTATTATCCAGAATCGTGGCTGCAGGAATTATGCTGGTGCTCCTAAAAAATGAAAATTTATCTGTGCATTTTAGTACTAGTTTCCGATTTAAATTTAAAGGATATCTGATTCAGAAGATTTTATATATCGGTGTTCCAAATGGAATTGAAAATAGTATGTTTCAGCTTGGAAAAATTTTGGTCTTAAGTCTGGTAGCCGGTTTTGGAACAGCATCAATTACCGCAAATGCTGTTTCTAACATGATAGCTATGTTTGCGATTATCCCCGGCCTTGCTATGGGACTTGCAATGTTGACAGTCATATCCAGATGTGTCGGAGCGGGTGACTATGAAAGTGTCAAATATTATACAAAGAAATTGCTGGTAATTACATATGGTGCTTTAATCATTTTAAATATCATTGTAGTGTGTATTCTTCCAATTATTCTTTGGGCTTATCATTTATCTCCAGAAACAGCAGAAATTGCGCGAAAAATTATTATTTATCACACCATTTGCTGTATGGCCATATGGCCATTATCTTTTACATTACCGAATACCCTTCGTGCATCTAATGATGTACGCTATTGTATGATTATAGCGATTGTTTCCATGTGGATCTTCCGTATCTTCTTTAGTTTTGTACTTGGAAAATGGATGGGCTTTGGAGTCTTTGGAGTCTGGATTGCTATGACTTTGGACTGGTTGGTAAGAACCATATTATTTGTGATCCGTTTTATTAGTAGAAAATGGCAGCATTCCAATAATTGAATAAAAGAAATGTTAAGAATTTCCGATTTCCTTGTATGAATGATATAAATGGGGTATAATTCTATTATATTTATGCAAATGTGTGAGATTTGTTTTAAAAATTTTTTACAGGAGGAACGAATATGTTAAGAGTAGGAATGCTTACAAGTGGTGGTGACTGTCAGGCACTTAATGCTGCCATGAGAGGTGTTGTTAAAGGGCTGTATGCAAAGCGAAAAGATGTTGAAATTTATGGTTTTCTGGATGGATATAAGGGATTAATGTATTCAAACTTTAATGTGATGGGAGCTAAAGATTTCTCAGGTATTCTGAATAAAGGTGGCACAATTCTTGGAACTTCCAGACAGCCATTTAAATTAATGAGAGTTCCAGATGAAAATGGATTGGATAAAGTAGAAGCTATGAAACACACGTATCATAAGTTGAACTTAGACTGCCTGGTCGTTTTAGGAGGAAATGGAACCCATAAAACTGCAAACTTGTTAAGAGAGGAAGGTCTTAATGTTGTAACACTTCCAAAGACCATTGATAATGATTTATGGGGAACAGAGATGACTTTCGGTTTTCAAAGTGCAGTAGATGTAGCTACAGAGACCATTGATCGTATTCATACAACCGCATCTTCCCATAGCCGTGTATTTATTGTAGAAGTTATGGGGCATAAAGTAGGATGGGTAACCTTATATGCAGGAATTGCCAGCGGTTCAGATATTATTTTACTTCCAGAGATTCCTTACGATATCGATTCTGTTACAAAGGCAATCAAACAAAGAAAGAAAGCTGGTCATAAGTTCTCTATTATCGCTATTGCAGAAGGTGCAATTTCAAAAGAAGATGCAAAATTGACGAAAAAAGAACTAAAAGCAAAAAGAGCAAAAGAAAATTATACTTGTGCATCTGATGAGTTAGCAAAAAGACTGGCGGAAAAAACAGACGTAGAAATTCGTGTTGCAAATCCTGGACATACACAGCGTGGCGGAGATCCATGTGCTTATGACAGAGTATTGGCGACAAGATTAGGCGCTACAGCATCTGAGATGATTTTAGAAGGTGATTACGGGAAAATGGCAGGAATTAAGAATAATGTCATTATTCGTGTTCCGTTAGAAGAAGTTGCTGGAAAGTTAAAATATGTGGATCCAGAGTCTGACGTAATTACAGAAGCAAAACTTGCAGGAATCAGTTTCGGTGATAAGTAAATGATGAAATAACAAAAAGGAAGCCTGTGCTTCCTTTTTGTTTGCCCAATTTTGCTCATTATGAATGAGTAAGCAGGTGTTTATAAGTTGCTTCAATTAGAAAAGCTCCTATTGGTGCAGTGATTAAAATTGCCAGAACAGCAATAGTAAGAACCATGTTACCACAAGAAAGACCCATAGCAAGAGGGACTCCTCCAATGGCTGCCTGAACAGTCGCTTTTGGACTATAGCCAATCATACAGAATAAACGTTCTTTCATGGACAAATTGGTCTTTATAAGGCATAAGAAAACTCCGACCATACGGAAGAAAAGAACGCCTAAAATTAATATAACTGCGGATATACCAGCCAAAGCAGCATATTTAAGGTCCATGGTTGCTCCAACTAAAACAAATAATAGAATTTCGGCAGCTACCCAGAGCTTATTAAATTTGACAGATAAACGGGCAGCTACAATCTCTCTTTTATTTTGAAGTACAATTCCTATTGCCATAATGGCAATTAGCCCGGAAAATGGGAATAGTGATGCATAAGTATCTTCTAAGGTTACACAAATAAAGGAAATACTTAATATAATTATGATTTTTGCTGTGTCGCGGATATGGATTTTTTCAAAATATTTAGCCAGCATCCATCCAATGCTACTTCCAATAAGGATCCCAGTTATGATAGAGAATGGGATAGTAAGAAAGCTTTCCGTAGAAATATTATTTCCTTGAGCCAGATTAGTAAATGCAGAAAATAATACAATTACAAAGACATCATCTACAGAAGCACCTGCTAAGATTATCTGAGGAATGCTTTTATCAGTACCATAACCTTCTTCTATTAATTGTAACATTTTAGGAACAATGACGGCAGGTGAGACGGCGGCAATGACAGTTCCCATAATAGCTGCTTCTAAGATTGTAGTTCCCAGTAGTTTTGGTGCCAGTATGATCATACCATAGATCTCAAAGCAGGCTGGTAAAAAACACATAAGAATGGATGGCCGTCCTACTTTTTTTAAATCATTTAAATTCAGTGATAGACCAGCCCGCATTAAAATAATAATTAAGGCAATTTTTCTTAATTCGGATGATATGTTCAAAATATTTCCATCAATAAGGTTCCAAACATGAGGGCCTAATAAAATTCCAGTAATGATCATACCGGTAAGGCTTGGAAGATGCAGTTTTTTGCATGACCATCCGGTAAACATTCCCATAATTAACATGTAAGCAATACTAATTAGCATATTTTTATCCTCCTTTATATTCTGATAATTAAAAAAGCTGACAATTTCTGCGTATATCGCAGAAGTCATCAGCTTATTAAGCGGTTTTAGTATCAATACCAAGGGAGAACTTCATTCCCAGTTTAAAATTATAGCAAAAAAGTAGTATTTGTCAATGAAAATATATGTTAGAATGAAGAGAGTAATTTACAAATGGTTTAGATTTTTAAAAATAGAATAGGAGGTGGAACAATGAAATTTGAAATTTTATCACAACTGTTGCAGGGAGTATGTATTCCATTTATTGGGACAGCAGCAGGTGCATCCTGTGTGTTATTTATGAAAGATGCCGTTCATCCAATGATACAGCGAGCATTAACAGGATTTGCGGCAGGTGTCATGATGGCTGCTTCTGTTTGGAGTTTATTGATTCCGTCCATGAATCATGCTTCACCTATGGGAAAATGGGCATTTATACCTGCTGCAGCAGGTTTTTGGCTTGGAATTTTATTTCTATTGTTTTTAGACCATATCATTCCTCATTTACATATGGGAAGTAATGAAGTAGAAGGGCCGAAAAGTAATTTAAAAAAATCCACAATGTTAATATTGGCAGTAACTCTCCATAATATTCCAGAAGGAATGGCTGTTGGAGTGGTTTATGCTGGATGGGCTGCAGGTAGTTCAGATATTTCCATTATGGGTGCATTAGCATTATCCATTGGAATTGCTATTCAAAACTTTCCTGAAGGAGCAATTATGTCATTACCATTAAAAGCAGAAGGAATGAAAAAGCATAAAGCATTTTTCTATGGTATTTTATCGGGAATCGTGGAACCAATTGGGGCTTTGATTACTATTTTAGCGGCAGGAATCGTAATTCCTCTGTTTCCATATTTACTTAGTTTTGCGGCTGGAGCCATGATTTATGTTGTGGTAGAAGAACTAATTCCAGAAATGTCCTATGGTGAACATTCTAATATAGGAACGCTTTTCTTTGCGGCAGGATTTACACTTATGATGATCTTAGATGTCGCACTAGGGTGAATGAATCATTGAATTGATGTGGGTTCTTTGTTCAAAAGTATATCATCAGTCTTGACAATTTACTCTTACAAATGTAAGATTAAATTATTAAGATATGTATTAGTATGTGCAGGAGAAATTTTATGAATAAATTTTTATGTACATATGGAATGAAGACTAGAAAGGAGCAGAGAGAATGAATCATAGTTGGAAGAAAAAAGTATTTGGTGTTTTCCTGGCCTGTCTTTTCAGCATGGGATTATGGATACCTAATATACAGGAGATTCATGCGCAAGAACCGATATATTCAAAAGCAGAAAAGCTTGGGGAAGAGAATAGTTTCCGTTATGCGGACGGAGAACGAATTTCTTCAAAATCCGCCAAGAAACTTTCTCAGCCAGATAAGGTAACAATCATTGATGTCAGCCATCATCAGGGGCAGATTGATTGGGAGAAGGTAAAGAATGCCGGAATCTGTGCAGTAATGATTCATTGCGGCTATGGACAGGACACAGATGAGAATGGGGAATATACGCAGGATGATCCATATTTTAAATACAATGTTTCTGAATGCGAACGATTGGAGATTCCATATGGAATTTATCTATATTCTTACGCACAAAATACAACAGCTGCAAAATCAGAAGCAGATCATGTAATTCGATTGATCAAAGAAACGAAACAAGAACTTATGGAACTTTCGTATTTTCAGTACCCAATTTTTTATGATATTGAAGATAAGTCTATCGGGGATAATCTTTCTAATAGAAAAATTAGTTCCAATGTATCTGCATTCATCAACAAAATGAAACAGAATGGATATAACAATCTGGGATTTTACGCTAATAAGACCTGGTTTGAAGAAAAATTAACAGGGAACATCTTCTCTTTATATCCAAAGTGGATCGCTCAGTATAATAGTCAGTGTACTTATACAGGAAAATACAGGTTATGGCAGTATACGTATCAGGCATCCGTAGACGGAATTGATGGATATGTTGATGCAAATGTAAAAAATGGTAGCTGGAAAGCAAATCAGACAGTTACAAGCATATCCTTAAATAAAAGTACTGTATTGATTACAGTTGGGTATTCTACTACAGTGAAAGAGACTATAAAGCCGACTACTGTTATTAATCCATATATACAATGGAAATCTTCCGATACTTCTGTCGCAACGGTGAGCAGTACAGGAAAAATTGTCGGAAAACGACCAGGAAAAGCTACCATTACAGCCACGGCTCATAACGGTAAAAAAGCAAGTATAACAGTATCTGTCCGTGCAAAATCAAACCGGATTACTTCCTTAAAGAAAAGTGGAAATAAATCAGTAAAAATTAGTTGGTCAAAAGCATCTTATGTAAGTGGTTATCAACTGTATATGTCTACGAAGAAATCTTCAGGTTATAAATTGATTAAGAGTACGACAAAATCTCTATCTTATAAGAAGAGCGGATTAAAGAAAGGAAAACGGTATTATTTCAAAGTACGTTCTTATAAAAAAGTAGGAACTAAGAAAATTTATAGTTATTTTTCACCTGTAAAATCAATAGTAAGATAGTAAGAAACGATGAGAATGCTGGAATGGTTCTCATCGTTTTTTTGTTATTATGAATTAGAAATGTGTATTTCTGCATAGACGCACACATTTTTTACATAATTTCTTTCTATAATAGAAGATCCTTCTGGCAATACTGGTCTTGAATTTATTTATGTCTGGTTTTCACAAAAAAATGTGGCGGGAGATCTTTTATTCCAGAGATAAAGTAATGATTTACATTTTTTCCCTTATTATTATGACCAATGGAATTATGGTATTAAGTGTAAAAGGAACAAATGAATGGGGAAGCAGTGGATCAAATGGTGATGATGTGGTATTTAAGACAAATGAACAGAGCCTTAAAGGCAAAATTGAATTAGACGAACTTTCTACACTGGATATAAATTTGACAAATGATACCGATTATGAAGGGATGATAAATACAGAGAATAGTGCAAAAGAAGTCAAGCTTACGTTAGATAGTAGTTCAATATTTAAGCTGACAGGGGATACTTATGTAACTTCTTTGGATGATGAAAACAGCACATATGACAATATCGATTTAAATAGATATCATCTGTATGTAAATGGAGAATCCTTAATAAAATAGTAAGATCCAATATTCTTGCATATTTGGCTGGCATTTAGTATAATACTCTAAAATTTGAGTAGATACAGGAGGTAAGAGATTGGAATTAAAAAAAGAGACAACAAAAAATCTGGCAAGGCTTCTAGCATTTGGCATTATATTATATTGGCTGCTGAATCACCAGCAAACTGCAATTGGAATTGTAAAAGCGATTCTGGGACTGTTTGCACCAGTGATCCTGGGAATTTGTATTGCTTTTATCATGAATGTGCTGCTTCGTCTGGTTGAAAAACAATGGAATTTTATTATGAAAAAATGTAAAAAAAAATCCTTGCAGAAGATGAAACGACCATTATGTTTATGCATGACATTAGTACTGATTGCCGGGGGAATTTTCATCGTTATTTTTATGATCGTGCCAGAACTTCATCGTACTGCGTTGGAAATTGTGGATATGGTACCGTGGTATTTAGATCAAATTGAAATATGGACAAAAGAAATATCCAGACAATTTAGTTCAAATACGATTACGATTCCTAAATTTGAAATTGACACGCAGGAAGTTGTTGATAAGATTGGTGGTTTTTTAACAACCAGCGGAGAATTCGTATTTAATAAAACAATTGAGATGACAACTTCGATTTTTTCAGCTGTGTTTAATTTAGTCTTAGGAATGGTATTTTCTATCTATATTTTGTTAAGCAAAGAGAAATTATGCAAACAGTGCCGAAAATTTTTGTATGCATTTTTGAACGAAAAAAGGGCAAAAGAAATAATAGATATTGCAAATCTTGCAAACCAGACATTTACTAAGTTTGTAACTGGGCAGTTTACAGAAGCGGTCATTATCGGTGTACTTTGTTTTATAGGAATGAGTATTTTATCAATTCCTTATGCAACAATGATTTCTGTATTAGTTGGGTTTACAGCATTGATTCCCGTTTTTGGAGCGTTTATCGGAACTGCTGTGGGAGTTCTGATGATTATTACAGTACAGCCATTGAAAGCAGTATGGTTTATCATTTTTATTGTGGTATTGCAGCAGGTAGAAGGAAATCTGATTTATCCAAAAGTTGTTGGAAAGTCTATTGGTCTTCCTGGAATGTGGGTACTCTTTGCAGTCACCATTGGAGGAAGTAGTTTTGGTATTATAGGAATGCTAATTGGGGTACCGGCTTGTTCAATTGCATACGCATTGATTAGAAAAGCTATGTACCGAAGATTAAAAGAAAAACAAATAAAGCCAGAATCATTATAAAAAACAGGACCTCGCAAGGAGAGGTCCTGTTTTCGTAATTTATTAATAAGATAAGTTAAATTTTGGAATTTCAATATCAGTATCAATTTCTGTAATTGAAGAATCTGATGTAGCTTTTGAACTGTAAGAAGAAACCTGAACAACTTTATATACTTTTACGTTCTTTTTTCTTCCAAAGCTTAATGCTTTTTTATGTGAACTGAAGTATACGTCAATTTTATTACCTTTGATAGCCCCTCCTACATCTTCAGCAGTGTAAGTATGACCATTAATCCGGATTTTTGTACCAAGTTTAATCTTTCTTGTATCAACTGCGATGGTTCTTCCCTGTTTCGCTTTCTTTCCGCTAGCAGTATTGCTTCCATGTCCGCCAGAGCAGCTTTTGCAAGGGCAATATGCAGTTAATGTATACTTTCCTAAATAAACTCTCTTCGTTTTTGCCTGTGTTTCCTGTGTATGAAAAAGTGTTCCTCCAAAAAGTACCGACAATGTTAATAACAATAATAATAATCTCTTTCTTAATAATTTCATATTTCAATCTCCTTAATATCTAAAATAAAGTTATTTCTGTTGTTATGGTTATTGATTATAACAGATATTTTAAAAAATGCAACACTTTTGTAACAATTATAAAATTTAGTACAATATTCATGTAATAATTATGTAATTTCCTGTAGAAAGGATCCTAATTGTTTGAAAAAATACAGATAGATTCTCTTTGTTGACACACAGTTCAAAAAGAAATATAATATTATACGAAGATTTTAATCATGCTTTACTAACAATGAAAAGCAGGCATATGTAGAAAGGAGAACGGGTCAATGGAATTAAAAGGTAGTAAAACAGAAGCAAATTTATGGACGGCATTTGCAGGTGAAAGTCAGGCAAGAAATAAATATACATATTTTGCCAGTGTAGCAAAAAAAGAAGGTTATGAACAAATTTGTGCAATCTTCCAGAAAACAGCAGATAATGAAAAAGAACATGCAAAAATGTGGTTCAAAGAATTAGGAGAACTAGGGGATACTGCTGCAAATTTAAAAGCTGCTGCAGAAGGTGAAAATTACGAATGGACAGATATGTATGCAACATTCGCAAAAGAAGCAGAGGAAGAAGGATTTACGGAAATTGCTGCAAAATTCCGTATGGTAGCAGATATTGAAAAATCACATGAGGAACGGTACCTTGCATTATTGGATAATGTTGAAATGCAGAAAGTATTTGAAAAGAGCGAAGAAATCATGTGGGAATGTCGCAACTGTGGCCATTTAGTAATTGGGAAAAAAGCCCCAGATATCTGCCCTGTATGTGCACATCCACAAAGCTTCTTTGAAGTAAGATGTGAAAATTATTAATTGATAAAATTTCGGGAAATGCCAAATGGCATTTCCCATTTTTAGGTTTAAAGGAGTCACTATATGGAGTATTTGTATCCAGATTATTATAAAAAATTCCAATGCATTGCATCGAAATGTGAAGATACCTGTTGTGCAGGCTGGCAAATTGCAATTGATGAACGTTCTTTGAAAAAATATAAGAATGTAAAAGGGGTATTTGGAAACCGACTGAAGAACTGTATCAATTGGAAAGAGCAGGTATTTGAACAAAGTTATCATCGTTGTGCTTTTTTAAATGAATTAAATTTATGTGATCTTTATTTAGAGCTGGGGGAAGACGCATTATGCAAAACGTGCAAACGTTATCCAAGGCATATAGAAGAATTTGAAAACTTACGTGAGATTATGCTGTCCCTTTCTTGTCCAGAAGCTTGTAGATTAATTTTGGGAAATAAAAATCCAACTAAATTTTTCAGAATGGAGAAGAAAACGCAATATGAAGAATATGAATGCTTTGATTTTTTGTTTTTTACAAAACTTGAAGATGGAAGAGAGTTTTTATTTTCATTAATAACGAGAGAAGATTTGGATTTTTCTGTGAAAATGGCGATTGCACTTTCATTTGCTCATGATTTTCAGAGGAGAATTCAAAACGACCAGCTATTTGAAGTGGATGATCTTTTGATAAAGTATCAGAAAGAATCTATGCCAGACATATTGCAGGAAAAATTTCTTCATTTTACAGGTGACTATAATGAAAAGATGGGATGGCTTCATTTGGTTATTCAGGAGTATAAAAAACTGGAACCATTAGAAACAGAATGGTTTATACGACTGGATAAAGGACTAGAGATATTAGGTGACTTAGAAAGTGCATCTTATTCTCAAAAAAAGAAACAATTTTTAAAAGATTATTCTAATATGGATAAAGAACTGGAACAGGTATTTATTACATTATTATATACATACTTTTTGGGAGCAGTCTATGATTATGATGTTCTGACCAAAGTAAAATTTATTGTTATAAGTGTGATTCTAATCCGTGAATTGGATTTTGCCTGCTGGTTAGAAAATGAATCAACTTTTACATTCCGCGATCAGGTGGAGATTGTGCATAAGTATTCAAAGGAAATTGAACATTCAGATACAAACCTGGAACGATTGGGAAAATCATTAAAAACCCTTTCTCAGTTTCATATCTATCAAATGTTGATGGGCATTTTTAGTTAATATAAATATGTAAGGCTCTGCAGTCACAGCTGCAGAGCTTCTTTTTGTAAAGTATGTAAATTTTATGTAATAAAAAGAATTTAAAAATTTACGATTTTTAACGTTGATAAGATGGATAGAGTAAATGGTGACTGTTATAGTTTATTAACAACAATTACTTATGAGATAGATGAAGGATATAAAAATGGGGAAACATTCATTCATTGATGAAGAAGATTATGAAGCTTATCAAAATATGGAAGAGAAGTTCCAAAATTTAAAATACCGCATAAAATGTAAAATGGCAGTTGATTTGATGGTTTCAAAGATCAATATGATTGGTACTCAATTATCTGAAAAGAGAAACCGGGTAGTAATCGAAAATGTTACTTATCGCTTTAAATCAGCAGAAAGTATATATAAAAAACTAAAGAAAAAAGGATGCTGCATTTCATTTGATCATGCGTTAGAACGATGTAATGATATTATTGGCATACGAGTGACATGTCATTTTATTGATGATGTATATGAAATTGCGAAACGATTAAAATCGCATGGTGATTTAGAAATCATAAAAGAGAAGGATTATATACAAAAACCAAAGGAAAACGGATATATGAGCCTTCATTTGATTTTAAATGTTCCAGTATACTCATCAGAAAAATGTGAACAAAAAAAGGTAGAGGTACAAATTCGTACCGTAGCAATGGATTTTTGGAGTGTACTGGATTATCAGCTCTTATATAAAAAGAATGTAAATGATGTAAAAGAAATTGAGGATGAGCTTCGTTATTACTCAAATGTAATTTGGAAATTAGATAAAAATATGCTGCGCATTCGAAAAAAAATTGAGAAGTTATAGAAAGGACAGAATGAAGATGCATAAATGGGATATTCTGAATCGAAAAGATTATAATAATGTGGTACCATATCGATTACAAATGCTGATTCATGTGGTGATCTGGTTTTTGGCTGGTGCGGTGGTTGCTCATGTCATACAGGCAATAATTCATATAGCAGGATTTTCGTTTCAAATTGATTGGATAGGAATGGCATCGTTTTTTGCAATTGTATTTGGATATATTGGGTGGATTTTAAGAAAAATTAGTACAAACAACAAAGAATAGTAAAAATCCTCTAGAAATTTAGTTAATTTTACTATATAATAAATAAAGAAAATTTTACAAATGGTTATTATTTAGTGACTTAACTAGGGGGAATTGTAACTTGGATTATACAATGGGTGTAATTTATGGATTACAAAAATATTCAAGTTCAGACACAGTTGACAATATTTATCAGGAACCATTAAAAGCAAAGAATCTTGATGTTTATTTGACTACAATTAAAAGTATGAATCCAAAAGCTATTTTACTGGGAGTTTCTCCTGTTTTTCGCGGTGGAAGGAAAACAGGGATTCCTTTTACTGATGAATATTATGTAAGTAATGAAAATATTTCTTTATTACAACAAAAAGATGATCTTGGATATGTAATCATGAATAATGAGGAGCAAAAAATAGAAAAAGAGCGTGTCTCTGGAATTGTCTGGAGCGGATTAGAAGCAGAGATGGAGAATATTTTGTTGTGGAACATCTTTCCTTTTTATGTGCATGAAAAAGGAGCATACGCATGCAGAAGAGATCTTACGGAACAAGAAAAAGAGGAAGGGTATCATTTTTTGAAGATGGTATTAAAAGAATTCCCATCGATTCATATGATTTTAATTGCAGGCGATGCAACGTTGGATATTATTGAGAAGCATGCGGAATTAAAAGAAAAATATGAGATTTTCAATGTTGGACATCCGAATCTTGGAGCAAAAGCAGCATTTATTGCCCGCGTAAAAAAGGCGATTGAATTTAAGCAGCATATTTTTGTAGAGGAAGAATCAAAAGAAGAACAAGCAATTGCGTATGAATACCGTAGAAGATGGGCAGATACAGATCAATGCGGAAATTATTATTGCAGAGTTTTGAATAAAATTGTTTCGCATGAAATGGCAGAATATTGTAAAATTTGTCCATGTAATCTTGGAGAAAAGCTGTATTGTGGTTATTATGATTTTTATCGTAAATACAATGAGGACAATCTTTTGGCAGTTAAGAAAAGATATGATATGCTGATTTTGGCCAATCTGATTCCGTTGTTCCCTGATTATAAAATCAGAATGGGAAAAGAGGATCTTTTGATTGAACAGGCATTTCAGTTTGCAGCTAATGTATACCGTGATCATATTTGCCTGGAGACGAACATACCATATATCATACATTTGATGGAAATTGTACATTCATTGAAACCATATATTGAAAAGTTAAATGTTGATAATCCGGAAGAAGTCATTGTGGCAGTCATTTTTTATAATATGCTTCATAATACAAAAGTTGCGCCAGGAAAAATTGCAATGGAGTTTGGAGAGTATACGTTATCTTTGTTGGACGAAACAGCAGAGGGACATCATGAACGATTGGGAGAAATTATTTGTCAATTGGAAGAAATGAAAATTCCTAAAAGAGAAATGGAACTATTTAAGAAAATTTTTAGAATTGATTATGTGTAGTGATAAGGGAAAGGCAGAAGCATATTTTTTTATGCATCAGCCTTTTCTTTTTTCGGTTATTTATTATATTTTAAAGGAGCAAGCATCATGAAATACTGTGTAGAATGTGGAAACAAATTAATATTAAGAAAATTAGATGGGGAAGGAATGATACCATTTTGTACAGCATGTGCACAATATCGTTTTCCAATTTTCAATACTGCCTGTAGTATGGTAGTGTTAAATCCGGACAAAGACAAAATTTTATTGATTCAGCAATATGGCAGAGAGTTTTATATCTTGGTAGCTGGATATGTGAATAAAGGAGAGTGCGCCGAAGAAACAGTGTGCCGTGAAGTTAAGGAAGAAATGGGACTTCATGTAATGGAATGTGGATTTAATAAAAGTAAGTATTATGCGAAAAGTAATACGCTAATGCTAAATTTTTATTGTGTAGTTGACAGTGAGGACTTGAGTGGCATGACGAACGAAGTAGATCGGGCTGACTGGTTTTGTTTTGAGGAAGCAAAGGAACAAATTCGGGATGGTTCTCTGGCAGAAGAATTTCTACTTGAATTTTTAAATAAATATCATAAAGATATTTAATAAAAAAGGATTTTGGCAGTGATATTCCCTCTTTACTGGACAAAGCCAGTAGAGGGGGACTTTTTATCCGCTATGATTATAAATTCAAGAAAAAATGTGCTGAAATGTATAGGCAAGGCACCTATCCAAAGAATCCCAAAATGAAATAAGACCTACACCACTTATTATTATGAAATAAACAAAGTGGATGTTGTGGCAGACGTATCTCAATTTAATTTCCCCTGGGCAAATGTTACATATCGCCAATCCTGGATATGAATACAAATGAAGTTGTCTCATATGATTTGTTACTGCATCCAAATTTGGCTTAAATCCATCGCATGCTTGATTGTTCCTTTGAGAAATTCCTATGTGTTAGCAGGTTGATTTTCCATTCGGATCAGGAATGGCAGTATCAGCATGAATATTTTAGAAACAAACAAAATGGATGACTCCTGTAAAATACAGGGAAGCATCCATGTATGTCTAGTTTAAATCAATGTGTCCAGGAAACTGGGTACATATCACAGTCAGGATCCTTTTGATTTTTTGTATTATTTTGATAATATTTCTTCTTTTCGATTTAGTAGATCGTCGCTGAATAGGGCTTTTTCTAAAACATCTTCACCAAGACGTTCGATGACCATTCCCAGGCGCTCTTTGCCATCAGCATTTTCCTTAAACCATAACATTGTCTTTTCCAATAATGGGAAGATTTCATCATAACAGACTAATTTAGACAACTTTGTTCCCATTCGTGTTTTCTTTCCCCAAGTTCCACCAACATAAATCTGATATATAGTTTCGCTTTCATGGGCCACTGCGTGAAATGGACATTTTCCTGTACATACACCACAGGCTAGGCATTTGGACTCATCAATATGCATCTTCTGGTCAATCATGGTAATTGCTTTTGATGGACAGTTGACTTCGCATTGGCATTTTTTGCATCCCTTACAAAGGGCTTCCTGATACTGAGGTATTTTATGACCTTCAATACCAAAATCATTGAGTGCTGGCTTTAAGCAGCTGTTTGGACAGCCGCCCACTGCAATTTTAAATTTATGCGGAAGTTTTACATCGCTCCAACCAAGATAGTAATCTTCATGAATTTTTTTTGCCAGAGCCTGTGTATCATAATTACCGTAAACACAAGTGGTTCCTTTACAAGCAGTTACCGGACGAATTTTAGCTCCAGTTCCTCCAAAATATAGATTATGTTCTGCTGCATAAGCTTTTGCTGCTGGAATCTGATCATATGGAATACCTACGATTTCTGCACATAATCGAGTAGTAAAAGCGATTGTTCCATTTCCGAATTTTTTAGAAATTTCAGAAATTGTTGCCAGATCTTTACAGGAAAAAGTAGTTCCTTTCGGAACGATGCGTCCAGAAAAGAGCTCTGTATTCCTGTTAATTAAAAATCCTTGAGCTTTTACATCATTAATCTGCTGTTTTGTTATTTTTACCATAGAAACTATTCTCCTTTTAATCAATCACAATATCATCTTTAGATATATTAAAATTATTATACATAAAAAAAGAAAAAAAGCAAATGAAGGTGCTATGTTCTGTCGGATCTATTATGGTAAAATAAGAATATAAAGAATCGTAGCATCAAGGATGTGTGCTTGACTTTCGGGGCGAATCTTATATATAATCTTACCATAAGTGCAAGGCTTTCTTTTATAGAAAGCATGTTATAAAAAATATCAGGAGGTTTTACTATGGATAAAAAAGAAACCATTCAATTGGCTGTCTTAGGAGCAGGTACAGTAGGTACTGGTGTGTATAAAGTAGTTCAAAATTTAAAAGAAGACATGCCTCATAAGATTGGCGGAAATTTAGTGATTTCTAAAATTCTTGTAAGAGATGCATCAAAAGAAAGAGAAGGAATTGATGCGTCGCTGTTGACTGATAACTGGAAAGAAATTATTGATAATAAAGAAATTGACATTATTGTGGAAGTGATGGGTGGAATTGAACCTGCAAAAACTTATATTTCTGAATCTTTAAAAGCTGGAAAAAATGTTGTAACTGCCAATAAAGATTTAATGGCGGAATATGGAAAAGAACTATTGGATCTGGCAGAAGAAAATGGCTGTGATTTGATGTTCGAGGCGTCTGTAGCTGGTGGAATTCCAATTCTGCATCCACTTAAACACTGCCTTTCTGGAAATCATCTGACAGAAGTCACAGGTATTATAAACGGGACTACTAACTTTATTCTAAGTAAAATGACAGATGAAGGAGTAGGCTTTGAAGAAACCTTAAAACTTGCCCAGGATCTAGGATATGCGGAAGCAGATCCAACAGCAGATGTGGAAGGCCTGGATGCAGCAAGAAAAGTAGCTATTATGGCTTCGATTGCATTTAACTCCAGAGTTACCTTTGAAGATGTATATACAGAAGGAATCACAGAAATTACTGCCAGAGATATTGAATATGCCAAAGATATGGATTGTGTCATTAAGCTTCTTGGAGTTGCCAAGAACACAGAGGAAGGAATTGAAGTCCGTGTACATCCAATGCTAATTGACAGACATCATCCATTGGCTTCTGTAAATGATTCTTTTAATGCAGTATTTGTACGTGGAGATGCTGTCGATGATGCTATGTTTTACGGACGTGGTGCGGGAGAACTGCCAACTGCCAGTGCAGTAGTAGGAGATGTGATTGAAGTGGCCCGCAATATTCAAAATCATTGCACTGGCCAGATTGCATGTACCTGTTATAAAACTATTCCAATAAAACCAATGTCTGAGATAGAAAGCCGTTATTTTGTGAGATTACGTGTAGAAGACAGAGCTGGGACTCTGGCAAGTATTGCCAGTGTTTTTGGCAATAATCATGTAAGTATTGAAAAAATTGTTCAGAAAAATAAACGTGATGATTTTGCGGAAATTGTAGTGATCACAGATGAAGTAAAGGAAAAAGATATTACCAATTCACTTACCATCTTAAAGACGATGCCACTGGTTGGAAAAATTTCAAACGTAATACGCGTATACTAGATTGTTGTCTTTGTTTGTGGTATAATCGAAGAATAATGAATCTATATGAGGTGTAAGATGAAAGATATAAAAGACATGAAGAGAATCCTCTTAAAATTAAGTGGTGAAGCGTTAGCAGGACCAAACAAACGAGGATTTGATGAAGCAACATGTATGGAAGTTGCAAGACAGATTAAAGAAGTAGTTGATTCAGGAGTGCAGGTTGCCATTGTAATTGGTGGAGGGAATTTCTGGAGAGGAAGAACAAGTGAAAATATGGACCGTACGAAAGCAGATCAGATAGGAATGCTGGCAACGGTAATGAATTGTATTTATGTTGCTGATATGTGTCGTCAGACAGGATTGAAGACAAAAGTATATACACCATTTGTATGTGGTTCTTTTGCAGAAGTATTTTCAAAAGATGCTGCGGTAGAGCAACTAAATCAGGGAACTGTTACCTTCTTTGCCGGAGGAACGGGACATCCATATTTTTCCACAGATACTGCAACTGCACTTCGTGCAATAGAAATTGAAGCAGATGCGATACTGCTTGCAAAAGCTATTGATGGTGTTTACGACAGTGATCCAAAATTAAATCCAGATGCTGTAAAATACGATACGATTACTTTAGATGAAGTACTGGAACAGAAATTAGCAGTTATTGATTTAACAGCCACGATTATGTGTCTGGAAAATAAAATGCCACTTGCAGTGTTTGGACTGAACGAAGAAAATAGTATTGTAAATACATTTAACGGAAAGTTCAATGGAACTTATGTTGATGCATAGAGAAATTGAAAATACAGGAGGACATAACATGTTAACAAAATTTGAAGAAAAGATGGAAAAATCTTTAAGCAGCTTAATCAATGAATATTCTACCATTCGTGCAGGACGTGCAAATCCACACATTTTAGATAAAATTAAAGTAGATTACTATGGAGCACCAACTCCTTTACAGCAGCTTGCCAATATCTCTGTACCTGAGGCAAGAATGATTACGATTCAGCCATGGGAAGCAAGTTTAGTAAAACCAATTGAAAAAGCGATTATGTGTTCTGATATTGGAATTAATCCAAATAATGATGGTAAGATCATTCGCTTAACTTTTCCTGAATTGACAGAAGAGCGTCGTAAAGAATTAGTAAAAGATGTTAAGAAAAAAGGAGAAAGTGCGAAAGTAGCTATGCGTAATATCCGTAGAGATGCTAATGATTTCTTAAAGAAACAGAATAAGGCAAATGAAATTACAGAAGACGAATTAAAGGATTATGAAACCAAAGTACAGAAAATGACAGATAAATTTGTTAAAAAAGTAGATGGAGAAATCGAAAAGAAATCCAAAGAAATTTTAACCGTTTAGTCTTTCTTACGTAGAGATAAAAATGAAAGAAACAGGGTATGCCTTTTAGGGCATCCCTGTTTTGATGTATCCCTGTCTTTTGGTTTTATCTGTTTATGATAGGAGGAAAATATGTCAGAGTTAAAAATACCAAATCATGTTGCTATTATTTTGGATGGGAACGGGCGCTGGGCAAAGAAGAGAATGTTACCAAGAAATATGGGGCATGTACAGGGCGCAAAAACAGTAGAACAAATTATTGAAGATGCACATGATCTGGGAATCAAATATTTAACGGTGTATGCGTTTTCTACAGAAAATTGGAAACGTCCAAAAGAAGAAGTAGATGCGTTAATGAAGCTTTTGAATGATTATTTGAAAAACTGTATTAAGCGGGCCAATAAAAATAATATGCGTGTTCGTGTGATAGGTGATAAAACAAAATTAGAATCATCCATTCAGGATAAAATTGAAGAATTGGAAAGAGTTTCAGAAAAAAATACAGGCATTCATTTTACTATTGCCATTAATTATGGAAGCCGTGATGAGATGGTCCGTGCCATGCGTAAGATGATGAACGACTGTAAAGAGGGCAATCTTATGCCCGAAGAAATTACGGAAGAAGCGTTTGAACACTATCTGGATACGAAAGGCCTACCAGATCCTGATCTGATGATTCGTACCAGTGGTGAAATTCGTTTATCCAATTATTTATTATGGCAGCTGGCTTATACTGAATTTTATTTTACGGATGTACTTTGGCCAGATTTTAACAAACAGGAACTAGTAAAAGCTATTGAATATTATAATGGAAGAGATCGCCGTTTTGGGGCAGTATAGGAGTGTGAAAAATGTTTAAAACACGATTATCAAGTGGAATTTTATTAGTAATCGCCACAATAGCAACATTATATTTTGGAGGAGTCGTTACATTTGCAGTATTAACGATTGTTTCACTTGTTGGTGTCAATGAATTACTTAGAATTTTTGAAATTGAAAAATCAGCCATGGCAGTGACTGTATATTGTGCAACTATTTTGTATTATCTGATGTTATTATTTAATGTTGGAAGCTGGGGATTTACTTTTCTTATTGCCGCATTGATTTTTTTACTTGGATGTTATGTATTTTGCTATCCTAAATATCATGCACATCAGTTGATGGCTTCTTTTTTCAGTCTGATTTATGTTAGTATTATGATGTCATATATCTACCAATTGAGAATCTTACCAAATGGTGGGGAATATGTTGTCTTAATTTTTATTGCTGCATGGGGAACGGATACATTTGCTTATTGTTCAGGAATGCTTTTGGGCAAACATAAGATGACACCTCTTTTGAGTCCGAAAAAAACAGTTGAAGGAGCAATTGGGGGCTTAATTGGAAGTGCGTTGTTAGGTGCATTATACGGATTTATTATTGCCAATAAATTACGTTTGGATTTTAATCCAGTTGTGATTTTTCCAGTTGTCTGCATAATCGGTGGTGCGGTTTCTATGATTGGTGACTTAGCAGCATCTGCGATTAAACGTAATTTTGATATTAAAGATTATGGTACTTTGATTCCAGGACATGGCGGAATTTTAGACCGTTTCGATAGTATCATTATTGTTGCTCCAATTGTATATCTGGTAATGGCAATGTTGACAGGAGCAACTTTATAATAGAAAGAAAGCAGGTAATGTTTTTTGAAAATTATTATTGCATTAATTATATTTAGTATGATCATTCTTTTTCATGAATTGGGACATTTTCTTTTGGCTAAAAAAAATGGCATTCGTGTAGAAGAATTTTGTCTTGGTCTTGGCCCTACCATCATAGGTAAGCAGTTTGGAGAAACTTTTTATAGTTTAAAGCTGCTTCCATTTGGAGGTGCCTGTATGATGACTGGAGAAGATGAGGAAAGTGAGGATGAACGCGCTTTTGGGAATAAATCGGTGCCCGCCAGAATGGCTGTGGTCTTTGCTGGACCATTTTTCAATTTTGTTATGGCATTTGTTCTTTCTATTGTGTTGATCGGGCTGACTGGAAGCGATGTTCCGATTCTTTCTGATGTAGAAGCAAATTCTCCAGCTTATGAAGCTGGTTTACGAAAAGGTGATGAAATTACAAAAGTAGATGATTCCAAGGTTCATAATTTCCGGGAAATTAGCTATTATTTATTATTGGAAAATAATAATCAACCTTTTGAAATTCAATATCAAAGAGAGAATAAAACTTATACAACGACGGTCACTCCTAAATATGACAAAGAAACATCTAGTTATCGAATTGGAATTCAAAGTAGTGGCTACGTAAAATTAGGTCCATTAAAAACGGTACAATATAGTTTTTATGAAGTTCGCTGTCAGATTAAGGTAACTGTCTTAAGTTTAAAACAGTTAGTTCTTGGTAAATTTGGACTAAATGATGTTTCGGGACCAGTAGGAATTGTCAGTATGATTGGAGATACTTATTCGCAGGCACAAAGCTATGGTTGGCTTGTGATTTTTGAATCTATGTTAAGTCTTACTATTTTGTTAAGTGCAAACTTAGGAGTGATGAATCTTTTGCCAATACCTGCATTAGATGGCGGACGTCTTGTATTCTTACTTGTAGAAGGGATTCGGGGCAAAGCCATGGATCCGGACCGGGAAGGGAAAATACATTATGTGGGGCTTGTAATTTTATTAGGAATCATGTTGTTAGTAATGCTTAAAGATATCCGAACATTATTCATTGGTTTTTTACAATAATGAGGTGCAATATGAGTGTGAGTAATCGAAATCAAACAAAGGTAATTAAAATTGGAGACAGGGTCATTGGAGGAGGAAATCCTGTCTTGATCCAGTCAATGACAAATACAAAAACAGAAGATGTTGAAGCAACAGTTGCTCAAATTTTGAGATTAGAACAGGCAGGATGTGAAATTGTCCGTTGTACTGTTCCAACTTTGGAAGCAGCCAAAGCCATTAGCGAAATAAAAAAAAGAATTCATATTCCTTTGGTAGCGGATATTCATTTCGATTATAAAATGGCCATTGCAGCCATTGAAAATGGAGCAGATAAGATTAGAATTAATCCTGGTAATATTGGATCAGCGGATAAAGTAAAAGCAGTAGTAGATAAAGCGAAAGAATATCAAATTCCTATCCGTGTTGGAGTTAATAGTGGTTCTTTAGAAAAATCAATTATTGAAAAATACGGAAAAGTAACCGCAGAAGGAATTGTGGAAAGTGCATTGGATAAGGTAAAGATGATAGAAGATCTAGGATATGACAACCTGGTAGTAAGCATCAAATCTTCCGATGTTCTTATGTGCGCAAAAGCACATGAGCTGATTGCTCCTAAAATTTCATATCCGATTCATGTAGGAATCACGGAATCAGGTACTGTGTATAGCGGAAATATTAAATCCGCTATTGGATTAGGAATTATATTAAATATGGGAATCGGAGATACCATTCGCGTATCTTTGACTGGTGATCCGGTAAATGAAATTGCCAGCGCCAAATTGATTCTACGTACTTTAGGACTTCGAACAGGCGGCATTGAGGTCGTATCATGTCCAACATGTGGACGTACGAATATCGATTTGATTTCTCTTGCAAATCAAGTGGAAACCATGACTGCAGATTTTGACTATTTAAACATTAAAGTGGCAGTTATGGGTTGTGTTGTCAATGGTCCTGGAGAAGCAAAAGAAGCTGATATTGGAATTGCTGGGGGTATTGGAGAAGGACTTTTAATTAAAAAAGGAGAAGTTATTCGAAAAGTACCAGAAGCAGAATTGTTAAATACTTTACGTTATGAATTAGAGCATTGGGGTGAAAATTAAATGAAACCTTTTTTTGATGTGTTTCCTGATTTCGAACCGCCATCCGAATTGAAGAGCTATTTTGAATATGTGTCCGTAGAACGGATTGTGATGCATAAAAAATCAAATACATTGATGATTCATATGCACAGCACACGGCTAATCGACCGTATTCATACTTGGAGAATGGAACGTTGTATTCGTGAGACTTTTTTTAAGAAAGCATATATTAAAATTCGTTTTCATGAAACTTATTCATTATCCAGCCAATATGATTTAGAAAAGCTGACTCAGGAATACTGGGGCAGCTTTCTTTTTGAATGGAAAGGGAAAAGCCTGCTATTATACAATATTATGAAACATGCAGTATGGCATGTAGAAGATAACGTATTAACGCTTGTACTAGAAGATAGTTTCCTTACAAAAAGCAAGGCAGATGAAATGAGAAATTTTTATGAATCTATTTATAAGGAGCGGTTTGGCTTATCAATTCATGTAGGTTTTGATTATCAGGATGCAGATAGTGAGGCTTTCCAAAAAGAACGAGATCATAAATTGGCTGTAGAAGCAGAATCGATTTTTGAAAGAGCCAAGGACCATGAAGAACAGCAGGAAATAAAAGAAAAGAAGCAAATAAATAAATCGTCTGGCAGTACGTACCAGCAGCGCCGGGCCAATAACAAAGATCCAAATCTTATTTATGGACGTAACTGTGATGGAGATACAATGCCAATTTCTGAAATTGTAGAAGAAATTGGGGAAGTAGTCATTCGCGGTAAGATTCTGGAGATGGAAACGAGAGAAATCCGCAATGAAAAGACAATTATCATGTTTGCAATCACAGATTTTACAGATACAATAAAGTGTAAAATTTTTGTGAAAAATATTGATTTGCCCGATATTTTGGATTTACTGGTAAAAGGAAATTTTTATCGTGTCAAGGGAATGGCACTATATGACAAATTTGACCATGAAGTCAGCATTACTTCTGTTGTTGGAATTAAATCCATACCATCTTTTGTGGTGGAAAGGGAAGACACAAGTTTAGAAAAGCGTGTGGAACTTCATATGCATACAGTAATGAGTGATATGGATAGTGTGGTAGGTATCAAAGATGTTATTATGCGTGCCAAAAAATGGGGACATAAGGCTATTGCAATTACTGATCACGGAGTTTTACAGGCTTTTCCAATTGCCAACCATGTTCTTCCAAAAGATGACCCGTTTAAAATTATTTATGGTGTAGAAGGATATTTTGTTGATGATTTAAAAGAGCTTGTCATCAATGAAAATGGGCAGAAACTTACAGATCGATTTGTTGTTTTTGATATAGAAACGACAGGGTTTCATGCTGGTAACGATAAAATTATCGAAATTGGCGCAGTTAAAATCGAAAATGGGAAAGAAGTTGAATATTTCAGTGAGTTTATCAATCCTCAAATACCGATTCCATTTAAGATCGAACAGTTGACTGGTATTAATGATGAGATGTTAGAGAATGCGCCGCTTATTAATGAGATTTTGCCCCAATTTTTAGAATTTTGCAGAGATTCTGTCTTAGTTGCTCATAATGCGGAATTTGATACTGGTTTTATAAAAGAAAAAGCAGCGCAGCTTTCATTAGAATATGATTTTACGGTTGTAGATACGCTTCCCCTGGCCAGAGTATTATTAACAGATATTGCAAAGTTTACGTTAGACAATGTGTGTAAACATCTGAATATAAAATTAGAAAATCATCATAGAGCAGTGGATGATGCAGGTGCTACGGCCAGAGCTTTTGTTCAATTTATAAAAATGTTAGAAGAACAAGATATTCATGATCTGAAAGGAATTAATAATCTTGGTGCAGTTTCGGCTGATATTATTAAAAAATCCAGAGCATATCATGGAATTATTTTGGTGCAAAATGAGACAGGGCGTGTTAATTTGAACCGACTAGTGTCTGCATCTCATTTAGATTATTTTAATCGCCGACCAAGAATGCCGAAAAGTCTGATTCAAAAATACAGGGAAGGATTGATTTTAGGTTCTGCCTGTGAAGCGGGTGAATTATATCAGGCGTTGCTTTCGCAAAAATCGGAAGAAGAAATTGCCCGTATTGTAAGTTTCTATGATTATTTAGAAATCCAGCCTACGGGGAACAATATGTTCATGATAGAGAGTGATCGAATTGAAAATGTCAATTCAGTGGAAGATATCGAAAACTTGAATCGAAAAATTGTTGAGCTTGGAGAAAAATTTAATAAACCGGTTCTTGCAACGTGTGACGTTCATTTCCTAGATCCAGAAGATGAATTATACCGAAGAATCTTAATGGCAGGAAAAGGATTTAAAGATGCGGATAATCAGGCACCGTTATATTTTCGAACAACCGAAGAGATGTTAAAAGAATTTGCTTATTTAGGAAGTGAAAAAGCAAAAGAAGTTGTAATTACCAATACAAATAATATTGCGGATCAGATTGAACGAGTTTCACCAGTGCACCCGGATAAATGTCCTCCGGTAATTGAAAATTCTGATGAACAGCTTCGAGAGATCTGTTATACAAAAGCGCATGAAATTTATGGACCTGAGCTGCCTGAAATTGTTGTAGAACGTTTGGAAAGAGAACTTCATTCTATTATTTCCAATGGATTTGCAGTTATGTATATTATTGCACAAAGACTTGTATGGGATTCTGTAGATCATGGTTATCTGGTTGGATCAAGAGGATCCGTTGGTTCTTCTTTCGCAGCTACTATGTCAGGGATAACAGAAGTAAATCCGCTTCCAGCTCATTATATTTGTCCGAATTGTTATTATGTGGATTTTGATTCTGAAAAAGTAAAGCCATATGTGCAGATGGGAAGATCGGGATGTGATATGCCTGATGAAGTTTGTCCAAAATGCGGGCATTCTTTGAATAAAGAAGGACATGACATTCCTTTTGAAACGTTCCTTGGATTTAAAGGAGATAAAGAACCGGACATCGACCTTAACTTTTCGGGAGATTATCAGTCAAAAGCCCATGCTTATGTAGAAGTAATCTTCGGGAAAGGAACTGCCTATCGTGCCGGAACCATTGGTACACTGGCAGAAAAAACAGCCAGAGGCTATGTGTACAAATATTTTGAAGAAAGAGATATTCATAAACGTCAATGTGAATTGAGCCGCATTGCTGCGGGATGCACGGGTGTGAAACGAACGACCGGACAACATCCGGGAGGAATCATTGTTGTTCCTCATGGCAGGGAAATTTATGAATTTACCGCCATTCAGCATCCGGCGAATGATATAAATTCACCAATTGTAACCACTCATTTTGAATATCATTCCATTGATCATAACTTATTGAAGCTTGATATTCTGGGACATGATGATCCAACTATGATTCGTTACTTAGAGGACTTGACAGGAATAAAGGCTACAACGGTTGCATTAGACGATCCGGATGTAATGTCTTTGTTTCACAGTACAAAGGCATTGGGAATCGAACCCGAGGACATCGGTGGAATTCCACTGGGTTCATTAGGAGTCCCGGAATTTGGGACAGATTTTGTTATTCAAATGTTAATCGATACAAAACCAAAAAGTTTTTCTGACTTGATTCGTATTTCAGGACTTTCTCATGGAACAGATGTATGGCTTGGAAATGCCCAGGCGCTGATTGAAGAGGGAAAGGCTGAAATTTCTAGTTGTATTTGTACCAGAGATGATATTATGACTTATCTGATTAACAGAGGGATGGAAAAAGGACTTTCTTTTACGATTATGGAATCGGTACGAAAAGGAAAGGGATTAAAGCCTGAGTGGGAAGAGGAAATGAAAAAATATGATGTTCCTGACTGGTATATCTGGTCTTGCAAAAAAATTAAATATATGTTTCCAAAAGCCCATGCGGCGGCGTATGTAATGATGGCATGGAGAATTGCCTGGTATAAAGTATTTCATCCGCTTGCATATTATGCAGCATTCTTTAGTATTCGTGCATCAGCATTTTCTTATGAGTTGATGTGTTTTGGAAAAGAAAAACTGGAAGAACATTTAAATGCATTATTAAAAATGCCAAAAGACCAGACGACAAAAAAAGAACAAGACTTAATTCGTGATATGAGAATTGTTCAGGAAATGTATGCACGAGGATTTGAATTTATGCCATTAGATGTATATCGTGCAAAGGATAAATACTTTCAGATTATTGATGGGAAATTGATGCCTTCGTTCAGCAGTATTGACGGCATGGGAGAAAAAGCCGCAGAACAGGCTATGATTGCTGCGCAAGATGGTTCTTATACATCAATTGAAAACTTCAGAGATCGTACGAAAGTCAGCAAGACTATTGCAGATAAAATGAAAGAACTTGGAATTTTAAAAGACCTGCCGGAATCAGACCAATTAACCTTTGACTTTCTTTTATAAGGAGGGATAAAATGGCTGTGTATGCAATTAGTGATATTCATGGTTGTTATGACATGTTTATAGAAATGCTTGAAAAAATAAAATTTGATGAAGAAAAAGATACGCTTTATATTCTTGGAGATATTTTGGACAGAGGACCCAAGGTGCCAGAAATGGTACGCTGGGTATGGGAACACGAATCAGAACATGTGATTATGTTGAAGGGAAATCATGAAGATATGTTTGCTTCTTATCCGGATCCAGATTATTATCATTCATATTTCGAGGTATTTTCTGCCTCTGAGCTATATCGGTTATTGACGTGGATTCCATCTCTGCCAACATATAAAGAAGTGGAAGTGAACAAAACAAAGTATGTTCTGGTGCATGCTGGCATCACAGAGGAGATTTTGGAAACTGGAAAAGATCCGAATGACTTTTGCTTATGGGCAAGAAATGAATTTTATCTGGGAGATGGCATACCTGGCAAAACGGTTGTTTTTGGCCATACTCCAATGATGTCTAAAATTATTGATAATGAAATTTCTGTGCATATATGGAGACCGGAAGGAAAGGAACTCATCGGCATTGATACTGGTGCTGTATTTGCATTAAAGTTTGGAGGAAAAATGGCTTGTCTGCGATTGAATGACCAAAAAGAATTTTATGTATATGGAAAATAGTTATTGTATTTTGAATTTTTCTGTGCTATACTATAGATGATATTAATATATGGTAGTTGATAAGAGTGGGCTTTTGGGAGTCCACTCTTATTCATTACATGGGTATGAAAGCATATCCTAACAAAAGAAAGGTGGAATTTCATTGGCAAAACGTGCAAATATTGAAAGCCGTGTTGAATCAATGGTAATGCCGATTATCGAAGAAGGTAAGTTTGAATTGGTTGACGTCGAATATGTAAAAGAAGGTGCAAACTATTATTTACGTATTTACGCTGACAAGGAAGGCGGAATTAACATTGATGATTGTGTTACCATCAGCCGTGCATTAGAAGCGAAATTAGACGAAGATGATTTCATTTCGGATGCTTATATTTTAGAGGTCAGCTCACCAGGGCTTGGAAGACCCCTAAAGAAAGAAAAAGATTTCAAACGAAGCATTGGAAAAGAAATCGATATCAAATTATACAAAGCGATAAATAAACAAAAAGAATTTACAGGGGTTCTGATGAAATATACAGAAGAAGATATTACTCTGGATATTGAAGGAGAAGAACAGACATTTGCCCGCAAAGACTTAGCACTTATTCGATTAGCTTTAAACTTTTAGGAGGATATTTTTATAATGAGTGAATTAATCGAAGCTTTAAATCAATTAGAAAAAGAAAAAGATATTGATAAAGAAGTAATTATGGAAGCAATTGAAGCTTCTTTAGTAGCAGCCTGCAAAAGAGACTTTGGAAAAGCGGACAACGTAAAAGTTTCTATTGACAGAGAAACTGGTGATATGATTGTTTTAGCAGAAAAAGAAGTTGTAGATGAAGTTTTTGATCCAGCATTAGAAATCAGTTTAGCAAAAGCGCAGGCAATCAATCCTAGTTACAATCTTGGAGATATCGTTAATGTAGAAATTACACCAAAGAATTTTGGACGTATTGCAGCTCAGCATGCAAGAAGTGTAATTGTACAGAAAATCAAAGAAGAAGAAAGAAAAGTAATTTTTAATCATTTTCATTGTAAAGAAAAAGATATTGTGACAGGTGTTGTTCAGCGATATATTGGTGACAATATCAGTATCAGTTTAGATGATAAAACAGATGCGCTTCTTACAAAGAATGAACAGGTAAAAGGAGAATTCTTTAAACCGACAGAACGTATTAAACTTTACATTATTGAAGTAAAAGATACAAATAAAGGGCCGAGAATTCTGGTATCCAGAACACATCCTGAATTAGTAAAACGTCTGTTTGAAAAAGAAGTTGCAGAAGTTCATGATGGTGTTGTGGAAATTAAGAGCATTGCCAGAGAAGCTGGCTCTCGTACGAAAATTGCAGTATGGTCTAATGATGAAAACGTTGATCCCGTAGGAGCATGTGTCGGCATTAATGGTGCTCGTGTTAACGTAATTGTAAATGATTTAAAAGGGGAAAAAATCGATATTATTAACTGGAGTGAGAACCCAGAAATCTTAATTGAAAACGCATTAAGTCCTTCAAAAGTAGTTTCCGTAGCTGTAAATGAAGAAGAAAAAACAGCTCGTGTTGTAGTACCAGATTACCAGTTGTCATTAGCAATTGGTAAAGAAGGACAGAATGCAAGACTGGCAGCAAGATTAACTGGATTTAAAATTGATATTAAAAGTGAATCACAAGCTAGTGAAGAAGACGATAATTTTGATGTGAATGAAACAGATGAATTAATCGAATTAAATGAAGCAGATGATATCGTATTAGATGAGGAGTAATTCTTATGAGAAAAGTACCTATGCGGCAGTGTGTTGGCTGCCATAATATGGTGTCAAAACGGGAAATGATCAGGGTCATAAAAACTTCTGACGGGGAAATCTTATTAGATGCAACTGGGAAAAAAAATGGCCGAGGAGCCTATATCTGCAATTCGAAAGAATGTTTAGAAAAGGCAATCAAATCCAAAAGTCTGGAACGTTCCTTAAAAGCGAAGATTCCTTCAGAAATTTATGATTCCTTAAAAGAGGAGTTGGACAATATTGAATAAAAAAAGCATTTATTCTCTTCTTGGTCTGGCAATGAAAGCTGGAAAAATAGCCAGTGGCGAATTTTGCGTTGAAAAGTCTGTAAAATCTGGTCATTCCCATTTCGTAATTCTTGCGGAAGATGCATCTGATAATACCAAAAAGATGTTTGGTAATATGTGTTCTTATTATCAGGTTCCGCTTCATTATTTTGGAACTAAAGATGAGCTTGGATGCTGCATTGGCAAACAATTTCGTGCGTCTCTATCTATTGAAGATGAAGGGTTTGCCAAAAGTATCATAAAGAAGCTCGGGATTGATGGAAATATGGAGGTATAAAACTGGATGAGAGTATATGAACTTGCAAAAAATTTAAATAAAACCAGTAAGGATGTGATTACTGTGTTAAAAAACAATGGTGTAGAAGTTAAAAACCACATGAGTTCCATTTCAGACGGCGATGCAAATAAAGTAAAACAACATTTTTCACCTAAAAAGGAAGAAAAAAAGCCTGAACGGAAAAATGATAAAAAAACAGAAAAACGGGTAGATAATAAAAACCGTACGAATCCAAATAATAAAGGCCAGCAGCCAAAAACTGTTGAGAATAACGATGGTAAAAAAGGATTTAAAAAGAAAAATAAAAACAATCCTAACCGAAATGGTCAGGATTTCCAGAAAGATTCAGCAAATAATAAGTTTAAAAAGAAAAATAAGTTTAAGAATAACAATATGGAAAATAAATCACAAAAGAAAAAGAAAAAAACAGGACCAGGCGCATTTATCAAACCAGAACCTGTAAAAAAAGTGGAAGAAAAAGTGGAATTTGCTAAAATTCCAGAAGTATTAACATTAAAAGAACTAGCAGAAGCAATTAAAATTCCAGCCAATGATATTATTAAAAAATTATTATTAAGTGGTGGAGGACTGGTTAATTTAAATACAGAATTAGATTTTGAACGTGCAGAAGAAATTGCAATGGAATATGATGTCATTGTAGAAAAAGAAGAACAGGTGGACGTAATCGAAGAATTAATTAAGGATGAAGAAGATCCAGAAGAATCTTTAATAGAACGTCCGCCAGTTGTCTGTGTTATGGGACACGTAGACCACGGAAAAACCTCATTATTGGATGCAATTCGTTCTACCAGTGTAACGAGTGGAGAAGCTGGTGGAATTACTCAGCATATTGGGGCTTCTGTAGTAGAAAATGATGGTCAGAAAATTACATTCTTAGATACACCGGGACATGAAGCATTTACTTCTATGCGTATGAGAGGGGCACAGTCCACAGATATTGCAATTTTAGTAGTTGCGGCAGATGATGGTGTAATGCCTCAGACTGTAGAAGCCATTAACCATGCAAAAGCAGCTGGTGTTGAAATCATTGTTGCAGTGAATAAAATTGATAAAGAAAGTGCTAATATTGAAAGAGTAAAACAGGAATTAACGGAATATGAATTGATTCCTGAAGACTGGGGTGGAAGCACAATTTTTGTACCTGTATCTGCTCATACAAAAGAAGGTATTGATGATCTTCTTGAAATGATTACTCTAACAGCAGAAGTATTGGAATTAAAAGCAAATCCAAATCGTAAAGCAAGAGGTATTGTAATTGAAGCAGAATTAGATAAGGGACGCGGTCCGGTTGCGACTGTATTAGTACAAAAAGGTACTCTTCATGTAGGAGATAATATTGCAATTGGAAATACTTATGGTCGTGTCCGTGCTATGGTAGATGATAAAGGGCGTCGTGTAAAAGTTGCAGGACCATCTACTCCTGTTGAGATTCTTGGTTTAAATGATGTCCCATTTGCAGGTGAAATCTGCATGGCTATGGAAAATGAAAGGGAAGCAAGAACAACCGCAGAAGCTTTTGTCGCTTATAACCGTGAAAAATTATTAGAAAATACAAAATCTCAGTTATCATTAGATGATTTATTTAATCAAATTCAGGCAGGCAGCGTGAAAGAATTAAACTTAGTAGTAAAAGCAGACGTACAGGGTTCTGTAGAAGCGGTAAAACAGAGTCTGGTAAAATTATCTAATGATGAAGTCACAGTAAAGGTTATTCATGGCGGTGTTGGAGCAATTAATGAATCTGACGTTACACTTGCATCTGCATCAAATGCAATTATCATCGGATTTAATGTTCGTCCAGATAATACTGCAAAAACAGTTGCAGAAAGAGAAAATGTAGACTTACGTCTTTACCGTGTTATTTATAATGCGATTGAAGATATTGAAGCTGCTATGAAAGGAATGCTGGATCCGGTATTTGCAGAAAAAATTACTGGTCATGGCGAAGTACGTCAGACCTTCCGTGCATCTGGTGTTGGAACAATTGCTGGAACTTATGTATTAGATGGTTCCATTTTAAGAAACTCCAAAGCACGAATTGTTCGTGATGGCGTTGTTATTTTTGAAGGAGAATTAGCTTCTTTAAAACGTTTTAATGACGATGTCAAAGAAGTAAAAGCAGGATATGAATGTGGTCTTGTTTTTGAAAAATATAATGATATCAAAGAGGGAGACCAGATTGAATCCTTTATCATGGAAGAAATTCCAAGATAAAGTGCTGGAAAGCAATAAAAATGCAGCTTCCTCAAGGAGGTAGTTATGAGAAAAAATAGTATTAAAAACACAAGAATTAATGGTGAAGTACAACGAGAATTAAGCAGAATTATCAGCCGTGAAGTCAAAGATCCGAGAATCGCACCGATGACTTCTGTTGTTGCTGTTGAAGTTGCACCAGACTTAAAGCAGTGCAAAGCGTATATTAGTGTTTTTGGTGACGAAGAAGTACAGGAAAATACCATTGCCGGATTAAAGAGTTCTGCTGGATTTATCCGCAGAGAACTTGCTCGTTCTATTAATCTTAGAAATACACCAGAAATTATTTTTATTTTAGATCAGTCCATTGAATATGGAGTATCTATGTCAAAGCGTATCGATGAATTGAATCATCATTAAGGAGTTTGTGATAATATGAATGCTTTATTAAGAGCAATCAAACAGGCACACAGTATTGCCGTCACTGGACATATTCGTCCAGACGGCGACTGTGCTGGATCTTGTTTGGGAATTTATAATTACATACAAGATAATTATGCAGATAAAAAAGTGGATGTATATTTAGAGCCCATCGGAAAAGAATTTCATTTTCTGAAGGGGTATGATCAAGTGAAAAATCAACTTAGTGATAGAATTGATTATGATCTTTTGATTATTTTAGACTGTAGTCATGAAAGCAGAATTGAACCATTTTTATCTTTATATGAACATGCATCTAAAACAATTTGTGTGGATCATCATGTAAGTAATGATGGATTTTGCGATACAGATATTGTAGATCCTGGTGCTAGCGCAACTTGCCAATTGTTATACCTGCTGATGGAAGAAGATAAAATTTCTCTTTCTTGTGCAGAATGTCTTTATACAGGAATCGTTCACGATACAGGTGTCTTTAAGCATACAAATACGACAAAAGAAACGATGAATATTGCTGGTGATTTGATTGAGAAAGGAATTAATACTTCTCATATTATCGATGACACTTTTTATCGTAAAACGTATGCTCAGAATCAGATTTTAGGTTATGCTCTGATGGAAAGTACATTGATTTTAGACGGAAAAGTTATTTATTCATTTGTGACGCGAAAATGGATGGATCTTTATGGAGTAGCAGGTGCAGATCTTAATGGAATTATTGATCAAATGCGTATAACAGAAGGAGTAGAGGTCGCAATCCTTGGATACGAGTTACAGCCTTGTGAATTTAAAATCAGTATGCGTGCCAATGATTATGTAAATGTAAGTAAGATTGCAGCTATTTTTGGTGGAGGCGGACATATAAAGGCGGCTGGATGTACAATGAATGGTACATCACGAGACGTTATTAATAATTTACTGCCTCATATTGAAGCTCAGATAAAGGTGGAATTAGATTGTTAAACGGAATTATTAATGTTTATAAAGAAAAAGGTTATACTTCTCATGATGTTGTTGCAAAGCTGCGAGGAATTTTAAAACAAAAAAAGATTGGTCATACAGGTACTTTGGATCCAGAAGCAGAGGGAGTATTGCCTGTTTGTCTGGGAAAAGGAACAAAACTTTGTGATGTGATTGAAAATACAGACAAAACCTATCAGGTAGTAATGCTTTTGGGAATAGAAACAGATACAGAAGATATGACAGGCTCTGTAGTCAGTCAGAAAGAAGTAAACTGTACGCCAGAGGAAGTAGAAGAAGTAATTCGTTCTTTTCAAGGAAATATTATGCAAATTCCTCCTATGTATTCAGCATTAAAGGTGAATGGAAAGAAATTGTATGAGCTGGCAAGGTCTGGAAAGGAAGTCGAGCGAAGACCTCGTCCAGTAACGATATATGATATTAAAATAATAACCATAAATCTTCCGGAAGTCGTTATGGAAGTTCGTTGTAGTAAAGGAACTTATATTCGAAGTCTTTGCAGAGATATTGGAAAGAAGTTAACATGCGGCGGATGTATGAAGTCTTTAATTCGCACAGAAGCATGTGGTTTTCATTATGCATCTTCTTACCGTTTAAATGAAATTGAACGTATCAAAAAATATGATGACGTACGTTCAATTATTACTTCAATTGACCGTATGTTTGTGCAATATCCTGCAGTTATTATTCCAGCAAAAATGAATAAGTTACTTTATAATGGAAATACAATTGAAATTGATACAGAAATCCAGGAGGAAAAAGTAAGGGTTTATGATGAAAAAGGACATTTTATTGGAGTATATTTAAATAAGGATCATCAGATAAAACCAATAAAACTCTTTTTTGACATGGAATCCTTAAATTAGGAGTCGGAAACAATGGAATATATTAGAAATACAACGGATTTTCAGTATAAAAATACGGTTGTAGCACTTGGGAAGTTTGAAGGCCTGCACAAGGGACACCAACTTCTTTTGGATGAATTGGAACGTTATAAAAGAGAAAAAGGATATACAAGTATTATGTTCACTTTTGACCGTCCGCCCAAATTGGTAATTAAAGGAAAAAGAGAACGAACGATATATACTAAAAAAGAACGTTGTTATAAACTACAGAAAACATCATTGGATGTATTAATTGAACATCCTTTTACAAAAGAATTTTCTCAACTCAGTCCAGAAGAATTTGTCAAAGGTGTACTAATTGATAAACTGGATGTAAGAGTAATCGTTGTTGGTTTTGATTTTGGATTTGGTTATAAGCGTCAGGGAAATGTAGAAGTATTAAAGCGATTATCAGAAAAATATGGTTACGAATTAGTAGTGATACCAGAATGTACGGTTCATGGAGAAAAGGCAGGAAGTACCTTGATTCGAAAATATTTAGAGACCGGTAATTTAGAAGCAGTGAATGATTTTATGAATGAACCATATAGTATTATTTCTAAAGTCGTTCATGGAAATGCGATTGGACGCGCTTTAATTGGTCTTCCAACAGCAAATCAATTTCCTGATCCTCATAAATTACTTCCACCAAAGGGAGTTTATGTTACAAGAATCATTCATCAGGATCAGGAATATTATGGTATTACAAATATTGGAACAAAACCAACGGTTGAAGATTATGAGATTACAGGTGTAGAGACCTATATTTTTAATTTTGATAAAAATATTTATGGAGAAATTATTGAAGTACAATTTTTGCATTATAAACGTCCGGAAATGAAATTTTCCGGCTTAGAAGAATTAGCAGAGCAAATGAAAGCAGATGCCGAATATGGGCGGCAATATATTAATTCACATTACGGATATTCAATATAATTAGAAACTTATGGAAGCACCTCAGTGTCTATTGGCACTGCAGGTGCTTTTTTATTAGAATAACATGAAAAATAATATGTATTACATAAAATTACAACGTAATACATTACGTAATATGTTGTAATAAAGAGGAGATTTTGATATAATTCCTATATTATTAGTTAGACGAATTATGAACATGTGAGGGAGGAAAAGCATTGGCAGAAGAAAAAAAGGAAACTTTAAAAGGAAGGACCATTCGAACAAGTGACGAGGCTTATGAGAAATTCAGACAAATTGCCCAAGAAAATTTTGAAAACCAGGGGCAGTGTTTTTCTACTTTGATTCATTTATTTGAACTTGAGCAGGGAAAAACTGTTTTAGGAGAACGGAAAATGGAAATCGAAAACTTTCAGATGCATATCAATGGGCTATTAGATATGTTTGTTCATTCCCTGCAAATGAATGAGGATGCAGAAAATCGTGTAAAAGCGGGAATTCAAACAACATTAGACACCAAAGAACGTCATATTATACAATTGCAGAAGGAGAGAAATCATCTTCAATCAATAAGAGAAGAAAAGGAAGAAATTTGTAAACAATTAGAACAAAAGGTTTCTGAGTTAAAACAGAACTTAGAGACAGAGAAGGAAAATAGCCGATTAAGTATTTCTCAGTTAAAACAGGCAGTAGAGGATAAAAATGATATGATATCATTGCTGAATGGACAAAAATCAGAGTTACAAAATCAATTGTCACAATTTTCATCTCAGAAAAAAAGAATTAGGGAATTAGAAAATCAATTGGTAAAAAAAGATCAAGAAATCATATCTTTAAGGAATAAATTGTCTTTTCAAGAAGAGACGCAGTCGCAGGAAATAGAGAAATTGCAAAGAAAGTATGAATTAGAAAAAGAAAAATTATCTTTTGATTTAGACAAAGCTTTATTAGAACAACAAAAAGATTTGCAATTATCATGGGAACAGGAGAAAATGGAATTTAATAGGAAATTGGAATTATACCAAATGAAATATGTAACTGCTTTGGAGCGTATCGACCAATATTCGAATAAGAAGGAGAATTTATGAAACAACAGTTAAAAATGAAGTATTTGAAAAGCTTATCAAATCAATATCCTAATATTGCGGATGCTTCCACAGAGGCAATTCATCTGCGTGCCTTGCTCAATCTGCCAAAGGGAACAGAACATTTTGTTTCAGATCTTCATGGAGAATATGAATTATTTTTACATACACTGCGTACTGGTTCTGGTGCAGTAAAAGGAAAGATCCAGGATGTATATGGAAATACTTTAACTGCAAAAGACAAAAGCAGTCTGGCATCGTTGATTTATTATCCAGAAGATAAATTAGCAAAGATAAAAGTACAGTATGATGATAAAAAGGATCTGAATGATTGGTATAAAATTATGATTTATCGTATGATCGAAGTCTGCAAAGAATCTTTGAGCAAATATAGTCGTTCTAAATTAAGAGAATCTCTTCCAAAATATTACCGAAGAATTTTGGAAGAACTTTTGAGTGAAAATAATCGCGTTGGAGATAAAAAAACATATTACGAAGAATTAGTAGATAGTATTATTCATTTAGGGCAGGCAGATAAATATATTATTTCTCTTTCTTACCTAATTCAGAGGCTTTGTATCGAGCATCTACATGTAATTGGAGATGTGTTTGACCGTGGACCAGGAGCCCATATTATTATGGATGAATTAATGAAATATCATTCTGTCGATTTTCAATGGGGAAATCATGATGTTGTCTGGATGGGTGCAGCCTCTGGACACTTGGCATGTATTGCCAATGTAATTCGTTTATCAGCAAGGTATAATAATTTACAATGTATTGAAGAAGGGTATGGTATTAATTTGATACCATTGCTCCATTTTGCCATAGATGTATATAAAGATGATCCATGTACTTGTTTTACAATTGATACAAAAAATGGAGATATTGAATCGGATGAATTGGAATTAAACATGAAGATGCATAAAGCAATTGCAGTGATTCAGTTTAAATTAGAAGGCCAGATTATTATGAAACGGCCAGATTTTAAAATGAATGACCGATTATTGCTGGATAAAATTGATTATGAAAGAGGAACGATCAATATTCAAGGGAGAACCTATAAATTACTGGATCATCATTTTCCGACCATTGATCCAGAACGTCCATATGAATTGACAGAACAAGAAGAGGCATTGATGGAAAGACTAAAATATAGTTTTAAAAATTGCCATAAGCTTCAGAAACATATACGGTTTCTATTGTCAAAAGGAGGTTTGTATCTGGTCTACAATAATAATTTGCTTTTTCACGGATGTGTACCATTAAATGAAGATGGAACTTTTCGTGAAGTAGAATTGAACGGAATGAAATATTCTGGAAGAAATTTATATGATGTATTAGAATATTATGCAAGAAAAGGATTTCATCGTCAGAAAGATGATTCTGAATATTACTATGGAAGAGATATTTTATGGTATATCTGGTCTAATGAAAATTCGCCTCTTTATGGAAAAGAAAAAATGGCAACTTTTGAACGATATTTTATTAGTGAACAGGCTTTGCATGAAGAGAAAAAAGATTTTTATTATCAGTTAATCGAAGAAGATGAAGTGGTTACAAGAATTTTGAAAGATTTTGGATTGAAATCTCTGGATGCAAAGATCATCAATGGTCATATGCCCGTAAAAAAAGGAGAATCTCCAATGAAATGCCATGGGCGTGCACTGATCATCGATGGGGGTTTTTCAAAGGCGTATCATAGTACAACTGGAATTGCCGGATATACTCTAGTCTTTAATTCTAATGAATTAAAATTAATTGCGCATGAAGAATTTGTTTCCAAAGAATATGCAGTAGAACATGAAACAGATATTCATTCAGAAATTATCGTAGCAGATTATCGATCTAACCGTAAACGTAAAAAAATTTCTGACACAGACAAAGGAAAAGGAATTCAGGAAAAAATCAAGGATTTAGAATTACTGATAGATGCATATCATTCTGGTATGTTGGAAGAGGAATATGAATAGAAAATTATAGTAAAAAAGGAGCTGGACAAAAGATAAAGTTGTCCAGCTGTTTTTTTGATTTAATGGCTTTGTTTCAGATAGTACTTATCAACGAGATCTTTTAACGTAATAGAATCAACTACCTGATTGATTGCATCTCTCATTTGTGCCCATATGTCAAAAGTGATACAGCAATCAATCCGGTCACAGCCAGGATTCTCTCCATCTTCATCAACACATGCTACTGGTGCTAAGCTTCCTTCTGTTAGTCGAAGAATCATACCAACCGTATAATTTTCGGGAGAAGATGCAAGACGATAACCTCCTTGTGCACCTCGTACACTTTTTACGTATCCAGCACGGCTAATAGGAGTAATGATCTGTTCTAAATATTTAATCGAAATGTTTTGCTTTTCTGCTACGGATTTTAAAGTAAGATTGATGCCTTCGTCATAATGAAGTGCTAATTCCAGCATCAGGCGAAGGGCATAACGTCCTCTTGTTGAAACTTTCATCTATGTGCCTCCTTTTTGTATGTTATAATAATACCATAGGTATAGTAGGAATTCAAATGTTTCTTTCTTTGATGTTTTTGTGAAAAAAGTCCAAAACAACTGTACAAAAACAATTTAATGATGTATAATATTAACAATAGATGAATGGAGGTGTTCTTATGAGCAATAATAATATGATCATCACAATCGATCGTCAGTATGGAAGCGGTGGACACATAATTGGAAAAAAATTAGCGGAAGACTTACGAATTCCTTTTTATGACAGTGAATTATTGAAAGAGGCAGCAAAAGAAAGTGGTATTTGTGAAGAGATTTTTGAAAGCTTTGATGAAAAACCTACCTCCAGTTTTTTATATTCGCTGGTAATGGATCCATTTTCATTGGGATATAATAATAATTCCTTTGATATGCCGATTAATTACAAAGTGTTTTTAGCATCTTTTGACACTATTAAAACACTTGCAAATAAAGGTCCTTGTGTATTTGTAGGGCGTTGTGCCGATTATGCATTAAGTGATTTGAATCTTCCATTCTTGAGTGTATACGTAAAAGCTCCGTTAGAATCTCGAATGAAACGAGCACAGGAAGTTTATGGTGTTCCAGAAAATAAATGCAAAGAAGTATTAACAAAAAAAGATAAAGAACGTGCTAATTATTACAATTATTACACTTCCAATCGTTGGGGGGATGCAAAAAGTTATGATTTATGTTTAGATAGTAGCAAATATGGTATCCATGGAAGTGTAGATTTAATTCGATATGCGGCTGATTTAAAAATGAAACGGTTACAACAAAAAAAATAATCAGCAGCGATTAGATAGCAGGAGCAGAAGTGCTCCTGCTTTTTAACATTATGGAGAAAATTATTATGATTGGGAATGTTTTTCTCTAAGTATGACTTTATTAGCTGCATAACGGCGTTTTTGGTCAGACATGGCTGCATAATGTTTTCTTGTAGTATTTACATCGCTATGGCCTAAAACTTCCGCTACCAGATATATGTCATCTGTTTCCTGGTATAAAGAAGTACCATAGGTGCTTCTAAGTTTATGAGGCGTAATTTTTTTTAATGGTGTAATTTCTTTGGCATATTTTTTAACAAGATTTTGTACGGCCTGAACTCCGATTCTCTTTTTTTGAATAGAGTAGAAGAGGGCGTGTTCATGACCTGGAAGTGGTATAATATTTTTTCGTTCAGTATCAATATATTGTCTTAGAGCATATTCCACTTCATCGCCAAAATATACTATCATTTCTTTATCCCCTTTTCGAATTAGATGAAGTCCGTTATTTTTAAAATCTACATCACTTAAATCTAGACCAACTAGTTCTGATACACGGATTCCGGTTCCGAGAAGCAGTGTGACAATGGCAAAATCCCGAATTTTTGTCTTTTCATAGTAAGCTTTTCGCTGGCCAGTTAATCCCTCACCACCCTGCTCAATATAATCCAGTAAACTTGCAATTTCATCCGGTTCCAGGCGGATGATATTTTTCTCATGAATTTTAGGCATATCAATGAGAAGTGTTGGATTGGTATGAATAATCTGTCGTTTATAAAAATAAGCGTAAAAGCTTCGAAGTGATGACATTTTTCGATAGATGCCGCGTTCGGTATTTGTCATTTGTTTATCTGGAGCATCATAGACTTTTAGATATTCCATATATTCCTCTAAGTCAACCGATTGCACCAAATCCAGGTCAGAAGGGCGAAAATCCTCTATTTTACGGTTTTTATAAGATGGATTACTGTCTAATAAGAAAGTGAAAAAAACACGAATATCATAGGCATATGCAATTCTGGTACGTACAGAGGTCGTTGGTTCAATGGCACGAAAATATTCTTTTGCAAATGCCGGAAGAGTAGATAATAATTCCCGAACTTTCAAAGTATCTTCAACATATTTTTTTTCATGGTAAGTAGTAGTATCTTTCATGATAAATATTCCTTTCCAATTAAAATAATGAACTAAATAAATATAAGTCAATAAGTAATGAAAAATAAGAGAGTAGCCGCTCTCTTTATCAATCTATAGTTTAAATCGGTATTTCGCGTATAGATTGAACTATAACTATTATACTACTCTTGAAGAAAAAACACAATCCTTTCTATAAAAAAATCCTACAAAATCTATAGCAGATCTGCAGGACTTTATAATAATGATGAGGTATCTAATTCTTCTTTTTTGTTTTGGTTCGAAGTCTAGGCTCTGGTCTTGGAGGCCATCCTTTTAAATCTCCGTTAACAATGGCGCGAAACATCCGATCACGGGTACCGGGATGATCATGATTTAGTTGTTTTACTAGATCTTTGGCATATTCCCGCTTAGTATAGCCATCCATTGGACAAGGACTTTTTGCTACTGGTAATTCCATTTTATTCTTGAATCCAATAATATCTGCTTCATCTACATATAACAATGGACGTATTACCGTTAAATCCATTCTATCCAAATAGGTAACTGGTGAAAATGAATGGATTCTTCCTTCGAATATTAAAGATAATAATAATGTTTCTACTACATCATCTTTATGATGACCATATGCTACTTTATTGCAGCCTAACTCCTTTATTTTTTCATTTAACGCACCTTTTCTCATTTTTGCACAGAGAGAACATGGATTCGTCTCTTTCCTCTGGTCAAAAACAATATCTGCAATATCAGTTTTAACGACTACATATTCCACTTTTAGTGATTTGCATAGTTCTTCTATTTTTTGCAGATCGAAATTACCCCAGCCTAAATCTACGGTTATTGCAATGATATTAAAATGATGCGGATAAAAGATTCTTAAATGAGCCAATGCATAGAGTAAAGACAGGCTATCTTTACCCCCAGAGATTCCAATGGCGATTTTATCACCTTCTTGAATCATATGATAATCATCTACGGCTTTTCTTGTATAACTTAATAACTGCTGTAATTTCATACTGCTTCTACTCCTCTTATATTTATTATTTATAAAATAATTATCTGACATATATATTTTTTTATTATAGCATAGCACTAGGGATCACAGCAATATATTTCCCTTGATTATTAAAGAAATAAAAAAGGCAGTCAAATGACTGCCTTCCTTATGTACGTAAAGCAAATTAGTTATTGATTAATTTGTCTTCTTCGTTATTCCAGCTGTAAAGTTTTCTGATTTCTTCTCCAACTTTTTCACTTGGATGTTCAGCTGCTAATTTTCTCATAGCGCGGAAGTGAGCCTGTCCACCAGCATCAGACATATCTAATAAGAAATCTTTTGCAAATGTACCATCCTGGATATCGGATAAGACTTTCTTCATAGCTTTTTTAGTATCTTCTGTGATGATTTTTGGTCCTGTGATGTAATCACCATATTCAGCTGTATTAGAGATAGAATATCTCATTCCAGCAAAACCAGACTGATAAATTAAGTCAACGATTAATTTCATTTCGTGGATACATTCAAAGTATGCATTTCTTTCGTCATATCCAGCTTCTACTAAAGTTTCGAAACCAGCCTGCATTAATGCACAAACACCACCACAAAGTACTGCCTGTTCTCCGAAAAGGTCTGTTTCTGTTTCTGTTCTAAATGTAGTTTCAAGAACACCAGCTCTTGCACCACCGATTGCTAAAGCATATGCTAAAGCGATATCTAAAGCTTTACCAGTTTCATCTCTTTCCACAGCTACTAAACAAGGAACGCCTTTTCCTTCTAAGTATTCGCTTCTTACTGTATGTCCAGGTCCTTTAGGAGCGATCATAGTTACGTCAACTCCTTTAGGAGGATTGATTAAACCAAAGTGTACGTTGAATCCATGAGCAAACATTAACATATTTCCTTCTTCTAAGTTTGGTTCAATAGATTCTTTGTATAAAGCCTGCTGTTTTTCATCGTTAATAAGAATCATGATGATGTCGGCTTTTTTAGCTGCTTCAGCTGCTGTATAAACTTCAAATCCCTGAGCTTCTGCTTTTGCCCAAGATTTACTTCCTTCATATAAACCAATAATAACGTTACATCCGGATTCTTTCGCATTTAAAGCATGAGCATGTCCCTGGCTACCATAACCAATGACAGCAATTGTTTTACCATCTAACATTGATAAGTTACAATCTTCTTGATAATAAATATTTGCCATTTTCTCTTCCTCCATTTTTATGAAATAATTATATATTAGGCTAAAATTTGGCAGATTTTAACCAGTAAAATCAGGGCATGAGACCCCAAGTATTACTCAATTGTTGCGATATTCTTACCACGGCCTAATCCTGTCAGACCAGTACGAACCATTTCTAAGATATCAAATCCATCCAATAAACTAATAAATGCCTGAATTTTATTCACATTACCGGTTAATTCAATAATTAATGAATTTTTGCTGACATCTACAATCTTAGCACGGAAAATATCTGCGATTGCAATAATTTCCTGCTTTTCTTTTTTATCAGCTTTTACTTTAACTAATACTAATTCTCTACAGACAGAATTACCATCTTCTAACTGCATAATTTTTACAACATCTTCTAACTTCTGAAGTTGTTTACGAATCTGCTCTAATATAATATCATCACCTGTTGCAACAACGGTAATTCTAGTATATTTTGGATTCTGTGTTACACCAGCTGCAATACTATCGATATTATATCCGCGGCGGGTAAATAATCCAGCCACACGGCTTAATACACCTGGCGTGTTATCTACTAATAATGATAAAACAATTTGTTTCATAAGCGTTCCCCTTTACATAGATGTACATATTTTAACAATTGGTTTTCCTATTGTCAAGTTTTCCAATAGAATCCATGTTATAAGAACATAAAAGGATAGTTCATAATAACAGGATAACTCAGTCAGGAAAACTTCCCAACTGAGTTATATTTTTAATTATCATTTTCATCAACAGAAGATTCTGCTGTTGTAGGAGCTTCTGTTGCAGGAGCCGCCGTTGTTGGGGCTGCTGTTGTAGGAGCTTCTGTTGCAGGTTCTGCCGTTGTTGGCTCTTCTGTATCTTCTCTTTGCGTTGTTGTTTCTGTGCTTTGAACTGGTTCCGAAGCAGAAGTGTTCGTTGCTTCTGTCGCAGTATCATAGATATTTGAATCTTCATTATAAGAAGAACTTGTAGAACTTCCATCGCTGGCTGGTTCTTCAATCTCACCAAAATCCTTCGAATAATCAACATCATCATCACCAATGTCAAAAATAAATTTTTGAAGTACTGCTTTATTGGCTTCTAAATTAATTATGAATACGAACATACCATTTCTTCTACCCATTAAGTATGTTCCTTCATAAGGAACACGTAATGATTCGATTTTATTTAATTCGAATTTCATTACAACTTTTACAAGTTTTTTAATTGTTGTTGCATCCAAATCTGTTGATACATCACTCATCAGACTTGTTGCAATACTGAGAATTGTAGAGAGATTTTGATCTTTTACTTTATCTAAGATTGATTGAAGCACTGCCTGCTGTCTCAAACAGCGTCCAAACTCACCATCACCATATTCTGGATGAGCTACTTTACGGATTCTGGAATATGCCAGTGCCTGATAACCATTTAGCGTTTGTTTTCCGGCTTTTAAATTTCTGTATTCTGCTTTTGCAATAAATTTTGTTGTATTCAGATATTCTGCTTCTTCTTCTGTAACATCGATTTCTACTCCACCAATTTTATCAATTACCTTTCGGAAGGAACTGAAATCAACAATAACATAACCGTCTAATTTAATATCAAAGTTTGTAGTAACCGTATCTGCTAATAATTCTACTCCTCCATATGCATAAGAAGAATTAAATTTATCCATACCATGTCCTGGTATATCAACATACATATCACGCATCAGTGAAGTAACTTTAACTTTCTTTTCTTTCATATCGATTGTAGCAATCATAGTTGAATCAGAACGGCCTCTGGCAGATTCATCGGAACGTCTGTCAGAACCAACTACCAAAATATTAATAATATCTTCATCATAAACGCCATCATCATTATCGATGTCAACATCATTACTTTCTTTAAAAAATGCCATTACAGCATCGTAATACCCCCAGGCAGCACTACCACCAATTGTAAGAATTAATACAACTGTAAAAACCACCCTCAATATAATTTTTTTCTTCATAACGTCCTCCTTAAAGTATGCATAATATTAGACTATACCACATTTCAACAATATGCAACACTTTTTTCGATTAGTTTTTACAATTAACGAAATCTTAAGATTTTTCGCAAAGCCTTTGCACCAAATTCACTGCATCTGCAGCATCTTTTGAATAACCATCAGCACCGATTTCGTCAGCAAAGCTTTGGGTAATGACTGCACCGCCTATGATAACTTTTACATTCATTTTCTTTTCTTTTACTAATTCTACTACATCTTTCATGCGCATCATGGTAGTAGTCATTAATGCAGATAAGCCAATAATATCGGCATGCTCTTCTTCTGCTACCTGAATAATTCGCTCTTTGGAAACATCTTTACCCAAGTCAATGACCCTGTAACCATAATTTTTTAACATTAAAACTACCAGATTTTTTCCAATATCATGAATGTCACCTTCTACTGTAGCCATAATAATGGTAGCTTTTGAAGATGCCGTGTCGTCTGAAGCCAGCATAGGTTCTAAATACTCAATGGCCATTTTCATAGTCTCAGCACTGGAAATTAATTGTGGAAGAAAATAAATTTGTTGTTCGAATAATCGACCCACTTCATTTATGGCAGGAATCAGTTTTTCATTGACGATTTTTCCAGGTTCTAACCCTTTTTTCAATTCTTTTTTAACTTCGTCTAAAATGCTATTTTTATTTCCTTTCAGAACACAATGAAAAACATCATTGCTTTGCTTTGGTTCAGAAGGAATAGTCGTTTCTGCAGAAGCAGATATAGAGTTTATCCGATTAATATATCGAAGATCAGCACCATTTTTATTTAGAAGCAGATCACTGGCATAAGCAATGTTCATCATAATGTCACTCGATGGGTTTGCAATAGCCATAGTAAGCCCATTTTGAATTGCCATTGTTACAAATGCAGCATTTACATAGTCTCTGTTCGGTAATCCAAAAGAAATATTAGACAATCCACCAACAGTGGAAAGTCCCAATTCATTTTTACAATAGGAAATGGTTTCCAGAGTTTCCAGTGCAGCGTTTTTATTGGCTCCAACTGTGGCAACCAAACCATCCACGATAATATCTTCTCTTCTTAGCCCAAGCTCTAATGCCCGTTCTAAAATAGTATGAATGATTTGTTTCTTTTCATTTAAATCTTTAGGCAATCCTGCATCAGATAATGGAAGTAAAATAAACATAGCACCATATTTTTTTGCAATTGGAAGTAATTTTTCAAATTTTTCTTTTTCCAGAGAAATAGAATTGATCAATCCTCGTCCTGGATAATGACGAAGCGCGGCCTCAATCACATCAACATGGCTGGAATCAATACATAATGGAAGATTGCTGGATAACGTAATTTCTTCAATGGCTGTAAGCATCATTTCTTTTTCATTGATTCCATTCATTCCCATATTTACATCCAGGATGTCAGCTCCCATTTCTTCCTGTTGTTCTGCCATATCGATTACAAGATCCATACTGCCTTCCCTCAGAGAGGTTTGAAGCTTTTTCTTACCAGTTGGATTAATCCGTTCTCCAATAACAAGGAAAGAACCATCTAAAGTAATTTCCTGAATCTTTCTTTCTGAAGCCAATATCCGGCGGTAATTATGGTTTACTGGAGGAGGAGTCATCGAAATAGTTGCTTGCACCAACATTTTAATGTGTTCTGGTGTTGTTCCACAGCATCCTCCAATCATTGCTGCTCCAGCTTTGATTAATGCAGGACCAAAAGAAGCAAATTCTTTTGCTTCCATATCATAAACAGTATTACCATCCACCAGTTTTGGAAGACCAGCATTTGGTTTTGCTAATATAGGAATATTAGCATATTCTTTCATTTGAGCCACAATTTCAGCCATTTCTCCTGGACCAGTTGAACAATTGACACCAATGACGTCTGCACCAAGATTTTGTAATACGACAACTGCTGTAGCAGGGTCTGTTCCATATAAAGTTCGACCATCTTCATTATAGGTCATGGAAATGATAACTGGAAGATCACAGATTTCCTTAATTGCAAGTAAAGCCGCTCTGGATTCGGCAAGACTCATCATTGTTTCAACAACAAATAAATCCACTCCAGCTTCATAGAGAATTGTTGCCTGTTCTTTATAAATATCAATCAACTCTTCTAACTTTAATGTACCCATTGGAGAAAGACTTTCGCCAGTCATAGTAAGATTTCCGGCTATATATGCCTGTCCATGAGCAGCTTTTTTGGATATTTCTACTAGTTTTGTGTTAATTTCTTTTATTTGATCTTCTAAACCATATTCTTTTAATTTTATCCGGTTTCCGGAAAATGTAGGGGCATATAATATCTGTGTTCCAGCCTTTATATATGCTTCCTGAAGGGAAATTAGTACATCTGGATGTTCTAAAATCCACAGTTCTGGGCAAACACCAGTTGGCATTCCAGCCTTCTGAAGGTTGCTTCCTGTTGCTCCATCTAGATAGAGGGGACGTTTCTTAATAAGTGAATATAATGTTTCCTTAGTCATATACTTCCTCCATGTGATCAATAATGTCACTAATTAAATGAACGCGATTAAATGGTGTCATAAAATAATAACCGTCTGCAATTCCTTTTAATTTTTTTATCACAGACAGAGAAATTTCTTTTGCAGTTTCTTCTGCTTCTTCTCTGCTCATATCAGGTCTATATTGTGCGATGATTTCATCTGGAACAAAAATACCTGGCATTTCATTTTTAATAAACATAGCATTGCGGTAGCTGACCAAAGGCATAATTCCACATAAAATTTTGGTATCTAATTTTGATTTTATAATTTTCATTCGCTCAATATCTTCATCCGAATAGACTGGTTGTGTTAAAAAGTAAGAAACTCCGGCATCAATTTTTTTCTGCATACGTTCTATTAGTTTTTCAAGATTTGCCTGATTTTGATTTAGGGCACCTCCGTAGGAAATAGCATCCTGATAAAATAGTTCGTAATTGATTTCTTTTACATATTCCATAAAACGAATAGAGTTGAAATCAAAAACTCCTTTCGTAGTATCCCTTTCACCAGTTGGAACCGGATCACCAGTAACAATGAGCATATTGCGAATTCCATTAATATGCGCTCCTAAGATAGTAGAATGCATACTGATTCGATTTCGATCCCTGCATGCGATATGTGGCATAACTGGAATATCTACCATAGAATGAATTTTGCTGGCAAGAAGAAAAGAATCTGCTCTCGCTCTTGCTAAAGGAGAATCTGCCAATGTAATAATATCTGCACGGTTTTTTAGATGATAAGCGCCTTCTAATAATTTTTCAGCATTCTGATCGAATGGGGGATCCAATTCTACTGCAATCACAGTCTTTCCCTGCTCTAGTTTTTCCATAAATGGGTTATTTTTCGTCTTTGAAACGGTAAATTTCGTGCAATCATCTGCAATCGTATTTTTGGCATATGGTCCTTTGTCTCCGATTATTGTATACAATGTCTGAATATGTTTTGGGGTGGTGCCGCAGCACCCACCGAGAATATTAAAACCCAGTTCTGCAATATTTTGCATTTTTTCTGAATAATAGGATACACTATCTGAAAATATAGTACGGCCACGCATAATTTGTGGATATCCGCTATTTGGCAGAGCGTGAATATATTTATCTGTAGTAAAACTCTGATTTTTTAACAAATCATACATATGTGCAGCTCCAATTAAGCAGTTGCAGCCGTAGCTATCAAAATTTTTTGTTTGAGCAGCTTCCTGAAATAACCGTTTAATGCTATAGCCCTTGCTGGTGTAACCATTTCGGTTTAACGCAAAAGATACCATAATAAATGCATCTGGTTTTTTTGCTTTTATATAATCAGCAGCCCACTGTAAGATAGAAATATCAGAAAACGTCTCAAAATTAAAAATTTCGGCTCCGCATTCTAAAAAAGTATCAATCAAAAGCTGATATTCTTTCCGTTCCTGATATCCATATTCATAAAATATATATTCTGCAATTGGTCCAATATCTGCTGCAATCCATGCATCCTTTCCACTATCTGCCACTGCATTTTTTGCAATTTCATAAGCAGCTAAAAGGGAAGCTTGAATGTATTCATCTTGTTCGTTTTTTGTTTCAAATCCTTTGGAAAGAGCAAGAGAACGATTAACTGCAAATGTGTTGGTACGAATTAATTTTGCACCACTTCCTAAATATTCTTTGTGTATGGATTTGATAAAATCTGGATCTGTAAGATTCGATTCTTCTACAAGTTGTCCTTTTTTTGATTGTAGAGTATCAAAATAAGTTCCCATTGCACCATCCATAATTAAAATGTGTTTTTTAAGGTATTCTTTTAATGTCATAGTTATCTCCTGTAAATGTACGAAATACACAATGTATTTGGTCACAGAAATGACAATTATGAGTACTGCAGGAAGCAGACTCACCTAATTGTCCATAATAAACGGTTGTTTTTGTTGGGGTTAATGCAGCGGCTGTATTTATGCTAATCGGAAAAGATACACATTTTTGCTTAAAATCAGAGATAATAAGAGTTAGCTCCTCGTAGTCACAAAAATGTATATTTTCCAAAAACTGCCGTCGTTCCCGGTAAATAATTTCCTGAAACTGCATATAGGAATGAGATAGAAACTCCAGAGAAAGACATTCTATAGCATAAGCCTTTAACATATCACCCTGATCCTGATATAAATCCATCCATTCATCTACACGTTTTCCAAGAGTATGAATAGCCGTTACCTGTCCGGTTTTTGGATAATCATATTCATAATAAATTGCTGGCTGTATCATCCTTATCATTTTATCATAGATTTTAGAAAACAACGCAGATTGTTCTTCAAAATGATAACGTTTGATAAAGCTTTCAAATTTGTCTTTGTGTAATCGTAGATATAGCCGTTTGAATTTCATTATCGTCTGACTTTTGTTCCTTTCCCATCTCTGGAAGCTAATTTTAATCGGTTAAATTCCAGTGGTTTTCCTTTGTAATCAATCATAGGAATATTCTCTTCTTCAGGAAGATACACATTTTTTAATGCATCATTTTCCTGAAGTTTCATTCCACGTACGCCGATTGCTCCTTTCTTCTTAACAGGAATATTGGTCAGTGGAAATTTAAGAAAATGACCAGTCTCGGTCTCAAAAACAATATTCTCATGTTTTGTCTCCATTCGGATGGATTTCACACAGAGCAACTGATCATCTGCTGCAAGTTTTGTTGCTGATACAGTTCGTTTTGTTACTAAGAACTCAGAACCATCTACTATTTTGGACATACTTTGTTTTGTTATAAATAATAGTTTTGCCTGAGAAAGTTTCTGGGCAGGCATACAGGTCAGGATCGTTTCCTGACTGCTATCATAATTACACAAATTATCAATTGGAGTTCCTTTATCTCTTAATCTTCCTCCCGGGATATCCAAAACCTTTAATTGATGCATAACACCGGTATCCGTAAAGAAACATAATTTATCTGTATTTAGGCAGGATATGATATATCGGTACTCTTTTTTTATGGTCTCCTCATTTCGATTGTAAGTGTTAGCATCCAATGTTTTTGCATAACCAAAACGATCCATAACAAAATATACGGTCTGTTCTTTAATTGGAGCAGCCACAAAGACTGCTTCTTTTGCATCTTCAATGAGGGTTTTTCTATCCAGAGCATAAGATGTTTTGATTTTATCTAAATCTTTTTTAATGGCATTTGTCATAGACTTTGGATTGTTTAATAAATCTTCGTATTCTTCAATCTTCTTTAATAAATCCGTATATTCTTTTTTCAATGCAAGAATTTCCAAACCAATCAGACGATATAGTTTTAATTCTAAAATAGCAGAAGCCTGTTTTTCTGTAAAATGAAGTTTTTCTGCCTGTATTCTGGACTCTTCTGATTTAAATTTAATTTTATCAGTGATTCCCATTGTCAGACATCTTTTTACATCACGAAGATTTTTACTGCCTCGTAAAATCTCTATAATTAAATCTATGATATCACAAGCTTTAATCAATCCCTCTTTAATTTCTTTTTGATCATATAATTTATTAAGAAGAGTGGTATATTTTCTAGTATTAATTTCATAATGGAATTTTGTATGTTCTTCAATGATTCTTCTAAGAGAAAGTGTCTCTGGGCGGCCATTTACGACTGCAAGCATGTTCACGCCAAAGGTATCTTCCAGTTTTGTCTTCTTATATAATAAATTTTTTAAACGTTCCACATCCGTATTCTTTTTAAGTTCTAATACAATGCGGATTCCTTCCTTTGAAGACTCATTGGAGATGTCTACAATATCAGTAGTTAATTTATTTTCAATCAAACTAACGACATCCGATAAAAATTTTCCAATATTAGCCCCGATCATCGTATATGGAATCTCACTGATAATTAGTTTATCTCTGGTACCACGTAAGCCTTTTTCAAACTCAACTTTTCCACGAAGTTTGATTTTTCCCGTTCCGGTAGTATAAATATTTAATAGATCTTTTTTATTAATGACCAGGCCGCCAGTTGGAAAATCCGGTCCTGAAATAAATTGCATCAGTTCTTCCGTAGTAGCCCGTGGATGATCCATATAATATTTTACAGCATCAATGACTTCACTTAAATTGTGAGGAGGAATACTGGTAGTCATCCCTACTGCAATTCCCTCTGCTCCATTAACTAGAATATTGGGAATACGAACCGGCAAAACACTAGGTTCTTTTTCAGTTTCATCAAAGTTTGGAATAAAATCAACAACATTTTTATCTAGATCAGAAAGATAAACTTCTTGTGTGAATTTTTTTAATTTGGCTTCTGTATAACGCATAGCAGCGGCTCCATCTCCCTCAATAGAACCAAAATTTCCATGTCCGTCTACCAGTGCCATTCCTTTTTTAAAATCCTGTTCCAGTACGACCAGTGCTTCGTAAATAGAGCTGTCACCATGTGGATGATATTTGCCCATAGTATCTCCTACAATTCTGGCTGATTTACGATGGGGTTTATCATAATTTAATCCCAATTCATTCATTGCATACAGCACTCGTCTTTGAACCGGCTTTAATCCATCACGAATATCTGGAAGTGCTCTGGAGCAGATAACACTCATAGCATAATCAATATATGATTTTTGCATAACTTCCGAATACTCTGCTTTTATAATCTGTTCAGACATTGATATGTCTCCTTTCTAAACAAATACACCACTAAATATCCAGTGTTGCATCTGCAGCATTTTCATATATAAATTTACGTCGTGGCGGTACATCACTTCCCATCAGCATAGAAGTGACAGAGGAGGCCATCCTTGCATCTTCAATTTCTACTTGTTTTAATACCCGTGATTCTGGGTCAAGAGTTGTTTCCCAAAGCTGGTCCGCATCCATTTCTCCTAACCCTTTATAACGCTGTAAAGTAAAAGATCCTTTGTGTGTCTTACGATACCTTGCAAGAGCTGCATCATCATATAAATATTCCTCTTTTCCTTTTTTGGGAATTGCTTTATAAAGTGGAGGCATTGCCAGGTATACATGTCCATGGGTAATTAATTCTGGCATGAACCGATAGAAAAAGGTCAATAACAAAGTTGCAATATGGGCACCATCCACATCAGCATCGGTCATAATGACAATTTTATGATATCGAAGTTTCGTAATATCGAAATCGTTTCCATAGCCTTCAGAAAAACCACATCCAAATGCATTAATCATGGTTTTAATTTCAGCATTCGCCAGCACCTTATCCATGGTAGCTTTTTCCACATTTAATATTTTACCACGAATTGGTAAAATTGCCTGCGTTTTTCGATTTCTGGCCGTTTTCGCTGATCCGCCGGCAGAATCCCCTTCTACGATAAAAATTTCACATTCTTCTGGTTTTCTGCTTTCACAATTCGATAATTTTCCATTACTGTCAATAGATAATTTTTGTTTGACCAGCATATTGGTCTTTGCTTTTTCTTCTGCTTTTCGTATTTTTGCAGATTTTTCAGCACATGCCAAAACATTTTTTAATATTTCTACATTTTTATCGAAATAGAAAACGACTTCTTCTCCTGCTGCTTCTGCAACCGCTTTTCCGGCATCTGGATTATCCAATTTTGTCTTCGTCTGTCCTTCAAATCTTGGATCAGGGTGTTTAACGGAAATGATTGCAGTCATTCCAGTTCTTACATCAGTACCTGTAAAATTTGCATCTTTTTCTTTTAATATGCCAAGTTCACGGGCATATTGGTTCATGATCATAGTAAACTTTGTTTTGAATCCAGTGATATGAGTACCGCCTTCCACAGTAAAGATATTATTACAGAACCCCAGTATGGTTTCGCCAAAATCTTCCGTGTATTGGAAGGCAGCTTCCACTTCAATATTGTCCACCTGTCGTTTAAAATAAATTGGATGATGGATAGCCTGTTTTTCTTCATTTAATTTTTTTACATAAGCACAGATTCCATCTGGTTCATGATAAGTAAGTTCAATTTCTTCTCCTTCTCGTTTGTTAGAAAAGAAAATCGTTAAATTAGGATTTAAATAAGCTGTTTCATGAAGTCGGTTGCGTATCATGCTAGCTTTAAAATATGTTTTTTCAAAAATTTCATCATCCGGAAGAAACTGTATAGTAGTTCCGGTATCGCTTTTTTTACATTTTCCGATTTCCTCTAATGGAGTAACGACTTTCCCCCGTTCATAACGTTGATGATAAATTTTTCCATTACGCTTAATCGTAACTTCTAGCCAGACAGATAAAGCATTTACCACAGAAGCACCCACACCATGGAGTCCTCCGGAAATCTTATAATTGCTGCTTCCAAATTTACCACCTGCATGCAGAACAGTAAATACTACCTGAACAGCGGGAAGTCCTGTTTTATCATTGATTTCAACTGGAATCCCACGGCCATTATCTGAAATAACAGCGGTTCCGTCTTTTTCTAAAGAAACTGTAATTTCATTGCAATGACCTGCCAGATATTCATCTACAGAGTTATCTACAATTTCATATATTAAATGATTTAATCCTTTGGTTGATATACTTCCAATGTACATTCCAGGACGTTTTCGAACCGCTTCTAAGCCCTCTAAAATTGAAATACTATTTCCATCATAGGTTTGATTGCTCATAGTTGCACATCCTTCTATAAATTTCATTGTTTTAAACTATATTTTAAACTATATAGTATCATAAATATAGGAAAAAAAGCAACCGCATGTTTGGGTTACAAAGACAGAGGCTGCTTTTATTATGATATTTGCATAAAGAAAAAATGGTATTTGCATACGTCTACCAACAAATACCATTTTTCTTCTTTGCCATATTTCGTTTTAACAATTGATCCCTGTCGGGATATAAATTGGATGATAAAGATAAAGATATGAATATTGCAGCAGTATAATGATGGACTGTTTTAAGATTGTATTCACTTATGAGATCGGAAGAGTTCTAATACTAAAAACAGCCCATATCATCAAACTACATTTTCAGTATAAGGATTCATTATTAATCTTTTGTGATGATAAGGTAAAATTTAAGTAATCCAATGGCAAATGATTATAATAAAATTTCTCCATCAAAAGCCACTTCAGCAGGCCCTGTCATATAAATAGTGTTCTCGTCTGCATCATAATCGATATGAATACATCCTCCAAGCAGATGAACATCAACAGATTTTTCTGTCAGACCATTTAAAATGCAGGCATATACGCTAGCGCAGGTACCAGTTCCACATGCCAGTGTCTCACCTGCGCCTCTTTCCCAGACGCGCATTTTAATATTATTTTTATCAATAATCTGTATAAATTCGGTATTTGTACGATCTGGAAACATTTCGTGATGTTCAAATTTGGGACCGATTTTTTCTATATCAATGGCATCCGTATCTTCAACAAAAACAACGCCATGTGGGTTTCCCATAGAAACACATGTGATACGGTATTCTTCTCCATCAACAAGAATTGGTTCATCTACAATACGCTCTTTCTCGGATATGGCAGGAATTTTAGAAGGTTCTGTAATTGGTGCTCCCATATCCACTTTTACCATGGAAACTTTTCCATTTTCTAAAGTCATATCTAAATATTTAATACCTGCTTTTGTTTCTAATGTAACATAAGTTTTATCAGTTAATCCATAGTCATATACATATTTTGCAATGCAGCGAACACCATTTCCACACATAGCCCCTTCAGAACCATCAGAGTTATACATTTTCATACGAAAATCAGCGATTTCAGATGGACAGATTAAGATCAATCCATCTGATCCAATTCCGAAATGCCGGTCGCTTATTTTTTTTGATACCTCTCCAGGATTTTCTACTGTTTCTTCAAAACAGTTTACATATACATAATCATTTCCACATCCATGCATTTTTGTAAATTTCATATTTATCACTCCTATTATTTATTTTATTCTCTTAATTTTTTTCATCTTACACGATATAACTGGTAAATGCAAGTTACTGAAGCTGATAAATATCACAAAGAGTTTGATAGATTTTATCAGCCATTTTCTTATGCCCTTTTGCATCTAAATGCAGGGAATCTATGCTGCTTACTTCGGTAATTTTAGATGCATCCAAATAATAAATACCATATTTTTTGGCAATGTCTTTATAAATTTTTGGAAGTTCTCTGGAAATTCGAATGGCTCTTTCTCCTCCAAAAGAATCTGCAAATACAGAGCCGGGCATATCTTCTTTTATATATAATGGAGATAACAGTAAGATATCTGCTTCTTTTCCTTCTGGATGTTTTTCTTTTGAAGATTTTTTGATAATGAAAATTAATTCTTCGATTCCTGTTCCAATCTCTTTTGCTGTTTTTCGGAATCGTATTTTCATATCATTAGAACCAAGCATTAGAATAACTAAATCAATTGGTGTATGAGAACGGATACAGGGATAAAGATACGTTTTACCACTTTTCATAATTCCTTCCGGATCATCTATATTGATTGTCCGGCCGTTATACCCTTCTTCGATTACTTCAAAATTTTTGCCTAATGCTTTTTTTAAAAGTTGTGGCCATCTAGTGTTTTCGTCAAAACGGAATCCATTTTCAGGATTATATCCATGTGTATTAGAATCTCCGTAGCATAAAATTCGTTTCATATTTCCTCCTGTCATACATCAGCATCATTGAAATCTTAATTGACAAAGATTTTTTTGATTATTATAATATCATATGAAATCGTAATTTTCAGTAAAAAGGGGTCTAATATGAAAAAAATTAAGTATTTTATTACAGTGGCTATTTTAATCACAGCCTGTATTGTTGGATTTCGTTATTTTAATCATAAAGCAATCAGCGAATCTGTAGATGAATACATGAAGGCGTTTCTTTCGGGGAATCTTACCGTTCTTAAAGAGCAAGAAACTGCGGATGGGGTACGACAAATGGAAGAGGAACTAAAATCCATTCAACTTCGTCAATTTCGTACTTACTTTAAAGGATCAGGCCTTACAGTTAATGAAGAAGAGTTAGAGGATATCTATCAGGCATATCATCAAGCATTATCTACCCTGGATTATCAGATTACAATTGACAATATTAGCGATAATCGGGCGGTTATTCGTATAAAATGCCATCAATTTGACATGAAAAGTTTAGAAGATAAAGCAACGAAATCGGCTCTGGAAATCATTGAAAAGAAAAATGTTACCCGTTTGGACCGCGCTGCTCAAATATTTGTAAATGAAATGGTAAATGAATTAGAAAATGCCACAGCTGGAATAGAAACAGAAACGACAAAAATTACTTTTGTAAAAGACGATTCGTATTGGAAACCGAAAGATACTTTGGAATTTTTTGAAACCATGAATAGTGTGGCTGTAAGTAAATTATAAAGATAACAGGAGAATTATTATGTATAATTCTCCTGTTAAAATTTATTATTTAGAAATTATATGATAACAGCATATGCAGCTTTTATAAATTCAATAAAATCCCAGACAGCCGGAGAATGAAACTTATCACTTTTATAAATCATATATAAATATCGATAGCGGTTTTCTTCTACCATAATTTGCTTTACTCTTCCATTTTCAATCGCAGATTTTACTTCTTTGGTTTCTGCCACATATGCAATACCAAAATTATTTTCTACCAAAGAGAGAATCGATAATTCATTCGAAGATTCACAAACAAAATTCATTGACAGATTTTCTTCACGGAAAAGTTTTCTTGTAAATTTTCCCATATTAGAAGTATGATCATAGGAAATAAATGGTGTACCCTGAAAATCATGAAGCGAATGAAGTACATCTTCTGCAATTTCCATCTGTATAGGTGCAATTAAAATCAAATTTTCTCTTATAATTGGGAAGAATGTTAAATCTGGTTCATTTTCTTCATAAGATCCAAATACAACATCGGTTTCATTGTCATGAATGGACTTAATCATAGAACTGGTAAAACCTTCTTTAAAAGAAAAAGTAACATTACTATTCTCTTCCCTTTCTAAAAACTTGCGGACCAGCTTTGGAATGTAATTATGGGCAAATGGTGAAATATAAGCAATGTTAATATGTCCACTGCTTGGATCTAACATACTTTGCATATCGCTTTTTGCCCGTTCGATTTCATTTAAGATCGTATCTACATATCCCTGAAATACCTTTCCATATTTTGTTAAAATAATATTTCTGCCCTGTTTCTCGAACAATGAAACCTGTAGCTCTTCTTCTAACAATGCCATAGATTTACTCAAACTTGGCTGTGCTACATGAAGTTCTTTTGCGGCCTTATTATAATGTTGTAATCTAGCAATCATCTGAAAGTAATATAATTGTTGTAAAGTCATAATCGTCCCTCCCAGAATCATTTTATCATAATTAATTACTTTTTTCTATTAATTATAAAACTCTTTCATATTTGAAATATGTTTGTTAAATGTTAAACTAGTAATATATGAACATGAAGGAGGATATACTATGATTCCAGTAAGAGTAAGAAACGTAGAAATCGGAACCGGCAAACCAAAAATCTGTGTATCTAATATCGGAGTAACAAAAGAAGAGATCCTTTCATTAACAAAAAAATACACAGATATCTCTATGGATGTAATGGAATGGCGTGTAGACTGGTATGAAGATGTAATAGATACTGCAAAAGTGATTGAAACTGCAAAAGAAATTCGCGAGATTTTGGGAGAAATTCCATTTCTTTTTACATTCCGTACATCAAAAGAAGGCGGAAATTTCCAACTTTCCGATGAAGACTATAGAAATTTAAATATTGCAGCAGCAGAAAGTGGCCACGTAGATATCGTAGATGTTGAAATTTTTACCGGTGATGACATCGTAATAGACATGATTGAAAAAATTCATGCAGCAGGTGCTAAGATTATTGCATCAAATCATGATTTTGATGGAACACCTTCCCAGTCTGACATCGTATATCGCTTGAGAAAAATGCAGGATATGGGAGCAGATATTCCTAAGATCGCTGTTATGCCTCAATGCAAAAAAGACGTTATTACATTATTAGCTGCTACAGAAGAGATGTCCACAAATTTTGCTACCCAGCCGATTATCACCATGTCTATGGCTGCCCAGGGAAGCATAAGTCGTTTAAGTGGTGAATATTTTGGTTCTGCCCTTACCTTTGGTGCTGGTGAAGCGGCTTCTGCCCCAGGTCAGATTAGTGCTGAAAAGCTAAATGAAGTGTTAACTATTATTAATAATTCTTTATAATCTCGATAATAACATCATAAATAATAAACTTTGATTTATATAAAGAATATTAAAATGGGACGGCCACTTTTAGGGCTGTCCCATTTTTTGTATATCATTATATTTTTATATAAATACGGTTTGAATCAAAAACATATAAAGTATAGTTCCAACACCAATGCTCAATAAATTATTTCGCTTATAAATATGAAGAATTATGACCACCACAATGGATATGAACTCAGGAAAACCAAAAGGAAAAATTGTGATGCTAACAGACTTCAGGCAATAGATTACTAACATTCCAATGACGGCCGGAGGAAGTACTCGTCCAAGATATTTGATTACCTCTGGTATTTTTTTTTCATCATGAAAAATGACAAACGGAATTGCCCGCGTTGTAAAAATTGTTAATCCAACGACCACAATGATCAATAAGGAGCGTTGAGGACTAAGCGGCATGTTCGTTCACCTCGCCTTCTTCTTTTTCCATGACTTTTCTGCAAGATAAAAGAATGATCATAATACTAATCATTGTTGGCAGAATAAAATTATCACTTCCAAAAATCATCAGGCAGATTAGTCCACATACTAATCCGGTCAGAGCTGGAAGATGATTTTTCGATGTCAGCCATTGTTCAACAAAGATAACAACAAATAATGCAGTCATTGCAAAATCAATTCCTTCCGCATTAAACGGAATCAATGATCCGGCAATAGCACCAATAGCAGAACCCGTAATCCAGTATAATTGATCTAAAAGAGCAATGGAAAACATAAATTTATCTTTATCTACATCTTTTGGCACTTTCGTAATAAAAAATAAGGAATATGTTTCATCTGTTAAAGAAAAAATCATATATAATTTCTTCTTTCCCATATCACTAAAACGTTCCAGCAAGGATAGGCCGTAAAAAATATGACGAATATTCACCATAAATTCCAAAAAAATCACTTCTAACAGGCTGATGCCCGGAACAAAAAAATTAACTGCAAGATACTGTCCAGAACCTGCATAGACCATTATACTCATTAAGATAGCCCACAAAAAGTTATAACCCTTCTCCTGGTACATAACGCCAAAGGCAATTCCAATGAATAAGTATCCCGTTAAAACCGGAATGGTATACGGAAATGCTGCTTTTATTGCTTTTATATAACTATTTTTTTTCATGACCATCAATCTTTCTCGTACACGCAACGCCCAGTGCCCCTTCTCCTAAATGACAAGAAATTTCTAAAGGCAAGTCTGTCAGAAAAATTTCATATCCAGGAAATTCTTGCTCCATTTTTTCTTTTAATTCGAATGCCCGGTCTAAACAGTTTGTATGAGCAATCTGAAGATACATCTCGCCCTTTTCATCATATGAATGATAGCGTCCGGATAAATCATTGCGTAAAGCATCCAACATGATTTTTGTTCCTTTTTTATATCCTCTTGTTTTAGCAAAAGCGTCTAGCTTTTCACCTTGAATCTGAAGAACTGGTTTTAAGTTCAATACATTTCCAATAACTGCAGCAGCAGGAGTCAGTCTTCCGCCTTTTGCAAGATACTTTAACGTATCCAGCATAATATAAATACTGCTGTCAAATTTCATGTTCATTAATGTATCGTGAATTTCCTGAGGTGTTTTTCCCTGTTGAATCAATTCCAGTGCATCTAAAACAGCTTGTCTCTGACTGACAGAAATTCTCTGATTGTTCACAATCCATACTTTTCCCTCATATTCTTCCGCTGCTATCATCATTGCAGTCTGACAAGATCCACTGAGTCCACTTGATAGCGGAATATAAATTAATGCATCGCTATCTTCTAAAATCTGATTAAAAAACTCTGTTAATGCTGTATAGGATGGCTGTGAAGTAGAAATTGTGGCATCTTCTTCTAACATTTTATAAAATTTGGTTTTTGTCATATTGATATTTTCTAAATATTCATTGCCGTTAATAATAAAAGGAACAGGCAAAATTGGTACTCCAAGTTTGTTGGCTTCTTCTTGTGTTATACCACTTGCACTATCAGTAGCTACTACAATTTTCATCTAAAACCTCCAATTTATCTCCAATGTACTATATATTTTATGCACTAAGTATTATACCATTTTTAGCAAATAGGTCAAATAATGTTAAGTTATTTCCATAAAAAATCTTAAAAAATAATCCAAAAAAAGAAGTCTGTGATGTACCAATATTTTTATATAATAAAATCGATGACATACAAACTTCTCTTTTTATTTATTTTTTTGTGCTTATGCTAATAATGCATCTGCCAACTCTTCCATATTTTTTACATTTTCATCATTCATGGTTGAACGAATGGTAATCACTGGATCAACAATGGTAATATCTTTCATTGTTTCTACCACTGCTTTCATTTTTTTTGCAGCAACTGGTCCCCAGCTGCCATTTTCCATAAATGCCATTTTTCGTTTTTGGTAATTTTTTGCCTTTAAATGAGCAAGGAAATCTTCCATACATGGGAACATACCACCATCATAAGTAGCACAGCAACATACAACTCTGTCATAACGGAATGCATCTTCTACTGCTTCTGCCATATCATCTCTTGCTAAATCAGCAATTGATACTTTTGGTGCACCTTTACTTTCTAAGATTTCTTTTAATTTTTTTGCTGCTTTTGCAGTATTTCCGTGAATAGAAGCATATGTAATAAAAATACCTTCTGTTTCTGGTTTATAACTACTCCAAGTATCATATAGACTAATATAGTATCCTAAATTTTCTTTTAGAATTGGTCCATGCAGAGGACAAATCATCTGGATATCAAGACCTGCAGCTTTTTTTAATAACGCCTGTACCTGGGCACCATATTTGCCAACGATATTAAAATAATATCTTCTGGCTTCACAAGCCCACTCTTCTTCTGTATCCAGTGCTCCAAATTTTCCAAATCCATCTGCAGAGAATAAAATCTTTTCAGACTGTTCATAAGTTACCATAACCTCTGGCCAATGAACTAATGGGGCCATGAAAAACTGTAATGTATGTTTTCCTAATTCCAGAGTTTCTCCTTCTTTTACTACTATTTTTCGATCAGATAAATCCATAGTAAAGAATTGTGCCATCATTGGAAATGTTTTTGCATTTCCAACAATTTTCATTTCTGGATATTTCTCAGCTACTGCCTGAATATTTCCCGCATGATCCGGTTCCATATGTGACACAATCAAATAATCGGGTGTTCTCCCATTTAAAGCTTGTTCCAGATTTTCAAACCATTCATCAGTCGCTCTGGGATCAATTGTATCCATAATGGCAACTTTATCATCCAAAATCAAATAAGAATTGTATGAAATGCCATTTGGCACTATATATTGACTTTCAAATAAATCAATGGTCTTATCATCTGCTCCGACATATAAAATGCAATCTGAAATTGTAATGTCTTTCATGTTTAGTTACCTCCTAAGATTTGTTTATAATATAGCTAAATGTTGTATTTCGCTAATCATCAAATAAAGTTTCTAATCCTTCTATATTTAAAATAGATATTTGCTTTCCCTGAATTTTAATCCATCCCAGTTTCTGCATCTCCATCAGTGTTCTTGAGAGGGAAGGTCTTGTAACACCTAAATACTCTGCTAATTCCTCACGATTCATATGAAAAGGAATGGTTTTAGAATTTTTGTATCTTTCAAATAGCCATAATGCTACTTTTTGTCGTATAGTGGTATTTGAAATGATCTGTAGCTTGGTTAACATTCGAAGATTATTTTTGGATTGAATATTTAATAAATTGTATATTACTTTTCTATGGTGATCACATGCATGAGTACATGGATTATAAATAAAAGAATATGGAAGTATTAATATTTCAGAATTTTCTAATGCAATTGCTTCATATGGATAAGTATTTTCTTCTGAAGAAAGAAAATTATCACCAAATACTTCATTTTCATATACTTGATACAAGATACTTCGTTTCCCAGAAGGAAAAGTTCTTTGAATATTCACTTTTCCATGATTAAGGACATACAGGTGGTGTGGTCCGTTTTCCTGGGAAAATATGCAAGAATCTATATCATAGATTCTTTTTTGTGCATTGCAACACTTCATCATTTTTAGAAAACTTTGTGCTTCAATTCCTTCAAATAATTCATTATTTAGATAGTCTAACATATTTCCTCCATCTATTCTGTAACAATTGTTACAATTTATCAACTTTAATATACTATATCTTCTATATTAACATAAATTTTATATTATCAAAGAAAAAGCACCCCTATAAAATGCTAGAAGTGCTTTTCTATCTATTTAGTATACAAATACTGGAACTCCAGGCTCTATCACTGAATATAGAGCAGCCGCATTGCCAGCTGGCATATTCACGCAGCCATGAGAACCATTACCTTTATAAATGCTTCCGCCAAAACTACTGCGCCAACTTGCATCATGGAAGCCAGTATTGGTTGTGAAAGGCATCCAATAGCTGACAGGTGAAGCATAATTTTGTCCAACTAATGTCTGATCCCGTTCCTTATACATAACAGCATAGGCTCCAGTTGGTGTTCCATGTCCTTTCGTAATATCACCAGTTACAACAGAAGAAGATACTGCAACCTCTCCGTCTTTAATATATACCATTGACTGATTTTGAATGCTTACAAGAGCATACGTATCATCCCAGTCAATATTGCCTTTTTTACGGCAGACTGCTTCATACATGTAAATTGGTTCTCTTTTTACATCTTTGCCTTTTTTGATGACTTTTATTAACTGTTTTGTTTCTTTGGTCTGACTGATTTTCCATCCATAGCTGCCAAAATAAATGGTATGTTCATTACCAGAGGCATCTTTTACTTTACGGATAGAAGAATATGTATCATATTTTTCTGCTAATTCTTCAATGTAAGTTAATACTCTTTCATAATCTAAGTCTACATTTGCTTCTTCATCAAAAACAATCCATTTTTGAATCAAAGATTTTCCTACGGTCTCTGTTGTATAATCAAAATCATAGGTTATGGTAACATCGGCATATTTGTCAGCCTGTTCAATTGCTTTATCGAGACAATCATCATCTTCATAAATGGTGGGACTTACATAACATTTGGCTTCATCTAAATCCAATGTAGTCTGAATTTCAGGAAGACAGTCTGTTACCTCTTTTGTCAGTTTCTTTTTATCTACAGTTGTTCCTAATACTTCTTTTTGTGTGACAAATTTATCTTTTTTTAAAACAACTGTAGCATTTACTGGTTCAACAACATTCTCTTTCTTAAAAAATATTAACTGTTGAATCGTTTTTGTCAATTTCTTCTCATTATATGAGATATCTGCAGTTAAATTTTTATGTTCACCCGTTGCTCCGATAAACCATAGAAATGGATTCTGTTCTTTCATACCACTTTCAATACTTTTTCCAAGAGATATTTCCAAATCAATATCTGATCCTGAAATAGTATCTTTTAAATCTTTTCGTCCAGTAATGGTAAGTTTATAATTTTTTGTATGATTGGCAAGTAATGTTTCAACTGCAGAAATTGTTTTACCACCAATGTTTTTACCGCTCATTTTTGTACCAAATAAAAAATGATTCTGAAAATAAATAACACCTGCGATATAAATTGCAAAAATGACAGTCACTATTATAATAATTATTTTTTTCTGTTTTGAAGAAATCTTTTTATTTTCAATGTCCTTTGTCGGTTCCATTTAACCTAACTCCTCTCTAAATCAATGTCTTAGTTTCCGAATGATAGCAATTCCTACTATACTCCTACACATTCCTTTATATGCTAATACATTTTTTATTAAAATGCAATCTTAAAACAATAATTTAAAGAAAATGTAAAACTTTTCCCAATCATTTCTATACAACAAAAAAATGGCCTAAACCCTATGGTTTAAGCCATTTTTGTTCATAAAAAGTAAGCGCTAATTAAAATTTACCAGCTTCTGCTGCTTCCTGAATACTTACAGCAACTGCAACAGTCATACCAACCATTGGGTTGTTACCTGCACCGATAAGCCCCATCATTTCTACGTGAGCAGGTACAGATGAAGAACCAGCAAACTGAGCGTCAGAATGCATACGTCCCATTGTATCTGTCATACCGTAAGAAGCAGGACCTGCAGCCATGTTATCTGGGTGAAGTGTACGTCCTGTACCACCACCAGAAGCTACAGAGAAGTATTTTTTACCCTGTTCGATACATTCTTTTTTGTATGTACCAGCTACTGGATGCTGGAATCTTGTAGGGTTTGTAGAGTTACCTGTGATAGATACATCTACTTTTTCTTTGTGCATGATTGCTACACCTTCGCGAACATCATTAGCACCGTAGCAGTTAACTTTAGCTCTTAATCCATCAGAGTAAGCTTTACGGAATACTTCTTTTACTTCGCCTGTGTAGTAATCCATTTCTGTTTCAACATATGTAAATCCGTTAATTCTTGAAATGATTTGAGCTGCATCTTTTCCTAAACCGTTCAAGATAACTCTTAATGGTTTTTTACGTACTTTGTTAGCTTTTTCAGCAATACCAATAGCACCTTCAGCAGCTGCGAAAGATTCGTGTCCAGCTAAGAATGCGAAACAATCTGTTTCTTCTTCTAATAACATTTTTCCTAAGTTACCATGTCCTAAACCTACTTTACGCTGGTCAGCTACAGAACCTGGAATACAGAAAGACTGAAGTCCTTCACCGATTGCAGCAGCAGCATCTGCAGCTCTTCTGCAGTCTTTTTTAATTGCGATAGCTGCACCTACTGTGTAAGCCCATTTAGCATTTTCAAAACAGATTGGCTGAATGCCTTCGATCTGATGATATACATCTAATCCAGCGTCTTTTGTAATTTTTTCAGCTTCTTCGATAGAAGAAATACCGTATTTTTCAAGACAAGCATTGATTTGTTTAATTCTTCTTTCATATGATTCAAATAAAGCCATTGTCGCTACCTCCTAATTCTTTCTTGGGTCAATGATTTTCGCTGCATCTGCAACTCTTCCGTACTGACCTTTTGCTTTATCCATAGCTGTCTGAGCATCGTCACCAGCTTTAATGAAATCCATCATTCTTCCAAAGTTGATGAACTGATATCCGATAATTTCGTTATCTTCATTTAAAGCGATTCCTGTAACGTATCCTTCAGCCATTTCAAGGTAACGAGGACCTTTCTTTAATGTTCCGTACATAGTACCAACCTGAGATCTTAAACCTTTTCCTAAGTCTTCAAGACCAGCACCGATTGCTAAACCATCTTCAGAAAAAGCACTCTGTGTTCTACCATATACGATTTGTAAAAAGATTTCTCTCATAGCAGTATTAATAGCATCACATACTAAGTCAGTATTTAATGCTTCTAAGATAGTTCTTCCTGGTAAAATTTCAGATGCCATAGCAGCTGAATGAGTCATACCTGAACATCCAATTGTTTCAACCAATGCTTCCTGGATGATACCTTCTTTTACGTTTAATGTTAATTTACAACCACCCTGCTGTGGTGCACACCAACCGATACCATGGGATAAACCAGAAATATCTGTTACATCTTTTGCTTTTACCCATTTTGCTTCTTCTGGGATTGGAGCAGCACCGTGATTAACGCCAAGTGCTACTGGACACATTTCTTCTACTTCATGTGAATAAATCATGTTGAGACTCCTTTCGGTTAAAAAATATATACTTGTAAGCCTCGCGCCTACTTTGCTTTATTTTATCATAAATTGTATGTTACTTCTATACTTTTTTTCATTTTTGTCTATGAAAATTGTGAATAAATTATCATTCTTTTTCGATGATTTCGCCATGCTTCTTATAAATAGAATTTTTTTCTACAAATCCACGCACCATAGACAATGGATAAATATTTGTATGTGCTCCAACAACTGAACCAGGATTTAAAATCGTACCACAGCCTACTTCCACAAAATCTCCTAAAATTGCTCCGATTTTTTTCAAATTTGTCTGAATTCGACCTTCTTTTGTTTTGATTTCGACCAATGTTTTGTCAGATTTTACGTTTGAAGTAATGGAACCAGCTCCCATATGTGATTTATATCCCAGAATAGAATCCCCAACATAATTGTAATGAGGAACCTGAACTTTGTTAAATAAAATTACATTTTTAAGTTCAGTCGAATTTCCTACAACAGCCCCATCACCAACCAAAGCATTTCCACGAATAAATGCACAATGTCTTACTTCTGCCTCTTTACCAATAATAACCGGACCATTAATACAGGCAGATGGTGCAACGGATGCAGATTTTGCAATCCATACATTTTCTGCAGGATGATCATATTCATCTTCTGATAAACTTTTTCCAAGTTTTATAATCGTTTCACTGATGTGTGAGAGAATTTCCCATGGATATTCATAGGTTTCAAATAATTCTTTTGCCATAGTTTCATTGTAATCATTAAATAATTCCTTATTTTTTAACTGTTCCATTTCCTTTTTTTCCTTTCTTGTTATAGAATTGTGCTACATAATCAAACGATTGCTGCAACATGGACTGATTATTTAGATAACGGACACCATTGATACGATCCGTTACAAATTTTTCTAATTTCTGCATATATTCTTCTTCAGTCACAGTTCCCTCGGCTACATAAGTCAACCCTTTTTCCCAACTGGCTGTCAATTCTGGATTTAACAATGAACGAATGGATGTATGAACTACATCATAAATCATTTCACCAACTTGTGTAGGAGTAAGAATCTGTGTTTTCTTATTTAATGCAATATATTTGTTATTTACCAGTTTTTTTATGATTTCTGCTCTGGTCGCACTTGTACCAATTCCACTTCCCTTGATCTGTGCACGAAGTTCTTCATCTTCAATTAATTGACCAGCATTTTCCATAGTCAGAACGATAGAACCAGAATTATAGCGTTTTGGTGGAGTTGTAGTTCCCTCTTTTATATGAAATTCCCGTACCGGAAGTTTCTTTCCCTTTCTTACCTTGGAAAGAAGCTCTGTCAGTTTTGGATTTCCTTCTTCTTTTTTTGCTAAACCAGCATTAGCTACTTTTAGATATCCTTCTTCTAACAATACTTTTGTTGATGCAAAAAAGTGTTCTGTTAACACAGCTGTTTCCAGATTAATTTTTTGATAAACTGCAGGAGAATAAAAAATGCTTAAAAATCTTCGAACAATAACCATGTAGATATTTGATGATAATTGACTTAAAGAACGAAGTGCCCCAAGTCCTTGTCCGGTTGGTATAATCGCATAATGGTCTGTAATTTGTTTGTCATTTACATATCTGCTTTTTGTCATTCCCTGGTATTGTGTATTTTCTAAAATTTCTGACGCAAACTGAGAAAATGGACCATAAGCAGTTAATCCTTTAATATTTTTATAGATTTCTTTTGCCACTGCAGTAGAAAGGACACGGGCATCTGTACGAGGATATGTAACCAGTTTTTTTTCATAAAGTTCCTGAACAACTTTTAGTGTTTCGTCTGGACTGATTTTAAACATTTTTGAACAAGTATTTTGCAGCTCTGCCAGATTGAATAATAATGGTGCATATTTTTTTTCTTTTTTACGGGAAATTGTAAGAACTTCTCCAATGACTGGAGTTTCTTTTACCATATAATCAATTAATTGCTTTGCATATTTTTCTTCTTTTAAACCGTTGTCCTTATATAAATAAGGAGAACCAAAATATTGGGAACTTTCGGTTACCTTCCATTCCATTTCGATTTTTTCATCATTGATCATAAAATCACCCAAAATTCGATAAAACGGTATGGGTTGAAACATTCGTATTTCTCGTTCCCTACGGACAATCATACCCAAAACACAAGTCATAACTCTGCCGACTGCAATGACCGTATTCTTCTTTTGATTCATATAATTAGAAATGGTCCATCCGTATTTTAATGTTAAAACTCTGGAAAAATTAATTCCCATCAAATAATCTTCTTTTGCACGAAGGTATGCGGATGCGGCCAAGTTATCATATTCCGATAGATCTTTTGCTTCTTTGATTCCACGTCGTATTTCTTCTTCTGTTTGGGAATCAATCCAGACACGTTTTCGTTGTTTATCTTTTACATTGGACATTTGTTCTACTAATCGGTAAATATATTCTCCTTCTCGTCCAGAGTCGGTACAGACATAAATTGTGTCCACATCTGGTCTATTTAATAGACCACTGACAATTTTATATTGTTTTTCAACCGAAGAGATAACTTCGTATTTATATTCTTTTGGCAAAAATGGCAACGTAGCCAAGTCCCATCTTTTTAATGCTGGATCATATACTTCTGGATAACACATGGAAACCAAGTGACCTATACACCAGGTAATGATTGTATTATTTGACTCCATGTAGCCATCTTTATTTGTTGTATTTAATTTTAGTGCTTTGGCAAATTCTCTGGCCACGCTTGGTTTTTCTGTAATAAATAATGACTTCATATAAGCCACCGCCTTTATTGTAATCTGATTTTGTTTCCATTTAAACGCCCACATATTATAGCATATTTTTTTGATTAATGATAGAATATTTCCAAGTAATACTCATAGTAATGAAATCATTAAAAACAATATGCATGGAGGTTTACATTATGAGCAATTATAAAGAAATCGCAAGAAGAAAATTAGCAGATCAGATTATTGCGCAGTTAAAAAAACGCAATATTGAAGGTTATTATTGTGAATCGAAAGAAGAGACATTAGAGAAAGCAGTATCCTTTTTAAATTTAGGATGCAGTGTCAGCTGGGGAGGTTCCGAATCCTTGAAAGAAATTGGATTTATGGATTATATGGCTTCTCAAAAAGAAAATTATCAAATTATTGATCGTTTCCAGGGAAAAACTCCAGAAGAAAAAAGGAATTTACATGCAAAAGCGACAATGGCTGATTACTATTATATGAGTTCAAATGCCATTACCAAAGATGGAATTCTTGTTAATATGGATGGGAGCGGAAACCGGGTGGCTTCTTTGTGCTATGGACCGAACCATGTTGTTTTGATCGTAGGAATGAACAAGGTTACTGCAACAATAGAGGAAGCCATTGACCGTATTCATTTAATTGCAGCACCAACTAATACTATCCGCATGGAATTAAATACTCCGTGTGCCTTAACTGGAAGCTGTGCAGATTGTTTTAGTAAAGACTGTATTTGTGGAAGTCTTGTCATTACAAGATATAATCGCCAGGAGGGACGCATAAAAGTCTTATTAGTAGGAGAAGATTTAGGATTTTAAGATACGACAAACCAAAATGGTGCATGAAATATCATTTATCGTATTCCATGCACCATTATATTAAAAATTATTCTGCTTTTCTTATTCGCCCAAAGTTTAACACTAACGCAAGCATTATGAGTGCAGCGATCATCCAGAATGTTAAGACAGCAGGACCTCTGCTGACAAACATATCATAATAACCTTTCAGATATACAATGATAATGATCAATGGAAGAATATACGTCATGTATCCTTTAATCCATTGAGGAAAATGAATACCTTCTCCAGTATCACATTCTTTAATAAAGTTATCAAATCCCCATCCATTTTTTTTCACGCAGAAAATAACAAATAAAAGACTTCCTAATGGAAGAATATTATAAGATACAAGGAAATCTTCTAAATCCATGATCGTACTTCCAGGCCCCATTGGCTCTATGCCACTCAAAATATTGTATCCTAATACTGCTGGCATAGATAGTAAACCGATGGCAAAAATGTTTATGAGAACTGCTTTTTTTCTTTCCATATTGAATAATTCCATATTTGCTGCAATAATTGCTTCAAATACAGCAATTACTGTGGACATAGCTGCAAATGCCATAAAGATAAAGAATAAAGTTCCCCAGATACGGCCTCCAACCATATGATTAAATACATTAGGGAGTGTAATAAATAAAAGAGAGGGACCTGCATCCGGTTGGACCCCATAAGCAAAACAGGCTGGAATAATAATCAGACCTGCAACTAAAGCAACAAAAGTATCTACGCATACAATACTGATTGCTTCCCCAGTTAATCTACGTTCTTTTCCTAAATAGCTTCCAAAAATACTCATGCATCCCATACCTACACTTAAAGTGAAAAATGCATGTGTCATTGCTGCAAAAATTACATTCCCAACACCATTTTCAAATAAACGTTGAAAATCAGGTACTAGATAAAAACGTACACCGGCAGATGCATTTTCTAATAAAATAGAGTTTCCTGCCAGTACTACCATCATCAGTAATAATAAAATCATCATGACTTTTGAAACTTTTTCTACTCCATTTTTTAGACCTAATGCACAAACGCCAAACGCCAATAATATAGAAACTATCATCCATCCCGTCATAGTTCCTGGGGAAGCAAGCATCTGATTAAAAACACCACCAACTTCTTCTACAGATAATCCCTGCAGTTTTCCGGTAATCATGTTGTAAGCATAATAGAACATCCAGCCGCTTACCATGGTATAAAACATCATCAGCAAATAATTACCAGCGATGCTGTACCATTTAAAATGATGCCATTTTTGTCCTTTTGGCTGAAGGATATCAAAAGATTTTGCTATACTGGTTCGGCTTCCACGGCCAACAGCAAATTCACAAATCATGATCGGCAATCCTAAGATGGCTAAAAATACCAAATAGATTACAATAAATGCTGCTCCTCCATTTTCTCCGCAAATATAAGGAAATTTCCACACATTACCAAGTCCAATGGCGCATCCTGCGGATACTAAAATAAATCCAAGTCTGGATCCGAATTTCTCTCTTTCATTCATTTTTAACCTCTCTTTTACATTAAAAAATACAGGTACTGAATAAATTCAATACCTGCATCCATTTTTTGCTACTGTATACTATGCTTCATACAATGGATATTTATCTGTTAATCCTTTTACAAGTGCTTTTGCTGCTTCACAATCATTCTCAATAATTGCTGCTTTCATTGCATCTGCAATGACTTTCATATCCTCTTCTTTTAATCCTCTTGTTGTCACTGCTGGAGTTCCGAGACGGATACCAGATGTAACAAATGGAGATTGAGGGTCATTTGGCACTGTATTTTTATTACAGGTAATATGAACAGAATCTAATAATTTTTCAACTTCTTTTCCAGTTAAGTTTAACTTCTGAAGATCAACTAACATTAAATGATTATCTGTTCCATTTGATACAATATCAAATCCATTATCCATTAATGCTTTTGCAAGAGCCTGAGCATTTTTGATTACCTGTTTTTGATATGCTTTAAATTCATCACTTAATGCCTCTTTAAAGCAGACTGCCTTTCCTGCAATTACATGCATCAAAGGACCTCCCTGAATTCCAGGGAAAATTGCTTTATTAAAATTATATTTTTTATTTATTTCTTCGCTGCACATGATCATACCTCCACGAGGTCCACGAAGAGTCTTATGTGTTGTAGTAGTTACTACATCTGCATATGGAATTGGACTTTCATGTAATCCAGCTGCAACCAATCCGGCAATGTGTGCCATATCAACCATTAATACAGCTCCAACTTTATCAGCAATTTCACGGAAGCGCTTAAAATCAATAGCTCTTGCATAGGCACTTGCGCCTGCTACGATTAATTTTGGTTTACATTCTAATGCAATGCGTTCTACTTCATCATAGTCAATCACGCCATCTGCATTAACTCCATAAGGAACTACATTATAATTTTTACCTGACATATTAACAGGACTTCCATGTGTTAAATGTCCACCATGGTCAAGATTCATTCCCATGAAGGTATCTCCTACTTCCATTACTGCGAAAAATACAGCCATGTTTGCCTGTGCACCAGAATGTGGCTGAACATTCACATACTCGCAACCAAAGAGTTCTTTTGCTCTTTCTCTTGCAAGATTTTCAACAATGTCTACATGCTCACATCCGCCATAATAGCGTTTTCCAGGATAACCTTCTGCATATTTGTTTGTCAGATGACTTCCCATAGCCTGCATGACTGCTTCTGAAACAAGATTTTCAGAAGCGATTAATTCTAAATTATTGCGTTGTCTTCCTAATTCTGCATCCATTGCATCCATTAATTCTGGATCAAAGGCTGCAACTTTGTCAAAGTTTAACATGTTTTCCTCCTAACCGCTTATTCCAAGCCTGTAAATTTTTCCTTCAATGCTTCAATTGCACTATCAACTTTATTTCTGCGGATAGATACTGTAATCTTAATTTCTGATGTATAAATCATCTCGATATTAATTCCACAATTATACAATGCTTCAAACATCATAGATGCTGCTCCTGGATTTGACATCATTCCAGCTCCTTTAATGGATACAATGCCAACTTCTTTATCGATGATAATTTCTTTATAATCATTTCTGTCAAACGTTTTTTCTAACACGGAGACAGTCTGATCTGCAACATCTTCCATTACAACAAAAGAAATATCTTTTGTTTTATCACGTCCGATAGACTGTAAAATTAATTCCACATTAATTCCTTCATCCGCAAGTGCGTTAAATAATTTTGCAGCAATTCCTGGCTCATCTTTTAATGCAATTACACTTATTTGAGCAATTTTATCGTTAGATTGTACCCCATTTACTAACATCTTTTCCATTTGTCATATCCTCCATTATTCTTCATTTAAATTTAACTGAATCTCAAGCTCTTCTAATTGTGCATCATCAACTGGAGCTGGTGCTTCTGTCATTAAACAAGATGCATCTTTTACTTTAGGGAAAGCGATGACATCACGGATGCTGTCTTCTCCAGTAATTAACATGATTAAACGGTCAAGTCCATATGCAAGTCCAGCATGTGGTGGAACACCATATTTAAATGCATCAAGAAGGAATCCGAAACGTTCATGGGCTTCTTCTTTTGTAAATCCAAGACATTCAAACATTTTTTCCTGTACATCATTTTGGAAGATACGAACAGATCCTCCACCTAATTCGGTACCGTTTAATACAATATCATAAGCTTTTGCACGGACGCGTCCTGAATCAGACTCAATATACTGTAAATCTTCTTCCATTGGCATTGTAAATGGATGGTGCATTGCAGTATAACGGTTCTGTTCATCATTCCATTCTAATAATGGGAATTCTGTTACCCATAAGAATTTAAACTGTCCTTCTGGAATCATATCATAAGTTTTTGCAATTTCCAAACGTAAATTTCCTAAAACATCATAAACAATGGAATTTTTATCAGCTGCAAAAAGTAATAAATCGCCAGGTTTGCCACCCATAGCATCAATCAAAGCAGTCATTTCATCTTCTTTCATAAACTTAGCAAAAGAAGATTTTACACTTCCATCCGTTTTTAATTGAATATAAGCAAGTCCTTTTGCTCCAAAATCCTTTGCAAATTTTACAAGAGCATCAATTTTCTTTCTTCCTAAATCCCCTTGTCCAGAAGCATTAATACCACGAACAGTTCCACCTGCTTCAATAGCACTTTGAAATACAACAAATTCGCAGTCTTTTACAACTTCTGTTACATCCGTTAATTCCATACCGAAACGCATATCCGGTTTGTCTGATCCAAAACGATCCATTGCTTCCTGCCAGGTCATACGCTGAATAGGAAGAGAAATTTCTTCTCCAATGGTTTCCTTAAAAATTTTTGATAATAATCGTTCATTGATGTCGATAACATCATCCACATCCACAAAAGATAATTCCATATCAATCTGTGTAAATTCTGGTTGTCTGTCTGCACGAAGATCTTCATCGCGAAAACATTTTGCAATCTGGAAATAACGATCATAACCAGAACACATTAACAGCTGTTTAAACAACTGTGGTGATTGAGGGAGCGCATAAAAAGCGCCTGGATGTACACGACTAGGTACTAAATAGTCTCTGGCACCTTCTGGTGTAGATTTTGTTAACATTGGTGTTTCAATTTCAAGAAATCCTTCTTCAGTTAAAAAGTTTCTTGTTAACATCGCAACCTTACTTCTCATCATCAAGTTCTTTTGAATATTTGGTCTTCGTAAATCCAAATAACGATATTTTAAGCGGATTTCATCTTTTACTTTTAAATTTGCATCTACAGGAATTGGAGGAGTTTCTGCTTCTGATAAAATACGCAGTTCTTCTGCTTTAATTTCAATATCACCTGTTTTTAAATTTTCATTGACAGCACCGCTTCTTTTTTCTACGGTACCAACAACTGCGATTACAAATTCATTTCTTAATTTATTCGCTTTTTCAAATCCATCTGTTCCAATGGTTTCTTCATCAAAGATAATTTGAAGAAGCCCGGAACGATCACGTAAATCTATGAAAATTAAACTTCCAAGATTTCGTCTTTTTTGCACCCAGCCCATAACGGTAACTTTTTCGCCAACTTGCTGGCTGGATACTTCTGTACAACGATGTGTACGTTTTAAGCCTGTCATTGATTCTGCCATGCTGTTATCCTCCTGCTCTATTTTAAGAATCCGCTGATAATTTGTTCTTCAGCTTCTTCTTCACTTAATCCTAACGTCATTAATTTTATCAACTGTTCTCCTGCAATCTTACCAATTGCTGCCTCATGAATTAAATTGGCATCGATATGATTTGCTGTTAATTCTGGAATTGCGCTGACACTAGATTCATCCATAATAATGGCATCACATTCTGTGTGACCAGTACATTCATTATTACCAATAATCTTGGATAAAAATAACTGTTTAGACTGTTCTCTGGCAATGGAGCGAGAAACAACATCTGCTTTTGAATTTTTACCTTTTAAATCAACTTCAAATTCTGTTTCTGCATACTGTGTGCCATGAGTCATAATATTTTCTTTTACAATTAAAGTCGCACCATCTTCTACAACACCTGTTGTAACACGCTTTGTCGAATCTACTCCTTTAATCTGCACAGATTCCATTTCCATATAAGAATCTTTTCCTAAAAAAATTTTTGTTACTGGATTTAAAATACGTTTTCCTTTTCCGTCACCTTTTCCATAATGTTTTTCTACGTAACGTACTTTTGCACCTTTTTCCAAATGGAAGCTATGAATTCCATCATGCTGAGAAGTCAGATCACCGCCATTGTGAATTCCACAGCCAGCAATAATGGTCACATCTGCGTTTTCTCCAATATAAAAATCATTATATACTAATTCTGTGAGCCCGGTTTCACTAAGAACTACTGGAATATGAATACTTTCATTTTTCGTATTGGGTTTAACGATAATGTCAATTCCTGTACCATCTTCTTTTGAAACGATATCCACATTAGCCGTTGTGCTGCGACTGACACTCTTTCCATTTGCACGGATATTATAAGCTCCCGCTGGAATCTCGTGAAGACCAGCAACTTCTGCTAATAAACTCTTTTGTATTGCATCCATTTTACAAATCTCCTTTACAACAAGTACATTCTACTTCTTCAGCACTTAACAGCTGCGGCAACACTTCTTTTGGTGTTCCTACTGTTTTTACTGTGCCTCCAGAAATGACAACTAATTCATCTGCAATATTTAAAATTCTCTCTTGATGAGAGATAATGATAATAGACCCTTGAATATCATCATGCATTTTTTCAAATACTTTAATTAGATTTTTAAAGCTCCATAAATCGATACCAGCTTCTGGTTCATCAAATACAGATACTTTTGTACTTCTTGCAAGAATGGTCGCAATTTCAATTCGCTTTAATTCTCCTCCAGATAAACTGGAATCAACCTGGCGATTGATATAATCTTTTGCGCATAATCCTACTTCTGATAAGTAATTACATGCCTGTGAAAATGTCACCTGATTTCCAGATGCCAATTTAATCAAATCTTTTACAGTGATTCCTTTAAAACGAACTGGCTGCTGAAAAGCAAAACTAATACCGGTATTTGCTCTTTCTGTAATAGACAGATTTGTGATATCTTTGCCATCTAAATAAATTTTTCCACTGGTTGGCTGATAAATGCCTGCGATTATTTTTGCCAGGGTTGATTTACCACTGCCATTAGGACCAGTGATCACAATAAGCTTACGATCATCAATTGTTAAGTTTATATTAGTTAGTATTTCTTTTTCACCTTTTCCATCGGCAACTTCAAAAGAAACATTTTTCAACTCTAACATTTTTGTTCCTCCGTATCTAGATTTTTACCTATACCATTATAAACAAAAGATTCTAAAATGTATAGTGTGAATTCTGTACATTTTTGCTTTTTTGTACTATAATTGTGTTAAAAATCTGAATTGGAGGTAAAGAAATGGCTCAATATAAAGAAATCAAACCAGAAGAATTGTCAAACAATCCTTTTCAATTGATTGGAAAAGACTGGATGTTAGTAACTGCCAAAAAAGGAGATGCAATTAACACAATGACTGCTTCCTGGGGAGGAATGGGCGTAATGTGGAACAAGAACATTGCCGTTACCGTTCTTCGTCCGCAAAGATATACGAAAGAATTTATCGATGCAAGCGATCGTTTTAGTCTTTCTTTTTACGATGATTCTTATAAAAAAGATATGACATATGTTGGCAGAGTTTCTGGCAGAGAGGAACCAGATAAGATTGAAAAGACATCATTTACACCAACCGAAATTGACGGAGTCCCATATTTCAAAGAAGCGAATCTGGTATTCATTTGTAAAAAACTTTTTGTCCAGGAAATGAATCCAGATGGATTTGTAGATGACTGCAAAGATATGGATGCTGCAAATTATCCAAATAAGGATTATCATTTTATGTATGTAGCTGAAATTGAAAAAATACTTGTTAAAGAAATATAACAGTAAAAAAGGCTGTGCCTAACTAATTTCGTTAAGGCGGCAGCCTTTTTTATTTATTACATATATGGATCGTACATCACTGGTTTTAATCCAATTTTGTCTGCCACATTTGGAATCTGTGCAAGTATGTAAGAAACAATTGGATTTCCTTCAATTAATTCAGCGCCATCTTCAGTAATTGCAAAATCCCATCCGACCAGATTTACCCCTTCAATACGTCCATTGGCTTTTTTACACGCTTCAATCACTTTATCCCAATGAGGAATTTGGAATCCTTTGATTTTTACTCCAGAATAAGGATTTACAGGATAGGTATTACCATCTAAATCTGCAGCATCTGTTGTTACGATTCCTGTATTTACATCCACAGTGGCAGCAATTCCACCTGCATGGAAATTATCTACAACATCTCCTCTTCCCATACGAAATACTGCATATAAGAAATGGCATTCATTCTCATAATTTAATGTGGTGATTCGAATCGTATTTACAGATGTTGGACAAAATTTCATGACCTCTTCATGCTGAATAATATATTCTTCTATAATACTTTTGTTTAATCCCATTACTGTATCATATAATTTTCTATTTTTTTCTTCGCTTATATTACATTCAAATTTTGTAACGCCTTTCCCCTGGGTAGAAGATAACGGTTTTACAATAATGGCATTCAATCCCTCAATATTCTTTAAAAAGTCTTCATAAGATAAATCATGGTTAATAAACCAGCGATGATGATTCAGATCGGCAAAAATTTCATTAAATCCACCTTTATCAGCGAAAATCTTTGCGGCCTTTCCATCATTGTATTTTAAACGCATTTTATCAAACAATCCAAAAGTTAAATAATTTTTTTGCTCATCCGGTGATAAATTATAAAATTTAAATGCATAATAATCTTCATAGGTAACTTCACAAATTGCTTTTGCTTTTGCAACTTCTAATTCCGTCTTTCCTCGGGACCATCCAGTTGCATCCATAATTTTCTGCAAATACATTTCTTTATTGTTGGTAATACGCTTTTTATCTTTTTTATTAAAGTTTGCAATTTCCTGTTTTCTTTGGTCGTTTACTTCCCAACATCTTTTTTTAATAAATTTTACATATGGAATACCATTTTTCTTGGCTTTATCCATTTCCTCTTTTGCATGAGCATAATCCCATCCTGTTTTTTCACAAACAATATTAATATAAAATTTCTGATTCTGTTTTATGATTTTATTATACGCTTTTATGGCTCTCCCTAATTCAACAATCTCATCATTTGTTAAATCATATGCCGCTTTTGAGGCATATTGCCAATATGACACTCCTTTTTCCTTGGCCCAGTCCATTTTTAACTTAGCCTTTTTTTCTTTCCATCCGGTTGCTTCGCACACTTTTTTGATGTTTTTATCTGTAATTTCTTTTTTCTTAAATTTTAAAAAATTAAACATGCTCTCATCCTCATAACAATGTTGCCAACTGATCCAATGAAATTTCCGTCTGTTCACCAGTTTCCATGTTTTTTACTCTGGCTTTATTATCTGCTAATTCATTTTCGCCAATGATTACCGTATTTTTTGCTCCAATCTTATTGGCATATTTCATCTGTGCTTTTACGCTTCTGCCTAAATAATCAGTCTCTACAATAAATCCATCTTTACGAAGAGAACAAACCAGTTCAAATGCTTTTGCCTTTGCTTCTTTTCCAAGAATTCCTACATATAAATCCGGTTTTGATTCAATTGGAAGATTTACACCTTCTTCGTCTAAGAAATAAATAATGCGTTCGATTCCCATACCAAATCCAACAGAAGGCATATCTACTTTTCCATCAATTTCTTTTACAAGGTTATCATATCTTCCACCACCGCAAAGAGTAAATCCCTCTGCATTAACAAATTCAAATACGGTTTTTGTATAATAGTCCAATCCTCTTACAATTCCAGTATCTACCTCATATGGAATATTTAATCCATCAAGCATCGCTTTTAATTCATCAAAATGAGTCTGACAATCATCACATAAGTAATCAATAGTTCTTGGAGCATCCTTTACAATTTCACTACAAATTGGACTTTTACAGTCAATGACACGTAAAGGATTTTTTTTCATACGATCTTTACAAGTATCACATAAAGATTCCTCATGCTTCTGTAAATATGCCAAAAGAGCTTCATTATATCTTTTACGGCATTCTGGACATCCAATGCTGTTAATATGCAATTTTGCTTCTTTTAATCCTATTTTCTTAATAAATGTTGAAATTAATGTAATTAACTCAACTTCAGCCAATGGATCTTTAGAACCGACAAATTCAACTCCCAATTGGTGATGCTGTCTTAAACGACCGCTTTGTGGTTTTTCATAACGGAACGCTGGTGTAACGTAAAACAACTTTACCGGCTGTGATTCTGTGTGCATTCCATGTTCCAAATATGCACGAATTGCACCAGCGGTACCTTCTGGTTTTAAAGTAATGCTTCTATTCCCTTTATCTGTAAAGGTATACATTTCTTTTTGTACTACGTCCGTTGTTTCTCCTACCCCTCTCTGAAAAAGAATGGTATGTTCAAAGACTGGAGTAATAATTTCTTTCATATGAAATGTTTTGCATAATTCTCTAAATACTTTTTCTAAATAGGTACGTTTCTCCATATTGTCGCCGTACCAATCCTGTGTTCCTCTTGGTGCCTGTGTAATCATGGCATGTCCTCCTTCTATTCAATCCCGAAGCTATTCAAAACATACTTAAATTCCTGAGAAAAAGCAAGGCTTTGAAAAGCAAGGTATACTCTCATATCAAAATTTTTCGCTTCATCGATCATGACATCGATTGCTGTCTCAAGATCAAATGCTTCTCTACATGGACGATTGGAAACCAAAGCTCCAAAACAATCACATACATGAAGGATTCTTCCTTCTATTGGAATTGCATCTCCTTTTAAATTGCCCGGATATCCGGAACCGTCATAATTTTCATGATGAGACAATACTGCAGAAAGAATTCTATCATGAAATCCGTTTTCTTTCAAGATTGCATATCCCATGGAAGGGTGCATTCGGATATAACGTGCTTCATCGATAGCCATAATTTTGTCAAATCTTTGAAGCAGAAAGGAATTTATTTTCAATTTACCTATATCATGAACCATACCAGCAAGTGCCATGTCATAGCAAAACTCGGTATCCATACCTAACTCCTTCGAAACAAGAAATGCCAGATTACTTACGATCATTCCATGTTCTAAGGCTTCTTCAACTGTTGTTTGAACAGATGTTTCTATATCATCTTTACTATAATACAACATTGCTGTATTTATCCTCCATAATTAATTTTTTACGGTCAATCATTTCTTCTGTTCTTCCAATATAATGATCAACATTTTTTACATTTTCTGCTCGTTCGATTCGGTTTTCCTTACGAAATACAAATTTCGAAGAAGCACCAGCACCTATCGCAATGATATCCTGCTTTTCTTCCATAATGAGAATATTATATATACTTTCTAATCCAGGTTTTGCATATCCAATATTTTCCATATTTCCTGGAATATTTTTCTGTCGGTATAAATAATATGGTTCCAGCCCCAGACGCATGGCATAATCATCTACTAATTCTAACATCTCATTCGTTGCACCCTTTAATGCTGAACGATATTTTTCCATTTGGATATTTAAGTTGGCTGCACGTTTAACTGCAAGGGAATGTACAGTCAGACTATCCGGTCTTAATTTTTCTATCTCTATAAGTGTTTTTTCAACGTGAGAAATATCTTCTCCAGGAAGCCCTACAATCATATCCATATTAATATTGGTATGTCCTGTTTTTCTGGCCAGTAAAAAAGCATCGATTGTCTGTTCTACAGTATGGGCGCGTCCAATCAGACGCAAGGTCTCTTCATTCATTGTCTGAGGATTGATGCTGATTCTTGTTACGCCACATTCTAGTAATACTTCCAATTTTTCCTGTGTAATACTGTCTGGTCGCCCGGCTTCTACTGTAAATTCTCTTACATAAGAAAAATCAAAACTTCCTTTTACTTTCATGATTAATCGTTTTAGTTGATCTGCTTCAACCGACGTTGGAGTCCCGCCTCCAAAGTAAACAGAAATGAGTTTCTTATTCTTACATACCTGACTAACATAATCAATTTCTCTAAAAACTGCTTCTAAATATTCTTCAACTCTATGACGATAAGACGCAATTGGAAATGATGTGAAAGAACAATAAAGACAGGTAGATGGACAAAATGGAATTCCTACATAAAGACTATACTGATCTTCATAAGAAATTCCTTGTAAGATTCTATGTTCATTTTTTGCAACTTTTGTACAAATATTTATTTTTTGTTGTGTACAATGGAAGGTATCTCCAAAATATTGTTTAATTTCTAACTCAGGTCTTCCCTGTTCTATTTGTTCCAATGCTATTTTGGTTGGTCTTACCCCAGTCAATGTACCCCATGGAAGTTTTTTTCCTGTATAATCACTTAAAAGCTGATAAACACATTCTTTTACTGGATTTCTTAATAAGCTATCACAAACTCTTTGAGAAAGGACAATATTATCTTTTACTAAGGAAAAGGCTACCTGTTCATCGGTAACCCTTACATCTACATATAAATCATATTGATCAGAAGTATCGTTCACTTTTCTAATTTTTTCTCCAAAAAAGAAAGCATAAATCAAATCGCGAATATCCGCTTCTAATCGTTCATCATTTTGAATTAATCCAATCATAATCTTTTACAAATGCACAAACATATTATAGTGCTTTTCATCTCCTACTGTTGTACTAGGTCCATGGCCTGGAAAAACAATAGTCTTATCAGGTAATGTATAAATCTTTTCCTTGATTGATTTTGATAATACTTTAAAATCACCTGTTGGAAAATCTGTTCTTCCAATACTTCCCTGAAATAATGTATCTCCAGCAATTAACCAGTCTTTTTCTTCTATATAAAAGCACATGCCGCCACAAGTATGTCCTGGTGTGTGAAAGCATTGTACTTTTGTTCCACAAATCTTTAAAACATCTCCATCTTTTAGGAAATGATTTGGTATAAAATAGGAAGTCTGTCCTACCATAGAACACAAATTATAATTTTCGTTCTGAAATACTTCTTTTTCTTCAATATTAGCATATACTGGTAAATGTGAACCAACTTCTTTTATTAATTTATCTACCGCAAGCATGTGATCAAAATGACCATGTGTTAAAATGATTCCAGAAAAATTTAATCCTTCCTGTTGTAAAATTCTTAAGACTGCCTCTGGTTCTGCTCCAGGATCAAATACATATCCTTCTTTGGTTTCCGTATTTCCTAATATATAACAATTTGTTTCCATTTCGCCAAGAGGCATGGTCAATATCATTAAATTATCGTTCATAGTTTCTCCTAACCTGATGTTCTTTCAATGTCAATAACACCTTCGATTCCACGCAATTTTGCTATAATTCTATTCAACTGTGCAACACCATGGATATCAAAAGAAATACTAATGGTGGCCTTTCCATTTTTGGATGTTTTTACATTTACAGATGACATATCAATATTCATTTCGAGGAAAATTTTAGAGACGTCAACAAACATGCCTGTACGGTTATTTGCATAAATTTTTATTTCTGTTGTGTATAATGGTCCCTTATTTTCTTCTTCTGGTGATTCCCACTCAGCGTCAATCAAACGGACTCTGTCAGATTCTGGCATAGACATCATATTGATACAATCGGTTCTGTGTATAGAAACACCTCTTCCACGAGTTACAAAACCAACAATTTCATCACCTGGTACAGGGTTGCAACATTTTGAAAAACGCACTGCTACATCGTGAATCCCTTTTACTACAATCCCACCTTTTGATTTATTACTGCGTTTTTTATCATTCTGACTAACATTGTTGATTGCTCCTGCGTCTGTTAAAATCTTAGGATGGTCTTTTTCATATTCTTCTCTTAATTTATTGACTACCTGACCTTCTTTTAAACCACCATGACCTATGGCAGCGCAAACAGAATCCCAGTCACGGAATCCGTATTTTAGCATGACCTTTTTCTGATACGCAGGTTTTACATAATCTGCCAGGAAAATATTCTTTTCTTTTGCATATTGCCGAAGCAATTCTTTTCCTCGAACAATATTTTCTTCCTTAAACTGTCGTTTAAACCATTGATTAATTTTACTTTTTGCTTGTGAACTTTTTATAATTTTTAACCAATCACGACTTGGACCTTTGGAATTTTGAGAAGTGATAACTTCCACACGATCGCCATTCTGAATTTTATAATCAAAAGTCACCTGACGTCCATTTACACGTGCCCCGACCATAGTATTACCTACTGCTGAATGGATGCTGTAAGCAAAATCAATTGGCGTAGAACCATTTGGAAGATTTTTTACGTCTCCATTTGGTGTAAAACAATAAACATTTTCAGCAAATAAGTCTAAATTTGTTTTCAGCAGGCTTAAAAATTCCTTGTTATCTTCCATATCCCGCTGCCATTCTAATATTTCACGAAGCCAGCTTAACTTTTCTTCTTCTTTATTAATACCGGAATTGTTTTTATTTTCTTTATATTTCCAGTGGGCTGCAATTCCGTATTCAGCAGTACGATGCATTTCATAAGTCCGAATCTGAATTTCAAACGGCTGTCCATTTGGCCCAATCAATGTAGTATGCAGAGATTGATACATATTAGGTTTTGGCATAGCAATGTAATCTTTAAAACGGCCTGGAATTGGTTTATATATTTCATGAATAATACCAAGTGCCGCATAACAGTCCTTTACAGTATCAACTTTAATACGAACTGCAAATAAATCATAAATCTGATCAATGGTCTTATTCTGATTTACCATTTTTTTATAAATACTAAAATAATGTTTTACCCTTCCATCGATTTCTGTATGCTGAATAGAACCACTGATGTGATCCTTTACTTGTGAAACTATTTTGTTAATAAATGCTTCCCGCTCTTCCTTTTGAATAGATATCTGGTTCTCCAATTGATGGTACACATCCGGCTTTAAATATCGCAGAGAAAGATCATCTAATTCAACTTTAATTTTAGAAATTCCAAGTCGATGAGCAATTGGTGCATAAATATCCATCGTTTCTCTAGATTTTTCCTTTTGCTTCTCTGGCTTCATATATTGCAAAGTTCTCATATTATGAAGACGGTCTGCTAATTTGATTAAAATTACCCGAATATCTTTTGCCATAGCAAGAAACATCTTGCGCAGGTTTTCTGCCTGAACTTCGACTTTATCCTTTGAATAACTCAATTGACCAAGCTTGGTAACCCCATCAACTAACAGTGCAATTTCTCCGCTAAATTCTTTCGTAATTTCTTCGGACGTCATAATCGTATCTTCTACTACATCATGAAGAAGACCGGCTACAATCGTTTCTTTATCAAGTTCTAATTCTGCAAGAATAATTGCAACACAAATTGGATGAATAATATAAGGCTCTCCTGATTTACGCTTTTGTCCCTTGTGTGCTTCATTGGCAATATTATAAGCTTTTTTAATCATATCAACATCAGCAGACGGATGATAGGAATCGATTGTTTTTAACAGCTGTTGAAACAGTACATCTGGTTCTGTAAAATCAGCTGGTTTACTAATTTCTCTTTTTATTGGAGTTACAACTGTATCATTTTCTCTCATACATTTATCACATCTCTTTCATAAACGCTTATTAACATTATAAAGAATGACATCGAAAAATGCAAGAACAAAGCAGTTAAGACGATTCACGATTGATAGAAAAGAAACAATCGCCTAAACATTGCAACGTTTAGACGATTGATTTCATTTATTTTTTTAATTTTGATTCACAATATTTGCAGCGATAAACATGCTTTTCTTTATCAGTCAAGACAAATATCTGATCGATTTCCTGTTCAATGGATGTAATGCAGCGTGGATTTTTGCATTTTACAATATTGACTAATGTTTCTGGTAATTCAACTTTATATTTTTTTACAATTTTTCCTTCTTCAATAATACATACGGTTACATTTGGATCCATATATCCAATCACATCTAAATTAATCTTGAACTGATCATCAATTTTAATGATATCTTTTTTACCCATCTTTTCACTTTTTACATTTTTAATGATAGCAACCGAACAATCCACTTTATCTAGCCCTAAATTCTGATAAAGTTCCATACTTTTGCCCGCAGTAATATGATCAAGAACAATTCCATTTTTAATACTATCAATCTTCATCTGCACTTACCCCCAACATTGTCATAATGAGCGCCATACGAATGTATTTTCCGTATTTTGCCTGTTTGAAATAGCAAGCCCTAGGATCATTATCTACTTTTACAGAAATCTCATTTACTCTTGGAAGAGGATGAAGAATAGATAAATCCTCTTTTGCTGTTTTTAATTTATCCAAATCCAAAATATAACTGTCTTTTAAGCGAATATAATCTGCTTCATTAAAGAAACGTTCTCTCTGAACACGTGTCATATATATAATGTCCAACTCTGGCATGACTTCTTCCATACGTTCTACTTCACGATAAGCAATTCCTTTTTTCTCAAATACCTCTTTTTTCAAATATTCAGGAATTTGTAGTTCTTCCGGAGAAATTAATATATAGTTAATTCCTTCATATCTGGATAAAGCTTTAATAAGAGAATGTACCGTACGGCCAAATTTTAAATCTCCGCAGAATCCAATAGTCAAATGATCTAATCGTCCTTTTTCCTGCTTAATTGTAAGTAAATCTGTTAATGTCTGCGTTGGATGATTGTGCCCGCCATCACCAGCATTGATTATTGGAACATCCACATACTGGGAAGCTACCAAAGGAGCTCCTTCTTTCGGATGTCTCATAGCTATAATATCTGCATAACATGCAACCGTTCTTGCCGTATCAGCCACACTTTCCCCTTTTGCTGCTGAAGAAGAATCTGCAGATGAAAATCCGAGTACATTACCGCCCAACTCCATCATTGCAGCCTCAAAGCTTAATCTAGTTCTGGTACTTGGTTCGAAAAATAAAGTTGCTAATTTTTTATAGCGGCATACATCACGATATTTTTTAGGATGTTTAATAATATCATCTGCCAACTCAATCAGATGATCAATTTCCTCTACACTTAAATCCATTGGATCGATCAAATGTCTCATAGTAACTTCCTCCTAGGTTATTTTTTTTCATTATACTCTTTGCGCAGGACATCTGTCCAGTACAAAGCATTTTTTATATTAATATTAAAATCTCATTATTCATTACGAAATTTTAATACCGCAATCTCTTCTAATTTTTCAGGACGATAGGACAGTTTTGCTTTTCTAAGTCCTTCTTCACCACAGTCTTCTTCGCGGTTAATGTACTTATAATCTTTTGCTTCATGGAGTACAAATTGCTGATTTATAATCGGATACGCTCCTTGGATATGCGAAAACGCTTTTTCAATATGAACAACAAAAGTGTCTTTATTCAATGGTTCTCCAAGAGAAAATGCAATGATTTCTCCTTCACATCGAATCAGCCCTCCAGTAAAACCTAATTCCTTCCGATACATTATAGAATTTTTTGCAACACAAATCTCATCATATTTTTCCACATCATCCTTATTGCAGTTATTCAGTTTCCACTGCATCAGCATGACCAGACATTCCAAAGCATTCTCGTCATTTATCGTTTCATACGTCCATTCATGATTCGCAATAAAACGATTGATATGATTTCTTTTGCTATGAAGCTTTTTCCCACTTAAACTAATCAGTTTTTCTGATAGATAAACATATTCTGCATTATCTCTATCGTATTTGACTTCGAAAACATCTCCATACATGGAAATCATTTTTTCCTCGATATCTTTTGTAACACCATACATTTCAAATTCTGTTCCGTTTATTTTACAATCTTTAATTATTTTATCAAGAACAGCTTTTTCAGCTCCTTTACCAATTGGATAAGAATATCGAAGCTTATCTTTTCCTGCACGACAGATAATCATATCATCCATAACTGCATATTCTATATTATAAAACGGTGCCCACAAATATATCATTCCTGGAGAATATCCACTGTTATAAAATTCTAAACCTTCAAAATATTTTCTAAGAATTGGCAGGTCTTCTAATCCTGGCTTTTTAAAATTCATGATTACATCTCCTTTTCATCCTAACTATTATAGAAGAGAGATTTCTAATTGTAAAGACTAAAGATTTTAAATCTTTTTTCTTTTTTACTTGCAATATTAAAGAATTCATTATATACTTAAACCACACAAAGGAGTGTTTGCCACTGGGCAAATACTCCTTTTTTTCATTTATAGAGAATTTCACATTTCTTATAAATAGAATTGAAAATAAGCGAAATGGAAGTGAAACATATGTTAGACAAAATCGATAAAATTGATAAGAAAATTCTAGCTTTGCTTCAGGAAAATGCAAGGCATCCACTAAAGTATCTGGCTTCAAAAGTATTTTTATCTTCTCCAGCAGTTTCAAGCCGAATTGAACGTTTAGAAAAAAAAGGAGTAATTACTGGTTATCATGCATCCATCAATCCTACCGCATTAGGTTATCATATCAAGGCATTTATTAGTCTGACACTGGCACCAAAAGAAAAAGAAACATTCTATCCATTTATTAAACAATGCCCAAATGTGATTGAATGCAATTGCGTTACTGGCCAGTATTCCATGTTGATGAAGGTTATTTTTCCAAGCACAGATGAATTAGATGTATTTATCAATAAACTTCAGGAATTTGGAACTACAGAAACACAAATTGTTTTTTCAACCCCAATTGAATCTAGAGGAATTCAGGCCATTGATCCTGTTTTTCTAAATGAAGACATTAGCGGAGCGGCACTATAATTACCGCTCCGCCATATTATGTTACAAATTTATAGTTCTTTAAATGTAGCAATTGTTTTTATAACACCAGGTAAAGATTCATACTGTCTTCTAATCTCTGGTGTACCAATTACAATTATACTTCTGCATCCTGCTTCATATGCATTTTTAATCCCAGAGAATGAATCTTCAAAAACGGTGATATCCTCCATGTCAATGCCCAAAATCTGTGCAGCTTTTTTAAACATTGCCACTTTATTCTTGTATGTACCATCATCAAATACAATATTCTCTGGCGAAATCCAGACATCCAATCCAAATGATTCAATGAAAAAATCAATATTAGCTTTTATAGATGCACTGGCAATCGTAAATGGAATTTCTTTTTCTTTTAAAGCATCCATAAATTCTGGCACGCCTTCAACAAGATGAAAACCAGCTTTATCTGCTTTACAAAATTCCCGGTAGTACTGTTCTTTTAAACTGGAATAATACTGGATCTGGTCCTCTTTTGCATCTTCTCCTAACATATAGCGAAGAATCTGATCATTCGGAGTTCCATTGAATTTTTCATGCAGTTCTTCATCTGTAATATCTCTGCCTCTAATTTCTTTTGAAATTTTATTCCATGCCAAAATATGTTTGTCATTATCGAAAAATAATGTCCCATTAAAATCAAATATCACACCTTTTAAATTACTCATCGGATACCTCTTTTGTTTCACTAACCTGTTTGTACCAATACGCTGATTTTTTTGGATAGCGTTCTTGAGTGTTATAATCTACGTAGAACAATCCATAACGCTTATTATAACCATTGGACCAGGAGAAAACATCCATAAGAGACCAGACAAAATATCCTTTTACATTGACTCCCTGGGCAATGGCTTTTAGAATCCACTGCATATGTCTCTTGATATAGTCAATTCTTGGCTCATCATCAATAGTTCCATCCACAAAATCATCTTTATAACCCATTCCATTTTCCGTGATATAAATAGCTTTATAATCTGGATAATCATTTTTAATACGCATAATCATATCGTATAGCCCTTCCGGATAGATCAGCCAGTCCCAATCAGTACGATCAATTCCTTCCTTAAACATTCTTTCTCCAATGCCTTTTAAACGGAAAACAGATGTCCCTTTATCTCCGGTTCCATTATGGAAAATTTCATTCTCTCCATCATAGGCCTGAATAAAATGGCTTTGATAATAATTAATCCCAAGATAATCATTATATTGAGCTGCTTTTTTCATAAGGTTGATATCTTCTACTTCTGGTTGAAAAACAGAATGGTTTTGCATCATCAATTCGTCAATGATTGCTTTTGTATCTTTAGAATAATCCCCAAGAAATGTTGCGTCAAGTAAAAACTTATTGGCCAGCACATCTTCTTTTTTTGCTGCAAGAATATCTTCACTTTTCGTTTCATCATATGGATATTTCGTTTCTAATGAATGAATAATTCCGATTTTTCCGTTATAATGCCCTTCTTTAAATGCAACAACTGCTCTGGCATGGGCAATCATCATATTATGCATAGAATATACTGCCTGTTCAACATGATATTGGATTCCAGGAGGGAAGTTTCCTACTACATATTGATTTACTGCAATTGGCCATACTTCATTAAAAGTAAACCAGTATGTAACTTCATCTTTGTATTCTTCAAAACAGAACTTTGCATATTCTTCAAAACAATCAATGGTATGCTTATTAAGAAAATCTCCATTGCTATGTAAGGTATTTGGTGTATCAAAATGATGTAAGGTTACAAAAGGTTCTACACCATATTTTTTACAAGTCTGAAATACTTTATGGTAAAAATCTACTCCTTCCTGATTCACAGTTCCTTCACCTGTTGGAAAAATTCTTGACCATGCAATGGAAATACGAATTCCATTTACTCCAAATTCCTGACATAATTTTAAGTCAATTGGATATTTGTGATAAAAATCACTGGCTGGGTCTGCTAAAAATCGTCCTTGCTTTTCAAGAAAATCATCCCATGCAACTTTTCCTTTTCCATATTCTTTTGTACTTCCTTCACATTGATATGCAGCCGTAGCTCCACCAAAGATAAAATCATCACGAAACTTCATATTATCTTTCCTCCATAATTTTAAAGACAAATTCTAGTGCTTCCTGTGGATTTCTCGTTAAACTAATATACTGTTTTCCTTCGCAGGCAACACTTTTAATTCCTAAGCGATCTGTATCCTTTTTCAAATCCACATAATAAGATGCTACTTGTGGTGCCAGAATAACTAAATCATAGTCCTTCATAATATCCATATGTGCCCCATAAGATCCTGCTGCAGTAATTAATGGAATATCTTTTTCATCTGCAGCTTTTTTCAATGCATTTGCCAGTAATCCACTTGTGCCACCGCCTGCACAGAGCACTAGTACTCTCTTAGATTTTAAAACATTGCTATCTAATTTGATCTTCTTTTCTTCTTTTACTACAGCATCCTGATTCATTGCCTTTTCTTCTTCCACTTTCTGATTATCATAAACTTTAAAGAATGGATAGTAGATGATAAAGTCAATGGCTATGATACAAAGCAGATAAATAACTGGCATTACTCCCATACCAAGACCTAAGATTACTCCAATTGGTGCTGGTGTTGTCCAAGGTAAATCATAAATGAATCCATTCATTCCCAAATAATCAACAAAGATCTTTAATAACCAGATATTTGCAACTGGAGCAAATACAAATGGTACAAAAAATACTGGATTTAATACAATTGGAGCCCCAAAAAGAAATGGTTCATTTACATTAAAAAGTACTGGAATACTGCTGGCACGTCCTACAGCTCTTAATTCTTTTGATTTTGCCATAAAAGCAAACATTAAAGTAATTACCAGTGTAGCACCTGTTCCTCCAAAAGTAACAGCAAAATGCTGCGCACCTAATGTTAAAACTTTTGTTGCATGTGCTCCAGCCTGATATGCTTCTAAGTTTGTAGTCAGATTGAGTACTAAAATAGAAGATACCGCTGGTTCTACAATAGATGGTCCGTGCACACCAATGAACCAGAACAATGACATAGCACCAAATATAATGGCAAGCCCAAGATATCCATCTGCTGCCTGGAATAATGGTTGAAGGAATGTTACAATTCCTTCTGCAAAACTAATTTCAAAAACAGAACGGAATATTAAATCAAATAACCATAATAGAATGATAGCTGCACCAAAAGGAATGACATCTTTGAATGTCTGAGATAAGTTTGGTGGTACCTGTTCTGGCATGTTAATCGTAATATTTCTTGAGATACAAAATTTATAAACTCCACCAATAACAAAGGAAACAATAAATGCTGTAAGAAGCCCTTTTGATCCCATGTAGGCACTGGAGAAACCACCTTCCAAAGCATCTACGCTCATGATCATAAAACCAATAATTGCGCAGGTCATTGTTGACAAACTATTAATCTGATTATTTTCTGGTAAATCACGGTTCAATGTATCTGTAAAATGCTTTGTTGTTGTTGCTGCCACTGCAACAGCTAAAATTCCCATAGAATAATTATAAGATTTTGTAATTATTTTTTCGATTTCCGGACTCCAATAAAATCCAAAAATATTTGGAACATAGGCAATCAAAAGAAATATACTTGAAAAAATAATGATTGGCATACAAGAGATAAATCCATCCTTTATGGCTTTTAAATATCTATTTCTTGCAACTTTGTCAAAAAATGGTTTTAGTTTTTCGATTGTACTAATTAGCTTATTCATTTAATGTTCCTCCCTATTTTCTATATACGTCAATTAATGTTCCGATGATATCTTTTAATAATAGAGTAGTCATTAAATGATCCTGGGCATGTACCATAATAAATCCCATTTCAACATCTCCACCAGTGGCTTCTTTTTGCATCACATCCATTTGTGCATTGTGAGCACTGATCAGGCATTCTCCAGCTGTTTCAATTAACTGGTCGCATTCAGCAAAATCACCATTTTTTGCTTTTTCTAGTGCTAATAATAATTTAGAACGGGCTTCTCCTGAATAGGATACGATTTCAAAGCTATCATAGTTAATTCTTCTTTATTCATAATCTTACCTCTTTCTATTGCTGCATTATCGATATAATAATCGCAGCTTCTACATCATTAATATAAATATCAAATTCTTGTTCTAACGGTTTTAACAGCCGCTTTACTTCCTGAACCAACTCTTGTTGTTTTCCGATAATATCCGATGCTGTAAAGTTTACAGATGGAATTTGCTGATGCTTTATTTTATCAACCAGGCACACAATATGAACAATGAGACCTATTTTTTTATCCTCATCTAAAACAAGACTCATCAGGCATTCCATTTGACTAATAAATGAAATCAGATATGCTCTCATAATATCCATATCAAATTCATGAAATTGGCTTTCTAAGTATTCAAATGCTTCGTCAATTCCATGTTCTTCTGGTTCCACTACAGGAAGTTTGGTTTCTTCTTCCTGTCTGGAAGACAGAATTGCCAGAATTTCTTCATTTCTTTCGTCACTGGAATAACATATATCTTGAAAATTGGTTAGAAGATACTCATGAATATCTTCGAGATTATTTAAATCAGAGGATTTATTGCTGGCTGCCACTCCCAATAAATGCAATGGCATTTCCAAAAATTTAACCGGAATTTTTGTTTCTGCTGATATCGCTTCTGCCATCGTTCGTATAGAACCCATATCATAAATGAGAAGAATTCCTTTTCCCTGATGAATGTCTATCATTTTTTGCATCAATTCTTCATATGCTGTCTGAACATTTTTTTCTAAAATCAAGTCATATGCATATGTAGTATGTTCCCTGGACATAAAATTAATTACTTCTGCAATAGCAGTGGCAGCTCCATTCCCATGCATGGCAAGTAATGTAACCACCATTTGTTTTCGGCATCTTTCACTTTGAAGCAAAAATAAAATAACAAATATAATCTCATCAATATTCATACTGACTTTAAATTCTTGTTGAATTTTATTTGTAAAATCTTTTGCTAATTGATATTCCATTGGATAAGACTCAACAATCCTGCTGATTTCTTCATTAGAAATTCTTTGCTTTGTTGACACTTTAACAATACAGGCATTAATGTGAAGACATAATGCACAAAAAAGTCGTTCGTCAATGGTCTCATCTAGTTCTTTTTCTGCTTTCTTTATGAATTTTTCTACTTCATAAATCAATTTTTCAGAAACCATCTTTTCTAAGTGTGTTCGATTTTCCCCTCGGAGGGCCAGTGTTTCAAAATAATTTTGAAAGTCTGCCTGAAGTTTCATAGAAACAATCGAATTAATTTCTTCTTCGCTTATTTCCTGTTTTTTTAATTCTTTTTTGCTGGCATCAAGCAGTTGATAAATATTATGGTTATTTTGATTTTTGTTTTTCTTTAAAATTTCTTTTTCTGTAAATGAATATTTACAGTCGTTGGATATAATCTGATTAATCTCATCCTTATGTTTTTTAAAATAGATAATTCCTTTTCTCACACTTTTGGGGAAATCAGAAAATAATACTTCAATAAATCGATGTGTAGTTTTATGTGCTCTTGCATAACAATTGGCACATCCGGTATGAACATCATTTTTTAATCCTCTAATATTATCGGCTGCCTCATAAAGGAGCAATGCATGAAGAATACTGGTATCTGCCATGATATTCCTCTGCATTCTGCCTGCTTCCTCCTGAAAAAATTTGGTCACAAATGCAAATTTTTCTTCAAAACTTCTTTCCCGTAACGGTAAAATATCAATCACAAAATCTGCTTCGTCTTTAAATAGTCTGAATACTGGTTCTTCTAAATTTCTTGATATACTGCATAAAAGTATTCCATGTTGTTTTGAAGAAAACAGTAATCCACGTTCATAACCCGTAAGCAATTCTGCATTCTTGATCAGCAAAATTCCATCTTTGGTTGTTTGTAATAGCCCCTCCTTTTTTTCTATTCCAAATAAAATTTCCCGAATGTATTCAGGATTTTCCATGTATGTCTTGCAATCGAATACAACCATTGGTGCTCCGGTTTTTATTACTCCGGATTTGACAGCAAATTTGAAAATCATTTCGGCAAAGTATCTAATACCACTTCCTCTTTCTGCAGTTAATAGAATTTTTGACTTTCCCTGCGGATATAAGACAGCTGCTTTTGCAAGCGTTACTGCTTCTTTCAAAGACATTTCATATCCGATCAGCTCTTTAAAACAATCTGTTTGTGCAGTATTCGGATCTACAAATTGGTATAAAACAGGACGTCCATTATGCTTTATCAATCTTCCTTCTTTCACCAGTTGGTTTAAGATACTGCTTAAATTGGTTCGCTGCATATTTAGTTTTTCGGATAAAAAGTTAGTAGTAAATTTTGGATATTCATCATGCTGCAGTTTGGTCGAATATTCCATGATAAATTCCAATACTTTTTCTTTTCTATTTTGTTTCATAACTACTCCTATCCTACGCTGTCTTCACCAACCACATACAATATAAAAAAACTTCCGCATTTTTACAAATGCACAAAGAGGTTATTTTTTTATACACTAGTAGTGTTTTTTTAAGAAGCGTATTATTTTATTTCCTTGTTTTTTAAATTTATTATACACTTTTTTCAAAAATAAAAAAATACGGCATAGTGTATTATTTTTTTGCTTCTGAAAAAAATAAATCATACACTAACCGTATTTTTTTATTTTATATCCAATTTTTTATTGACTCTGCAATTTGACTTCCATCTAATCCCAATAGGTTTCTAAGCTCTTTTATAGAACCATGTTCTACAAATGTATCTTCTATTCCTATATTTTTTATTTTGCCAGTATAACCATTTTGATATAAATACTGCATCGCCATAGAACCGAAACCTCCATTTAAAATTCCTTCTTCTACGGTTATGATACATTTATATTTCAGAGCCAGCTGATCCAGCATATCCCTATCCATTGGTTTTAAAAATCTTGGATTTACCAGTCCTATTTCATATCCTTCTTTTTCTAAAATTTGAATCGCAGTTATAGATTCTGATAACATATTTCCTACGCTGATAACGACTGCATCTTTTCCATCTTTTAAAATTTGTCCTTTACCATATGCAATCTCTTTGCAATTTTCCTCAAAAAGTGTTTCTGCCTCTCCTCTGGAATATTTAATTGCAATTGGTCCATTTGCATTATTTAGTGCATATAGCAGCATTTTTTCCAATTCTTTTCCATTAATGGGAGCCATTAATGTAAGATTCGGGATCATAGATAAAAATGGAATATCAAAGATTCCCTGATGAGTCTCCCCATCAGCACCAACTAATCCAGATCGATCCACTCCAAAAATGACCGGGTAATTTCCTAATGCTACATCATGTATCATTTGGTCAAATCCTCTTTGCAGGAACGTTGAATAGACGGCAAAAACCGGTTTCCACCCTTGTGCGGCCATTCCCGCACAAAAAGTAACCGCATGTTCTTCTGCAATTCCCACATCAAAAAAACGTTCCGGATATTTTTCTCCAAATTTTTTTAATCCTGTTCCTTCAGGCATAGCGGCTGTAATAGCAGTAATCTTTTCATCATTTTGAGCTGCATCAATTAAAGTATTTGAAAAGATTTTTGTATAAGATAGACCAGCATTTTTTTTCTTGATTTCTCCAGTTTTCAGATCAAAAGGAGCAATTCCATGATATTTCTCTGGATTTTGTTCTGCCGGTTTATATCCCTTTCCCTTTTTTGTAATTACATGAACAATGACTGGTTCTTCCAGCTGCTTCACATGCCTGAATGTATCAACCATAAGAGGAATATTATGCCCATCAATCGGTCCAATATACGTAATTCCAATATCTTCAAAAAACATTCCTGGCACAAACAAATGTTTGATTGAATCTTTCGAACGTTTTACGACTTTTGTTAGAGATTTTCCAATTGCTGGTATTTTGAGTAAAGATTGTTCAATATGATCTTTTAACTCCGTATATTCTTTTTTGGTACGGATCCTATTTAAATAAGCGGACATACCTCCAACATTTTTTGCAATAGACATTTTGTTATCATTTAAAATAATCATCAGATTCTTTTTTTCAGCTCTTAAACGGGTCATATTATTGAGCGCTTCATAAGCCATTCCACCAGATAAAGCTCCATCTCCAATTACCACTGCAATTGTTTCATCTGAGTGTCTCAATTTTCTGGCGGCAGCAAATCCAAGAGCAGCAGATATAGACATAGAACTGTGTCCACTATGAAAAGCATCACATTCACTTTCTTTTCTTTTTGGAAATCCACTCATGCCGCCAAATTGTCGTAAAGAAGCAAAATCACCGTTTCTACCTGTGAGAATCTTATGTACATAAGATTGATGTCCCACATCAAAGATTAGTTTGTCTTTAGGAAAATCCAATACCAAATGCAATGCCATAGTAAGTTCTACAATTCCTAAATTAGAAGCAAGATGCCCCCCTGTCTTGCTTACATGTTCCAATAAAAATGTCCTTATTTCTTTTGCCAAATGATTGTATTCTTTTGAAGAAATTTTTCTAATGTCATTTGGGTGTTGAATCTTTTCTAACATATTCTATATAACCTCCGTAAAAAACAAAGCGGACAAGTCCGCTTTTTTGATCATTTATGATAAGGTTGTCCATATATAATTCGATAACCTCTATATATTTGTTCGCACAAAATGGCTGCTGTTAAACCAGGCGCCATAGTGAGCTTTGAAATGGAGCATTGCTTCATTCTATCAAATTGTGGGTTACAGTTAATATAAAAACTGCAGGAGGCGATTCCATGCACTTCCATAGATTGAATACAGTTGGCAAATACCTCTGATGAAACACTCTCTTCCTGATTAGTAACCAGATAATGTTCTCCATTTGTCTGTTTCATTTTAACAGCTTCCTGCTCTTTTTTCAAATGTATAATTCTGATTTTACAATATCTTCCAAGACGTTTTGTAAATTCTTTGATATTATCCATAATAAATGGTTCTATCTTTTTCTCACAAATGTATATGGTGTAATTCATTTTATTCCTCAAAATATTCTTGTAATTTCTTGTTATTTCTTACAATCTCCTTGTAACGTTTGCTTGTATCCTCAATCAGAAACTGTATATCTTTCATCCTCAGTGATACTTTCATTGCATTTTGTGCTTCTTCGTTTAGATGAGATTTATTATTATAAATTAGAAAATGATTGTCTTCTTTTTTGACATAATATTGTGACATTCCTGGTACTTTATCAGAAATATCTGTAATCTGGGTCTCATAAGAAACAAATACAATATAAGAGTGTGCACAATCCCCTTTTTTTATGTAACAAGTAAGATTATTATATTTTTGAATATAAGAAGTCATATTCCTTATTTTCTTCTCTGATAAATAAGTATCTGGATCTTCTACCATAGTCAGCAGCTTTATTCGGTTTCCTTTTTCTAACGCATTATAATAATTTTCTATAAAAGTTTCTACATTCCGAATTTCTTCTTCTTTTTCTTTTTTCTCCTCTTGCTCACTAAAAACTTGCGATACTTCCGCAGCCTCTGTCGTCTTTGCCTGAGCATTAAACTGAGTAGATACCTTTAAATATGCTGCCGTCACTCCACAGCCAACTGCAAAGAAAAACCAACTGACTACTATGATTACGAATGTATACTGACTGTTTCTCACGCTTTTTTCCTCCTAACATCTATGCTTGCATTATAACATACTTTCTTCTTGGAACAAAGTTTCTTATAGAATTTAAAAAAAGTTTGCATTCTTCTCCATTTTGTATTAGAATAGTCTCATGCATCTGTAACTCAGTGGATAGAGTGCCAGCCTCCGAAGCTGTTGGCCGCGGGTTCGACTCCCGCCAGGTGCATTTTTTGTGCAATTCTTTATTTTGGCTACTTGTCCGACTTTTGGCTTAGATAGGCTATTTTTGTATAAAAAATGTTTTTTAGAAAATGCAACACCAATTTCATGCAAAATTCCATATTATATATTATATAGAAGAAACTCGTAAAATATGACAAAAAAATGATATAACCTAAGTGATTAAAAATAATTCTTATTAAAATATACGTACTTTGCAACATTCAACATGTCCTGCATATTCTAAATAAAAAAGGAGGACATTTTATGCCACACTTTTTCTCAAATGATTGCTGCAGACATGGCCGTCATGAAGATCATGACCGTAGAAACAGACGGAATGACCACAGAGACGATAGACGCGATAACGGACGCAACGATCGTAGGGATAACCACCACGATAATTATAAAGACAACGACAGACATCGACGTTTTTGATAATAATAGTGGAGCTGTGAAAAGCAGCTCCACTATTATTATATCTATTTTCCATGTATTCTTCTTTCCTTTAGCCGTTTTTCCTGTTCTATATCATATTTTTCTCCGCCTTTTTCAGAAATAACGCATAAAGCCATTATAACAATACCCAAAATTACTTCAATAAAAGAATTGATTCATCAATCTCAAGATGGTATGATATTTTTTATAACTTATGATACTCTTATTAAGCATTGCATGATCATTTATATACATAGGAGGAAAATTATTTATGATAACAAAAACAAAAATTATTGTTCGTTATGCAGAAACAGACCAAATGGGAATTGCCCATCATAGTAATTACGCCGTTTGGTTCGAAGCAGGACGTACCGATTTAATCAAATCCATGGGTATGACCTATTCTGATATGGAAAATAATGGAGTTATTGTTCCACTCACTTCATTAGAATGTCACTATAAGAAAGCTGCATATTATGAAGATGAACTCGTCGTTGAATCCAGACTGACAAAAGCAACAAATACAAAATTGGAATTTGAATACCAGATATTAAGAATGTCTACAAATGATATTATCAGTACTGGAAAAACTGTTCATGGAATGGTCTCTCATAATTTACAACCAATCCGAATGAAAAAAGAAAAGCCAGAAATATTTGCTATGTTAAAATCCGCAATTGAACCATCTATTTTTTAAATCACTATATAAAAAAGGGAAAATCAAATGAATTTTCCCTTTTTAGTTGCTTTATATATTTATTCTAATACTCTGTCCAGTTGTTCCAGCAGAATCATTCTCATCATTTGATGTGGAAAGGTCATAGAAGAAAAACTAATCTTATTCTGTGCCATGTTCACGACTTCAGGTGCCAATCCTAATGATCCTCCAATAATAAATACAAATGAATCTTTTCCTGATTCTAAGTCCAATTTTATTTTACGGCGAAGTTTTTCTGTAGTTAATTGACATCCTTCAATACACAAAGCAAATATTTGTGACTGTGGTAGAATGTACCGAAGGACTTTTTCTCCTTCAATTCTTTTTATCTTCAATTCTTCCTTTTGACTGGCATGATCTGGTGTTTTTTCATCTTCCACTTCAATAATTTCAACGTCTGCTTTCTTTCTCAATTTGTTACAATAATAGTCAATTCCCTTGCGCAGATAAGGTTCTTTAATTTTGCCTACACAGATGATACGAATTTTCATAATTAATCTCTGTCTCTTCCTCCGAATAAAATAATCAATCTAAGTAGCTGTAAAATAGATGAAGCAGCAGCTGCCAAATATGTCATAGCTGCAGCAGAAAGCACTTTTCTTGTCTGCCCTATCTCATCATATCCTAATATTCCATTTTGCTCTAAAACTTTTAACGCACGACTAGAAGCATTAAATTCTACTGGGAGTGTCACAAGTTGAAATAAAACAGCCAGGCCAAATAATAAAATTCCTAACGTTAACAATGGTTGAAAACGTCCAATAATTAATCCAAGAATAATCATCGGCCAACAAATCTTTGCACCAAAATTAGCAACCGGAACCAATGTAGAACGAAGCACCAACGGTGCATATTTTTGCTGATGCTGAACAGCATGACCGCATTCATGAGCTGCGACTCCAATTGCTGCAACAGAAGTTGATTGATATGTCGCATCAGACAGTCGAAGAACTTTTGATGATGGATCATAATGATCTGTCAGATTACCAGAAATATGTTCTACTTTTACATCATAAATTCCAGATGCATGTAAAATTCTCTCTGCAGCTTCTCTTCCTGTCATTCCACTACGGCTGCGTACTTTTGAATATTTGTTAAAAGTACTATTCACCTTTGCTGAAGCTAACAAAGACAAAGCAGCTCCGATAATAACTAATATATAAGTTGGATCGTAATACATCCCAAGACCATAATACATAATTGTTACCTCTTTTCTATAATTTTCATACACCATTTCTTACAAATTTATCTTAATGATATTACATCATGTTAGACTAATTATATCGATTTGGTATAAAAAGTCAAATGATTTTATATTTTTTTAAGAATTGCTTTTATTTTTATTATATTTACAATATTTTCTTAAAAAACACTTCTCACAAGCCGGTTTTCTTGATTTACATACTGCCCTGCCATGGCGAATCAAGAGAATATTAATTGCAATCCAATATTCCTTGGGCAATACATTCTGCAGCTGCTTTTCTGTTTCTAATACCTGTTTGCTGTCCACCCATCCGATACGATTTGAAACACGATGAACATGTGTATCTACTGTGATTTCTGGTATTCCAAGTTCATTGGCCATATATAAATTAGCAGTTTTCCTTCCAACTCCACCAAGTTTCATCAATTCTTGCCTGTCAGAAGGTACGACTCCTCCATATTCTTGTGAAATCTGAGTACAGCATTTTTTCATATTTTTGGCTTTATTTTTATATAAGCCAATAGAACGAATATAGGATTCAATTTCTTCTAAATCAGCTTTCGCCACATCTTCTACTGTATCAAATCTTTTATAAAGAGCTGGAAGCACCGCATCTACCTGTTTATCCGTACTCTGCGCACTTAGCATGATCGCAACTAAATGCTGCCATGGATGATTATGATGAAAACCGTCATTTTCAGCACCATAGCTATTTACAAGCTTTTGTAACACTTCTAACACTTCATCTTGTTTCATTTTTCTTCGTTCCCTTTCATTTCTTTATTTTTATATCTTCTTTTTCGACGGTTTGTATTGTTAAAATAGGTCGCCTCATTTGCTTCATTTAACTTATCCAGCATAATATAATCTTCTGTATCCGTCGGCAATTGCTGTTGCTTTAATCGTGCTTCCACTAACCTCTATAATAATAAATACGACAAAAATCGCACATTGTATTGGATCTACTAATAAAATCAAAAAAGCACTTGGCACTGCACCAATATATGGACCAAAAAATGGAATTACATTGGTAATTCCAACAATCAAACTAATTAATGTAGCATATGGAAGTTTCATAATATTCATACAAATAAAGCAAATAATTCCAATAATCAAAGAATCTACTACTTTTCCTGTAATGAATCCTCCGAACATTTTATCACATTGACGAATGATATCCAATAAAAAACCATTAATTTTTCAATCTTTTGAAATCGCATACAAAATTTTTTTGCCTGTCCGCGGAATTTATTTTTTTCGAATAATACATATATCATGACAATAAATCCTACATTATGTTAAATAGAAAATCAAATGCGCCAATAATTCCAGATAAAAGTGATATCATTGTTTCATACATTTCTGTACGTAGCCATTCATTTGACCATTGATTGAACTGTTCCATGAATTCATTAAATAATGCAATTAATGCACCATCACTTTGTACCCAGTTATTTATTGTTCTTGTAAACGATGCAAGCATATCAGGAAGAGTTTCTATCAGATCGATAATTGTTTTCATTACCTGGGGCAGCAAACTTCAAATACCAATAACAACAACTATCAAAACTGCAAAGGCTGTAAGAAACACTGCTCCTATTTGAGCTGGTTTTTTCTTAATATGTTTCTTTACAAAAAATAATTCCAGTTTCGTCTCAACTGGTGCCAATAAATAAGCTAAAATCAAGCCAATAAAGATAGGCTGTAAAGCAGATTTAAGAATTGTTACATATCCATTGATTTTTTGCATATTGGAAAATCCCAGATATTCTTTCATTATTCTCCCTCCAAATTCCAGATATATTATTCATTATATTAGTCTTATAAAAACTAACAATAAACAAAAAAAGACCTTTTCATAATGTGTATAAGTATACATTACAAAAAGGCCATTTTCTCTATTTACTCATCCCAGTTGTGATAAACTTCCTGAACATCATCATCTTCATCTAACAAATCTAATGTTTTCTGAAGGTTTTTAATATCTTTTTCATCTGTTAATTCTACATAAGTCTGAGGAATCATGCTGACATTAGCATCTGCCATTTTAATTCCTTCTGCTTCTAATGCTTCGCGAACTGCACTGAAATCATCTGGTGCTGTAAAGATTTCATAACTATCTTCTTCTTCAGAAAAATCTTCTGCTCCAGCATCTAATGCAATCATCATCAAATCATCAGCATCCATTTCACATTCTTCTTTATCGATAATAATCTGACCTTTTTTGTCAAACATATAAGAAACGCATCCTGGAGTTCCAACATTTCCATAACCTTTTGTAAAAGCATTTCTTACGTTAGAAGCTGTTCTATTTTTATTATCTGTTAATGTATCAACAATAATTGCTACTCCATTTGGTCCATATCCTTCATATGTAATAGTTTCATAATTAACAGAGTTTGCATCACCAGCAGCTTTTTTAATCCCACGGTCAATGGTATCGTTTGGCATATTATTTGCTTTTGCTTTTGCGATAACATCACGAAGTTTGCTGTTATTTGCTGGATCTGGTCCTCCTTCTTTTACTGCAACGGCAATTTCTCTACCGATAACAGTAAAAATCTTTCCTTTTTTTGCATCATTTTTTTCTTTTTTGTGTTTAATATTGGCAAACTTACTATGTCCTGACATCTTTATTCTCCTTTATCTTTCTCTATTTTACTTACTTTAATCTGTCGAACCATTTTTTCATGAATATCCATAGATTTAAACGAATAACCTTCATAGATGATTTCTACTTCTTCATTATCTTCCGGAAGATGTCCTAACTGATCAATCAAAAATCCGTTAATGGTTTCAATATCCTCATCTGGAAATTCAATATCCAAAAGTTCTGCTAACTCATCTAATCTGGTAACTCCCTGGATCAAATAACCGCCTTCTTCTCCAAGCTTCGTAATCTCGTGCTCATCGATATCATATTCATCCAAAATGTTACCCACAATCACTTCTAACATATCTTCCATGGCAACAATCCCTTCGGTTTGTCCGTATTCGTCTACAACAATTGCCATGTGAATTTTTTTCAATTGCATTTCTTTAAATAAATCTGATATTTCCATTGTTTCATGTACAAAAAATGCCTCTCTCGCAATTTCTGACAACGATTTTTCTTCATGATTTATAAATGCTTCAATTACATCTTTTAAATATAACACTCCAAGAATATTATCAATATCCCCTTCATATAAAGGATATCTGGAATAAGGTTTTTCCAACATATAATTAAGACATTCTTCTATTGACATGCAATTATCAATACCTGCAATCTTTTTACGGAAGCGCATAACGTCTTTGCATTCTTTATCACCAAATTCAAACACATTATTAATTAATTCTTTTTCTTCCGCTTCAATAACACCTTGTTCTAGGCCTTCCTCGACCATATTTTTAATTTCTTCTTCATACTCATTATTCTCATCGTCGTCATCGTCATTTTTCTTTAAACGGGAATTTAATGAATTAGCGGTGTTGGTTTTCTTGAGATGTAAAATATACACAAATTCAATCACACAAATCACTGCAACCAGGATTAAAATGAGATTCTTAAGTGTACCTATATCGTTCATTTGCATTCTCCTTTATAAAATATTGCAACATCCACTATATCATTATTTCCCACATTCGTCAATCATTCTGCCTATGTATCAATATTCAAGCTGACTTTTAAGGCAAGATCCACTCTTTCCATGATCCAGTAATCTAAATGACAAACTTTTTCCTTCAGCCTTCGTTTATCAATGGTACGAATCTGTTCCAGCAATACGACTGAGTCCCGGACGATTTCGCATTTTTTGCTGTCTAATTCTACATGGGTCGGAAGTTTTGCTTTATTCATTTTGCTGGTAATTGCTGCACAGATTACAGTTGGACTATGTTTATTTCCAGCGTCATTTTGTATAATTAAAACCGGTCTTACACCTCCCTGTTCGGAGCCTACAACCGGTCTTAAATCTGCATAAAAAATATCTCCTCGTCTTATAATCACGATTTCACTCTCCATCAAAGTTTCTTACTAGAAGTATTACCCCTTTGATAAAAAGTATGCAATTGTTATTCATTTAAATAATCAATAGTACGAATTAATTTTCCATTTTGATAATAAACACGGGGAACTCTGCGGGATAAACCACAAATAAATTCATAATTAAAGCTGTTTACATTCGCAACTTCTTCTACTGTTATTTCATGATCTCCATCGCGTCCGACTAAGATCACATCATCCAGTTCTTCTACTCCTTCTACCTCTGTTACATCTACCATAAACTGATCCATACAAATGCGGCCAATAATTGGTGCATACTGTCCACGAATCAGTACCCTTCCTTTTGAAGAAAGGGCGCGGGGGTACCCATCTGCATACCCGACCGGAATCGTAGCAATCTTTGTTTTTCTTGTTGTCACATAGGTAGAACCATAGCTGACTCCTTCGCCTGCTTCTACTTCTTTGATATATATAATATGACTCTTAAAACTTAAAGCCGGCTGAAGTTTTATTTTGTTATGATCGACTTCTTCTGATGGATATAATCCATATGTCATAATTCCTGACCGAACCATATCAAGCCGGACATCTTCCAAGTCCATAATGGCTGCACTATTCGATACATGTTTAACTGGAATAGAAATTCCCGCTTTCTCCAGACGAGTGACAAATTTTTCGTATCTTTCATATTGGTGGTATGCAGATGTTTTGTCTGTTTCATCTGCGCAGGCAAAATGAGTAAAGATTCCTTCGATTTCAATGTTCGGTAATCCTTTAATTTTGCGAATAATCTCTACAGATTCTTCATTATCTTTAAACCCAATTCGGTTCATTCCGGTATCTACTTTAATATGTATTTTTGCTTTTTTTCCGAGAAGTACGGCAAACTCAGATATTTTTTCTGCCATTTCATAATGGAACACTGTTTGTGTTAATCCGTATTGTACTAATTCTCCATATTGATATGGAGATGTGTATCCTAAAATTAAAATTGGTGATTGAATTCCTCTTTTTCGAAGTATAATGCCCTCTTCGATAATTGCAACTGCAAATCCATCAATGCCTACTTCATTTAGGGAATTGGCTACCATCACAGCGCCATGGCCATATCCATCTGCTTTAATGACAGCCATTACTTTTACATCTTCTCCAACGGAACGTTTCACTTCTCTAATATTATGATTGATGGCATCTAAATTTATTTCCGCATATGCCCGTAAATAATTTTTCAAAACTAATTGCCTCCTAAAATGTCTGAAATATGATTGAGAATATCAGAAGCCATCAGACTATAAGCTCCTTTTTGTGCTCTGGCGCAATCGCCTGCAAGACCATGGCAATACACACCCAGTTTTGCACCTTCTTTTGCTTTTAATCCTCCAGAACACAATCCTGCAATCATTCCGGATAATACATCTCCGGAACCACCTGTTGACATACCATTATTACCACTTGAATTTATGAATGTCAACCTTTCTCCCGAAGAAATTATGGTTCTTGCATTTTTTAAGACGAAAGTCAGGTTATTTTTATAAGCATATTCTCTTATAATAGCAATGGAATCTGATGCAATATCTTCTATTGTCATATTCAGAATTCTGGATGCTTCTTTCATATGCGGCGTAATAACAATATCTGCCTTTGCTTCTGGTAAAAGATGTTCCACTTTAGAAAGCAGGTTGCATCCATCTGCATCAATAATCAGAGTTCCATCATATTCCTTTAGCATAATGGTCAGGAAATTTTCTGTAATCTGATTTTTTCCCATTCCTGGACCTAAGACGGTGGTTTTACAATCTTTCATATGTGTTCTCAATAAATGCACGGCTTCTTTTTCATCTTGATAAGTAATCATAACTGCTTCTGGAATTAGCGTTTGTAATATCGTTCTATTTTCTTCTGCAGTTAAAATTTCCACTAACCCACTTCCGCATAAATAAGCTGCCTTTGCACTAAAATAACAGGCTCCTGCCATATTAACTGCTCCGGCTGCAATCAATACTTTACCATAGGTGCCTTTGTGAGAATCATTTTTTCTTTTTGGAAGACGAGATAAATCTTCTTTGGTATAGGTGATCGTCTCTGGTTCATATTGTGAAATTATTTGTTGCGGGAATCCAATATCCGCAACCATTACTTCTCCTACATAATCGTTACCTGGATAAAGCAGTAGTCCTCTTTTCATTAATCCAAATGTAATTGTTAAATCACATCTTACTGCTGTCCCTAAAACAGCTCCTGTAGTACAACAAATGCCAGATGGAGCATCCACCGCAATTTTATAAGCTTTTGACTGATTTATGGAATTTAAAACTTCTGCATAATGTCCAGACACTTCCCGTGAAAGTCCGACGCCAAATACAGCATCCACAATAACATCATAATCGTTATAGCAAACATCTGATTTTATACTGATTCCCAATGCAAGAAGAATCTTCATCTGCTCTTCAAACTGCTTAGACGCTTTTAATGTATTGCCAACTACTTGAATCGTCAACGAATAGCCGCTTTCTAACAACAGACGTCCAAGTGCCAGTCCATCGCCTCCATTATTACCAATTCCGGCAACAATACAAATTTTTTTCTCCTTTCCAAATTTTTCCTGAATAATGTCGTGCATCTTTAATGCTGCTTTTTCCATTAAGACCATACCAGGAATTCCAATTTTCTGAATCGTCATTTGATCAATTTTCTGCATTTCTGCGCTCGTAGTTATATATTTCATATTTCTCGTTCTCCTATTGCAAATGCAACTGCTTCTGTTTTCGTATTTGAAATAGATACATGTATCTTATCGATGCCAAGTTCTGCTGCCATTTCCTTCGCTTTGCCATGAAGACGGACATACGGCTTTCCAAAAGAATCCCTTCCCACCTCTATCTCATTCGGTTCAAATCCCACAAAGCCAGTACCAAATACTTTGGCAACCGCTTCCTTAACAGCAAAATTGCCCGCCGCCTTTGAATAATCATCAGCAACGAGCATCATCTCCCGTACATGAAAAATACGTTCCAGACGATAATGCCCAGAACATATCCTTTCCATTCTATTAATCTCTACGATATCAGTTCCCACGCCAATAATCATGGTTACCGCCTCCAAAATTAAACTTCCATACTATGTATTCTGTAAGAAAGTGTCATCAGACTTTCTGCCAAATGTACATTCTCAACCATAATATCGTCTGGAAGATTCAAATCTACTGGCGCAAAATTCCAGAATGCTTTAATTCCCCATTCTACCATCTCTTTTGCCATATCAGGCGCCATCTGCTTTGGCAAAGTAAGTGCTGCAATTTTGATATCATGGTTTTTAATAAATTCTTCTAAGGTATCAATATCATATACCTCTACACCGCGCACGGTAATTCCCACTAAACGTGGATTCACATCAAATAAACCCAGAATACGGAAACCACTTAATTCAAAATGCTGATAATTGGCTAACGCCTGACCTAAATTACCAGCACCAATAATAATAATGTTATTAATCTTATCCAAGCCCAAAATCTTGCCAATTTCTGCATGAAGATGTTCGACATTATACCCGTATCCCTGCTGTCCAAAACCGCCGAAATTGTTTAAATCCTGACGAATCTGTGAGGCAGTCACCTGCATTCTCAGACTCAGTTCCTTGGATGAAATTCTTGAAACTTCATTTTCTTTTAATTCTCCAAGATACCGATAATATCTAGGCAATCTTTTGATTACTGCAGGCGAAATTTCTTTAGATGGTGTTAATTTCTTTGAATCCGCCACTTAAATTCCTCCTTGCTCTGCTTCTAACTCACTTGTACTTATTATAATGGATTGTCTATAATCTGTCAAACCTTTCTAAAATCTTTACTAAATTTCTTTCATATGATAAAATATTTTAACTATACAAATTTAGATAAGGAAGAAAAAAATGATTTTATCATGTCAAAACATTACAAAAACATTTGTTGATAAAACTGTCTTAAGTAATATTTCATTTCATATTGAAGATCAGGAAAAAGCTGCTATTGTCGGAATCAACGGAGCTGGAAAATCTACGCTCTTAAAAATTATCATGAATGAAATGGAAGCAAATGATGGTTTGGTCACATTATCAAAAGGAAAGACCATTGGATATCTGGCACAGCATCAGGAACAGGTCTTTCATAACACCATATATGACGAACTACTTTCCGTAAAACAGGAAATTATTGATTTAGACCGCAAAATACGTGGTTTAGAGCAGGAGATGAACGGGTTAGAAGGGAAAGAACTAGAACAGGTTCTGGATTTATACACAAAAGCAACCCACCGTTTTGAACAGATGAATGGGTATGCATATAAAAGCGAAATTACTGGAGTTTTAAAAGGACTTGGATTTAAGGAAGAAGAATTTTCGAAACGTATATCTGCTTTATCTGGAGGTCAGAAGACCAGGGTTGCACTTGGAAAGCTTTTATTGTCAAAACCAGATATTATTCTTTTAGATGAACCTACGAACCATTTAGATATGAATTCTATTGCGTGGTTAGAAACATTCTTAATGAACTATCATGGAGCTGTTTTAATTGTATCCCATGACCGGTATTTCCTTGATAAAGTTGTAACAAAAATTATAGAAATTTCTAATACTCGTGCAAGAACTTATAGAGGTAATTATAGTGATTTTGTTGTAAAACGAGATCAGATCCGTGCGATTGAATGGAAAGAATATGAAAAGCAACAGCAGGAAATTCGCCACCAGGAAGAAGTCATTACAAAATTAAAACAATTTAATCGGGAGAAATCTATCAAACGTGCTGAGAGCCGTGAAAAATTGTTGAACCGTATGGAAGTCATAGACCGCCCTATTGAGATTGATACTAATATGAAATTAAAACTTGAACCATCTACGATCAGTGGCAGTGATGTCTTATCTGTAAAAGAATTAAGTAAGTCCTATGGGAATCATACACTGTTTAAAAATATTAATTTTGAAATTAAACGTGGAGAAAAAGTAGCCTTAATAGGTGAAAATGGGACAGGAAAAACAACCATTTTAAAAATCATCAATAAACATATTGCAAAAGACAGTGGTCACATCCGTCTTGGTTCCCGTGTTAAAATCGGTTACTATGACCAGGAACAGCAGGTTCTTCATGATGAAAAAACTATTTTTCAGGAAATCAGCGACACTTATCCTGCACTGACAAATACAAAGATCAGGAATGTTCTGGCTGCTTTTTTATTCCGCGGCGAGGATGTTTTTAAGCAAATCAAGAGTTTGAGCGGTGGAGAAAGAGGACGTGTTTCTCTGGCAAAATTAATGCTTTCTTCTGCTAATTTTTTGATTCTTGACGAACCGACCAACCATTTAGATATTTTTTCGAAAGAAGTTTTAGAGAATGCTTTAAGCCAGTATACAGGAACTGTTTTTTATGTATCTCATGACCGTTATTTTATCAATAAAACAGCTACCCGAATTTTAGAATTAAATCAGGAACATTTAGATGAGTATAAAGGCAATTATGATTATTATCTTCAAAAGAAAGAAGAATTAATAGAAAAATCTTCTTTGACTTCTTCTTCTATTTCAAAAAATACTACGGAAGAAAGTGAAGTAAAACTTGACTGGAAACAACAAAAAGAAGAACAGGCACGCCTCAGAAAACGGGCCAATGCTCTTAAAAAATTAGAAGAAAGAATTGCACAATTAGAAGAAGAATCTTCTGATTTAGATGAAGAAATCGCATTACCAGAGAATGTCTCAAACTCTGCCAAATTAATGGAATTAACAAACAAAAAAGCAGAGATAGATGAACTTCTCATAGATTTATATGAAGAATGGGAAAAGTTGGCAGAATAGTAAAAATAAATTGTTATTATATATGATTAAAACAGCTGAAGGACATATCTGCCTTCAGCTGTTCTTTCTTTTCTAATCATGATCAACAGATTCTGATTCCCACTCAATGATGTTTCCTGTATTCGCATCAATCTCAAAATCATATTCCATTTTATTGTGAATGATAGAACCTTCATATACAAGTTTTCCATCATCACGATCCAAATGAATCCTTACGTCAGATTCTGTCGCTCCGTTAACTTTGCTTAAAGCTTTTTTTACCGCCTCTTTTTTACTAATTGCTACATCAGCACTTGCTTCTTCCGTAAAATCATCTTCAATTTCTGTATCCTTGCTTCGAATTGTTCCGTCAGAAGCATTGATATCATAATCATATTCTTTATTGCCTGCATAAAAATCGACTTCATATTCCTGTACTCCATCATCCTCATCTAGTTTAATCCGAATATGAGACACTTCTGATTCTTTTACACCTGCATCTTTTAAAGCAATTTTTTTCGCCTTTTCTTCAGAAATTCCTACATTGTCTGTAGTATTATTTTTTGTATTTACGTTTGTATTTGTATCTGTTTTAGTATTAGTTGCAGAATTTTGAGTTGTTACATTTTCTGTGGTTTTTTGAATATTTGATGATTGATTCGCTCCACATCCTGCCAATCCTAATACAAAAACAGACATTCCAAACAATGTCAGTAGTCTTTTTCTCATAATATCACCTCCTGTTTTTATTATGTTCATGATAACAGGAAATTATTAAAGAAACATGAGAATTAAAAATTTTCTCATATTCAATTGAATTATGCAATTTCTAGTATAATTGTAAATGGTCCATCATTTTCCAGCAAAATTTTCATATCAGCACCAAAAATTCCTTTTTCCACTACTGGGACTTGCTTTTTACACTCATCAATAATATATTCATACAATTCTTCTGCCATCTCAGGATTTCCTGCTTCTGTAAAAGATGGACGATTTCCTTTTTTACAATTAGCATATAATGTAAATTGTGACACTAATAAAAGCTGTCCATTTACATCTTTTAAAGAACAATTGGTTTTTCCACATTCATCTTCAAAGATACGGAGATTGATTAATTTTCTAATATATTTATCCGCAATATCCTTCGTATCTTCATGCGTAATTCCAATAAATACCAGGAAGCCCTTTTTAATCGCTCCAACCGTTTTTCCCTCCACTTTTACTTCTGCATGATTGACTCTCTGTATTAAAAATTTCATATTTTGCTCCTTTTCTCTCTTCTAAACACAAGATTTCAAAAAAAATATGTCTATTTTTTTAATTTTACACAATTATACTAGCATATTTTGGATTAATTTTATATAATAATCAAGAAAGATTGGAGGTTATTATGAAGTTAATTTCATTTATTGTTCCATGTTATAACTCACAAGACTATATGGAACACTGTATTTCAACCCTGCTAAATGGTGGCGATGAAGTAGAAATCTTAATCGTCAATGATGGTTCTAAGGATCGCACAGCAGAAATTGCTGATTCCTACGAAGCAAAATATCCAGGAATTTGTCGGGCAATTCATCAGGAAAACAAAGGACATGGCGGCGCAGTAAATACTGGTGTTTGTCACGCGACTGGCATTTATACTAAAGTCGTAGATAGTGATGACTGGGTAAATGTACAATCACTAGACTTAATTCTTAATACCTTAAGAGATCTGTATCATAAAGATACTATTATTGACATGGTTCTGGCTAATTATGTTTATGAGAAAGAAGGTCAAAAACATAAAACTGTTATCAATTATCGTCATTCTGTTCCAATTGGAAAAATTTTTAATTGGAATCAGGCAAAGCATTTTAGAATTAACCAGTTTATCCTTATGCATTCTGTTATCTATCGTACAGAATTGCTAAAGAACTGCGGTCTGAAGTTACCTGAACACACATTCTACGTAGACAATATTTATGTATATCATCCACTTCCATATGTAAAATCCATGTATTACATCGATACTGACTTTTATCGCTATTTTATCGGAAGAGATGACCAATCTGTAAATGAAAAGAACATGATTGCGCGTATTGACCAACAATTGTTTGTCAATCGCTGGATGATTGATTATTTCTTCACTGTAAAATTTAATAATAAATATTTGCGCCGTTATATGATTCATTATCTAAAAGCAATTATGACTGTTTCTTCTGTTATTGCTCTTAGATCAGAGACAGAAGAAAATCTGCGCAAAAAGCAGTCTCTTTGGAGATATTTATACCACAAGGATAAAAAAGTATATTATAAGATCCGTTTAGGGGCAATGGGACAGGTAATGAACCTTCCAGGCCGTGGTGGACGAAAAGCAACGATTACTGCGTATAAATTAGCTCAAAAAATTGTAGGATTTAACTAGGAGAAAAAACTTATGAGTAAATATGATTTTTTAATTGTTGGATCTGGTCTGTTTGGATCTGTATTTGCATATGAAGCACATAAAGCTGGAAAATCCTGCTGTGTTATTGAAAAACGAGACCATATCGGCGGTAATATCTATACAGAGGAACAAGCTGGTATCCAGGTACATAAATATGGTGCCCATATTTTCCATACTTCTGATAAAAAAATATGGAATTATATTCAACAGTTTGCCGACTTCAATCGATATACGAACTCCCCTGTAGCAAATTATAACGGGAAGATTTTTAATATGCCGTTTAATATGAATACTTTTAATAAACTTTGGGGTGTCGTAACACCGAAAGAAGCAAAAGCAAAAATTGAGGAACAAAGAAAAGAATACTATACAGAAGAACCAAAAAATTTAGAAGAACAGGCATTAAATTTGGTCGGAAAAGATATTTATGAGACATTGGTAAAAGGATATACCCAAAAACAATGGGGGCAAAAATGCACAGATTTACCTGCTTTTATTATTAAACGTCTTCCAGTTCGTTTTACTTATGATAACAATTATTTTAATGATGCATATCAGGGGATTCCAATTGGCGGATATACACAGATTATTGAAAAAATGTTAGAATACGCAGATGTGTATACAGATACAGACTTTTTTGATAAAAAAGAATATTGGATGTCCCAGGCTGATAAAGTTATTTTTACTGGTATGATTGATCAATATTTCAATTACCAATTAGGCCAGTTAGAATATCGTACTTTAAATTTTGAAACAAAGTTATTAGACTGTGATAATTACCAGGGAAATGCTGTTGTTAACTATACCGCATATGAAGTGCCATATACCAGAATCATTGAGCATAAACATTTTGAATTTGGTACACAAGAAAAAACTGTGATCACTTATGAATATCCTGCAACCTGGAACCCAGGTGATGAACCATATTATCCAGTAAATAATACAAAGAATAATGAACTATATCAAGAATACAAAAAACTGGCACAGACAGAACCAAAAGTTATCTTTGGCGGACGTCTTGGACAGTATCAATATTATGATATGCACCTAGTAATCGCAGAAGCTTTAAAACTGGCCGAAGAAATTCTTTGAGCATAGCTTTTTGAAACTGACAAGCTCCATTTACATACTATAGATTAAGTATGAAATGGAGCTATTTTTAATGGAACAAATATTGGAACTTATTCATGGTGATTACGCAAAAGAACATCAAATTACTGGTAAAGGCATTACCATTGCATATTTGGATACCGGAATCTCGATGCACCATGATTTTTTAAATCCGTATAACCGCCTTATATATTTTAAAGATTTTGTTTACCAACGTTCATTTCCATATGATGACAACGGACATGGAACCCATGTTGCCGGTATTGGTTCTTCAGGTCGAATGGGGATTGCCCCTGCTTCTAACATTCTGGCACTTAAAGTCTTAAATCGTCAGGGAAATGGTAATGCACGCAATATTATTCGATGTTTTCAATGGATTCTAAGATATAAGGATACTTATCACATACGTATCGTGAATATTTCCATCGGAATGGAATCTTCCTCATTTCAGCGTCATGGTGCAATTCTTATGGATTGGGTAAACCGACTTTGGGATGCCGGACTGATTGTATGTATTGCAGGAGGAAATTTAGGTCCCGAAAAGAGCAGCATTACCATTCCGGGTATTAGCCCCAAAATCATTACCGTCGGATCCTCGGATGATGAGATGACCACAAATTATTCTGGCAGAGGACCTACCATCGATTGTGTAATCAAACCCGATATTACAGCTCCTGGAACGAATATCCTTTCCTGTTTTGGTTCTTCTCATTATATAAAAAAAAGCGGGACTTCCATGGCGACTCCAGTGATTTCTGGAGCAATTGCACTTTATCTGGAAAAAAATCCTACAGTTACTAATAAAATGGTAAAATTGAAACTGCGCTCCAGCTGTGATGATCTTGGATATCCTCCAAATCAACAGGGCTGGGGACGCATCAATTTAGAAAAATTATTACGTGACTAGAAATTTACAACTTCTTCTTTTGGTGGTTTTGCGCGTTCCATACGGATACCATTTAGCATAATGTGCTCACCTCGATGATGGACTCTTGCAAGCATCATGACCCATTCACCGTCTTTCACTTCCAAAGGATTTAATGTATCAGACTTTGTTTTTCCAATGTTGCATGGATATGCAAAGAAGGAAATATCATCTTCACAACAAGTCATGATTTTTCTTCCTGGATAAATACCAGTACGTGGCAGACGGTTCGAATGGCGAACTTGTGCCTTCATCTGAACAACTTTCCCATCATAACGCTCAGGATTGTCCTGTGCATCAACAAACCAAATTCCATATTCGGCATCTTCGATTTCAATAATTTCTTTGTTTACATCAAATGGAAGCAACTCTTCCATTTCAAATTCCTTGCCATCACTTCGCTCAAAATAAATCTGTGCCCGGCTATTTACTGCTAAGATGGAACGTCGGTATCTGGCTGCTGGTGTCTGATCATTGCATCGATTAAATACTACCATATCCGCCATTTTAAATTTCTCGATCAATAATGCGCGCATATTTCTCATATACATTTCATAAGTGCCTGCATCTACAGTCATAATTGCCTGATAAATCACACCTGGCGTATCTACAAATGCATCATATAATGTCTCTTGCTGCCACATACCATTGAATTCTACAAAAATCATGGTTGGATCATATTTTTTAATACAGGAATTGATAAGGTCTTGATTAAACTCTTCTTCCTCATCCACATATACACAGGCATTAGTTTCAAACTCTTCTTCGCCCTCTTCACAAGTAATTACCATGACCCTTTCTCCAATACGAAAGTCTGGCTGTTTTAACGTATCATTAATAAAAGAAGTTTTTCCACTGTCTAACAATCCTGTAAATACATAAACTGGTACTTCCATCATTTATCACCTACTTAAATAATTTTGCAATCTGCGCTTCGTCCATTTTGGCACCAATGACACAAATCTTACCGCATACTTCTGCTGCACCATCTCTGATTTCCATTTCTTCCGGCACATAATCAAAATATATCCATGTGCCATCTTTTGCTGGAACCATTCCTTTTGCACGCAATACATTCTCAGGAAGTTGACTTAAAATATCCCTGATTTCTTCCTTTGTAAATTTTTTGCTGGTTTCTAATCCCCAGCTGCCAAATACATCATCGGCATGGTGATGGTCATGTCCGCATCCGCAATCATGGTCATGGTGATGATGATCATGGCATTCTTCGTGATCATGATGGTGATCGTGGTCATGGCATTCTTCGTGATCATGATGGTGATCGTGGTCATGGCACTCTTCGTGATCATGATGGTGATCGTGGTCATGGCACTCTTCATGGTCATGGTGATGTCCACAAACAGGACATGCATCATCTAATAAATGTGCAGAATGAATATCTGCTCCTTCCATTGTAGCTAATAATTTTTTTCCATCCAGCTGATTCCATGGAGTCGTTACAATAAAGGCTTCTGGATTCTTTTCTTTTAATAATTCCATTACCTGTTCTAATTTTTCTTCTTTCATGCTGTCTGTTCTGCTTAAAATGATAGTGCCTGCACTTTCCACCTGGTTATTGTAGAATTCTCCAAAATTCTTCATATAAGATTTGCATCGTTTTGCATCTGCTACGGTTGTTAAGCTGTTAATTTCAATACCTTCCACTGGCTCTACTGCTTTTACTACATCTGATAATTTTCCTACTCCAGATGGTTCAATAACAATACGGTCAGGATGATACGTATCTACCACTTGTTTTAAAGATTCTTCAAAATCACCTACCAAAGAACAACAGATACATCCGGAATTCATTTCTCTGATTTCGATTCCAGATTCTTTTAAAAAGCCTCCATCAATACCAATTTCTCCAAATTCATTTTCAATTAATACAACCTGTTCTCCAGCATAAGCTTCTTTTAATAATTTTTTTATCAATGTTGTTTTTCCTGCTCCTAAAAAGCCTGAAATAATATCTATTTTGATCATTTTAATTCCTCCTATCGAGATTCATTAACAGTTATCCATTAGTGTAACACGTTCTTTCCAAAATGGCAAATTACAATAAATAATCGCAAAAAACATAATTACTTACATCTAACCCTCTTTCTGTTAAATAGATTCTTCCTTTTTCCCTAATAATCAGGCCTTCTTCCATCTGTTTTTTTAAGACCTGGCCATACACATCATGAATATTTTGGTGAAATTTTTTCTCAAATTCCACTTCTTTGATTCCAGCCGTCATTCGCAATCCAAGAAACATAAATTCTTCCATTTGGTCTTCTTTTGACAGATGATCTATTTCCTGTTTTTCTCCATCAAATCGATAACGGCTAATATCTGTTTCATTATGAAATCGTTCTCCTTCAAAATACGAGGATGCCCCTAATCCAAATCCAAGGTATTCTCCTCCAGTCCAATATACGCAATTGTGCAGACATTCTTTTCGGAGTTTTGCATAATTAGAAATTTCATATCTTTCATATCCATACATTTTCAAATATTCTTTTGTATATTGATACATTCTACGATCCGTTTCTTCATCCGGCAATCTCGATAATAAATCGTTATCTCCTGCCAAAGGCGTTCCTTCCTCCACAATCAGACTATATGCTGAAATGTGCTCTGGCCTTAATTTTACTATTTGTTCTAATGTTTTTTTATAACTTTCCATGGTCTGGCCTGGTAATGCTGACATCAAATCAATATTTATATTGTCAAATCCAACTGCCCGTGCATCTTGATAATTCTTTTTAAATTCTTGAAATGTATGAATTCTTCCAAGCATTCGAAGTTCTGCATCATCTGTGCTCTGTAGTCCCATACTTAAACGATTAATACCACATTTTTTGTAATTTCTTAACTTATCTTTTGTCAATGTCCCTGGGTTTACTTCTAGGGTAATTTCTGCTTCTGGCTCTACCTTGTAATGCTCCTTAATGCATATTAGCAATTCTTTCATTTGATCTTGGTTTAACAAAGATGGAGTTCCACCACCAAAAAATATAGAAATCACCTGATAATCAGATGCCCACTTACTTTTCCAAATAATTTCCTTCTTCAATTCCTGAATATAAGAATTCCTATCCTCTCCGGAACTTGGAAAGGATAGGAAATCACAATACTTACATTTTTGAACACAAAAAGGAATATGAATATACAAACTCAAATTCTTTTTAATTTTCATCTAATTTTAACACACTCATGAATGCTTTTTGAGGAATTTCTACACTACCTACCTGGCGCATTCTTCGTTTCCCTTCTTTTTGTTTTTCTAATAATTTCTTTTTACGTGAAATATCTCCACCATAACATTTCGCTAATACATCTTTTCGCATTGCTTTTACCGTTTCTCTGGCAATAATTTTGCTTCCGATGGCTGCCTGAATTGGGATTTCAAATAAATGTCTTGGAATCTCTGTTTTCAGTTTTTCACACATCTTCCGTCCACGTTCATAAGCAGTATCCTGATGTACAATAAAAGATAATGCATCCACTTCTTCTTTGTTGATTAAAATATCCAGTTTCACAAGGTTTGATTCTTCATAACCTTTCATTTCATAATCAAAGGATGCATATCCGCGGGAACGGGATTTTAAGGCATCGAAGAAATCATAAATGATTTCATTCAATGGGAGCTCATATTTTAACAAAGCTCTTGTTTCTTCCATATATTCCATTCCTAAATACCGGCCTCGACGTTCCTGACAAAGCTGCATAATTGCTCCCACATATTCTGTCGTTACCATAATTTCTGCACTAACAATTGGTTCTTCCATTCTTAAAATTTCAGACGGATCTGGAAGATTTGAAGGATTGGTCAATTCTATCATTTCACCATCTGTTTTATAGACCCGATATACAACTCCTGGTGCTGTTGTTACCAAATCTAAATTATATTCTCTTTCCAATCGTTCCTGAACAATCTCTAAATGAAGCAACCCTAAAAATCCACATCGGAATCCGAATCCTAAAGCAATGGATGTTTCTGGTTCAAACTGCAAAGCGGCGTCATTCAGCTGAAGTTTTTCTAATGCATCGCGAAGGTCCGGATATTTGGCTCCATCCGCTGGATATAAACCGCAAAATACCATTGGATTTACTTTTTTATATCCTGGAAGTGGTTTCTCACATGGATGATTCGCATCGGTAACAGTATCACCAACTTGTGTATCTTTGACATTTTTTAAGCTGGCTGTAATATAGCCTACCATTCCTGCTGATAACTCATCACAAGGAAGAAATTGTCCTGCACCAAAAGTACCCACTTCTACAACGTCTGCTTCTGCACCAGTAGCCATCATACGCATGCGGGTTCCCTGTCTAATTGTTCCTTCTTTAATTCTTGCAAAAATAATAACCCCTTTGTAAGAATCATAAAGACTGTCAAAAATCAATGCCTGAAGCGGTCCGTCGGGATTTCCCTCTGGGGCTGGAATCATTTCTACAATCTGTTCTAATACTTCCTCAATATTAATTCCATTTTTCGCAGATATCAGTGGTGCATGTTCTGCATCAATACCAATGACATCCTCGATTTCTTCTTTCACTCTTTCAGGTTCTGCACTTGGCAAATCAATTTTATTAATGACTGGCATGATCTCCAAATCATGATCCAATGCGAGATATACATTGGCCAATGTCTGCGCCTCAATTCCCTGTGCTGCATCGACTACTAAAATAGCACCTTCACAGGCTGCTAAACTTCTGGAAACTTCATAATTAAAATCTACATGTCCAGGTGTATCGATAAGATTGAAAATGTATTCTTCTCCATCTTCTGCTTTATATATAATCCGTACTGCCTGGGATTTGATTGTAATTCCACGTTCACGTTCCAAATCCATATTGTCTAAAACCTGCGCCTGCATCTCTCTGGATGTTAATAAACCGGTCTTTTCAATGATTCTATCTGCCAAAGTTGACTTTCCATGGTCAATATGTGCGATAATACAAAAATTTCGTATTTTACTCTGATCAATGGCTGCCATACCTCTTCCTCCTGTTAGTCATATTTATACTCTTTATATTATGAAGGAAGCTCTTTAAATTGTCAATTTATTTCAACACACTAGAAAGAAGGTTTGCTAAAGGTTTCATTGCATTATAAGCCTCTTCTACCGTATTCGTTTGAGCCCCGACTTCAACCAGCAGACTTCGTTTCCGATAATGAAGATTGTAACGGTAACCTTTCACATATACCTTTCTTGTAAAACCTGGATATTTTTCATATGCCTTTTTTTGTAGCTGCATGCTAAAAGCTAAATTCCATAATTTATTTGGATTTTTTAAATATGAAATTTCTCCATTTGTAGCTGTCCGGCTCATCCCGTTAAAAAACATGATTTGTGCTGTCTTTTTTCCATCTACTTTAGTTACCAGACGGGTTCCGGATGCAACACCATCTCTATGTAAGTCAATGACTACCTGAATCTGTGGATATTTCTTTAGTAATGCTTCAATTCCCTGTGCTGCGTAATAATAAGCTTTCGAGCGGTCCAACTGGCCATTCTTAATATCATATGAAGTTTTATCATGATAAACGGAAAAACCCTGCTTTTCTAATTCCTTTTTTAATTGTTCTCCCACTCCTACTACGGTATCGCTTTGTTTTCCGGATTCACTGTCTGCATAACTTTCACTGCCATGAGTATGAAAAATCAAAATCTGCGGACTTTTCGAATTATTTAATGTCAAATCTTTCCCAAATAACTCTTTTCCGTTTAATTCCTGATCTGTAATCGTTGTAGTACTGTCTACTTGAATAAAGTATTTGCGCAAAAACGATCTATTGTATAACTGTTTTGGTGTAAAAGACGTCACTTGATCTCCACTTGTTTCTTTTGTCTCTCCTGTTTCATCATTTTCCGAATATAAAAAGGCAGGAACTGGATTTTCACTTATCAGTTCCTGACTATTTACTCCATAATCTTCTAAATATCCCAATAATGGAATCATTTCCTGTGAAATTGCTTTTTTAACAAAACTATATAGCATTTCCATATTGCTTTGATCTTGATATCCATACTGAGGCAGCAATTCCATAACCATACTTTTTACGATTTGAACCGTTTTATCCATACCTGCTTCTTTTAATTCCTCTCTTGCCTCCTGCTTTTGTATCCCAAGACAAAAAACAGAGATGACAGTCAGAATCATAAAAAATATACTGCTGATTTTTATCCATGTTTTTTTCATAATCTGCCCTCATTTACTTTCACTCATACTAGTTCTTTTGTATGATGGATTTTACATTCTCTTACCAATTTATTCGTATTTTTTTTTTTTTATTCCTCATTGCGTACAATCCACTGATTCAATCCTTCAGAAATGGTAAAACTAATTCGTTTTACTGCTTCATCAATGTTTTTAGGAGTCACGAACATCTTGGCAAATGGCGTGTTTACCATTTCATAAGCAAAATGATAGCGTTCTTTCTCAGAAATTGTCTCCTGTTTTACAAAGGGCTCTAATGCATCATAAATAATGGTGGATACTCCAATGACTGTTGGAACACCAATGGCAATGACAGGAATCCCCATAGTTTTTTCATTCATTCCTTCTCTATGATTCCCAATACCAGATCCTGGCTGTATTCCAGTATCACAAATTTGAATCGTCGAATTTAGTCGATTCGAACTTCTTGCTGAGAGAGCATCAATAGCAATTAGTACCTCTGGTTCTGTCTCTTTAATAATTCCTCTTAATATCTCACTCGTCTCCATACCGGTCTGTGCCATAACTCCAGGAACTACTCCACGAACATCTCTCGTATTTTCATAATATCCATGTTTCATCAAATGACTGGTAATAAATAAATGATCAATGGCATAAGGTCCTAACGAATCTGGTGTCACATTGCGATTTCCAAGCCCCGCCACTAATATTTTCTTTTTATTTGGCATCAAAAGTTGAAGCTGCTCTGCTAATGCTTCGCTCATCTCTTCATGGTATCCTTTGTCATTTTCCTGCATATCACTGCATTCTAAAGTAATATAGGTTCCAATAGGTTTTCCCAACTGTTTACTTCCTTTTTCATTTTCAATCATAATCCTTGTTTCTTTAATATGATTTTCTGTATCAATCCTGGTTTTCATACGAATGCCTTCCAAGCCATACTCCCGGTCCATATCTTCTTGTAATTCTAAGGCCAGATCTGTTCTTACTACCATAATTTCACCTCCATACTTTATCATCAGTATGTGCGTCAAACACGGATTTATGTACAAAATAGATAGATAAAAGTAAAAAATAAATGAATATTTTTTAAAAAACCGTTGACAAAAAGTGGTTCTTTTACTACAATTAATGAGTATGTTTTATGCATGGCATATCCGTGTCTCGTCATGTATGATCATTTATTACTATGAAAATATTATAAGAATACATTTGGAGGTGCCCACATTGGCAAATATTAAATCAGCAAAAAAAAGAATTAAAGTTATTAACACTAAAACAGCAAGAAATAAAGCAATCAAATCTAAAGTAAAAACTTACATTAAAAAAGTGGAAGAAGCTGTAGCATTAAAAGATGCAGCAGCAGCTCAGACAGCTTTAACAGCTGCAATCTCTGAAATCAGCAAAGCTACTTCTAAAGGAATTTACCACAAGAACACAGCTGCTAGAAAAATTTCAAGATTAACAAAAGCTGTTAACAGCATTGCTTAGTCAATATAAATAAAACATACAAAAAGGCAAAGAAAAGTTCCGTCAGCTTTTCTTTGCCTTTATTTTTTTATTTACTCTTTTGAAAAATCTACAATAAGCAGTTCTACCCCAATTCTGTCATTTAATAGACCCGTCTTAATTCCTTCGTCGGTCTCGCCACAGCATTGAATCATATAAATCAATTGATCTATAGTAAATCGTTCCACTTGTTTGCGCAGTTTTCCAACTACAAACGGATGAATCCCTGCCTGTTTTGCAATAACACGATTTTGAGATTCTGTTTTAGCCATAGACTTGATAATAATCATCTGATTGCATTGTCTTATCAGCAGCGCAAGTATTTTAAGAGGCGGTTCTTTTAATTCTAGTAATTCATAATAAAGGGATAATGCCTTTCGTTGCTGTTTTAAAGCAATTGCTTCTAACATATCGAAAATCTTTCCCGTAATTTCTGTTGAACAAATGGCATCCACATCTTTTTTGGTAATTTCTTTGCGATTTCCAATATAGACTATTACCTTGTCCAATTCATTACGGATTTGATTCATATCTGTTCCGACTTTATGAAGAAAATATGCAGCATTCCCATTCGTGATTTGCTTTCCCTCTTTTTTAATTATAGAACCAATCCAGACCATTAGCTGCTTTTCATCCTGAACAGCCATATCTGCAGCATATCCATATTTTTTGATATATTTATAAATTTTAGAACGCTTATCTATGGTTTTTTCAATAAAAATCATGATCGTCGTATCCGGAAGCCCCTCTAATCTATTTATAAAAGTATCGTCACTTTTTTTTCCCAGTTCTGTATTTTCCAGAACAATTACTCTTTTCTCTGCAAAAAATGGAAGTGTCTGTGCCAAATCAAGAACTTCCAGAGTGTCCGTCTTTTTTCCCTCAAAACTGGTAAAATTCATATTGTCGCCTTCATTTACTAAAGACTTCACCAGGCGCTCCTTCATCTGTTTCTTTAAATAATCCTCTTCGCCATAGAGAAGATAAAAGGGAACAAAGGCATTCTTTTTTATATGTTCATTAATTGTTTTCATGTATTGTTCTCCTAATCACTTGTTGCTTTAGTATAGCACAAAATAATAAAAAATAGAACTTTAATTCTGTCTATAAAATTCTTTTATTCGAATCTCATTTCTTACTTCTTCCATCCACACCGCCCCACATTCTGCAGTTACTAAGATCTCACTTCCACTTTTGCTTAACCGTTCCACCACTTCTTCATGTGGGTGTCCGTATCGATTGTCCGCACCACATGAGACAACAGAAAACTGTGGATTTACCTGTTCTAACAATTTTTCATTTGTGGCATTTTGGGAGCCATGATGGCCAACTTTTAATACTTCTGACTTAGGAAGTCCCATTCGGACCAAATCAGCTTCTCCATCCAGTTCTAAATCTCCAGTCAAAAGACAATCAAATTCTTGATACTTTAACAGAAAAACCAATGATTGTTGATTTTTTTCAGCTTCATAATCACTTTCTGGAAATAAGCATTCTAATGTTATCTGATCATCACTGATCCTGTCTCCTCTGGATAAAAAAAGTATCTTGATATCCTCACTTTGAGCTAATTTTAGGATTCTTTGACAGTCTTCATCATTGGTATCTGTATTTTCAAAGACCACCAGATTTTTAATCTCATAAGAACCAATCATTTCTTCTATTCCAGAATAATGATCTGCATCAAAATGAGTAATAACTACATAATCCAGACACTTTATTCCTTGTGATTTTAAAAATGGAATGATACGGTATTTTCCGACTTTTGATATATCGCTGCTGCCGCCATCAATCATATAATGATATCCACTGGGACTGTTAACGACAATGCAATCGCCCTGACCAACATCTAAAAAGTGTATAGAAAATCCTTTTTGGTTTCCACTTCCAATTATAAAAAGTCCCACTATCATACAAAAGACTCCATATCCGTATTTTTTCCATTTCATTAGAATACAAAAAACAACCAGACAAATACTATATAAAACAATTGCTGTAACGGATGGTTTTCCAACTAATATAGTTGGAAAGACCAGCAGCTTTTCATAAAAAACTAAGATACCATGACAGACAGAAAAAAATACGTTTCCAGAAAACAATACCCCTGCAAATCCACACATCAGTAATGGAGAAACCAGTGGGACTATTATAAAATTAAGCATAATTGACGTAACTGATATTTCATAAAAAAACCAGAGTTGAATTGGGAGCAACACCAGCCAGATGGAAATTCCAAGCCATAAAGACTGTCCTCTTTTTAAACTCTTAAAACATGGGTAAACACATCCAATGGCAAACACTGCTCCAAAAGATAATAAAAATCCAGCATCAAATAAATAGTAAGGATTTTCCGCTAAAATTAAAATACCAGCCATCGATGTGGATGTAATAAAATCATAATACCTTCCTTTTATATCCGCTCCGATAAAAATAATTAGCATTGATACTGCACGAACTGCTGCTACACCGTTTCCGATCATAATACAATAGGGTATGATCAAGAAAAAAGCTGACCCTCCAGCGAATGGAAATGGCATTCCAAGCCATTTTAACAATTTATACAATGTTCCTCCTATCATCGATATATGAAGTCCGGAAATGGCCAAAATATGTGCCACACCATTTTTTTGATACCGCTCTTTTAGTTCTTCATCCATATAAGATTTCTCTCCCAGCATCATGGCACATAAAATCCCTGCATCTGCTTCTGATAGATACTTTTTACACTTATCGATCCATTTCTTTTTTAATTGATATAACATCGTTTTTCCTTTATGGATTTTGGACTCCTTAATAGTATAGGAATCAAAAAATCCACTATAATAAATATCCCTGCAGCGATAATACTGTCTCAAATCAAACTGACCCGGATTTCTCTTCTCCTCATACTGTTTTATTTCCGTTTGAATTTGTACGATCTGTCCCGGAAGCAGGTCCTGCACTTCCCCATAAAGCAGGATATTCCCATTTTGTTTTTTCCCATTAATTGTAAAAGGATTCACTCTTAAATATCCGGTCTTTCCTGTACCAATCTCTGTAATCTCCCCAGTAATGGAGACCACATTTTTATATTGGGTATCTGGCATTACTCCTTCCAGACCAATCCATGAACATCCCATTGTAAATCCAATCAATACTGGTAAGACAATTCGTTTTCTGCCATTTGGCAGATTTACAGCGAAAAAAATACAGCCTTCTGCCTTATTTATTATCAAAAACAGGCAGAAAGCTGCAATTACTCCCGCCATTACTTTACTTATGCAAAAACATCCCTCTCCAAGGACCACACCTGCAAATACATAAAATAATGGTCGATTTTTCATTCAATTTTATTCCTTCATAGGCAGTTCATCAAATACAAAACTGTCTTCTGTTAATGATCCGATCGGAGTTCCATCTGCATCCATCATAGTTTTTCCGCCAATAGAAAATTCTACATAATCAATTCCCTGTATCTGGACCAAAGTTTTTACGATGGCTGCCCTGCAGATCACATCTTTCGATTTATCCAATGTTTCATAACCTACCGCAAAATCGATATTTACAATATTATTTCGTGCTACCACATTGTTGATAACAATTTCGCTTGGGATGGCAATGAAATATTCCTCTTCCACTGGTTCATTCATCATCCATTCAATCATTGTGTCTGCGATGGTCTGATTATCCTCTTCCTCAGGACTTTTTCTTGTTTCATAAACTAATTTTGATCCTGTTTTATTCGTATAATAAATCTTCACTTTTTGAGGATCATCTTGTGCTTCTTCTTTTGGGGAACCACATCCGCTGCATAAAATTAGAAGAACACAACATAGAAACAAGAAGGACCATTTCTTTTTCTTCATCTGCTTCTCCTTTCTATGCATGATATGTCAGTGGAATACGAACGGTAAATGTCGTTCCTTCCCCTTCTTCACTGTACAATTTGATAGCTCCTTTATGAAGCAGGACTGCATTCCGTGTAATTGCAAGACCAAGACCTGTTCCGCCAGTCTTACGGGAACGTGCTTTATCCACACGGTAAAAACGTTCAAACACCTGATCCTGACAATCTGCAGGTATTCCTACTCCAGAATCAGCCACTTTTACATAAAAATACTTATGGTCTGCATTTAAAGATACTCGTATCCATCCATCATCTTTATTATACTTAATGGCATTTTCTATCAGATTATTAAATGCTAGGGAAAGCTTGATTGGATCAATTTCTGCAGTGACTGGACGGAAACTTTCAAATATAATCTCAATATTTCTCTTTTGAGCCAATGGTTTTAAACGTTTCAGAATCACTTCTAAAAGTTCATTCACGCTTGTCGGCTTAATATCCACTTTTGCTGCTTTTTTATCCATTTTTACCAATGACAATAAATCAGTAATAATGTCATTTTCCCGGTCAATTTCCGCAACAATATCCGTAAGGAATTCCCGATATGCCTCTTCTGGCATTCCTTCCTGAGCCAGCAGGGAATCTGCCAAAACTTTCATGGATGTCATCGGTGTTTTTAATTCATGTGACACATTAGATACAAATTCCTGTCTAGAATCTTCTAATTTTTGCATTTTCGATAAGATAGAATTGAATATATGAACGATTTCTTTCATTTCTGTATATCCAACTTCCTCAATCAACTCATCTTCATGCCCCATTGCAATATATTTTAAGTTCTTTTTGATTTTTTTATAATCTTTTGTCAAATATATACTGATACATGCAGCCATCGAAATACCTAAAATAGCAAAAACAAATGATAACAACATTCTCTGCGTACGGATTTCACTTCTCGTTACAAGAATATCGTCCATGGAAATCGTAGCTATTATGGTACCTAATACTTCTTCACTTTGGGAATTCTCATATACAATAGGAATGAGTAATTCCATATAACCATCCGGGTAAGTGATAACTTTCCCCTTTGTCCCTTTCATTATTTTTAATAAATCCCGTGACATATAATACTTTCCTTGATAATCAGTATAAGTGTCTTTAATAATACGATAATTTTTATTAATGACAACCAGCCTTCCTCCTAATGATACTGCCAACTGATCAATCTGGGTAGAGACCGAATTCGTACTGTCATTGATAAGGAAATTAACAGAGACAATCTGATTTGCTAACATTGCACACTGATTTTCTACGGTTGTAACTTTTAAATCCAATGCTTTTTCATTATAAGAGTTTTCCAAACTCTGTCCAAAGAAAAATACGATTACGATGGTGAGCACGGATAAGGATGTAAAAATTACAAACTGCATACTACGGAATAAGGAAGCACTTTCCTTAATTTTGGAAATAATAACCTACACCCCATTTTGTATGTATATATTCAGGCTCACCAGAATCTCGTTCAATTTTTTCACGAAGACGACGAATGTGTACATCTACAGTACGCACATCGCCAGGATAATCATATCCCCAGACCGTTTTCAGAAGATTTTCACGACTGTAAACTTTATTCGGGTTAGAAATCAATAATTTCAAAAGATCAAATTCTTTTGCTGTTAAATTCACTTCTTTTCCATCTGTATAGACCCGTCTGCTTTCACAATCCACCTTTAATCCGCCGCTTTCCACTACCTGTGGTTTTTCTTCTACCGTTTCTTTCCGGCTGCTTCTTCGAATAATTGCACGAATTCTTGCTTTTACTTCCAATATGTTAAATGGTTTTGTAATATAATCGTCGGCGCCATATTCCAGCCCCAGAATCTTATCCATGTCATCTCCTTTTGCAGTCAGCATAATAATTGGCATGCTGGAAAATTCACGAATTGCCTGACACACTTCATAGCCAGTCAGTTCTGGAAGCATAACATCCAATAATACAATGTCGTATTCTGTTTTTTTTGCCATTTCAAGAGCTTCCAGTCCATCATAAGCGCAGTCAACGGTATAATCGTCTTGTTCTAAGCTAAACTTAATACCTTTGACGATTAGTTTTTCATCATCTACTACGAGTATTTTTCTTCCCATTCTTCCACCTCTACTATAACGTGATATAATCCTTAATTTTATTATATACGCCTTCCTTTATACCAGATATATTCATTAACTCCTCTATAGATTTGAAACTGCCGTGCTCTTCCCGATAAGAAAGAATACTTTCCGCTTTTGACTCCCCAATGCCTGGAAGTGTCATCAACTCTTCTTTTGAAGCCTGATTAATCGATATCAAATCTGAGTATGGATCATCTGTCGTTTGAGTCAACGTACTTTGCTGATCTGTCTTTGATGGAATATAAATCTGTTGTCCATCTTCCATCTTTTGTGCCTGATTGACACTTTCATAAGATGCATCTTTTGTCAATCCTCCTGCCGCTTCAATCGCAGCTGCAATTCGGTCATCCGCATTCATCTCATAGACACCGGGATGTTTGACCTCACCACAGACAAACACCTGAATTGTATCCTGCTTTGAAGTTTCTCCTTTTGTAGCTTCTTCCTCTGTTGATACAATAACATCTTCTGATTCTTTGCTGCAGGCACAGGTGGCAGCCATCAGCACGCTTATAAGTGTAATTACTATCAGCTTCTTTCCTTTTTTCATAAAAGTTCCTCCTGCATTTCATAGCCCGCAGACAGCCGATACTAATCCACTATTATTCATTTTACCTAATTTTAAACTTTGTTACAAGTGGAATTTATGTTTTCCATTTAAAAATTACAATACCAGCAATGGCCAATGCAACTCCCAAAAGTTTGCTCCAATGAAAAGAGACCTTTTCGACTCCAAACAATCCGAACAATTCAATCAGATATGCAACAATGATCTGTGAAGTTACAATAATCATAACCGCTTTTGATGGTCCTAGCGCAGACATGCTCTTTATGACTGTCATGGTAATTCCTGCACCAAGGATACCACCTAATAAAAAGTATTTTGGTTCTACCTTTGTTAATGTTAGAAATGACTGATTTCGCTCTTTGGCCACCCATACTGCCAGGCACAAAAGAAAGCCTGTAAACTGCACAAAACTATTGGCAATCCACAGACTTGTCTGTTTTGTCACACCAGTATTAAATATGCCCTGAATACTCATTAAAGCACCTGAAATCAATGCGATAATAATTCCCATCATAGTTCCTACACTCCTTCATAACGGCAGATGTTCCTGTCATTTTGCTAAGAGTATATGTAACTGGCTGATAATTATACAATTCTTTTAAAATTCTTTTAAAATTCCATCCAGAATCTGAATCATCTCATCCACATGTTCTTTCTCAATGATGAGCGGAGGTACGAAACGTAAAATATTAGCACCAGCGTTGATAATAATCAATCCACGTTCCATAGCCTTTTGAATAATTGGACCAACTGGCATTTCAAACTCCAGTCCGTGCATCAGACCTACTCCACGATGAGCTTTCACACAATCATGTTTTTGCGTAAGCTCATCTAATTTTTCTGTAAGATATGCTCCTACTTCATTTACATGATTTACGATATCCATTTCTTCAAATAGGTCATACACTTTACTAACAGCTGCTGTTGCAAGTGGATTCCCTCCATAAGTGGTTCCATGATCCCCAGGAACCAGGGCCCCATCGGCTTTTTCGCCTACGACAAAAGCTCCCACAGGAACTCCGCATCCAAGTGCTTTTGCCAAAGTTAAAACATCCGGTTTTACACCATATAAGTCATGAGCGTAAAGAGAACCACAACGTCCCATACCACATTGAATTTCATCAAAAATCAATAAAATATCATGTTCATCACATAATGCACGAAGCCCTTTTAAGAATTCGGGTCTTGCAGGATAAATACCTCCTTCTCCCTGTACAACTTCACAAATAATCGCACATGTTTTATCTGTAATTTTAGATTTTACATCTTCTAAATCATTAAAATCAGCAAAGACTGCAACACAATCTTTTGGTACAAAACCATTTTGATATTTTGCATTTCCTGTAACAGAAAGTGCTCCCTGGCTTCTTCCATGGAAAGAATGATTCATTGCAATAATTTCGTATTCCTTTGAATCATCTTTGTTAAATGCATATTTACGTGCAACTTTCAAAGCTCCTTCAATGGCTTCAGTACCACTATTTGTAAAGAATACTTTTTTCAGCCCAGTACTTTTTACAATTTTTTCAGCCGCTTCAATGGCTGGCTTATTATAATATAAATTTGAAGTATGTATAATTTTATCAATCTGTTCTTTTAAAGCATTACTATAATCTTTATTTCCATATCCAAGGGCAAAAACTGCAATTCCGGCAGCAAAATCCAAATATTTTTTGCCGCTCATGTCATACAGGTATACGCCTTCTCCTTTTTCCAATACAATCTGATAACGATTATAGGTTTTTAAAATATATTCTTCTGCTTTATCGATATATTTTTTCATAAATATCGTCCTTTCCGAAAATTGGTTCTTTTAAAATTGCAGTTCCAATTCCTTTTTCTGTAAAGAATTCCAATAGTAAACAATGTTCCACACGTCCATCTAAAATATGTACTCTGGCAACTCCATTTTCAATTGCTTCAATACAGTTGTTTAACTTCGGAAGCATTCCACCGCCAACAACACCTTTGTCAATAAATTCATGTGCCATATCTAGATCCATCTCTGGAATTAATGTTCTCTTATCTGTTGGATCAACAAATACACCTTCAATATCTGTTAAAAATACTAACTTTTCTGCTCCAACTGCTGTCGCAATGGCGCAAGCTGTATCATCTGCATTGATATTATATCCTTCGTTATTTTCGCCCAGACCAATTGGAGAAATCACTGGTACAAAATCATCTTCAATCAAAGATTCCAGCAGCTCAGTATCCACTGCTGCAACCTGTCCAACATAACCGATATCTTTACCACCAGCTAATTTCTTCTCAACACGAATCATTTCAGCATCTTTACCACTTAATCCTACTGCTTTGATTCCTAATTTACCCATCATGCCGACCAGGCCCTGGTTTACTTTAAATAATACCATTTCTGCAATTTCCATGGTATCTTTGTCAGTTACACGAAGTCCATTAACAAATTCAGGTTCTTTTCCAGATAAACGGACCCATTTACTAATTTCTTTTCCGCCTCCATGTACAATAATTGGTTTTAATCCAATTAATTTTAATAAGGCCACATCTTTTAATACACTATATTTTAAATTTTCATCCAACATAGCACTTCCACCGTATTTTACTACGATTTTTTTACCGTTAAATTTCTGGATAAATGGCAGGGCTTCAATCAGAGTCTGCGCTTTAAACATTTCTTCTTTCATAAAATCTTCCATCTTTAATGCCTCAACTTTCTTATTCTTAACATTCATTATGAACGATAATCTGCATTGATTGACACATAATCATACGTCAAATCACATCCCCATGCAGTCGCTTCTTCTTCTCCTGCATGCGCATCTACAACTGCGATTACTGGATTCTGTGACAAAATTTCTGTTGCAACTTCTTCACTATAGTCTGTTGCAACACCATTCTGTACAATAGCTAGTTCTCCTGCACTGCTCTTTAAGATAATATCTACTTTTTCTGGGTCAAACTCTGCACCTGAATATCCCATTGCACAAAGAATACGTCCCCAGTTTGCATCTTTTCCAAACACTGCTGCCTTCGTCAATGAGGAAGTTACCACGGATTTACTAAGAAGCTTTGCATCTTCTTTTGTTGCTGCATGTTTTGCCTGTACTTCAAATAATTTTGTACATCCTTCTCCATCCCCAGCAATGCATTTCGCTAAGTGTTCATTTACCATATGAAGTGCTTGCTTAAATACTTCATATGCTTCTCCTTCTTCTTTGATTACAATATTTCCTGCCATACCATTAGCCAGCACCAGGACTGTATCATTGGTAGAGGTATCACCATCTACAGACACCATGTTATAAGTATCTTCAACATCAGCTTTTAATGCTTTTGTAAGCATTTCTTTTGTAATTGCTGCATCAGTTGTAATAAAGCTAAGCATAGTTCCCATATTAGGATGTATCATACCAGAACCTTTACACATACCACCAATCGTAACAATTTTTCCATCAAGTTCAAAAGAAACCGCAATTTGTTTTTTTACTGTATCTGTTGTTAAAATTGCTTCTGCCGCTTCTTCTGCCGCTTCTTTTGTATCTGCTAAGGCTGCTGTCAATAAATCAACACCATTTAACATTACATCCATAGGAAGCTGTGCTCCAATGACTCCAGTAGATGCTACTAAAACTTTTTCTGCTTCAACCCCAATATGTCTGGCTGCTTTTTGAGCAGTTGCTTTTGCATTTGCCATCCCTTTTGTACCAGTACAGGCATTTGCCACCCCGCTGTTTACTACTACAGCTCTTACTGTTTTTTGTTCTTCTACTACCTGCATATCCCATTTTACCGGGGCTGCTTTTACTTTATTTCTTGTAAAAGTTCCAGCACATACTGCATCACAGTCACTTACAATCATTGCCATATCTTTATTGGTTTTACCAGCTTTAATACCTGCTCTTAATCCTGCTGCACGAAAACCTCTAGCAGCAGTCACTCCGCCATTAATTATTTTCATCTGTAAATCCTTCCTTTCTCACTAACCTCATTCTTCGCATTCTACTCGAATTCGGTAAGTGTTCCTTCATTTTGTAGTTACACCGCACTAAGCATTCACGCTTCGCCTTCATTGAGTGCGGGTAACGGCTTTCTCACTAACCTCATTCTTCGCATTCTACTCGAATTCGGTAAGTGTTCAATGCCTATGGGAACATTGGAACCTGCATCAATCCCTGTGTTTCTGGGAATCCAAATAAAAGATTCATATTTTGAACGGCTTGTCCTGCAGCTCCTTTTACTAAATTATCCATAGCCCCCATCATGATGACACGATTGGTTCTAGGATCGATTTTAAAGTTCACATCTACGTAATTGCTTCCTTCTACCCATCTGGTTTCTGGAGTTTCATCTTTTTCCAATACTCTGACAAAAGTTTCTTCCTTATAATAAGAATCATAAATTGCTTTTATTTCTTCATAAGTTACCTTTTCTGTTAAGGATGCATATGCTGTAATCAAAATCCCTCTATTCATTGGAACTAAATGAGGTGTAAAATTCAGTGTAACTTTTTCACCTGACGCATATGATAACTGTTCTTCAATTTCTGGTGTATGTCTGTGTGTTGCAACACCATATGCCTTGATATTTTCATTTACTTCACAATACAAATTATTTACTTTTGCACCACGTCCTGCTCCTGATGTACCAGATTTTGCATCAATGATCAGGGTACTCATATCAATAAGTCCTTCTTTTGCCAGAGGATAAATAGACAGCGTAGAACAAGTAGGATAGCATCCTGGATTCGCAATTAATCTTGCTCCTTTAATATCTTCACGGTTAATTTCACATAATCCGTAAACGGCCTCTTCAATAAACTGAGGACTTCCATGTTTTATGCCATACCATGCTTCATATGTATCTAAGTCTTTAATACGGAAATCCGCACTTAAATCAATAATTTTTACTTTTGATAAAATTTCTTCGTTTACTAAGTTTCCACATAGACCTTGAGGAGTTGCTGTGAAAATTACATCCACCTGAGAAGCTAACTCATCCATATTATCATCCATGCATTTTGCATCTACAATCTGAAACATATTACGAAATACATCATAATACTTCTTATCAATATAACTTCTTGATCCATACCATTTTACTTCAACTTCTCCATGCTGCAGCAGTAATCGAACTAATTCCTGTCCTGCATAGCCTGTGGAGCCAATAATACCTGCTTTTATCATAATAATCTCCTCTATCTCAATCAATCTCTCTATAGCCTGCAAAAACCAAGCAATGGCCCAGACTAAGCTAACGTTAAATAATTATACAACCCTTTTCTTAGATATGCAACCCGTTTTTCATATTTGTTAAAACTTTTTACATATTTATGCATTGATTTCAAATATTTATGCATAAAAATAGCAGAAAATAGAAAAAAACACTTGCATAATATTCATATTTGACGTATATTTATAGTCGATGATAAGGATGAACTATCACTATATAGAAGAAAAATCATTTAGGAGGATATATAGAAATGAAAGAAAAAGTTATATTAGCATATTCCGGTGGATTAGATACTACCGCAATCATCCCTTGGTTAAAAGAGACTTTTGATTATGAAGTAATCTGCTGCTGTATCGATTGTGGGCAGGGCGAAGAATTAGACGGTTTAGATGAACGTGCAAAATTATCTGGCGCAAGCAAATTATATATCGAAGACATCGTAGACGAGTTCTGCGAAGAATATGTAGTACCATGCGTACAGGCAAATGCCATCTATGAAAACAAATATTTATTAGGTACGTCTATGGCTCGTCCAGTTATCGCAAAACGTTTAGTAGAAATTGCTCGTAAGGAAGGCGCAGCTGCAATCTGTCATGGAGCTACTGGTAAAGGAAATGACCAGATTCGTTTTGAATTAGGAATCAAAGCTTTAGCTCCAGATTTAAAAATTATTGCTCCTTGGAGAATGACAGATGTTTGGACAATGCAGTCTCGTGAAGATGAAATCGAATACTGCAAACAGCATGGAATTGATTTACCATTTTCTCCAGATTCCAGCTATAGTCGTGACCGTAACTTATGGCACATTAGCCATGAAGGCTTAGAATTAGAAGATCCTGCTCAGGAACCAAACTTCGATCATATGTTAGTTTTAGGTGTTACTCCAGAGAAAGCTCCTGATGAAGCTGAATATGTAACGATGACATTTGAAAAAGGTGTTCCTGTTTCTATTAATGGAGAAAAAATGAAAGTTGCTGACATCATTCGTAAATTAAATGCATTAGGTGGAAAACATGGTATCGGTATTGTAGATATCGTAGAAAACCGTGTTGTTGGTATGAAATCTCGTGGTGTATACGAAACTCCTGGTGGAACAATCTTAATGGAAGCTCACCAACAGTTGGAAGAGTTAGTATTAGATCGTGAAACATACAAAGCAAAAATCGACATGGGTAATTTATTAGCTCAGATTGTTTATGAAGGAAAATGGTTCACTCCATTACGTGAAGCAGTTCAGGCATTTATTGAAAAAACACAAGAAAATGTTACTGGTGAAGTAAAATTCAAACTTTACAAAGGAAATATCATCAAAGCAGGTACAACTTCTCCATATTCTTTATACAGCGAATCTTTAGCAAGCTTCACAACTGGCGAATTATATGATCACCATGATGCAAGCGGATTTATCAATTTATTTGGTTTATCTTCTAAAGTACGTGCAATGAAAAAATTGGAAAGAGAAGGAAAGACTCTCTAATTTTGATATTTTAAAAACCATAAAATCTGACAAATAAAAGGACGATAGATAATCTATCGTCCTTTTATAGTCTATAATGAGGCATTTCTTCTGCAAATAACAGATGGCGGATCCAATCATCCAAAACAATCGCTGCTGCTGATAAGAAAAACCAGACAATGGAATATGGAAGACAAATCTGACCCTTAAAATTATAAGGAAGATTCGAATAATCCCATACATTCCCCCCTAACCATACATTCACGATCAGTCCTGTGATCAGTTCCAGCCCGGTAATAATCAGACTAGATAAGAACATTTGTCCAAGTAATCCAATTTCTATGTTCACAAATTCATTTAATAGACCACATCCTAAAAAACACAATCCTCCACAAATAAACATCGAATAATGAGAAAAACCCCTCATAATGATTTCAAGCAGATAATATGCTGAACCACCTACAAAAAACAGAATAAAATGCTTTTCCAATATATATAATCCCTTCATATGCTACCTCTTTATCCACGATACTATCAGTATATACATCCGCTGAAAAACTATACATATTTCTTCTGCCCTTTTATAGATAGAAAATTTTCTTATTTTATCAAATCTTTAACCACTTCTCCTGCAAGAATCAATCCTGCAACAGAAGGAACAAATGATACACTTCCAGGTTCTCTGTGCTTTTGAGGAGTTTCTTTTGAATATACCACTTTACATTTTCTAATTCCTCTTGCTTTTAATTCTTTTCTCATAACTTTCGCCAATGGGCATACGCTGGTTTTATAAATATCCGTAACTTCAAAAGCTGTTGCATCTAGTTTATTTCCCGCTCCCATACAGGAAATCACCGGTACTTTTTCTTCTGCCGCTTTGCAGATCAATGCAATTTTCCCACTAACCGTATCAATAGCATCTACAATATAATCATATTGACAAAAATCAAAATCGCTGGCTGTATCAGGAAGAAAGAATACCTCATTGGCTTCTACCTGGCAATCAGGATTAATGTCTTTGATTCTTTTTTTAAACATCTGTACCTTAGATTGTCCAATTGTACTTTGAAGGGCAATGATCTGGCGGTTTAGATTACTTTGGCTAATGGTATCATGATCAAACAATGCCAGATAGCCAATACCAGCTCTTGCAAGTGCTTCAATTGCAAATCCACCTACGCCGCCTGCTCCGAACACTGCTACTTTACTCTTTTTTAATTTCTCAACTGCTTCTTCTCCCAGTAATCGCTGGGTACGTTCATATAATTCCAAGTCATGCACCTACTTTACTACTATAATTTTTTATTAAGATGATAATATCATATTTTCATTTATGATAAAACCTTATCCTTCCTCACATTAGAATTTTGACTTTCTTTTGATTTTATAGTAAACTATATATTAATTATGCCATTTGGCATGAAATATATAAATTACAGAAAAGAGGAATACATTATGGCACAATTATGGGGCGGCCGCTTCACAAAAGAAACCGATAAATTAGTATACAATTTTAATGCTTCTATTACATTTGATCAAAAATTTTATAAACAGGACATTCAGGGAAGCATGGCTCATGTAACTATGCTCGCTGATTCTGGAATTCTTACAATGGAAGAAAAAGACAGTATTTTAAAAGGACTTCAATCTATTTTAGATGACGTAGAAGCTGGCACATTGGAAATTACAGATGAATATGAAGATATTCACAGCTTTGTAGAAGCTGTATTGACCGAACGTGTTGGTGAAGCAGGTAAAAAGCTTCATACAGGAAGAAGCCGAAATGACCAGGTCGCTTTAGATATGAAATTATACACAAGAGATGAAATTGAAGAAATTCAATGCCTTGTCATTAATTTATTAAAAGCACTCCATACAATTATGAAAAATAACTTAAAAACTTATATGCCAGGATTTACTCATCTGCAAAAAGCACAGCCTGTAACTGTTGCTCACCATGTAGGTGCTTATATGGAAATGTTCAAACGTGACTATGACCGTCTTTGCGACATTTATGACCGTATGAACTACTGTCCTTTAGGTTCTGGTGCTTTAGCTGGTACTACTTACCCTTTAAATCGTTCTCAGACTGCAGAAATTTTAGGATTCTACGGCCCTACTTTAAACAGCATGGATTCTGTATCTGACCGTGATTATCTTATTGAATTGTTATCTGCATTATCAACCATTATGATGCATTTAAGCCGTTTTTCTGAGGAAATCATCATTTGGAATTCTAATGAATATCAATTTGTTGAAATTGATGATGCTTACAGCACAGGAAGCAGTATTATGCCACAGAAAAAAAATCCTGATATCGCAGAATTAGTCAGAGGAAAAACTGCACGTGTGTATGCTGCACTTAATAACATTTTAGTTGCAATGAAAGGGATTCCTTTAGCTTATAATAAAGATATGCAAGAAGATAAGGAATTAACTTTTGATGCAATTGATACTGTAAAAGGATGTCTTGCATTATTCACTGGTATGATCTCTACTATGACCTTTAAAAAGGATCGTATGGAAGCAAGTGCAAAAGGCGGTTTTACCAATGCAACGGATGCTGCTGACTATTTAGTAAACCATGGTGTTCCTTTCCGCGATGCACATGGAATTGTAGGTCAGCTAGTATTATACTGTATTGATAAAAACATTGCATTAGATGATATGTCTTTAGAAGAATTTCAGGCAATCAGTCCGGTATTCGAAGATGATATCTATGAAGCAATCAGCCTAGAGACCTGTGTAAGTAAACGTAATACCATTGGAGCTCCTGGAATGGAAGCCATGAAACAAGTCATTGAAATTAATGAAAATTTCTTAAAGGAAATTGATCAATAATTGAGGAAGATTATGAAAAAAAAATTATTGCTATGTATGTCAGCGGCCGTTCTTCTGCTGCTGACAGCCTGTGGCATTAAAATAGATACCAATTTATCTGTGAATGAGAAATTTAAAGGAAGCCGGATCATGCTTTGTACTATGACAAAAAATGATGTCAAGGCTTTGAACAAGAATTTAAACTCTTTAAATTCCATCATTAAAGAAAATTGTCCGGATACAATGACATACGAAGACCAATCAGACGAAGAACAATTTCAATATAAGTTTGTTATTACCTTTTCATCTCTTCATGATTACAAAAAAAAGATATCGGAATGTCTGAATTTTGCTCCTGAAATAAGTTATCAATATAGCAGCTCTCCTTTTGCCAATGGCCTTTTATATAAAGAAAACTTCACTAGCAAGGATTTAATGGCATGGTTTTCTGAAAGCCTGGTCAATGAAGAACTTATGACAGAATCAGAAGTAGAAAATATCTGGTCAGTAAATGATACTTTTTTTGTTTTTAATGGTAAGTCTCATGTTATGGATGATACAATCAGTATTGATACTATGGAGTATCTTCCATTAAATAACATTCAATTCTATACAGAAAAAAACGAAGACGGTAATTTCAAAAGAACTATTGTGTTTCAAATACCAAAAGAGAGTTTAGATAAAAATTCCAAATCCATCAAACAATATTTAACTGATTCCTTAGATTCTTCCTATGAAATTGATTGGAATTCTATAAAAAACGGAAAGGAATGTTCTATTTCTTTTCAAGGCAGTCAGATTACTGATTTAAAGGAAAAAACAGAATTAATATTAAAAACAAGCGGAACATTAAAGCGTACCGTATCCATGGACGAGAGCAAACCTCTTTCCTTTGTCAATCATTATAAAGAGGCCTATTCTCTTACGAACTTTTCCTCTGGTGAAGATACAAAAGTAAATTATAAATTCTATTATAAACCTGCTTCTGATTCTTCACTTCCTGATTTTGAGGAAAAGACAGAAGATGGATATTATTTAATCCAGACCGGAAACGCAAATCAAATGGAAATTGCTTTTGATGAGACACACATTCCCGTATTTGAATCTTATCAAATGACGACCATCTATCACTCAACGAGTCTTTTGAAACGTGAATTGACCCTTCATTATCAGGGTTTCATATCCAAAGACGAAGAATCGGCCTTAACTGACTATTTCTTAAATAGTGGATTTTCCACGGCAACAAAGGATAAAGATCAGACTTTACTACTGATAACCGATGGAACTGCCACTCATATTACTTCTGCATTTGATCAGGTATTCCAGACGAAAAATACGGTTTCCATTTCTTCAGAAAAAAGTTTGTGGAGCAAAAACCAATCAACCCTAATCAAGGATTCCATTGATTTATCACATATCTCCTGGATTGATTATCCTTCCGGTATTTATTATTTTATTTCCAATAGTGAAGAATCGATGGAAGATATAAAATTCCATTCCGACTCAAAGGCTACAGAAATAAAAAGGCTGAATGCATTAGAAAAATCTTCTGTTTCAGATTCTACAGATTTAACAGAGTTTAAAGGCGCTTATAAAGCAAAGATAAATGGTGCCATTATTCAGGCAACCTATACTGGTGGGATCACCGATGTATATGGAACAATTCTTGTAGCAATTGCATTCACTATTATTATCATTGGCGTTATTATTATGATTTTATATCGATATCGTAGCTCCCTATTTAAAAAGAAATAAATAAAATGCACTCAAACCATTTGTTTTTTAACATTCATTTGAGTGCTTTTTTATTTCTTTATATATTATTTTTCATTTTCACGAATGATATGAACATCCATCTGATTATATGGAATACTGATTCCATTTCTGTCAAATTCTAATTTTATTTTCTCTAAAATATCCCATCTCACTGGATTATAAAGATCTGTTGGAACCCATACACGCAGTCCCATAGATACACAGCTATCTGCCAAATTATCAACAAACACCTGAATGCTATCCTCTTTTACCGTATCAGTATGAGAGGTTGCAATTTCTGCTATAATTTTCTTAGCAAGAGTGATATCTGAATCATATCCAATTCCCACACGAATATCCAATAACCGCTCTTCTTGTCTGGTTACGTTAGTCAAGCTTGCATTAGTAATAACACCATTTGGAACTACTACCACTTTATTATCTATCGTCTGAATTCTTGTATAGAATAAGTCAATGGCTGCAACGGTTCCTTCATTCCCATGAGAATCTTCCTTGACGTAGTCACCTACTTGAAATGGTTTTAATAATAAAATTAAACATCCACCTGCAATATTGGACAAACTTCCCTGCAATGCCAGACCAATAGCAACACCAGCGGAAGCAAGAAGAGCTGTAAACTGAGAACCTGCAATTCCTAATTGTGTTGCTGCCATGAAAATGACCAGTACTTTGGAACCAATTCTTACAATAGAAAATAAGAAACTTCCTACGCTTTCATCAATACTGGATTTTTGGATGAATTTTTTCGCTAACTTAGAAAGATAGTTTGCAAGTTTCATACCAACGATCAAAATAATTAATGCCCAGAACAAATCTGAACCAAAAGCAGTTAAATTTTCGATGGCTTTTTCAATAACTTTATCTGTAATTTTCATTTTTATTCTCCTAAATTATCACAAAAAGCTACAAGGAATCTTCCTCATAGCTTTTTGTAAGTATCATTTATTATTTTGCCTGGATATATCCTTTTGCAGTCAATAATTCTGCACAAAGAACAGCACCACCTGCTGCTCCACGAACAGTATTATGAGATAATCCTACAAACTTGTAATCATATACGGTATCTTCGCGAAGTCTTCCGACAGATATTCCCATACCGTTTTCATAATTTACATCCGCTTTTACCTGTGGACGGTTATCTTCTTCTAAATACTGAATAAACTGTTTTGGAGCACTTGGAAGTTCTAATTCCTGAGGTACACCGCTAAATTTTACTAAACGATCAATCAATTCTTCTTTTGTTGGTTTTTTATTAAATTTTACAAATACTGCAGCTGTGTGTCCATTTAATACTGGTACACGGATACACTGTGTTGTAATGACTGGAGAAGTTGCTTTTACAATTTTACCATCTTCAACTTTTCCCCATAATCTTAATGGTTCCTGTTCACTCTTTTCTTCTTCCCCACCAATATATGGAATAATGTTTTCAATCATTTCCGGCCATTCTTTAAATGTTTTACCAGCACCAGAAATTGCCTGATATGTAGTAGCAACAACTTCTACAGGTTCAAATTCTTTCCATGCTGTCAATACTGGCGCATAACTCTGAATAGAACAGTTTGGTTTTACTGCAACGAAACCACGAGTTGTGCCCAAACGTTTTTTCTGTGCTTCAATGACTTCTGCATGTTCTGGATTGATTTCTGGAACCATCATAGGAACATCTGGCGTCCATCTATGTGCACTGTTGTTTGAAACAACTGGTGTTTCTGATTTAGCATAAGCATCTTCGATTGCTCTGATTTCTTCTTTTGTCATATCAACTGCACTAAAGACGAAATCTACTTCTGATGCAACCGCTTCTACATCATTTACATTCATAACAATTAAAGTTTTTACAGCTTCTGGCATTGGTGTATCCATTTTCCAACGTCCTCCAACTGCTTCTTCATATGTTTTTCCTGCTGATCTTGGGCTTGCTGCAACTGCAACAACTTCATACCAAGGATGATTTTCCAATAATGAGATAAATCTCTGACCAACCATTCCAGTTGCTCCAAGAATACCAACTTTCAATTTTTTATCCATCTTTTTATCCTCCAATATATCAAAGAACTCTGACTTTTAATACATCACGAACTTTTTTCATTGTTTCAACAAGTTCAGGTGCGGGTTCTGATTCTAAATCCAGGATTGTATATGCGTACTGACCTTTTGATTTATTTGTTAAGTTATCAATATTCATTCCTGCTGCTGCAATCAATGTTGTAAAATGTCCTAACATGTTTGCTCTATTTTTATGACAAATAGTCATTCTTGCTGCACTCTGACATACACCCATATCACAGTTTGGATAGTTTACAGAGTTTGTAATATTACCATTTTTAATATAATCTACAACCTGTTCGACTGCCATAACTGCACAGTTATCTTCAGATTCTTCTGTAGATGCTCCCAAATGAGGAATTGCAATTGTATTTGGTGCTGTTGCAATTGTTGAATCCGGGAAATCTGTTACATATTTTGAAACTTTTCCGCTTTCTAATGCTTCAATAAGAGAATCATTGTCCACAAGTCCACCACGGGCGAAGTTAAGAATACGAATGCCATCTTTCATCATTGCAATGCTGTCTTTATTTATCAATCCTTTTGTAGAATCTAATAAAGGAAGATGAAGAGTAATATAATCGCAATTCTGATAAATTTCTTCTATATTCTGAATCATAGTAACATGAGAAGATAACTGCCATGCAGATTTTACAGACAAATATGGATCATAACCATATACTTTCATACCTAAACGGAATCCCATGTTGGCTACTAATACTCCAATTGCACCAAGACCAATAACACCTAAGGTTTTTCCTTTTAATTCGTTGCCTGCATACTGTTTCTTCTGTTTTTCTACTGTTTTTGCAAGGTTTTCATCATCTGCATTTGCTTTTGTCCAGTTAACACCTCCAATAATATCACGGGATGCTAACAATAAACCAGCAACCACCAGCTCTTTTACACCATTTGCATTGGCACCAGGAGTGTTAAATACAACAACCCCTTTTTGTGCATAATCATCTAAAGGTATATTATTTACACCTGCACCAGCTCTTGCTACTGCTAATAAATTTTCAGGTGCTTCAATCTCATGCATAGAAGCACTTCGAACTAAAACTGCTTCCGCATCATTGATTTCTTCTGTCATCTGAAACTCATCCGTAAAATTATCCAGTCCGATCTGGGCAATTGGGTTTAAACATTTTACATTATACATTTTACGTTTATTCCTCCACTATTTTGTGTTCGCTTCTTCGAACGCTTTCATAAATTCTACTAATTTTTCAACACCTTCTATTGGCATTGCATTGTAGATACTTGCACGCATACCGCCAACAGTTCTGTGTCCTTTTAAATTTTCGAATCCAGCTGCTTTAGATTCTGCAATAAATTTTGCATCTAAATCTTTATCACCAGTTACAAATGGCACATTCATCAAAGAACGGGATCCTTTTTCTACAGTGCCTTTAAACATGTTGCTGTTATCTAAGAACTCATACAAAATTGCGGCTTTCTTTTCATTGATTTTTTTCATTTCTTCCAGACCGCCTTTTGCCTTTAACCATTTAAATACTTTTCCACAAATATAAATAGCATAACATGGTGGTGTATTAAACATAGAGCCAGCATCTGCCTGTGTTTTCCATTTTAACATGTTTGGTGTAAATTCCATTACATCATCACGAATTAAGTCTTCACGAATAATGCATACCACTACCCCCGCAGGTCCTACATTTTTCTGAACTCCAAAATAGATAACACCGAAATCTTCTACATTAACTGGTTCTGATAAAATACAAGAAGACATATCCGCTACTAAGATCTTGCCTTTTGTATTTGGAACTTCTGGATATTTTGTTCCATAAATTGTGTTATTATAACATACATATACATAGTCTGCATCTTCAGATACATTTAAATCAGAACAGTCAGGAATATATGAAAATGTTTTGTCTTCTGAAGAAGCAATTGCATTTACTTTTCCATATTTTTTTGCTTCCTGATAGGCTTTTTTTGCCCATTGTCCTGTAATAATATAATCAGCAACTCCATTTTTCATTAAATTCATTGGAATTGCAGAAAATTGTTGGGAAGCTCCACCTTGTAAAAATAATACCTTATAATTGGCAGGAATGTTCATAAGATCACGAAGATCTGCTTCTGCTTCATCGATAATGTCCTGGAACATTTTAGAACGATGACTCATTTCCATAACAGACATTCCACATCCTCTGTAATCCAACATTTCTGCTGCTGCTTCTTTTAGCACTTCCTCTGGTAAAACCGCAGGACCTGCTGAAAAATTATAGACTCTTCCCATTTTTTTAATGCCTCCACATCTTTTTTATTATTTATTTGCTAAGTCTTCTTCTGTAAATGCTTCAGAAATTGCACCTCCAGGAGAGACCATTGGCCAAACTTTTTCATCGCTGTCAATATGACAATCAATGACAAATGGTTTCTTTAAAGCAATCGCTTCATCAAAAGCCGCTTCAAATTCTTCAATGGTTGTTACCTTTCTTCCTGCTACACCAAATCCTTCGGCAACTTTAATAAAATCTACGCCATCATTTAATGTTGTATAGGAATAACGTTCTTCATAGAACAAGTTCTGCCACTGACGTACCATACCCAGTACCTGGTTGTTAATTACAACCTGAATAACTGGAATCTGATACCGTGCTGCTGTGGCTAATTCATTAATATTCATTCGGAAACATCCATCGCCGGCAATATTAATTACCAATTGATCTTTTTGTCCCATTTTTGCACCTAAAGATGCACCGAGACCATATCCCATAGTTCCTAAACCACCTGAGGTCAAAAATTTTCTTGGTTCATGATAGGAATAGAACTGTGCTGCCCACATCTGGTGCTGTCCAACTTCTGTAACGATGATCGCATCCCCTTGGGTCTTTTCATAAATTTTTTCTACTATCTGAGGACCAGATAATCGATCTGTTTTATATGTAAGAGGATATGTTTCCTTCAGATCCTGGATATGTTCTACCCATTCGGTATGATCTTGTTCCACTAAACGGCGGTTCAACATGGTAAGAACTGCTTTAATATCTCCAATAATACAGGAATCTACAATAATATTTTTATTAATTTCTGCTGGATCGATATCAATCTGCAAAATCTTTGCATTATTAGCAAATCGATTTGGATTTCCTAATACCCTGTCACTAAATCTGGCACCAATGGCAATTAATAGATCACATTCTGTTACTCCTAGATTGGATGTTTTCGTTCCATGCATCCCAATCATTCCAGTATATAAAGGATCTGTACCATCAAATGCTCCTTTTCCCATCAAGGTGTCACAAACTGGCGCATGTACTTTTTGAGCAAATTTTCTTAACTCTATACTTGCATTTGATAAAGTTGCACCACCACCAACCATAATATATGGTTTCTTTGCTTCTTTAATCATATCGATTGCACGATAAATTTCTTTTTCCTGAAGATTTACCGTATCTCTTTTTACAGATGCTACTGATATTGGTTTATAACCAGTCACTGCGGCTGTTACATCTTTTGGAATATCAATTAATACTGGACCCGGTCTTCCTGATTTTGCAATACGAAATGCATTCCGAATGGTATCTGCTAAATCTTTCACATCTTTTACAATGTAACTATACTTTGTAATCGGAACTGTAATTCCAGTAATATCAATTTCCTGGAAACTGTCTTTTCCTAAAAGGCTTACCCCTACATTACAGGTAATTGCTACGATTGGAATAGAATCCATATACGCGGTAGCAATTCCTGTTACAATATTTGTCGCACCAGGACCAGAAGTAGCCATACACACACCAACTTTTCCAGTTGCACGTGCATATCCATCTGCTGCATGAGATGCCCCCTGTTCATGCGAAGTCAGAATATGAGTAATTCTGTCTTTCTGTTTATATAATTCATCATAAATATTTAAAATTGCTCCGCCAGGATAACCAAATACTGTATCAACACCCTGTTCTTTCAAACACTCAATTACAATTTGAGAACCTGTTAGCTGCTTCATTTGTTTTACCCTCTCTTATTATTCTTTTACACTTAATACAGCACCTTTACAGCTATCTGTAACCAGTGATGCATAACGGGCAAGATATCCTGTTTTTACACTTGGTTCTTTAGGCTGCCATTTTGCCTTTCTTTCTGCCATTTCTTCATCTGATACTTTTACATTCAATGTACATGCATCGATATCAATCTGAATAATATCTCCTTCTTCTACCAATGCAATCGGACCACCTACAGCTGCTTCTGGACATACATGACCAATAGAAGCTCCACGGCTGGCACCGCTGAAACGTCCATCTGTGATTAATGCTACAGAAGAACCTAATCCCATACCTGCAATTGCAGAAGTAGGATTTAACATTTCTCGCATGCCTGGACCACCTTTTGGTCCTTCATAACGAATAACAACAACATCGCCTGCAACAATTTTTCCGCTTTTGATTGCTGCAATAGCATCTTCTTCACAATCGAATACACGTGCTGGTCCTTCATGCTGAAGCATTTCAGGAACGACTGCAGAACGTTTTACTACACAAGAGTCCGGTGCTAAATTACCTTTTAAAACGGCAATTCCACCAACTTCACTATAAGGATTTTCTATTGGACGGATGACTTCAGGGTTTTTATTTATGCATCCTTTGATATTTTCACCTACTGTTTTTGTTGTACATGTCATACAGTCTAAGTTTAATAAATCTTTCTTAGACAGTTCATTCATAACCGCATAAACACCACCAGCTTCATTTAATTCATCCATGTAGGTATGTCCTGCTGGTGCAAGATGACAAAGATTTGGTGTTTTTGCACTAATTCCATTAGCAATTTCTACATTTAATTCCACACCTGCTTCATGAGCAATTGCTGGAAGATGAAGCATACTATTTGTAGAACAGCCCAATGCCATATCTACAGTCAAAGCGTTCTGGAAAGCTTTTTCTGTCATAATATCTCTCGGTCTGATATTCTTTCGTACTAATTCCATTACCTGCATGCCAGCCATTTTGGCTAATTTAATTCTTTCAGAATATACAGCTGGAATGGTTCCATTTCCGCTTAAGCCCATACCGAGAGCTTCTGTTAAACAATTCATAGAGTTTGCTGTATACATTCCTGAACATGAGCCACAAGTTGGACATGCTTTATGTTCAAATTCTAATACATCTTCTTCTGTCATTGTTCCAGCAGCGTAAGAACCAACTGCTTCAAACATGGAAGATAAACTTGTTCTTTTTCCTTTTACATGTCCTGGAAGCATAGGACCTCCACTGACAAAGATAGTTGGAACATTCACTCTTGCAGCCGCCATTAACAATCCAGGAACATTCTTGTCACAGTTCGGAATCATAACAAGAGCATCAAACTGATGAGCTAATGCCATAGCTTCTGTTGAATCTGCAATTAAATCTCTGGTAACCAGAGAATATTTCATTCCGATATGTCCCATTGCAATCCCATCACATACTGCAATTGCAGGGAATACTACTGGTGTTCCACCAGCCATTGCTACTCCTAATTTCACTGCTTCTGTAATTTTATCCAAATTCATATGACCAGGTACAATTTCATTATAAGAACTAACAATACCGACCATTGGTCTTTTCATTTCTTCCTCTGTATGACCTAATGCATTAAATAAAGATCTTGCAGGGGAAGCCTGCATGCCACATCTTACTGCGTCACTCTTCATTTTTCAATTCCTCCTTCATATTTCTTCTATAATAATTCAAAACGTCTTTGCAAAGCTGCAAAGGCTTCACTCTATTCATCCAAATTACAGATGTGCTGCAATTAAATCTCCCATTTCAACAGTTCCTACCTGTTTACATCCTTCGGACATAATATCAATTGTACGATATCCTTCTGCTAATACCTGTTTTACGGCTTCTTCAATTGCATCTGCTTCTTCATCTAAATCAAAAGAATAACGAAGCATCATCGCTGCAGAGAGAATTGTTGCAATTGGATTGGCAATATTCTGGCCTGCAATATCTGGGGCAGAACCGTGACTTGGTTCATACAAACCAAATTTTCCTTCTGCCATACTTGCAGATGATAACATTCCAATGGAACCAGTTACCATGCTGGCTTCATCAGATAAAATATCTCCAAACATATTTTCTGTTAAAATCACATCAAACTGACGTGGATTATTTACCAACTGCATAGCACAATTATCTACTAACATATGTTCCAGTGTTACTTCTGGATAATCCTTAGCAACTTCTTCCACTACTTTTCTCCAAAGTCTGGATGAATCCAATACATTTGCCTTATCAACACTGATTACTTTTTTATTTCTTTTCATTGCAATATCAAATGCTTTAATTGCAATTCTTCTGATTTCATTTTCATCGTATGTAAGAGAATCATAAGCTTTCAAAACACCATTTTCTTCTACGGTCTTTCTTTCACCGAAGTATAGACCGCCTGTTAATTCTCTCATAATTACCATATCGAAACCATCTTCAATAATACTTTCTTTTAATGGACACGCATCCTTTAATTCTTCATATAAATATGCAGGACGCATATTGGCAAATAAATTCAGTCCTTTTCTTAATGCTAAAAGTCCTGCTTCCGGTCTTAAGTTTGCTGGTAATTGATACCAGGGAGAAGTTGTTGTATTTCCTCCAATAGAACCCATTAATACAGCATCACTGTTCTTACAAATTTCTAAAGTTTCGTTTGTTAAAGGTTTTCCGTATGCATCAATAGAAGCTCCTCCCATCAAAACCTGCGTATATTCAAAAGTGATTCCTTTTTTCGCAACTGCTTTGTCGATCACTTTCATCGCTTCTGTCACAATTTCAGGTCCAATTCCGTCGCCTTTGATTACCGCAACCTGATAACTCATAACTAACATTCCTTTCTGGTGAAAAATATTCTGATACTTAGAATATCATATTTTGTTAGAAAAAGCTAATCATTTTCTGTATAAATTGAGAATTTATGCAATTTTTCTACTTCAAAACATCAAATAACTATTTTTTTCGATAAAACATACGGTTTCCGGTCATGAATAGGTAAGAATTAACATTGAATTTAATATATAAAAATGATAAGATGTAATAGATATTTAATATTTTTGACATATAATGCTAACTCACAATAGAAAGGATGATATACATGAAGAGAATCAAAAAAAATTTATTTTGCATAATACTGGGAGCTTCTGTTATTTCAATGAATATAGCACCCATTGCAGCTGAAACGGAGACAAATACTTCAACAGAAACAAAGGATGCTCTTCCCTATTCTATTTCTATAGAAAATACAGAAGAAAGTACAGATACTACCGAAACTACTACGCCTATTGAAATTACAGAATCTATTGGCTATTCTACCAAAAACGCAACTACTGCAACATCAGTTGATTCTGGATATCAAAAACTTAAAATCAATGGTAAAACTTCCACATTGAAACGAGTATATGCAAAACTTGGAAATATAAAAATCGATTCTCCTATGGATGGATATTTTTCCGGAAATACTTCTATGATTTCTGCCAAAGAAATATTAGGTAAAACAGATGCTTTTGACATTGATTATACATATAATAGTTCTACGAAAAAAGTAACTTTAAAACGCGGAAGCAATACCCTGGTCTACACATTAAACAGCAAAAAAGTCATCTACAATAATAAGACCTACACAGCGCCTGCTTACCCAAGACTCGTCTATAATTACAATGATAAATGCAGCTATGTTATGGTTCCAGGTAAATTCACAGCTGAAAAATTAGGTTTATATTATAAATACACATCAAGTGATCGTACTGCAAAACTTAGAATTCCATCTACAACTTCTTACCAGACCATTAATTATAACAATAAATGTTATACTTATAAAAAACGTTACACAGCCGTAAATGGAACTGTGTTATCAACACCAATATATGGGTTTTATAAAGATAATGCCACCATGGTAAGTGCAAAATATTCTTTTGGCGAAGCGAAAGACTTGGATACTACATATAAATATACTTCTTCAACCGGAGAAATTGTTTTTGAACATGATGATAACACTCTTGTAATGAAAATTGGCAGTACGACGGCAACGTTAAATGGTATTGCATGCACAGCGGATACTGCTCCACACAAGATATATAGTCACGAAAAGAATTCTACCTATATTATGGTCCCTGGCGCATTCGTTGCAACTCAATTAGGGTTTGCTTACGCATGGGATGTTGACAACCTTACTGCAAATATCACAAATAAAGACACGGAATCCCGAAGTCTTTTAACACCTGTTACAAAGCTAACCGCTAGCAGCAGCAGTTATTGCGTCCGCTTTAAACGTCCAAGCACTGTTGCATATGGGACTGCCACTGCATATGATGATTATCGCAATAAAAAATTATATATTTATTTAAATGGTGGAAATTATAATAGTTTTGTCAGCAAGACCGCAAACAGGACAGTAAAAACTTCCCCCTCTTCCATCACTACTGGTTACCATGAAGCAAAAAACCGTACCTATCTTTGCATTAAGACATCTTCCATTCGCGGTTTCAGCGTTATCGAACAAGATAACTATATCTACGTTCGATGGAGTGTTCCTTCTAAAATGTTTAAAAATATCGTTTGTCTGGATGCGGGACACGGCGGAAGCGATTCCGGTGCGGTAGGTAATGGATATTATGAAAAAAACTTAACATTAAAAATTGTAAAAAATGCAAAAACATATTTTGATAAAAATAAAAATTATAAAGTATATTATACTCGCCTGACCGACTGGTATCCTAGCCTTACCTACCGCTCTGATTTATCAAATAGTGTAGATGCCGATATGTTCGTCAGTGTACATATTGATGCCGCTGATTCTTCTTCTGCAGGTGGAACAAGCGTATTGTATAATACAACCAGTGGATATTATCAGGCACCTAGTTCTTCCTTGACCTCCTATCGTTTAGCTTCTATTAATTTGGATAAGGTCTTAGCAGTTACAAACTTCACTGGCAGATCCGATCGTCTGGTGCTTCGAAATAATTTATCAGTGTTAAGAAAAAGTACCACTGCTTCTTCTCTTATTGAAGTAGGATTCATCACAAAAAAATCAGAAGCAACATGGATCAACGAAAATTCCGATAAAATAGGAAAAGCTGTTTACGATTCTATCGTTAAAACGACCAGCAAATATCCAACATCAAAATAACGATCATACCAATATAATAGAAGAGCTCAATATTTTCATCATTTGTTAATATTGAGCTTTTTATTATTTGGCAATCATCATTTCACTAATAATCACTGGTATAAACAGGAATGCACAAATAGTGTCCTTCATTAATATTATAATTTTCTAAATTATTACACTCTTTAATCTCATATACATACTCTCGAATATCTCCACAAGGTTCTTCATAATATTCTTCAGCAATTTTCCAAATAGTATCTCCCTTCTCTACTTTAATAGTTATATACTTGATCACTGCCTCATTATTAGCACTGACATCCGAACGAAGAAATACAACAAGACCAATTGCTAAAACACTCACCATTAATATTGCAGCACAAATTGTAATTAAATTCTTCTTCATATTATTTCCTCCTCAAAAATCGAACATTTGTTTTCTATGTTTGTATTATATCGAACAGTTGTTCTTTTGTCAATAATAATCGAAAGTCTGTTCGGAACAAATATTCGGAATTGCTTGTTTTGTTTTTTTCACTGTGATATACTAAAGACAACGAATAAGAGGAGGTCATGTGCACATGGCAAATGGAAAAATTAGTGAAAAACAATCCGAGATTTTAGAATATATTAAAAGTCAGATCTTAGAAAAAGGATATCCACCAGCCGTTCGTGAGATATGTAAAGCGGTACATTTAAAATCCACTTCTTCTGTACACTCTCATCTGGAAACATTAGAAAAGAACGGCTACATACGCAGAGATCCAACAAAACCTCGCGCAATTGAAATTATTGATGATAATTTTAATTTGACACGACGTGAAGTATCTCATATCCCAATTGTTGGGAAAGTTGCTGCAGGACAGCCGCTATTGGCACAGGAGCATATCGAAAGCTATTTTACCATCCCAACCGAATTTATGCCTAACAGCGAGACATTTATGTTAACCGTTCAAGGAGATAGTATGGTTAATGCCGGAATTTTTAATGGCGATTATGTTCTTGTAGAATCATGCAACACTGCATTGAACGGCGAAATTGTAGTTGCTCTTGTAGACGATGGAGCGACTGTAAAGACATTTTATAAAGAAGATGGCTATTATCGTTTGCAGCCAGAGAATGATTATATGGAACCAATTATTGTAAGTGAAGCACTTATTTTAGGAAAAGTCATCGGAGTGTTCCGTTTTTTCAATAAACATTAATAATATCTGTACCATAAAAACAAGCCTGCAAAGCGTTTTACTTTGCAGGCTATTTTCATAAATAAAATTATATTATTATTCTGTAAAATCAATTTCTTTTCCATCTTTCCAGATTCTTTCCAAATCATAGAATAGACGGTTTTCTTTATCAAAAATGTGAATGATGATATCGTTAAAATCCATTAGTATCCAAGAACCCTGCCGGTATCCTTCCAACTGTTTCATCTCATATCCAGCTTTAAATAATTTTTCCTGCACATTATCTACCAATGCGCGTACCTGACTGTCGCTGTTACCATGGGCAATGATAAAATAATCTGCCATCACAGTTACTCCTGTAATATCAATTACTTTAATATCTTCTGCCTTCTTTTCATCTAACGCATCATAAGCGATTTTCGCCATTTTTCTTGATTCTTCCATTATTGCACCTCTTGTTTTGTGTAATAGTGATAAGTTTCTAAAGTCATTGGATCACAACTGGCTGTTTTCCCATTAAGATAATCCAACGTTTGTTTTAGAATATATATCAAACATTGATCAATATTCTCAAACGCCAGCTGACGTATTTTCTCAAGTTCTGGAGCTTTGTTTCTATTCGGTTCTATATAATCCGCAACAAAAATAATCTTTTCTAACAGAGTCATTTCCGGCTTTCCAGTCGTATGGCAGCGAATTGCAGATAATATTTCTTCATCATTAATTCCATAAATCTCATTTGCCACTACTGCTCCTAATTTCGCATGAAGAAGCTCTGGATTATCTTTTTCTATCTTTGTATATTTAATACCCTTTTCTTTACACATGGAAAGCTTGTCTTTATTTGAAATACATTTTGCACAGTCATGCAACAGTCCTGCTAAATCCGCTTGTTCCATATTACAGCCATATCGCATTGCCAGGCAGGCAGCTGTATATTCAACTCCCAGTGTATGCTCATAGCGACCTGGTTTTAACGCCTTCTTTAAATGCTCTTTAATCTTCTCTTTCTTCATATAGTTTATGCTCCTTCATATACGACAAAACAGAATCTGGAAGCAGATAACGACAACTTTTTCCAGCTTTTAGCTGCCGTCTTAAATAACTGGATGAAATTTCCAAATTTGGACTATTTAATCTAAGAACTTCAGCGCCGTATTTGTCATTTAAATATTCAATCTGAGAATCAATCGCACTATAGGTGTCCGCACGGGAAGCTGCCACAATTTTAGCCAGAGAAAAGATTTTTTCTGTATCTTTCCAGCTCTCAATATGATATAAGGAATCTGCGCCCAGAATAAAATAGTAATCGACATCTGGGTGTTCCTTTGCTAATTCTGTTAGCGTATCTACAGTATAAGTGTTTCCTTCCCGTTTCAATTCTATATCTGAAAAACAAAAATGAGGATTATCTTGAATTGCCAGTCGAATCATTTCAACTCTATTTTGTTCTGTAATATTACTGGAAATTTTCTTATAATATGGATTTTTTGCCGGCATAATCAATACTTGATCCAGTTCAAATTGCTCATAAGCATTTTCTGCCAGCATCAAATGTCCATAATGAATAGGATTAAATGTTCCTCCCATAATTCCTATCTTTTTGCGTTCCATAAATGACACTCCTATTTTTTTGGCTGTTTCTGACCCGGAAGATAAATCTTTTTATGATCTTTTGACTCTTTATATAATACAATTTTTTTGCCAATGACCTGAACTACCTGTGAACGGGTACGTTCTGCCAAAAGCTGCGCAATGTCTTTTGGATCATGCACACAGTTTTTTAAAACATGAATTTTAACCAATTCTCTGGCATCAATTGCTTCACGAATTGCTTCAATGTTTTCGGGTGTCACTGAGGACTTTCCAATCTGGAAAATTGGTTCCATATTCATGGCAAGACCTTTCAAATATGCTCTTTCTTTGCTTGTCATTTTGTTCCTCCACTCATACTTATTTATAATAATCAAACTCTAATTCATACAGACGGACAGTATCTCCTTCCTGAATTCCAAGTTTTTCCAATTCATCTAAAATACCATTTTCTTTTAAGAATTTTTGGAAGAAATTAAATCCTTTTTCTGATTCCATATTAGTGTATCCAAGCATTCTCTGAATTCTTGGTCCTTCCACATCAAATACACCATCTTTTTCATTGTAATATACCAAAATCGGCTCTTCTACTTCTTCCTGTTCTTCAAAGAAGAATTCCTGTTCAAATTCCGTTGGTTCATCAGGCAGTTCTTTCAAAAGTCCATTTACATGCCAAAGCAATTCCTGAACTCCTTCTCCTGTTACTGCAGAAATTGGAAATACTTCCATACCTTCTTTTTCAAATTCATCTTTTAATAATCCAATGGCTGTTTCTCTATCTTCTTCTGTCATAGCATCTATTTTATTGGCAGCAATTACCTGTGGGCGTTTTGCAAGTTCTGGATTATAAGAAATCAGTTCGTTCATGATTGCATGAATATCTGCAATTGGATCGCGTCCTTCTACTGAAGCCGCATCCACAATATGAATATTTACTTTTGTACGTTCAATATGACGAAGGAATTCAAATCCCAATCCGACTCCTTCAGATGCACCTTCAATAATTCCAGGAATGTCTGCAATTACAAACCCATTTCCATCTGCCAGATCAACAACTCCAAGATTTGGATTTAAAGTTGTAAAGTGATAATTGGCAATTTTCGGTCTTGCATTGGTCACTCTTGATAAAAATGTAGATTTTCCTACGTTTGGAAATCCAACCAATCCTACATCTGCAATCACTTTAAGTTCTAAAGAAACATATAATTCTTTTGCCTTTTGTCCTGGCTGTGCGTATTTGGGCGCCTGCATGGTAGCTGTCGCATAATGCTGATTTCCTTTTCCGCCACGACCACCTTCTAATAATACGACCGGTTCTGTTTTATTAGACATATCCAATATAACTTTTCCGGTTTCAGTATCTTTAATGATTGTTCCAGGAGGAACTTTGATGATCATATCCGCACCATTTGCTCCATGACATCTTCGTTTTCTTCCTGGCTCACCATTGCCAGCACAATATTTCCGCTTATGTCTAAAATCAGCCAGCGTATTGATACCTTCATCTACTACAAATATTAAATCTCCACCTTTTCCGCCGTCACCGCCGTCAGGGCCACCATTAGGAACATAGAGTTCTCTTCGAAAGCTGGCACATCCGTCGCCGCCGCGTCCAGAACGAATGTAGATATCTGCTCTATCTGCGAATTTCATCGTCTCACCTCTTTTACTGCTAAATCAATTACATGATATATGAAAAGCGGCTCCAAATAAAACTTTGAAGCCGCTCATTGTTTAAATTATGCTACTGGATGTACAGAACACTGTTTTTTGTCTCTACCTTTTCTTTCGAAACGTACAACACCATCTACTAATGCAAATAATGTATCGTCTTTACCACGTCCAACATTTACTCCTGGATGAATTTTTGTTCCACGTTGTCTATAAAGAATGTTACCAGCTTTTACAAATTGTCCGTCAGCTCTTTTCGCACCTAATCTTTTAGATTCAGAGTCTCTACCGTTCTTTGTAGAACCAACCCCTTTTTTATGAGCGAAAAATTGAAGGTTCATTTTCATCATAGTCGTTACACCTCCTTGAATGATACTTTAATATATCGATCATGCACTTCCTCAATGCTTTTTAATCCTAAATACAAAGACTTTAACAGCAGCTGAGCTTCTTTACTTCTGTCACCTTTTATCTTCATGCGGATAATTCCTCTATCCTCATCGCACTCAATAATTTGGTTATCATTCGTAAACTTCTCAATTGAATTAAGGGCGTTGGTTACCAGGGCTGATATCCCCGCGCACACAATATCTTCGCCGGACTGTGCGTAACCAGCATGACCTATAGTCTGAAAACCAAGAATTTCTCCTTGATCATTCTGATAGAATCGAACTTTTGTCATTCCTTCTATCCTCTAATTATGCATTAATTTTTTCGATTTTTACTTCTGTATATGCTTGTCTATGACCATTTTTCTTGTGGTAGCCTGTTTTTCTCTTGTATTTGTAAACGATTACTTTTTTAGCTTTTCCATCGCCTACAACAGTAGCTTCAACAGTTGCACCTGCTACAGTAGGATTTCCTACTTTCACATCTTCACCACCAACTAATAATACCTGGTCAAAAGTATAAGTAGAACCAGCTTCAGCACCGAGTTTTTCAACTCTTACTACGTCACCTTCGCTTACTTTATACTGTTTACCACCTGTTGCGATAATAGCGTACATCATGGCACCTCCTAATAATAATCTCGCCAGCTTTGGTGCTGTATTCACAGACTTAAACCTCACTGTGCGGCATACTTCGTAATCATACCACCAACTTTATCATTTGTCAATGGATTTTTCAATATTTATACAATTTTTTATTTAAAATTCACTTCATATTCCCCATCCCCTGCTGTTACAATGGATGCGTCATAAAATGTCTCTGCCAGCTTTTCCAAATAATAAGTATCCTTAACTCCACATGTCTCATATGGAGAATGCATCGCCAGCTGGGCTACACCAATATCTGCAGTATTCATAGCCACCTGCATATTGGAAATATTCCCAAGTGTGGATCCTCCTAAAATATCAGAACGATTCAAAAAGTCCTGACAAGGAATCTCTGCTTTCTCACAAATCATCCGAAGCACTGCAGCAGATACCGCATCGGTCGTATATTTTTGATTAGCGCTGTGCTTAATCAGGATACCTCCATTCATTTTCGGACGATTCGTTGGATCTGTCTTATCCGGCTGATTTGGATGCACTGCATGTCCATTATCTGCAGAAATCATAAAACTGGAAGCCAGGGCTTTTAAATAATCTTCTTCTGTCCGGCCAAAAGCCTGATTCATACGGGTCAGTGTATTCTTCAGAAATGTGGATGCCGCTCCCTGTTTTGTCCCACTTCCGACTTCCTCATTATCAAAAATGCAACATACCGTAACCGCATCCCTGCTCTCTCCCTTTAAAAATCCTTTCATGGAAGAAAATGCACATTGTACATCATCCAGCTTAGGGCTGGATACAAACTCCTCTTTTGCACCCCATATCGTACCCTTCTCACGGTTATATAATAATAATTCATGACCGATAATAGCGTCTGGCTTTACATCTACGGCTTCTGCAATGATTTCCATCAGTTTGCCTTTCGCATCTGCATCGCCAAATAATGGAAGCATATCCACTTGTGGATTATATTGATATCCATTATTTACCTCACGGTTCATATGGATAGCAAGGTTTGGAATCATTACCAGATCACGATCAACAGAAACTAACCTAGTAATGATTTTTCCTTCTTTTCTTACAATGACTCTCCCGGCTATGGAAAGAGGCCGATCGAACCATGGTGCCATCAGCATACCACCGTATTTTTCGACATTTAACTTCGTATACAACTTTTCTACTGTCATTTCAGCATTTTCTTTAATTCGAAATGTGGGAGCATCACTATGACTTGCCATAATCTGAAAACCAGTAAATTCTTTTTTAGGAATTTTAAATGCAATCAAAGAAGAGCTGTTTCTTGTTACATAATATTTGCCGCCTTCCTGTAGACTCCAATCCTGACTCTCTTTTAATTCTTCAAAACCATTTTCTGCAAGCATCTCTTTCATATTGGCAATCACATGAAAGCTACTTGGACTTTTTTCAATAAATTCCAATAATTCTCTTGCTGCTTCCTGATACATATCTTTCTCCTATCTTTTGCTTATTTTGAACGTTTTGCAATGGCTGGCATAATAAATCCCAAACCAAGCAATGCAAATGGTGTAATAATATTTAATGCTAACTGGAATGTATCTTCTGAATAAATACCGCCAAGGCATGCAAAAGCTGTAAAGAAGAAACACCATCCTCCAAGGATCATTCCTAAAATACGATTCTTTGTAAAACGATATGCTGCCGGGAATTTTTCACCACATTTCTTTAAGGCAATATATGCTACAAATACCCACAGATAACGCAGTGGCATACATACAGAGTTTAATTTTACAAGCCATTTAACAAATACATCTACGTTAGAGATACCAAATGCTGGAACGATAATTAGAATTCCAACAATGATCGCTATCATCTTATGTCCATTGGTATATGCACCATATTTATTTTGTACAAACATTTTCTTTGGAATGTAGTTCTCATCTGAGTTTCCAAGAAGCATGCAAAGAGGTGCATCAATGGAAAGTACCATAACTGAAAACTGAGAAATTGCATTGGTAATTGCATATAAAATCACAAAAAGATTTCCTACATGGTAATAAGATCCCAATTTTTGGAATGCATAGTAAGCACCATTTGTCATTAAATCTTCTGGAATATTGTTCGAATCAAACATCATACCCATAGAAATTGTTCCAAGAATGGCACATACAGCAACCATCACTGCCAATGCAATCATACCTTTGGAAAAGTCCTTAGATGGATCTTTCATTCGATTAACATATGGTGAAATTCTTTCACAACCACCAACGGCAAATACCAAAATAGATATACCAGTAATGAATTTAAAATCAAACGTTGGCATAAACGTATCAACAGACCATTTTATATCTAACAAAGGGGCATTTGTAATAGCTGGCGCTGCTAACATTAAAACAATGTATAGCAATGACATAATGAACATAGCCGATCCTGCTAATGTAGATAACTTCTTTAACAGGGAAATTCCTTTTGATGCAAGGAATAATGCAATAGCAAAAATTACCAGACAGATGATCTGCATCGTCATCGTGCTCATTTCACTGATTCTGGCATCCTGGAATAATGCCCAGCTTACTGCAATCAATGTTGAGTTTGGTTTCTGTGAAATATAAGGCATATGCACGATCCAATAAGTCCATCCGGCATAATAAGCAATACGTGGCCCAATCGTCTCCAAAATCCAGGAACTGACTCCACCTCCTGCATGCTTAAATGCAGAACCAAGTTCTCCTACCATCAGCGCATATGGTACAAAGTAAATTGCAAAGATGATAATCCAGGATACAATTGCCTTTAATCCACCATACTCAGAAAAACCATTGATGACATTCCCAAATCCCCATACACTGCTAAATGCCATAAATGCAAGGCTGTACCACAAAATTTTTTGTTCTTCTTTCTTTTGTCCCATGTTTAACTCCTTCTCCTAAAAATATAATAAATTGTTACTATGATGGGTGAAATTCCCTTGGCTATGACCCACCATAGTTAAAATTATAACAAATAATATCATATTTTACAAAATATTTATATTTATTCTTTGCTTTTCGCCATTTTGCACAATCCTATTCCATCCATTGTTCCAAAAGTGGCTTTCGCACCTTTTTTCTTGTAATTTCAACCAAATGAAGCTTTGTCATATCCACTACCATAGCCTTGATACGGTCTTTCTTTAGGATCTTTTCCATTTCGATCATCAGCTTTTCTTCTGATTCTGGCAATTTCATATCAATAAAATCGACAATAATAATACCGGATAAATTCCGAAGCCTCATCTGATATCCAATTTCTCTGGCTGCTTCTAAATTAATTTTTAGAAAATGATCTTCTACTTTTTTTCCCTTGATAGCCTTACCTGTATTCACATCAATAACTGTCATGGCTTCTGTTGGCTGTATCACCAGATACCCTCCTGATTTTAACCAGACTTTTTCCTGGAGAGCCTGCTTTAATTGATGGGAAATTCGATAGATCTGATCCAGACGAATCCCATCCTTTTCAAACAATTGAAGAATTTTTTGTTCTTCTCCTTCTTCTTCTAGATATTGTGCAATTTTTTCATAAATATCTTTCTGATCAGTAATAATTTCACTTAAACAGGTTTGTTTCTGGTCCCGGATGAATGATAAATATCCTTTTGGTGCTTCATCTACCAGCTGACCAGCTTTCAAATAGGATGCCCTTTGACAAATTCGGTCATATTTATATATTAATCGTTCGGCCTCGTTTCTGATATCATCATCAGATGCAGACATGGCATTGGTACGGATAATTATTCCAAAATCCCCTCTTATAAAAGTTTTTGCCAGTTCCTTTAATTCTGAAACCCTTTTGTCATCATGAATTTTATTTGAAATCCCAATTCCATATTTTTTCGATGTAACTACCAGGTATTTACCAGTAAAATTTAGATTTGCTGTTACCGTCGGCTGTTTTGTTTTTACATTCTCCCGACTGACCTGAACTAGAATTTCATCTCCTGCTGCCAAGTTTCGGTCTTTTCCTGCAGATAAATAATGATGATTATTATTTTCTGTCAGAGAATAATAACAAATTAGTCCATGCTCCACTTCTACAAATGCTGCATTAATATTTTTTACTATATTCTTTACCTTTGCAACATAAATATTTCCAAGAATGCTATTTGCCTCTTCTTTTTCACAGCCAAACTCTACAATTTTTCCACCTTCCACCATAGCGGTTACAATTTTTCCTTCATATCGGGTAATAATTATTTTGTCACTCATAGAATATCTTCACCGGCACTTCCCAATGGCATCAAGAGACCATCTTTTTCAAGATACGTATCCAGACGATGTACCATAAAAGCAAATGGCTCATGTTCCAGACCCAAATAACGACAAAAGGCTTCCATGACCAGATTCGGTTTTAGATTATTCACACTTCCAGTAGCAAGTTTCATATAAATGTGTCCGTCTACCACCTTCATATCATAAATCATTGGGCGGATATCAACTTCTTTTTCACTTTTCTTCGTTTTCTTTGTAATTGTAATCGTATCCTGTTCAAAGAATTCTTCTGTTTTATCCAGGAATAACTGTTCATCAAAATAGCCATCCCGAAACATAATGCGATAATCTGCACCTGCGACAGATGACATGGCATTTTTGCATTTGTCCGGTAATTTCTTAAATTCCAATAATACAATGCCTTCGTTCATTTGAGCATTAATTATATTGATCATCTCTTCAGAAGAAAGAGTAGAATTAAATTCTGCATCCAGATATTCTCCATCACTGGTCACTCCCAATCCTAAAGGTGCCGCAAATGAAATAATTTGATGTGGGCTATACCCTTTTGAGTAGGCAATATCTACTTCGGCTCTGCGAAATACTTTCTGAAAATAGCGCATAATGTCTAAATGCCCTATAAATTTTAATGGTCCGTTTTTAGAAAATTTCATTCTAATCTTCATAGCAGACACCTCCTTTGTATATCGCTGCCCCGCAGCCGGAACATTGCATACGGCAGTTTGGCGTTACATTTTCTGCCATCGCATTCATCCATTCTCTCTTCATAAACTCTTTTGTCACTCCAATATCAATAAAGTCCCAAGGAAAGACTTCAGCTAAGTCTCTTGGGCGTGTTGTATAAAAGTCAATATCTACACCTGTTTTATCAAAAGCTTCTAACCATCTATCATAATCAAAGTATTCTGTCCAGGAATCAAATAAGCATCCACTCTTATATGCTTCATATACAGACTGAGCCACTTTTCTGTCTCCTCTGGCCAAAACACCTTCTAAAATCGTTGTCTTAGCATCATGCCATTTAAAACTTAAACTTTTTCTGTTTACCTGTTCTTTGAATGTATCATTGACCAAATGTGCCCGATCCATGTATTCCTTTGGTGCAAACATGGTCGCCCACTGAAATGGTGTAAATGGTTTTGGTACAAAGAAAGAAGCACTGGCAGTAATCTGCACTCTTCCATTTCTCTCATGTTTTGGAATGGAATAGTATTCCTCTGCAATTTTCTGAGCCAGATAAGCAATTCCCTTTTGGTCCTCTTCATTTTCAGTCGGAAGTCCCAACATGAAATATAATTTTACCCGGTTCCATCCGCCTTTAAATGCCTCTTTGGCACCGCTTAAGATAACTTCTTCTGTCAATCCTTTGTTAATGACGTCCCGAAGTCTCTGAGATCCTGCTTCCGGTGCAAAAGTCAGACTGCTCTTTTTTACATCTTGTACTTTGCTCATAACATCTAAAGAAAATGCATCAATTCGAAGGGATGGAAGAGAGATATTCACCCCCTGTTTTCCAAATTCTTCAATCAGAAAATACGTTAATTCTTTTAATTGTGGATAATCACTGGAGCTTAAAGAACTTAAAGAAATTTCTCCATGCCCAGTATTCTTTAACATCTTATACGCATAATCTTTTAATACTTCTAATGAGCGGCCTCTGGTCGGCCGATACAACATTCCTGCCTGGCAGAAACGGCACCCACGAATACATCCTCTCTGAATTTCAAGAACTACCCTGTCCTGTGTTACCTTAATATATGGTACGATCGGCTTTTCCGGATAAGGTGCCTCAGACATATCAGAAACTACCTGTTTTTTTACTTTTGCAGGTACCCCTTCCGAGATTGGCGCAATTTCTTTTACGGTTCCATCTTCATGATAAGAAACCTCATATAAAGAAGGCACATAGATTCCCTCGATCTGTGCTGCACGGTACAAAAATCTCTTTCTATTAAATCCTTGTTCTTTTTCCTCTTTATATAAATCAATCAGGTCAAAATATACGGTTTCTCCTTCTCCGATATAAAATAAGTCAAAAAATTCTGCAATTGGCTCAGGATTATACGTACATGGACCTCCACCAATGACAATTGGATGTTCTTCCGTACGGTCTTTTGCCCAGATTGGAATCTGGCTCAATTCCAATACTTGAAGAATGTTGGTATAGCACATTTCATACTGAATAGTCACTCCAAGAAAATCAAAATCCTTAATTGGATCCTGAGACTCTAATGCAAACAACGGAATCTTTTGTTGCCTCATAATCTTGTCCAAATCAGTCCATGGAGAATATACACGCTCACAATATACATCATCTCTTCTGTTAAACATATCATATAAAATCTGAATTCCTAAATGAGACATTCCAATTTCATATACATCTGGAAAACACATTGCAAAACGCACGTCTACGTTTTCCGGATTCTTTTTTACACTATTTACTTCATTTCCAATATATCTTGCTGGTTTTTCAATCGTCAGCAAGATTTCATCTGATAACGCTAATTTTTGCATAAATTAAACCCTTTTCTCTTCATCGTCTTTTTGTCAACTTCTACTATTATACGCATTTGAGGATAGAACATCAAGGTTTGAAAATAAATATGGCAAAAAGGAAATGATAAAACATTTCCTTTTCGTCATAAATAAAGCTATTATTTTCCTCTTCGGATACAATCTACTGCTCTTTGGCAAAGATTACGGCACTTGCACTTAAATCCCCGTTTCATGACACGGAAAATTCCCCACATTCCAGACTCTACATCCCATCTTAAACTACCAGAACGATAAAGATAATCTCCCGGACATGATGCTCCTCCAATCAATTCCATATTGAAAGAATTTCCAATACTAATTCCCCCCTGAAAAGAACGAGTTGTAAATACTTCTATTGTATCTTTCTCTTTCCATTCATGATCATGAATACAAAATCCCACATTTCGCGGTTTATCTGCAGGCATCATTGTACGGAAAATTACTCTGTCTCCTGGATATGTCCGAAAGACAGGAGTTGCTGGATCTCCATGAATCCGGCTGCTAAATATTTTGGAAATTCTCTTATCGTATTCTAACCGATTGGCAAATCGTTCTGAACGATAATTATATCCTTTTTCACCAGTATCTTCATGATCGATCTCTTCTCCATCTGCCTGAGCAGTGGTTTTTATCAATCTTCCATTTTCATCCAGCATTCGAATTCCATTTTGTATCATAACAACACATTCCTGAAAGCTATCCATACCAGGAGCTGTAATAACTGCCTGCTCATCATAAAGAGTTTTTGTAACGAATCTGGTCCGATACCATTTGGCCCCTGCAGGTTCGATTATGATTGTTCCAAATAATCCATGATACCTGTGATTGCGCATATCTCCAAATGATTGAATGATACACGCCCCATATTCCCGATCTGCATGCCACAGGTATTTTTTACTCTCCCCCACACCAACCGTCTGCTCTCTATGATTATATCCTACATTAATCCCAGAATCACAGACCGGATTGTATTGTAAGAATTGCGGATTAATAGATACACGCATGGATGGCTCATGCTCATAATCTAATGGCACACTTGGATATTCCTGAAATGGAATTGGCTGTTCTAAATCAAACAGATTATGAAGTGTCACTTCAATCCAGTCTCCTGCATTTGCCCGTAGTATCAAAGGCTTTGCTCTATAATCTTTTTTTCTCACCTTTTCTAATTCTTCCACTGGAACAAAAATCAGACCATCTGGGTCATGATCTCCATGACAATTGTATAAAATATCTTTTTGAATTGCAGCTATTTCATACTTGCGGATAACAGCATCTTTTCCTGGACACGGAGGAAGCGGCAAAATCTGCTTTTTCCCTTTACACAAAGGCTTTAACTTTCTTCCTACTTTATCATATGCTCTTATAATTCCCCATAAACCAAGCCATGCATCATCCATACCACCGAAATAATAAAGATAATCCCCAGCTTCATAAGAACTGTCAATATGAATATTAAATGCTTCTGAAATTCCTATCGTCTGGGACGCTTCATATGATGTATGAACTGATTTTTCTTCCTGTTTCCAGGATAGCCCAGTTGTATTGAAAGCATGCTGTTCTTCATGAGCACCATCCAATAACCGTATCATGATTTCATCTCCAGGATAAGTCTCTAAGATTGGCGTTGCTGGATCTCCATGAACCAGAGAACTAAAGATATAAGCGGGGTCTTCTTTCAATTTTAAACGTTCTCTCATAGGTTCTGACCGATAATTGATTCCCATAACGCCCGGGTCATCATGAGAACCTGGAACTTCTGGTGGATTTAAAGGATTTCCATCTTTATCGAATAAAAATGCAAAGTCATGCACAAACAGGGAAAATTCACGAAACGAAGTTCCATCCCTTCTTTTAATAACTGCTTGTGTTCCAAATGTGATTTCTTTTCCATTGCGAATATTATGAAACGTTGCTCCTGCCTCTTCAACGATCAGCGCACCAAATACTCCATGTTGTTGATGGGAATTGGCAAACAGATGATCATGAAAAAATACCGTCTTTAACTCCTCATTTGCAAAAAAGCGTTCCACCAGTGTTTCATATTGTCCTGCTCCTGCAATATTATTCCATCCATTGGCCGCTCCATCAGAAACGATGGTATCAAATTTCACCAAATGAATATGATAGCCTACGATATTCGTTATGGTTTCCATTTGAAATGGACTGGCCTCCAAACGGTCTGGCAGCAGATTTGTAAGACGGATCTCTATGCAGTCTCCTGCATTTGCCCGGATCACCAATGGCTCCACTTTTATCTTATTTTCTTCTACCTTCTTAATATAATGTTCCAGACCTCCATGTCGTTTTAATTCTTCTTTTAATACAAAAAATCTTCCCTGTGGATCATTCCATCCATAAGAATTGTAGGTCACTTTCGCCTGTACTATGGCAATTTCAAATACTTTCACCTGATTTTTTTCTTTTTCACATCCACATTTTCTATCGGTATGACAAGGACAGGTATCCGTATATAACGCTCCAGGTTCATGGTGTTCCACAAAATTAGCCCGTTCTAAAGGGGTTGGTTCAATGAGATTTTCTCCATCTGAATCCAAAATTCCCAAAGGCGGCTGTAATGGACGCTGCCCGAATGTTCCTTTTATAAAATTTGGATATCCTGGGTAATCTTTTTCTTTCTTTGACGGTCTTCTCCGATCTTTTAGTGGCATTAGCGGTGCAATCCTGGTGCCATCCGGAAGTTCTCCGTTTCCGTCTTCCAGCCGGTCGAACACTCTCCATAAAGTCCACATTCCCTCATGAAAATGAGGATATAAATGACAGTGGAAGATGGCATCACCAATCATTCCGTTCAAACTTCCCGCTCCATACAAAATATCCAGTGTATAACTTTCCTGAGGACTTAACGTAATGGAATCAATAATTTGTGAGTTCTGATTGTCTCCCTCCAGTCTCCATTGATGATTGTGAAGATGAAATACATGGGTTTCTTTTATACCACCATGAATCAGCCGGATTTTAGATGGATCTCCTACATAGGCCCTTAAGATTGGCGGTGCAGGATCTCCATATACCCAGGAACTCATAGAAATATCTTCACCGGTATCCGCATGCTCATCTGTCAAAGGATTCCTGTTTCTCATTGGCTCTGACCGATAACTAATACCAGTTGTAGCAGACGGAAGACCGGTATGAGGATCTACGGGCTGTTCTCCATTTTTATCTTTTATTTCGATTTCATCATGGAAGAACACTGCATATTCACGAAAAGCATTTCCTGCCTTAGGATAAATATCTGCAAACAATCCTGTTTCTAATTCTTTTCCTGTTTCCGGGTCGAACCATTCAGACTCTGCTGGTTCAACAATGATCGCTCCAAATAACCCATGTACATTGGTTCCTTCTTCACTGCTTCTGGTATCTCCCATATCCTGAAACGGATATACTCCTTCCCGATGCGCATACCAAATATACGTAATTTCGTGCTTTGTTGTAGAATTTTTATTATATCCGACTTCTGCTCCATCTGATGAATTTACTTCATACGGTAATCCCTGTACATGAATGGATAATGCCCGATTTAGTGAATGACTAAATTTCACGATAATTTTTTCACCAAGATTTGCACGGATGACCAATGGTACCACTTTTTCATAAGGTTGTGGAATCTCCTTAGAAAAATATTCCAGAGCCTTTTTCTTTATCTCTTTTGCATCTTTTTTTAAGACATATAAAAGTCCATTTGGGTCATGATCCCCATATTGATTGTAAACAATTGGAATTTCTATAGCTTCAATCTCGTAATAGCGTATTGGTTCTTGTTTTGGATAAGCACATAACTCCATATGATCCCTCCCAATCTCTTGTTTCTAACAGTCTGATATAATGATTTGCTTCTCTTAAGACGTGATCTGCTAAAAGAGGAAGAATAATGGACGAAATCTGACATTCTAAAATTCCTTCCGTTCCTGCAGTTTTAAATTCCTTATATTTTCTTGTTTCCTCCAAAGATTTTCTTCGCAGATGCTCCATAGCATCGCACTCTTTAGACTGAGCCATTTCTAACAATTCCTGGTATTCTTTTGCGAAACCATCAGCAACAGCGATCAACTGTTCTTCAGATGGATCTAGCAAACCACGAATAAACATCGCATGTTCCATCATGATACGATTCCAAAAACTTTCTAATTCTCCTATTTTTTCTCTTGATATCTTCTTATTTGACACAAGTTCCTGAACAATCGAACGATACATTCTTGCTTCTCTAGTGATATGCTCTACTAACAATGGATAGTTAGCATTATATAATTTACAATTCTCCATTCGATTTAAAATCGCTTCTTTAAATTCAATAAAATCAGAAAGTAAGGAAAGCACCATATCATTTAATCTGCGAATACGAAACATCCGTTCTCTGCTGATTTCAGATGGGCATCCTTCTCTTAATTGTTTTTCTGCCCGGGAAATCCGACTATCAATTGGTATTCCACTTAAACGCTGGGTAGCTTCCTCTGCCGGTATTGTAAAGGAAGTTATAATTTCTTCAGAATTCAAAAAAGAACGGTCCATCATTCCCTGACTCAGTCTGACTGTTTGACCAAGCAGACTTTCTAGTTGCCTGCGAAACCAGTCCGCTTTTCGAATCCATTCTCTTTCTGCACACGGAAATCCTGCTTCTAAAAACAAAGCATGCTCTTTCATGATACGAAGAAAAAACAAATGGGTTTCTAATGATAATATTGCATAATTTCTCATTTTCAATCATATCTTTATATATTATATTCTATATACTATATGAAGAAAAAAATAAGAAGTGCTTTCCCAAAATTCAGAAAAAACCCATTTTAGGAAAGCACTTCCTTTTATGATTGTTGTAAAAATTCCTTTAACCAGGCTTCTTTTACCATATGATGCCCCAATTTTGTCAAATGAACTCCATCTATGGTCAATTCATCAAATGAATGGTCAATACATGCCTTTGCAAATATACCATCTAAACAGACTAATCTTGTCTGATAGGCTCTTGCCAGCTCTCTGACCACTTGAATTTCTTCATCCAACTGTGGACGCCACAACAAGCGCTCGGCAGGATATGGAAATACAAATGGTTCCATTAAAATTATTTTTGCACCTGTTTTATCAATGGTCTCCTTTATTAAAAACTCAAGATTTTTTGCAAACTGTTCCGCAGTCGTTTTCATGCCACCATCCATACCCGTCCAAATTTCATTGACTCCAATCAAAATTGTTACAACATCCGGATGAAGACGAATACAATCTCTGTCCCATCGTTTTATCAATTCTTCTGCCCGGTTGCCGTTTACTCCTTTATTGGTAATTTGATGTCCATACGGAATCAATTCCTTTGCAATCATGCCTACATATCCATGACCATAGCCGTGATATTCGGGATAAAATAACCGATCCGCATCGGTAATACTATCTCCCTGAAACAATAAATGCATCTTTGTTCCTCCTAACACATTTTTTATCAAAAGAATCTACAAAATAAAATTGGCAGGAAAATTGCCGGTACATAATTCATGACCTTTACTTTCCCAATTTCCAACATATTAATCGAAAGTCCAATTAACAACAATCCTCCCACACAAGACATCTGTGTAACAACATTGTCTGATAAATAAGGGGCTGCAAACGAAGATAGCATAACTATGCTGCCTTGATAGAGAAATAATAAAATGCTTGAAAATAAAACTCCAATCCCGAACGAAGATGCAAAAATAATAGAAGCAATCGCATCCATTAAAGACTTTGTATAAATCATATCGTGATTGCCAGTCAGACCACTTTCCAATGATCCCACAATGGACATGGCACCAACACAAAATAATAATGTTGCTGATATCATTCCTTCTGCAATGGAAACGGTCTCTCCGTCTTTCTTAAACTTCGTTTCTATCCAATTGCAAAAACTGGATAATTTTGCATCCAGATCAATCCCCTCTCCAATAAATGCCCCTACTGCAATGGAAAGAATAATGACCATAGTCTCTCCACCTTCTATGCATCCGGTTATTCCAAGATACATAGTACAAAGCCCAAGACCTTTCATAATAGTAGATCTCATTCGTTCCGGTATCCCTTTTTTTAGCAACAGACCAATGGTTCCTCCAATGATAACTGCTGCTGCATTCACAATCGTTCCTAACATATCTTTGTTCCCTCTCCTCTATATCATTTCTGTAAGTATTTTATAAGCCGCTCGGTGATCTCTAAAACATCACTATATACTAGCATATCTTATCATAAAGAACTGAAAAAGGCAAAAGCGAAGGCATCTTCTGCCTTCGCTTTTATTTCAAAACCTTATGCTTCGATACTTGGGATTGGAACGAGCACATCTAAATCCTGTTCATAGTCGATACCGTCCATCCGGAAACCGAACATCTGATAGAAATCTTCCCAATATCCGTCAATATCCGTAATTTCTTCCAAATTATCCTGATTTACATTCTCCCAATTTTCTTTAATTTTATTCTGAACCTGATCAGATAATTCATAATCATCCACACGAATCAGTCCATTTTCATCTGTGATTACATCATCTGTCAATAATTTCGTACGGAACATACGATCGATCTGTTCAATACATCCTTCATGATTTCCCATTTCCTTCATGACTTTGTAC
>JAXJPR010000055.1:0-10606 GCA_036311565.1 Lachnospiraceae bacterium
TAACAGCAGCTTACTTATGATAACTGCCATCATATAATTCCCACTATAGGCATGCACTAATAAATCTGGAACAGTTTTTAACCATATTACCAGCAGGCTTGCGATAAATTCTGCAAACAGGCTGATCACCGCATACAGGCCACTCATAAAAATACTGAGCTTGATTCCTTTTTGATATGTCATGGCAATCTTACATACAACCATTACCGAGCACAGGATATTCACACTTGCATTTGTAAATCCCACATTGATACAGGACATGATGACTGCAAATCCCAACAACATGCCTGCATACTTTTTATTACTTAACTGCTGCTGTTTGAAAAAGTTTTGCAGTAAGATTGTAAACATCGTATAATCAAAAAGATTTACACCAATTTCAAATATGTATTTCCACATATTAAATCCTCCTCATGAAAAATATGTGCATTGCCTGCTGTACCTCATTTTTATGCTTTTTGCTAATTGGTATCGTTTCTCCACTTTTTAGTAAAATCTTATCTTTTTCTATGGTATCAATCCAATTCATATTTACAATGTAGGATGCGTGGCACTGTAGGAACATTCCTCCCCTTAACTTTCTCAACGTATTTTTTACTGTATCGTAATACTCAAAAACCTCTTCCTGCTCCGTATAAATCAACATCTTTCGTTTGTTGCTTTCAAAATATTTAATTTTCAGACATTCCAGGTGGATTTGTTTCTTCTTATATTGAAAGGAAAAAATCTGTTTTCTAAGAGACAGTTCACAGATTGCCTTTTGTAATATATTATTAAATCGTTTTTCATCTATTGGTTTTTTTATAAAATTAAATGCCCTGACATCAAATGCATCATATATATATTCTTCATGACTTGTGATAAAGATAATGATACATTCTTTATTCTCATTACGTATGGTCTTTGCAAGTTCGATTCCTGATATTCCCGGCATCTCAATATCCAAAAAATAAAGATCAAATTGCATATGGTTCTTTTTCATATAATGAAGCATATCTTCTGCTATATAAAAAAAATCACATTCCATACGATGGCTTCCATCATGCCGATCTATTAACTTTTCTATCTCACGAATCATCCTATGTGAATCGTCACAAATTGCTATTTTTAACACCAGTCAGACTCCTTTGCGCAGTTTTTGACTATCCCCGCGTCATTTTATCACAATCTTGCCTTTTTTGTAAATAAAGAAAGCAGGTCCTGATTTCTTATGTCAGACACCCGCTTCTTCTTTAACTCTTCTTCTGAAATTCATTTCCACATTTTGGACAAGTTACAATAATCTTTCCTTTCCCTTTTGGAATCTTGATTTTTTGACCACACTTCTTACATCTATAAATATGATAATCCTTTCGGATTTCATGATATGCCTGCTGCTTACCAAAGGCTTTTCGGATTCCTGCTGTCTTATCTAAAAACCATTGGTTCTGTCTGTAACATTTCTGATGGTTTCTGGAAAAAATCCGGCTGTAAGAAAAAATAAACAACACTATTATTAACAAATTCAACAGCTGATTACCAATAAACATATTAAGAATAATAAGTACGATCAATACGGTATTTAAAAAATTCCCAAGTTGATCGACTCCATATCTTCCCTGCATAAAACGCATCAATTTTTCTTTCATAGTTTCCCCGCTTTCTATTTATAAAATAATGATTCTTTTCTTTCGACTACATTAAAACTAACATATAAAAATAAACTAGAAATAAATCTGATTTATTCAAACTTTACCTTTCTATGATATACTACCTTATAAATAAGAAATTGGAAAGGAGTTTTTTTATGTTTCATATTTTAGTCGTTGAAGATGATCCTCACACAAGAAAACTAATGGAAACCGTTATTGCAAAAAATGGTTACACCGTATATACAGTAAAAAACGGCGTCGAAGCCTTAGATGCCTTTGATAAATATCACATTGATCTGATTGTTTTAGATATTATGATGCCAGAGATGGATGGATACGAATTTACGAAGATCATCCGGGAATGGCAGGAAAACATTCCGATTCTCATGGTTTCTGCCAAGCAGCAGCCAGAAGATAAGAAAAAGGGATTTTTAGTGGGAACGGATGATTATATGACCAAACCGGTAGATGAAGAAGAAATGCTCCTGCGCATTAAGGCCCTTCTTCGTCGTGCCAATATTGTTAATGAACGAAAAATCATCATTGGAGATGTCACTCTTAATTATGACGAATTAAGCGTGAACAAGTCTGGCATCACTCAGACGCTTCCGCAAAAAGAATTTTATGTATTATATAAACTACTTTCTTATCCAAATAAGATTTTCACCCGTCTTCAGTTGATGGATGAGATCTGGGGACTGGACAGTGAAACGACCGATATGACTGTCAATGTGCATATTAATCGTTTGAGAAAACGGTTTGAGGGATGGGAAGAATTTGAAATTATCACGGTCCGCGGACTTGGATATAAGGCGGTGAAACATGATAAATAAACAAAACTTTGAAAAACGGCCAAAACAAATTTATGTCGGTTTAAATTTATGTCTGACATTTTTCATTTTTCTAATTAGTTCTGTTACTATGATTTTAGTCGGAATCATTGTTTTTTGCCTATTTTATTTTCAGATTATTGACAAACCATTTTTTCCATCCACCATTGGAAATATTGTATTTTTCCTCGCAATTTTAAGTATTGTCATCAGCACTTGTATTTCGCCGCTCATAACACACTTTCCACTGCGCCCGATTCGTAAAATTATCAATGCCACTAACGAACTGGCCAAAGGAAATTTTGAAACAAGAATTCATTTAGAATATCCCATGGAATTAAAACATCTCTCTGAAAGCTTTAATTCTATGGCTTCTGAACTGGAAAATACCACACTGCTTCGAAATGATTTTATTAATAACTTTTCCCATGAATTTAAGACTCCTATTGTCTCCATCAAGGGATTTGCAAAATTATTAAAAGAAGATGATATTTCCTTTGAAAAAAAACAGGAATATTTGAATATTATCATCCATGAAGCAGAACGTCTGGCAACCCTGTCCACAAAAGTCCTGGATTTATCCAAAATTGAAGGGCAGACCGAACTCCATCACATCACTACTTACAATCTGGCAGAACAAATCCGTCTTTCTTTTTTACTTTTAGAAAACAAATGGTCTGCTAAAAACATTGATTTTTCCATTGAACTTGAAGAAATCAACATCAGTGCTAATGAAGAAATGCTTCAGCAGGTATTTGTCAACTTATTAGACAATGCCATTAAATTTACGCCGGAAGGTGGCTTTATTGATCTCTCATTAACCGCAAAAAATGCCCAGATCCTCTTTCATTTAAAAGACACGGGAATTGGCATGGATGAACAGACGTTATCCCATATTTTCCATAAATTTTATCAGGCGGACACTTCCCATCAGCAGGAAGGAAATGGACTTGGCATGACTTTAGTAAAGCAGATTATCGATTTACATCACGGAACAATTCAAGTGGACAGCCAATTAGGCAAAGGAACCGAAGTAACTATTTCCCTGCCTTGCTATCGATAAACAAAGAAGCTCGAGAAAACTCGAGCTTCTTATATCTATAATCTTACACTAATGCCTCTTCTTCTTAAATCTGCTTTTAGATCGTTAATTTCTAATTCTTTAAAATGGAACAAAGATGCAGCCAGTGCAGCATCTGCTTTTCCTTCTGTCAGAACATCATAAAAATGATCTTTGGTTCCTGCTCCTCCTGATGCAATGACTGGAATAGAAACATTTTCAGAAATGATACGTGTCAGTTCCACATCATATCCAGCTTTTGTTCCATCACAATCCATACTGGTCAATAAGATTTCACCAGCACCTCGTTTTTCTGCTTCCATTGCCCATTCGACTGCATCTAATCCAACGTTGATACGTCCACCATTTTTATATACATCCCATCCGAATCCATCGGCTCTTTTTTTCGCATCAATGGCAACGACCACACACTGGCTGCCAAACTTGTCTGCTGCATCTGAAATCAGATTTGGTGTATTGAGGGCAGATGAATTAATGGAGATCTTGTCTGCACCTTCTCTTAGAATTGCCTTAAAATCATCTACCGTACGGATTCCTCCACCAACAGTGAATGGAATAAATACTGTCTCTGCTACCTTTCTTACCATATCAATCATAATATTTCTTGCATCAGAAGATGCAGTAATATCTAAAAATACTAATTCGTCTGCACCAGCTGTATCATAAGCGGCCCCAACAGCCACAGGATCACCAGCATCAACTAAGTTTACAAAATTTACACCTTTTACTACCCTTCCAGCGTGCACATCCAGACAGGGAATAATTCTCTTTGTATGCATATTCATTTTCCTCCCAGCACCAATTAAAGTTCAATAAAATTTTTCAGGATCTGCAGTCCTACGCTTCCACTCTTTTCTGGATGGAATTGACATGCGAATACATTGTCCTTTTCCACAGAAGCATGGATCAAAGTAGAATATTCCGTAGTTGCTGCTACAATGTTTTCTGCTGCTTTTAGATAATAGGAATGTACGAAATATACATATGGATTTTCTTCTAATCCCTGAAAAAGTTTTGCACCATCTTTGATCTTCAAAGAATTCCATCCCATGTGAGGAATCTTAAGTCCTTCTTTTGCCGGAATTCTTAAAATGTCTCCATCTAAAATTCCAAGTCCTGTGGCTCCCGGAGTTTCATCACTGTTTTTAAATAATAGCTGAAGACCCAGACAGATTCCTAAAAATGGCGTTTTCTTATCAACCACATCATAAATCGTATTTTTCAGTCCATAGGCATTGATTTTCTCCATAGCGTCACCAAAAGCGCCTACTCCTGGAAGGATGACCTTATCACTGTTTAAGATCACATCTTTGTCACGGGTGATTACAGCCTCTTCACCAAGATACTGGACTGCCTTTTCTACACTTTTAATATTTCCTGCATCATAATCAATAATTGCAATCATTTACTTGTCCTCTTTCATTGTTAAAAACTCTTTGCTGTTTACGGCTACGGTTTCTGCTTTCCCGCTCAGTTCTTCTCCAATTTGATATAAATATTCGTGCACCCGAATCAAATGAGATTTTTGATTGTAAAATGCAATTTTTTCAAATGGCCACTTAAATAGTGATGGTAGTTCGAATCCTTCTCCCAGTTCTAAAATCAAAACTTTTTTATTGATGGTCCCCTGAAGCCATTTTGTGTATTTCCCCCACATCTGAAGATATCCTTCTTCCAAATAGCTGCCAACTGTTTCATCATTTCTTATATTAAATACAAAATTCTGTCCGCAATGTGGGCATTGCAAGGTTTCACATTCTCCCGTTCTTTCATAATAGTTAATCAAATCACGGATGCCTGGAAGGGCTGGATAGATTTTATGTTCACAAGGCTTTTCACACTGAAAGAACTCTCCACTTCCACATGGAATTACAATTCTGTCATCTTTTAAACCCGTTTTATAAAGAAGGTTGTCCTTGTTACTCGTAACCACAAAATAATTCTTACCTTCTAATGCTTCGCAAAGATCGTCAAAATAGGACACATGTTCCATTGTTAAAAGATAATTACGATAATACATCTCTAACATCTGGTCCCTTTGTGGTCCCTGCTCTGCAAGCAGCTTTTCATAACCTTTCATTCCCTGAGCTTTATAATAGTTTCTTACTTCATCAGAATCTTTCGGAATTAACTTTTCTGCGCTTAATTCCCGCCCGATTCCAACAAGCACCATATCTGCTTCTTTTATCTGATTCACATATTTTTGTAACATATGACACTCCTTGTTTCTATTCATTTCCACACAAAAATAACTTTGCATTTGTCATGGGGATCTCACTCAATTATACCGAAAATAAAGAAATATGCAATGTTTCATCCTGCAAAAATCTAGAAATTTGCAAAATTTGAAAATATATATTATAATAATCCAGTATTTGAAAAAGGAGGAATGAATATGAAATCAAACGTTTACGTTGAATATCAGGGTCAGCAGGCACTCATAAAAGATGTTTTAGCTGCAATAAAAAAAGAATGGACAGCTGCTGGCAATAAAATCAAAGACATTGATACATTAGATATGTATGTAAAACCTGAAGAACATACAGTTTATTATGTAATCAACGGAGAAGATGGCACATCTGGATCACTGCCTCTTTAGTACATAAGCAATGGGAAAACCTGACATGAGACTATTAGATGATCGACAGTTTAGAAAACCAACAAGGATGGTTCCTGTTAGCTTAATAACGAAAAAAGTGTTCTAATGACAATGAAACAACTGTCATTAGAACACTTTTTTATCTGCTTTCTAATTCAAAATAGAAGGAAACACCATTTTCTCTATTTTGTACCCCATATTTTTGTCCATGGGCCTCCATAATTGCAGCCACAATAGACAGACCAACGCCACTCCCTCCATATTCTCTTGTACGGGCTTTATCCACTTTATAGAATTTGATCCAAATTTTATTCAGTTCCTCTTCTGGAATCTTCTGACCATCGTTATACACCCAGATCCGGACCACATCTTTGCGTTCTTCCATCCACAATTTTATTTTTCCATTTTCACATACATGATTGTAAGCATTGCTGATATAATTATTGATTACATCCTCAATCATAAATTCGTCTCCCCATACATACACAGGGGCCTCATTATAAAATTCAACCGGAACCTGCTTTTGCTGAAACCGAATCTGATTAGAAGCAATAATGTTTTTTAATACTTCTGTCAAATCAAACCGCTGCATGGATATCTGATTTTGTCCAAACTCGATCTGATTCAAAGTCATTAATTTCTGAACCATTGTGTTCATCTTTTTGGCTTCATCCATAATTACCTCGCAGTAAAAGGTACGGCTTTCTTCATCTTCCATAATATTATCTGCCAACCCTTCTGCATATCCCTGAATCAAGGCAATTGGTGTTTTTAATTCATGAGATACATGGGATAAAAACTCTTTTCGCATTTCATCAATCTGTATTTTTTGATCGATGTCGTTTTGCAGCTGAATATTAGCTGTCTTTAATTCAGAAATCGTCTGCTGCAGCTGTCCCGACATCTGATTCATACTTCTTCCCAGTTGTCCTACTTCATCGTGTGGAAGATCTACCACCCTTGCTTCAAAATCCAAATTAGTCATACGTTCTGCAATTTCGGACATTTCCTCAATTGGTTTGGTAAAACGTTTGCTATAATAATACATGACGACAGACGCCAAAATTGTTACAAATATACCTGCATATGCCAAAAAACGTGTGGCAATCTGAGCTGCTGTCTGAAGACTTTCTACCGAAGATCCAATAACAATGAAATATCCTCCCTCTAAGATTCCCAACAAATTGATACTGGTACTATCAAGGTTGGGATCTGTATGCTGGCTGATGGTATATCCATCTTTCTGTATTTGTGCTCCTGCCCCGCTTCCGTCTTGAAACATCTGGTATTCCTGCAGTTGCTGCAAGATATTATACATATTGCTGTAAAGCTTTCCATCTCTTCCCGTGGAAGAGTAGATGGTTTCCAAAGAAAGTCCCGTCAGATTCTGCACAGGTTTTGCAATAATGATCTTTAAGTTATTATTGGCTGCCAGCTGCTCTAAATATAATGTATTGACCGTATCTGCGGAAGAAAATTCCTGATTGATGGCAGTGTAGACCTTGGAAATATTCTTTCTTTCACTTCGGATAAAGTAATCCTTCATCATAGTACGATTTAGAATCCAACAAAAGAAAATGACTGCTGTCATCATAACAATCAGACATACTGTCATTTTTACCCGAAGAGAATGCTTCTGCAGTCTTTTTGCATTTTTCATTTGCTTACCACCTCTAATTTATATCCCATTCCCCATATGGTACGGATATATTCCCCTTTTTCTCCTAATTTATTTCTCAATTTTTTTACATGGGTATCAATGGTCCTGGCATCGCCAAAATAATCATAATTCCACACATGATTTAAAATATTCTCTCTTGATAATGCTACATTTTGATTTTTCATAAAATAAGTCAAAAGTTCAAATTCTTTATAACTTAATTCAATTTCTTTTCCATCCACGAGTACCTGGTGAGCAGCAATATCAAGAGTAATTCCACCTGCTTCCAGTAAGTCTTCATGAAGCTGATGGCTTCTTCTTAAGATTGCTTCCACTCTGGCAGCTAAGATTTTCGGACTAAATGGCTTAGATATGTATTCATCTACTCCAAGTTCAAAGCCAAGAAGCTCATCTTGTTCCTGTCCTTTAGCTGTCAGCATAATAATCGGCACTTTTGAGACTTTTCGAATCTCTTTGACTACTTCCCAACCGTCCATCTTAGGCATCATTACATCTAAAATCAATAAATTTATTGTATTATCAGAAAAGAAGATATCCACTGCTTCTTCTCCATTTGCTGCTTCCAATACAGCAAAACCTTTTTTATTTAAAAAGTCTTTCACTAGCTTTCTCATTCTGCTTTCATCGTCAACGACCAGAACTTTCAATTCCTCCATACTCCTCAGCTCCTTTTTCTTGATCTACTCATATCATAACACATCTTTATGTGAAAAATGTGAACAAAAAGCCGTTATAACAAAACAAAGCGGACGCATCCGCTTTGCTCTTATCATATTATTCATTTTCTTTTTCCTGACGCTTTTGCTTAATCTGGCAATATTTGATCCATACGCCGGAATAAATAATATTACGCAGAATTTCTGCATACTGAATAATTGGAAGATATTCAAACTGATCAGCAGCCTCAGCCATCATCATTTTCAAAATCTCCTCAATGGTCTCTTCTGAAACAGACAAGAAAGGGTTATAGGAACTATTTTTTAAATCTTCTTCCAAATCATCATATGCATCCATATAATAAATGAATTTTCCTAATGCAAATCCCAGCTTTCGAAGGGATGTGCTCCATTCATCCTCTTGATAGACCAGAATTTCGCCAAACATAGTCCCTGTCAGGTTGGCCGCCTCATCAATATTATCATAGTCTTTCCGATTTTCACATTGTGCCAGATGTTCCATATATTCCATAACACTTTTTTGCTGTCTTGGATATTTTTTTGCTGCTTTCCGATAAGCTTTTTGTAAAAGCTTCATTGCTATCCGGCTTTTTATGCTTTTATCGTCATTCCAATCATCTTCCCAATTGTGATATGCCAGTAGTATATTCATATCTGCCGCATAATCACTCATCTCAGATGTCTTTACATCCTTCTTTTTTAATGGATGAAATGGACATCGGATCTGCCAGTTTTTCTCTTCCGGCTCATAAAGCCCCTGAAGCAGCATAGCTACAAAAGTCATATCATAACTTAATACCAGCCTGGCATGCTGCCCATGCATCTTTTTTAATTTTTGGCACAAACCGCAGTAATACGCCTGATAAGTAAGATAATCTTTTATTTTTAATTCCATCTGGTTAATGGTAATATAACCAAACATACAATTCACTCATTTCTTACTGGAATTTATTCTGTAATTGCATAAGCTTCTTCTGCGCTAAATACCTGGAATCCATTTTCCTCCAATGCTTCTAATGCTCGGTCTGGCTCTGATACTCTTACGACCATAGAAGCAGAAGTCTCTCCCGTAGCCATTGTATAAAGATAAGAAATATTCACCCCACCAAAGGTCAATACCTGAATCATTCTCTGAAGAGAACCAACTTCATTTGGAAGTTTCACTGCCAATACATCGGTCAAAGATGCACTATAATCTTCTGCAATTAATGCTTCTTTTGCCTGTACCGGATCAGATACTACCATACGGATCAATCCATATTCACTGACATCTGCAATTGTAGTAGAAATTACATTAATATCTCTCTTTGCTAAAATAGAATATACTTCTTCTAACTTTCCATGTCTATTTTCAACAAATACGTTTAATTGTTTAATGTACATGCTACATCCTCCTATTTTTCAATCTATACATAGAATCAGCTTAACTGTTTCTGCATATTTTGTCAACGGATAAAACCCCTTCTTACTCCTAGAAAATTTCAATTCTTTCCCCTGTTGCAATATAATGAACCTGATCTCCCATTATTCTCTTCAGATATTTATACGCCTCTACCCCGGTACAATGACAAGTATAATAGTTGGATGGATAACTCATAAGCTTTAAGGCAATCTTTTTCATTAACTCTTTATCCAATTCCCCACTTCTTGGATTCACCAAATGAAATCCTCCAATCACAGTATTCGGATATCGTCCATACCGCTCTTGATATTTTTCCATAATATTTATAATTCCACTATGCCCACATCCTGCTAAAAGAATTTCCTTTCCGTTATAAACAATCCTTACATTCTGTTCATGAGAAAAAGAATCCTGCAAAAGTTCCCCATCTTTCTTCTCCATTAATGTCATATTAGATTTTGGCCACAAATCTCTGGCAGTGACTCCCGTAAAAACACAAAATTCCTCATCGATTTTATAATCCCCTTCCATATAATGAAGCCGTTCACTCTTTTTTAGTTCTTCCGGAATTCCAATATAAACAGGCCCTTCTTCTCTCATAGAAAAGAATTCTCCAGCTGCGTCTTTTTGTATATAGATATCTGCCATTTTATTGACTTCCATAAATGCTTTCATTCCTCCAGTATGATCATAATGTCCATGAGA
>JAXJPR010000056.1:0-5122 GCA_036311565.1 Lachnospiraceae bacterium
AGCAACAACCTATTTAAGGTCAGCCGTCATTATTCGCAGTAATGGCGGCTATTTTCGTTTCCCCTTGAAAACTGTGTAACACAATCCAACAAGGGCAACAATGAATATTCCAATCTGAATCAAATCAGAGTATGTAACATACATTGGCATCGCCCTCCTTTCTTTCGTCTGGAGGGTAAGCCCCTCCGATAAAAGAGGGTAAGCCGCCTGGCTCTCTGGTTTCCCATATCCGAAGTATACCACATCCTAATCTGTCAAACAATGGTAATTTTCTGCAAAACAAAAGCCCCGGATTCCTCCAGGGCTATAAGGCTATGAGATTTTTATTTTTCCTTCCAGATTGGCAAAGGATTCCTTTTTCTTGTTTTCCGTAGCTTCTGCATAAATGTTCATCGTTGTCCCGATATCACTATGTCCCATAATATCCTGGATTACTTTGATATTAGTTTCATTCTCACAAAACCTGGTGCAAAACGTATGCCTTAAATTGTGTACTGAGAAATGCCGGATAACTAACGGCTCCCTTCGTTCTTTCTTAGCCTTATCTGTTTCTTCTTTGTTGAACGCCTTATAAATTCTCTCAATAGCTCTATTGATTGTCTGAGGATTATGAACATATCCAAACCGATTCGTAAATACAAATCCAGTATATCCATCAATCTCTGCTCTGGATCCACCTTCCCTCATCTGCCTTTTTCTTTCCTGCAGCAATGCTCTCTTTACTTCGGCAAGCATCGGAACTGTACGGCAACCTGCTGCCGTTTTAGGCGTGGTAACATGCATCTCGCAGCTCCCATTATCCTGCTGCCTATATACTAAATTATGGTTTATGCTGATAGTCTGATTTTCAAAATCACAATCTTTCCATCTCAAGCCTATTATCTCACCTACTCGGCAACCGGTTCCAAGGAACACCGTAAACAATGGCAGCCAGTGATTATATATATCTGACTTCGAAACATAGTCAATAAAGGCCTCTTGTTCTTCTATGGTCAATGCATGCCTTTTGGGTTTCTCCCAATTATGGCTCTTTTTAATTTCTGCCATAACTCCATCTGTAGGGTTATTCCGAATATATCCATCTCTTACCGCAAGAGTAAATGTAGGATGTAAAATCGTGTTGATTATCTCCATGCTGTTCGGTTTAAATCCCTGGTCTCTGATAAGAGAATTATAAAATCTTTTGATATCAGAATATTTTATTGATGCAATATTCTTTTTTCCTATGGTTTCTGATACATATTTTTTATACATGTAAAGGTAATTCGTCCGAGTTGACTGTTTTAGTTCGTGCTTACCTGCCATGTACAAAGCAAACACATCATTTAAAACAAGCTTTTCCGCCTTTTTCCCATCTATTCCGTCCTGGATATCCTTTTCTATAGCTTTCTCTTTATCACGCAAGCACAAGCCTATACGCTTACCTTGTGGGGTTTTATCTGTCCCCACCAGTGTCCAACTATAAACTGCTTGTCTTTTTCCACTCTGGTCCATATATCGATAACGATAGCGACCGTCTGGCATCTGATCCTCACCGTCTCGGATATTTCTCCCTTTGCTATCTTTTCTCTTTTCTGCCATTGTGACACCTCCACCTATTCAAACTCCTCCAGAGCCACACACCTCTCCATGATTGCATCTTGGCAATCATCTACCATTCTCAGGATAACCTCTGTAACTGCTGCACATAGTTTTGTAATATCCTTATCTTTTCTTTCACTTGCAAAATACAGGCTGTGTTCCAGGATTTCAAGGCAACTCATAATTGCAACCATATCATTTGATACTGTTTCGAGTTTTTTCTTTTTCTCGTTAATAGCTGTTTTACTCATCTTTTTTCCTCCTTCTTGTCTCCAGTGAGAAATCGATATATAATATTCTCACCGAAATATCAATACATTCTTTTTTCGGTTGGCTGTTCTGGTGCACTGTTGGGAAGCTTTGCACCAGTATTTTTTTGCCTTCCTTATTTGCATTATAAACATTTTCGTTTATAACGTCAACATTTTTATTTAACGTATTCGTTTACATTAAAAATATTTTGATTGATATTTAAAACGTTTATATTTATAATCCTCTTATAGGAGGTGCATCATGTCCACATCAGAACAAATCAAAATATTGTGCGTAAAATTAAATATTAGTGTTTCAGAACTTGCCCGAATGTGTGGCAGCAGTCCCCAGGCTTTTACCCAGAAAATGAAACGTGAAAAATTCACACCGGCAGAATTAAAAGAAATCGCCAATAAAGTAAATTGCCAATTCGAAACCTCTTTTATATTACCAAACGGTGAGAAAGTTATTTTCTAAAAAGGCAGCAGGTCTTTCCTCGGATCTGCTGCCTTTCTTTTTATTTCTCGTTAATTCTTCTTCTAAAATTGAAATTAAAAGCCTCTTCTGGATTAACTCCGCTAACTTTCATTTTGTTACGGTCGTAAATTGTGCAATCATCATTACATGCATCGATATAGTCCAGCGTACTGCTAATAATAGCCGGTCTTGAAATATCTCTTGCAATCGTTTCTCCTGCAGTATCTACATAAGCTGTTTCTGATACTCTTACAATCATTTCCCCTAATAGATTAATCATTGTATTTTTCAGTTTTGCAAGTTGTTCCTGGCGTTTTCCTCTATTATCTTCTGGAATACAGCCAAATAACGCTCTATTCTTGCCAATAGCTCCTTTAATGGCAGCAATAGCCACTGGATCATCCTGAAACATAAGCAATCTTCGAGTCAACTCATCACGTTCCTGGTCACCTTCTCCGGAAATATACTGAATAATTCCTAGAGTGTTTTTTAATGTTCCCTGATATGTGGGATTATTATATCTGGCATCCAGATTTGCTCTTTCTTCTTTCTCTAATTGTTTAATTCTTTCATCTGCCATTATTGCAACCTGTCCCTGCTGTGCTTTGATATATCTATGCATTTCCTCAGTTAGTTCTTTTACTTTTTCACGTTTCCCTTCTCCGGTGTACGTTTTACTCAAGCAAATTTCCTTGATTTTTTTTGCAATTTCAAGGTTCTTTGTCTCTGCTCCCTTTAAAATATACTTAAACTCATTTTTAATAGACATTTCTCTATTTCCTCCAATATTCTCTTATAATTTCTTTTACATCATCTGGAACCTCAGAATCTTCCAATTTTTCAAGAACTGCTTTTATTCCGACTTCATCTATAACCTCTTTTACTCCATCGAAACCATAAACGGAAATAATAGCATTGCTTAAATCCTCCAAATTGTATGCATCCGGATATAATTGCTCAATCCTGTTTATAATTCCGCTGTTTCTCCTGGCAGCTCGCATTTTACAGTTCCTGATCTGTAACGAGACTTTCTAAATAATCCAATCTCTGATATACGGATATATCCTCTTTGAATCTTTCACATATATCGATAATTGCCTTTGCAGCATTAACTCTCGCACTTGCTGTTACGGTTTTATCGTTCACCATTTCCAGGAGTGACTGCATACAGCCTTTTACTGCAGCATGAGCAACATCAATCGCCTCATCAAATGCGGCAACTCTGGAATCATTTAGAATCTCATTAAATTCTTCATCTTTCTTTAGTCGATGCAAAGTAGATTCAGAGATTTTTTCGTTCTTGCATATTTCCGTATAGCTTAATCCACTTAGGATTCCCGCTGCTATACGTTCTTTTTTCTGTCTAGTCAATATAAGCTCCTCCTTAAATTAGATTCTATCCTGTCATTTCCTTGCATTTCCTTTCGTTTTTATTAACCGTTTCGTTACTAATTCATCGAAAGAATACCAGTCAACATCTGCACCTTTTGCCGCCAACTCCTCCGCAAGTGCAATCACATCCTCATTTCTTACTCCTGCTTTTTCCCAAACCTCGACATAATAGACATTTCCAGGTTTCAGCCTTCCCTTGCTCCTAGCTTTTTCTTTTGCCTGATTAAGCAGATCACAAATATATAATATATTAATATTTAAACTGTTATTATTAATACTGTTACTATTTGTACTCTTGCTTTGGGTGCTCCGCTTTTGTGTGTCCTCATTTTCAGTACTCCCATTTTGGGATAACTGAAAACCAGTAAAATGATTTAAAATGTATCTTGTATTGCCCCAACGATTTCCTTTTCGCTCCTGGATCTTCTGCACTATACCGGCCTCTGTTAGCAAATGCATGTGCTTATAAAATCTGTCTGTCCCCATTTGCAACTCTGTACGCATAAGTTCCGCTCCCGGATAACAAGACTCTCCGGAACCAGCAAAACTACACAAATACGCATAGATTGCTTTCGCTTCTGGAGTAAGTTTTTTGCTTCGCATAATTTCCCGGTACACTATGCCATATCCTCCTCTCTTGTCTGTCATTCTTTCCAACCGCTTTCGTCATTTTATTCGCTAATTGCATCCAGGTATTTCTGGATTTTCTTTACATTCCAAAAAACACGCCTTCCAGCCTGGACCCTTGCCCCTGCTTCTGTTCCAATTCGCACCGCAGACGGTCTCCCAGCACAAAGCATTTCTTGCAAGCCTAATGTATCGACTAATATTTTTGTATTTCCGTTTTCCCTGGCTTTTGTTGCATTCATTCTTTTTACTCCTTTCGTCTGTTTTATCTACAAGTACTTGTTGTTATTTGTTTTAACATAAGCTCTTTTTTCTGTAAATACGCCCAAAAGTGTCAATGTTTTGTGAGATTTCTGATTATTTAAGGTTTTTTCCCTAAATCGTCACAGTTCAACAAACAATTCACTCCACAAATGTAAATTACATATGTAAAAAATCAGTTTTTCAATAGAAATCAATTTCAACACAATTTGTTCTAAAGTCTAAACATTTTTTCATAAAAAAAGAACATCCTGGCAACATATCAAACTGCTGCCGAATGTTCTTTTCTTTTTGAAATGGGTTAAATTTGGGTTAAAATCAAAAAAACGAGCCTTCCAAAATGCTTGGAAAGCCCGTAAAATATAGGTTTTATTTATCGAGACTCTTCATTGTCGGGAATAATAATACATCACGAATTGCTGAAGAATCTGTTAATAACATACACATTCTATCAATTCCGAATCCGATACCACCTGTTGGAGGCATACCAATTTCTAATGCATTTAAGAAGTCTTCATCGGTTGTGTTGGCT
>JAXJPR010000057.1:0-39219 GCA_036311565.1 Lachnospiraceae bacterium
AAAATGTCAGATGCAAAGCTGTGGTTTATCAAGCTTTATGATGACGGTTATTCCTACAGCACCATTGCAAGTATCCGTGGTGTGGTAAAACCGGCATTTCAGATGGCTTACACCGAGGATATTATCCGCAGAAATCCTTTTGAGTTCCGTCTGGATATTATCCCGAACAACACACAGAAAAGAGTTGCACTGTCCCCAAAGCAGCAGGAGCAGTTTCTGGAGTTCACCAGGAATGACAAACACTTCTGCAGATATCTGGATGAAATCAAGATACTGCTTGGAACAGGAATGCGAATCAGTGAACTTTGCGGACTGACCATTGCAGATCTGGATTTTGACCGCAGAAGAATCCGTGTGGATCATCAGCTGGTCAGAACACAGGATGGAAAACGCTATATTGAGAAAACAAAAACGGAATGTGGCTGTCGCTACATACCAATGAGCGATGAAGTCTATGAGAGCTTCTACAACATTCTTTCCAACCGAAAGAAACAGAAAAAGGAAGTCATGATAGATGGATACGCCGGATTTATTTTACTGGACAAGAACGGCAATCCAAAGGTGGCCATGCACGTCCAGAAAGTAGTGCAGAGGCTGTGCGAGAAGTACAATGAAGAAAATATCATTCCCCTTCCACGCATTACCCCTCACGTATTCCGACACACATTTTGTACAAACATGGCAAATGCAGGCATGGATTTGAAAAGCCTGCAGTATCTGATGGGGCATTCCGATGCCAGCGTTACTTTGAATGTTTACACCCATAACAGCTATGAGAAAGCCGAAGAATCCATGGCGCAGATTGTGGCTTTCAGCGGTGGACAGACAGAGCAGGAAAACTTGAGAAGATTCGGGTGAAAAGCATATACAGGCAGTACGGATGGGGCAAAAATCCATGCTGGAGTACCCCATTTAGTACGCCAATTGCTTAAAAACCTATGTAGAGTGACGTAGTTTTACGTCGCCAACAACTTGATTTTATTGTGCAAGTTAAACAAAAAATAGACTTATAAACACTTATAAAGAGGTAAAAATGCATGATTAAGGTACTTTTTTTGTGCCACGGCAACATCTGCCGCTCCCCAATGGCAGAATTTGTTATGCGTGACATGATAACAAAAGAAGGTCTAGGAAATGACATCATCGTAGCATCTGCCGCTACCAGCCGGGAAGAAATCGGCAATCCGGTTCATTATGGAACCAGGGCCAAGATGCAGCAGATGGGAATTCCTATGGCACCCCACAGAGCTGTTCAGATGACAAAGCAGGATTATAAAGAGTATGATTACATCATCGCCATGGAACAGTGGAATATCCGTAACATTGGACGGATTATCGGAAAAGATGTGCAGAAAAAAGTACATCTGTTATTGGATTTCTCCAATGAGCCAAGAGACATTTCCGATCCATGGTATACAGGAGATTTTGACCTTACATATCGTGATATAAAAGAAGGGTGCGAAGGTCTTTTGAAATTCTTAAAAAAGGAACATCATCTGTAAGAAAGAAGGAACTGCTTTTAAAAGTCAGACTTTTCATGTGACTTTTAAAAGCGGTTCCTTTTTTAGCTTTTTTGCAGTATTTTTTGATCAACATACGAAGAGGACATTGCGCAGCAGATGCTCATCTGGCTTTTGCAATGTCCCCTTTGCTTTTTATATTATGCTTCTAAATTTTTCTGTGCTGCAGACAGCATCAATTTGATTCGGTTTACCTGGTTTACTTCACTGGCACCTGGATCGTAGTCGATGGCTACGATATTGGCTTTTGGGAATGCCAGGCGGAGTTCTTTGATGACCCCTTTTCCGACTACGTGGTTTGGCAGGCAGGCAAATGGCTGAGTACATACGATATTTGGTGCACCGCTGTGAATCAGTTCAATCATTTCCCCAGTTAAGAACCAGCCTTCCCCAGTCTGGTTACCGATAGATACGAATGGCTCTGCATATTTTGCCAAATCGTTAATCTGCGCAGGTGCATCGAATCGTTTACTCTTTTCTAACTCTTGACGAAGAGTTTTACGATACTGTTCGATGGCAGCGATACCAGCTTGTGCAACCAAAGCAGAGGTTTTTGGACGACCTAAATAACGATGTTTGTATTCGTTATTATAGAAGCTGTATAAGAAGAAGTCTAATAAATCAGGCATAACAGCTTCTGCGCCTTCCGCTTCTAACAGTTCTACCAAGTGGTTGTTCGCATCTGGAAGGAATTTTACTAAGATTTCTCCTACGATACCAACACGAGGTTTTTTGATATTCTTTAATGGAATTTCATCAAAGTCTTTGATGATGCCACGAATATTTTTCTTAAATTCGCTCATTTTACCGTTCTGTACGGATTTCTGGCAGCGTTTCTTCCATTTTGCATGAAGAGCATTAACGGAACCAGGTATCTTTTCATAAGGACGGGTGCGGTATACCACTCTCATAAATAAGTCCCCGTATACAATGGCCTGAACCGCACGGTTAATGAACTGTGGAGTGATCTTAAATCCGCTGTTCTTTTCTAATCCCTGAACGCTGACGCTGACAACCGGAATCTGAGCCATATTTGCTTTTTCCAGTGCACGGCGGATAAATCCGATGTAGTTGGTTGCACGGCATCCACCACCAGTCTGAGTAATTAAGACTGCAATTTTGTCTAAGTTGTATTTTCCGGAAAGAAGAGCAGACATAATCTGTCCAATAACGATCAAGGAAGGATAACAAGCATCGTTGTTTACATATTTTAATCCTACATCGACCGCTTTTTTCCCCATTTCTGGAAGAATTTCTAAATTAAATCCGCAGGAGCGTGCAGCTGGTTCTAAGATGTCAAAATGAATAGGTGACATCTGAGGACATAACAGAGTATATCCTTCGTCTCTCATTTCCTTTGTAAATTCCACACGATTAATATTAGATGGAACTGGTTTTGGTTCAATATTCTTACGTTTTCTTACACCTACCGCACTGATCAAAGATCGGATACGGATTCTGGCAGCACCTAAGTTGCTGACTTCGTCGATTTTAAGAACGGTATAGATACGTCCGGATTTTGTTAAAATATCGTTGACACAATCCGTAGTTACGGCATCCAGACCGCATCCAAAGGAGTTTAACTGGATGACTTCTAATTGTTTGTGGGCTTTTGCATAGTTTGCAGCAGCATATAGTCTGGAGTGGTACATCCACTGGTCAGAAACGATCAATGGACGTTCGACTTTTCCTAAGTGAGAGATAGAATCTTCACTTAAAACGGCGATTCCATAAGAGGTAATCAGTTCTGGAATACCATGGTTGATTTCAGGGTCAATATGGTATGGGCGGCCGCAAAGCACGATACCGGTATTTCCTGTTTCTGCCAGATAAGCAAGGGCTTCTTCCCCTTTACGTTTAATATCTTCACGAACGGCATGGGCTTCGTGATAAGCTGCAGCAACGGCATCTTTGATCTCTGTTTTTGGAATATCGAAGTATTCTCCCAATTCTTCATATAATCTTCTTACTAATGCAGAAGGGTTATCCAAAGCAACGAATGGATTCATAAAGTTGATGGAATCGTCTTTTAATTCATCCATATTGTTTTTGATATTTTCTGCATAAGAAGTAACGATTGGACAGTTATAGTGGTTATTGGCATCTGGTGTTTCATTTTGTTCATATGGAACACATGGATAGAAGATGTTCTTAATGCCGTAGTCGATCAACCATTTTACATGTCCATGAGCAATTTTTGCTGGATAACATTCAGATTCACTTGGAATGGATTCGATGCCCAGTTCATAAATCTTTTTGCTGGATTTTGGTGATATGATCACACGGAATCCAAGTTTTGTAAAGAAGGTGTACCAGAATGGATAGTTTTCATACATATTCAGTACACGAGGAATTCCGATGGTTCCTCTTCTTGCCCGTTCTTCTTTTAATGGACGGTATTTGAAGATACGGTCCAATTTGTATTGATACAGGTTTGGCACATCGTCTTGTTTCTTTTCTTTTCCAGCGCCGCGTTCACAACGGTTACCGGTAATAAAACGACGATTGCCGGAGAATTTATTGATTGTTAAAAGACAATGGTTCATACAGCCTTTACAACGGCTCATGCTTGTTTCAAAAGTCAGATTTAAGATCTCATCAATGGTCAGCATAGAAGTTTCCATGCCCTCTTCATAACGTTCTCTGGCGATTAAAGCAGCACCGAACGCTCCCATAATACCAGCAATATCTGGACGGATGGCTTTGCATCCGGAAATCAGTTCGAAGCTTCGCAATACGGCATCGTTGTAGAAGGTACCACCCTGTACGACGATGTTTTCTCCCAGATCTTTTGGATCGGTCAGTTTAATTACTTTTAATAAAGCATTTTTAATAACGGAATAAGCAAGACCGGCAGAAATATCAGCCACACTTGCGCCTTCTTTTTGTGCCTGTTTTACTTTTGAGTTCATAAATACAGTACAGCGGGAACCAAGGTCAATTGGTGTTTTAGAAGTCAGTGCAATTTTTGCAAAGTCTTCCACGCTGTAATTTAAGGATTTTGCAAATGTTTCAATGAAAGAACCGCATCCGGAAGAGCAGGCTTCATTTAACATTACGTTATCTACGGCGTTATTTTTTATTTTGATACATTTCATATCCTGTCCGCCGATATCCAGGATACAATCTACTTTCGGATTAAAGAAAGAAGCAGCATAGTAGTGAGCGATGGTCTCTACTTCTCCAAAATCAAGCTGAAGAGCCGCTTTAATTAAGGCTTCTCCATATCCGGTAGAACAGGAAGCGGAGATAATGGCATCCTTTGGAAGAAGCTGACTGATTTCTTTTACCGCCCGTATGGTCGTCTTTAATGGACTTCCGCTGTTGCTGCTATAAAAGCTATATAATAATTCTCCATCTTCGCCGACCAGAGCGACTTTTGTTGTGGTAGAACCGGCATCTACGCCCAGGAAGCATTTTCCTTTATAGGAAGCCAGATTCCCTCTAGTCACAGCATATTGGTTATGTTTTTGCTGGAATTCTTCATATTCTTCTTTGGAACGGAACAATGGGTCCATACGTTCTACTTCCACAGCTAATTGGATATCATTGTCAAATTCTTTTAATAAATCACCCAGGGAAACAGAAACTTCTTCCTTTGCGTTTAAAGCTGCACCCATAGCAGCAAATAAATGAGAATGGGTTGGAGCAATGATTGCATCCCCTTTTAATCCCAATGTACGGATAAATGCTTCTTTTAATTCAGAAAGGAAATGAAGAGGGCCTCCTAAAAAGGCAACATTCCCGCGAATCGGTTTTCCACAGGCAAGACCACTGATGGTCTGGTTTACGACAGCCTGAAAAATAGAAGCCGCAAGATTTTCCTTTGTTGCACCTTCATTGATCAGAGGCTGAATATCTGTCTTTGCAAATACCCCGCAACGGGCAGCAATCGGATAAATCGTGTCATAATTTTTCGCATATTCATTTAATCCAGCGGCATCTGTCTGAAGAAGAGTTGCCATCTGGTCAATAAAAGAACCGGTACCTCCGGCACATACCCCATTCATACGCTGGTCAATGCCGTTTGTAAAATAGATGATTTTTGCATCCTCTCCACCTAATTCAATGGCTACGTCACAATGGGGAGCGTAGTCCTGAAGAGCAGTGGATACACAGACAACTTCTTGACAAAATGGAATATGTAAATATTCAGAAATCGCTAATCCGCCAGAACCAGTAACGGTTGGCAGAAGGATAAGATTCCCTAATTGTTCTTTTGCATCCTTTAAAAGACCTGATAAAGTTCCTTGAATATTAGCAAAATGTCGTTTGTAATCGGAAAATAGAATATGGTGTTCTTCGTCAATGATAATAACTTTTACAGTAGTTGAACCGATGTCAATACCTAAACGTGTTTTCATTTTATGATACCTCATTTTCGTAAATAACTTCAATTTTTCATATGTTATATGGTTCATTTATATTGAAAATCAAACCATTGTTCCTATTATAATGTAAGAACTGGTAAAAAACAAGAAAAAATGTACACTTTGTCGTTTGTGTGCATAAACTATTAATAAAAGGAATAAAGGAACTATATAATATGGAAGAAAAAAAACAATGCAAAGGTATGATATATCAGGTCAAAAATGGAGATACTCTTTATAGGATTGCTAAAATGCATGGGATAAAAGTGCGGGATTTAATGTTGGCAAATCCATATGTGAACGTGTATCAGCTCCAGATCGGAGACGAACTTTGTGTACCAGTTTTCACAAATATGCCGGGAAATGGAGTAAGACCTTACAGAGTTGGTAAAAATGAAACTCTTGGAAGTATTCTGAAAAAAACAGGGCTTTCTTATGAAGAATTGGTAAAAATGAACAAAAAAATAGAGGATCTTCCAGTGAGTGAGGGAACAGTACTGCTGATTCCTCAAAAGAATCAAAAGGAAAACATAGAAAATACATTAGAAAGTCAAGAAGATTTAACATGAAAGAGATTTGACAAATATTTTTATCTTATCTATAATGAGTGTGTTATGGGAAAGGGCTTCTTCTGGGTTCTTCAGAAGAAGCATCCTTGATGCAAAAGAAATGAGGTGAAGCAATGATTCGTATTTTTCGTACAATAGAAAATACTATTCAACAGGTAAGCGAAGGATCAGAAGGCTGCTGGATTGCCCTGACAGCTCCTACCGCTGCAGAACTGATTGAAATTGCTTCTGATTATCATATTGACATCGATCATCTGAAAGCACCTCTGGATGAAGAAGAACGATCCCGTATAGAGGTCGAAGATGATTACACCATGACCATTGTAGACATTCCGGTAACGGAAGAACGAAAAGAGAAGGAATATTATGTAACAATTCCATGCGGCATTATCATTACTGAGAAGAACATTATTACGATTTGTTTAGAGGATACTCCGATCCTGGAGGGATTTATGGATGGACGTGTCCGTAATTTTTGGACATATCGGAGAACTCGCTTTTTCTTACAGATTCTTAACAGAAATGCAGCTATGTATCTGCAGTATCTGCGAATGATTGACAAGAAAAGTGATGAAGTCGAAAAGAAACTTCATATTTCTACAAAGAATCAGGAATTAATTGAATTGCTGGAATTGGAAAAATCTCTGGTATATTTTACGACCTCCCTCCGTTCAAATGAAGTAGTTTTGGAACGCATGTTAAAAATTGAGGCCATTAAGAAGTATCCAGAAGATGAAGAATTATTGGAAGACGTTATTATTGAAAATAAGCAGGCGATTGAGATGGCGGATATCTATAGCAATATTTTAAGTGGGACTATGGATGCGTATGCATCTGTTATTTCCAACAATTTAAATATTGTCATGAAAATACTAGCTGTAATTACCATTATCATGTCCATCCCAACGATGATTGCCAGCTTTTGGGGAATGAATGTATCTGTGCCGTTAGCGGACAATTCCCATGGATTTGCAATTGTGTTAGGAATATCAGCAGTACTGACCCTGTTGGGATATCTGGTGCTGTCAAAGAAAAAAATGTTTTAGAGGGAATTGGTTATGAATTTTTTAGACAAACTGGAACAGAAGTTTGGAAAGTATGCAATTAAGGATCTACCAAAATATATTGTTATGTGTTATATCATTGGAGCAGTCATTGATTTTGCTGCACCAGATTTATACTATAATTATCTTGCACTCAGTCCATATATGATCTTAAGAGGACAAGTATGGCGTCTGGTAACTTTTTTGTTTGCGCCATTGGTAGATATGCGTTCTTTGATCGGCATTTTATTTGTTGTATTTGTGCTGATGTTTTACTATTCAATTTGTAGTTCGTTAGAGCGCATCTGGGGAAGTTTCCGTTTTAACATGTATATGTTCACAGGAATCTTAGGAACGATTCTTGGAGCATTTATTGTTTATGCATTCGCTCCATCTGCTTATGTCATTATGGATACATATTATCTGCAGTTGACACTGTTTTTGGCATATGCAAGCTTGTTCCCGGAAGTAAAGATTTTGCTTTATGGAATTGTTCCAGTAAAAATCAAATGGATCGCGTATTTAGATGTAGCACTGTTGCTCTATTATTTTATTACGGCTGGATCAGGAATTTTTGGTTTCTGCAGCCGTGTGGCAATTGTGATTTCACTTTTGAACTTCCTGGTATACTTTTTTGCTGGAAGAAATGGTGCAAAATACCGTCCAAGTGAAATAAAAAGAAAACAAAAATTTAAAAAGCATGTCCAACAGTCACGTGGTGGTGCCAGACACCAATGTGCTGTTTGCCATAGAACAGAGCTGGACGATCCTACCCTGGAGTTTCGTTTTTGCTCAAAATGTGATGGGAACTATGAATATTGTCAGGATCACTTATTCACCCATACGCATGTAAAATACAACCATAAATAGGGAATATAAAAGGAGAATATGATATGTTAAATAAGAAAACGAAAATTGTTTGTACCATGGGACCAAACTCTGATAATTTAGATACTTTAAGAGCATTGATGACATCTGGTATGGATGTTGCACGTTTAAACTTTTCTCATGGTTCACACGAAGAACAGTTAGGAAGAATCAATAATATTAAAGCAATCAGAGAAGAATTAGGTCTTCATACAGCGATCCTTTTGGACACAAAAGGTCCTGAAATTCGTACAGGTGTATTTAAAGATGGAAAAGTAAATGTTGTAGAAGGACAGACATTTACACTTACAACAAGAGATATTGAAGGAACAGAAGAAATGGTAAGCATCACTTATGATGAACTTCCACAGGATGTTTCTGTTGGTAACAGTATTCTTGTTGATGATGGTCTGATTGAATTAAAAGTTACATCTAAAACAGAAACAGATATCGTTTGTACAGTTGTAAACGGTGGAACAATCGGAAGCCGTAAAGGAATTAATGTACCAAACGTAAGAGTAAATCTTCCAGGTATTACACCAAAAGACAGAGAAGATATCATCTTTGGTCTTGAAAATGGTATTGACTTTATCGCAGCATCTTTCATTCGTAATGCAGATGCAGTAAGAGAAATCAGAATTCTTTGCGAAATGTACGGTGGAGGAAGAAGAATCGGTATCATTCCTAAAATCGAAAATATGGAAGGTGTAGAAAACTTAGATGAAATCATTGAAGTATCTGATGGTATCATGGTTGCCCGTGGTGATTTAGGGGTAGAAATCCCAGCAGAAGATGTTCCATTCATTCAGAAACGTATTATTGAAAAATGTAACGATGCATTTATTCCAGTTATTACAGCAACTCAGATGTTAGATTCTATGATTCGTAACCCACGTCCTACAAGAGCAGAAGTAACGGACGTAGCAAATGCAATCAATGAAGGAACAGATGCAATTATGCTTTCTGGAGAAACAGCAGCAGGAAAATATCCTGTAGAAGCATTAAAGATGATGGTTAAGATTGCAGAATCTACAGAACTTCATTTAGAAAATGCAAAAAGAGCTTACAGAGCAAAATATGTAAACAGAAGTACATCTGCAGCAGTTGCTTACTCTGCAGTACAGACTGCATATAACGTAAATGCAAAATATGTTATCGCATCCAGCGTATCTGGATTTACTGCACGTATCGTATCTAAATTCAGACCAGATGCTATGATTGCAGGGCTTTCTCCATCTGAAGATGTATTAAGAAGAATGCAGTTATATTGGGGTGTAAAACCAATGTTAGCTAAAACAGCAGCTACAACAGATGAAATTTTTGATAATGCTGTTCAGATCGTAGCAAATGCTGGATTAGTAAAAAGTGGAGACCGTGTTGTATTAACAGGTGGCGGTCCTGCTGATAAACGTGGAAAAGGTGTTACAAACTTACTGAAAGTTGCTGAAATCTAGGAACGAAAAGACAGTAAGAAGCATTGTTTTTGAGTCTAAGGAGGATGTAATGAATCAAATTACATCCTCTTTTTGCTAAGAAGGTGAGAAGATGGAATTTGCAGATAAACTGTATATTGGTCCAAGTATTCGAAACAAAAAAGATAGGATCATAGAGAGAATTATGCAGGGGAAAATGGTGTTTTCGGTATATTGTATTACCGAAGCAGCGAATTCAAATGATTTGTATGATATTTACGCTTATCATGAACTAAGGCAGTCGTATTATCAGACCTATCCTGTAAAGATTCTTGGACTTGCAGGTTCAAAAGAAGAAGCCATTGGGATGGCAGCTAATATGATTCAAAAAATCATTTCATAGAGCTGGGGGAATTTAAATGCTTTCAATATTATTGATTTGCCTGAAAATATTAGGAATGATATTGTTGATCTGCCTGGGAATAATTGTATTTCTCATATTGGCGGTCTTATTTGTACCGCTCCGTTATAGACTGCAGGGGTGTTTTGAAGAAACGAAAAATGCCAAGGTCGGTGTAAGCTGGGGAGGAATTATATTTCGCGCTGTGGCGGCTTATGAATATGAAGAAGATATAAATTATTCGGTCAGGATCTTGGGAATTACGATTCTTACAAGTGAAGAAAGGCGTACAATTATAAATCGTATTCTCCATTGGAAAGAAATACGGGAAGAAAAAAAACGAAAAAAAATATACGAAAAATATCAGGAAGAATATTCGAAATTCCAGGAAGAAGAATGGGATAATGATGCTTGGGCAAATTTGCCTGAGCAAAAAAAACAGGACTGGAATGCCTGGAAACATTCAGATAAGTATAAAACCGGATATCCCTGGGATACTGTTAATGAAATAGAAGAGGATGCTTTGTCGGAAGAGGAAGAGAATCCTTTGGAGAAAGTAAAAAGCTTTCTTGGCGATTGGAAAGAAAAACGACAGGAAAGAAAAAAAGAAAAAGAAAGAGAAAAGGGAACTGAGAAATCGGTAGAGGAACCGGAAGAAAAATGGTATAATGATTTGGAAGATAAGCTGGAAGATCTGTCTGATAAGTATGAGGTACTAGAAAGCTTTTATTATGAAAATCAGTCACAGTATGCGGTGCGTAAGATGCTGCATCTGATAAAAAAGACGATCAGGTACATACTTCCGACCAAGTGGAAAGGAACGCTCAGGTATGGATTTGATGATCCATCTATGACGGGAAAAACTTATGGAATGTTATGTGCGTTAGGGCTGCCGTTTTGTGATGGGTGCTGTATCCAGCCTGAATTCCAGGAACAGGTATTGGAAGGGCGGATCAAAGCGCGTGGAAGGATCAGGGTATTTTTCTTTATCCGGGTAGCAGTAATGGTATTTTTTGACAGCAAGTTAAAAGCTGTTTACCAAAAAGGAAAAGATGTATTAGGAGGAATCTGATTATGAGCAATAAAGATTTACAATCAACCGTTAATTCATTGTTTCAGGGAATGGATGCATTCTTCTCAACAAAAACAGTAGTAGGAGAGCCAATTCACATCAATGATGTCATTATTGTACCTTTAGTAGATGTTACCTTTGGTATGGGTGCAGGTGCAGGCACCAATGGAACAAGTAAAAAAAGCAAAGAAGGCGGTGGTTTAGGCGGTAAGATGAGCCCAAGTGCAGCATTGGTCATTCAGAATGGTCATACAAAACTGGTGAATATTAAAAATCAGGATGCAGTTACAAAGATCCTTGATATGGTTCCAGATGTGATTGACCGTTTTAAAGGCGGAAATGAAGAAGGGTCCATCAGCGATGAGGAAGTAGAAGATATTTTAAACGATGAAAATGCTTAATGAACTTGTTATAAGTATAAAGAAATGAAAATATTCATGGGCAGTCACATTTTTGGTGGCTGCCCATATTTTATTTATAAGAAGACAATAAAGGATGGTATTTGATTGAAAAGGGTGTTTGGATTTGCGATTTTCTTTATTGGGGTAGGAATTATCATTGGCAATCTGATCTCTGGAAAATGGTCCGATTTTGCGTGTATCGTGCTATGTTTTTCTGTTGGATACTATTTGTTTTTCTGTTGTTGATAAAGAAGGGTCTGTATAAATGAAAATGAGAAAACAAAAAAACTCAGAAAAAATTGCTTTTTTCTGAGTTTTTAATGTGTCATTATGTTCTTATGCACGTTCAACTTTTCCTGATCTTAAGCAAGAAGTACAAACATACATTTTTTTAGCTGCACCGTTAACTTTAACTTTTACAGATTTGATATTGGATTTCCACATTTTATTTGTTTTTCTATGGGAATGACTCACTGCGTTTCCGAAATGAGCACCTTTCTGACAAATTGCACATTTAGCCATGATATGCACCTCCTTAATACAAGTTCATCGTCCTATATGGACTTACAACTATTACATCTTAACAGATAGAAACTAAAAAAGCAAGTACTATTTTTAAAAATTATACCGCTGTTTCATCTGAATCAGCAGCTGTTTTGGAATATTTGTAATGGCTTCCAGGAAGGATTCCAATGGAATATAACTCAATGCAAAGGCCATAAGAATCACCGAAACAAGATAAATAAGAAAATCTGTTGGACCATTTACAATATCTAATACGTCTGTTCCAAGAGAAAGGTATTTATATATCAGTCCGTGGCACAAATACACACGCATGGTATATTTGCCAAGGAACGTATATGGTGTCCGTTTCTTTGGAATGATTGCTGCAATAGCATAAATTAAGCATGCAGCAAATACTAAAAAGAAAAAACGCAGGAACCAGCCGGTATAAGTCTGACCTAACTCAGAATAACAATCCTGGCAGTTTAACACTGGAATTTCAAATAATTCATAATGATAATAAATAAAGATGAACAATCCCACAAGCAAAATGGCCGATGCTGCTTTTATGGAATGTTTATTGGTATATTTTTCAAATGTTTGCTTGTTAAACTGATGTCCCATAACAAAAAATGGGAAAAATGCTACGACACGTGACAGACTTAAAAAATCTGCACAATCAGGAATAAATCCAATTAATATACTGCAGGCGAAAGAAACGAAAAGCAGATGTTTGATCCGGCTTGCCGGATTGATGATTAATCTCCAGAAGAATAATGCAATCAAATACCATAAAGTAAAGAATGGCGATAGTAATGTAAATTCTACATCACGTCCAATGCCTGTATACATAATATAATAAATGACCTGAAAAACGATGTATGGCACTAAAAGTTTTTGGACCAGGATCTGAAAATTATTTTTTCTGGCAAAATATCCCGAGATAAATGAAAAAGCAGGAATATGGAAAAAATAAATATAAATTCTTAAAATTTCTGCAATTCTGAAATCACTGGTAAAGTGATCCAAAAAATGTCCAATTACCACACATAAAATAAGTAAAGCCTTGTAGTTATCAAAAAAAGAATCTCTTGTTTTTATTGCTTTTGTCATGATATCTCCTCCTAATTTCAGTATTTTAGAACTGTAAAATTGGGCTGTCAAGAAAAATGTTTTCATTTTTGCAGACTTATAGTATAATATAAATTGATTATGTCTGTTTATTATGACAATAGAGATGCAGTTTATTCTGCCTTAACAAACAGTAATGATAAAAATTGGAGGTAATGCGTATGAAAGGACATATGAATACGAATAAAGGCACAATCAGCATTGAGACGAATGTGCTGGCCAAGTACGCAGGTATTTGTGCATTGGAATGTTTTGGGATTGTTGGAATGGCAAGTGTAAATATGAAAGAAGGGATTGCAGATTTATTGACCCGTGAGCATGTAAAGAAGGGGGTAAAAGCTGTAATCAAAGATAATAAAATAACGGTTGATTTTCATATTATTGTTGCATATGGTGTCAGCATTGCAGTTGTGGCAGAAAATCTAATTGACACGGTTACCTATAAAATTGAGCAGTTTACCGGTTTAGATGTTGAAAAAATTAATATCTATGTTGAGGGTGTACGCACACTCGACTAATCAAGAAGGAGGAAATTTTTAACGATGGATCAGATAAATGCCAGCACGCTGCAGAAGATGTTTTTAGGCGGTGCAAAACGAATTGAAGCCAATAAAGAATATATAAATGAGTTGAATGTATTCCCAGTACCAGATGGAGATACAGGAACGAATATGTCATTGACTATTATGTCTGCGGCAAAAGAAGTTGGAGCATTGGAAAATCCAACAATGAAAGAATTAGCAAAAGCAATTTCTGGTGGTTCTTTACGAGGAGCGCGAGGAAACTCAGGAGTGATTTTATCCCAGTTATTCCGGGGATTTACAAGAGCAATCGCAGAGGAAGAAGCATTAACAACAGAAAAGTTGGCAGAAGGCTTTGCAGCGGCAGTTCAGACTGCTTATAAAGCAGTTATGAAACCAAAAGAAGGTACTATTTTAACAGTTGCCCGTGTAACTGCAGAAAAAGCGGCAGAAGCAGCAGATGATATTACAGATATTGATGAATTTTGTCAGGTCGTTATCGAAGAAGCAGAGGAAATCCTTGCAAAGACCCAGGACATGCTTCCGGTATTAAAAGAAGCAGGGGTCGTGGATTCAGGCGGACAAGGATTAGTCGAAGTATTAAAAGGTGCCTATGATGCGTTCTTAGGAAAAGAAGTAGATGTAGAAATTCCAGTTGTAAAGAAAAAACCTGTTGTTCAGGCTGCGGGAAGTGATGTTTCCACTGCTGATATTAAATTTGGATATTGTACAGAATTTATTATTTTATTAGAAAAAGAATTTGGGGAAAAAGAAGAACAGGAATTTAAAGCATTCTTAACATCGATAGGGGATTCCATTGTAGTTGTTGCGGATGATGAAATTGTAAAAGTACATGTACACACCAATCATCCGGGACAGGCATTTGAAAAAGCTTTAACTTATGGTTCTATGACAAATATGAAAGTAGATAACATGCGTCTGGAACATGAAGAAAAATTGATCAAGGATGCGTCTAAAATTGCCCAGCAGCAGAAAAAAGAAGAACCAAGAAAAGATACTGGATTTATCGCAGTTTCTGTTGGAGAAGGAATGAATGAAATCTTTAAAGGACTGGGTGTTGACTATCTGATTGAAGGTGGACAGACGATGAATCCAAGTACTGAAGATATGTTAAATGCCATTGATCAGGTGAACGCAGATCATATTTTTATTCTTCCGAATAATAAAAATATTATCCTTGCTGCAGAACAGGCAAGAGATTTAGTAAAAGATAAAGAAATCATTGTAATTCCTACAAAGACAGTACCACAGGGAATTGCAGCAGTCATTGCATATGTAACAGATGCAGATGCACAGGAGAATAAAGAAGCAATGACAGAAGCAATTGAATATGTGAAAACTGGACAGGTAACCTATGCAGTTCGTGATACTTCTGTGGATGGAAAAGAAATCAAAATCAATGACATTATGGGTATTGATGACGATGGCATTCGTGCAGTTGGAAGTGACATTGCAGACACTACTATAGAATTGTTGAAAGAGATGGTAGACGAAGAAAGTGAGCTGATTACCATCTATTATGGTCAGGATGTAGAAGAAGAGGATGCAGAAAGCTTAGTAGAAACGTTAGAAGAAGAATTCCCTGATTGTGATGTGGAACTTCAGGAAGGCGGACAGCCTATTTACTACTATGTATTGTCTGTAGAGTAAAAATGATGAGAGGGACAGATTCCATTCGCTCTTTGAAAGGAATTGGAGATAAGTTAGAGCAGGTATTCCGTCACGCAGGAATTGAGACTATCGATGACCTGGTAACGCTCTATCCCCGCTATTATCTGACATATGATGAACCAGTTTCGATTGCGGATGCCCAGCCAGGTATCCGCATTGCTGTTTTTGGGAAGATTACCAATGCGCTTACTTATCACCAAGTCCGGGGGCTAAAAATCACAACGTGTAATATCAGAGATCATTCAGGAAGTCTTTCCATTACCTGGTATAACATGCCTTATATGAGAAAACAGCTTCATCAGGGAGACAGCCGGATTTTTGTAGGAACTCCTGTTATGAAAAATGGAAGGCTTATGATGGAGCATCCGGAATGTTATACAGAGGAAGATTATGAAAAGCAAAAAGAAAACTTACAGCCAGTTTATCCGTTGACCAGAGGACTTACGAATAAAATTGTCATAAAAGCGATGCAGCAGACGATGGAATATATGGAGAATGCCGAGGAATATCTTCCTAAAAAAATTATTCAGACATATAATTTACAGTCATATGGAAAATCCTTAAAAAATGTCCATTTTCCGGTAAAAAAAGAAGATGTGATTGAGGCGAAAAAAAGATTAATTTTTGATGAATTCTTCATATTTTTAGCGGCAATGCAGATGATAAAAGAAAAAACAGGAATCATACCAAACCAGTATCCGATTTATGAAACAAAAGAAGTCAGGGATTTCCTTACAAATCTTCCCTATGAATTAACAAAAGCACAAAAGAAAGCCTTGGAAGAAATGAGAAAGGATCTTGCTGCTGGGAAAGTGATGAATCGTCTGGTGCAGGGAGATGTTGGGTCAGGGAAAACAATTCTGGCAGTAATCTTACTTTTGATGACGGCAGCTAATGGCTACCAGGGAGCACTGATGGCGCCCACTGAAGTGTTGGCAATGCAGCATTATGAGACATTTGAAGAATTGCTACATCCTTATGGCATCCGGATCGGATTGCTGACTGGATCAACAAAAGCCAGAGAGAAACGGGAAATTTATGAAAAAATAAGAAAACACGAATTAGATATTATCATTGGTACCCATGCGTTGATTCAGGAAAAAGTTGAATATGACTGCCTTGCCTTAGTAATTACGGATGAGCAGCACCGGTTCGGCGTAAAGCAAAGAGAAGCTCTTTACCGGAAAGGACTAGAACCTCATGTATTAGTAATGAGTGCAACGCCAATTCCAAGAACGTTGGCATTGATTATGTACGGAGATTTGGATATATCAATTATTGATGAACTCCCGGCAAATCGGTTGCCGATTAAAAACTGCGTGGTAAATACCGGTTATCGTCCACAGGCATATCGATTTATCGAAAAACAGGTAGCAATGGGAAGACAGGCATATGTTATATGCCCAATGGTAGAAGAAAGTGAATCCATGGAAGCAGAAAATGTCGTTGAATATACTAAAATATTAAAACAAAATCTGCCGCCTGCAGTCAGAATTGAATCTTTAAATGGAAGAATGAAACCAATCGAGAAAAATCGGATTATGGAAGCGTATGGAGCGGGTGAAATTGATGTACTTGTTTCTACGACCGTTATCGAGGTTGGAATCAATGTTCCCAATGCTACTGTTATGATGATAGAAAATGCGGAACGATTTGGTCTAGCGCAGCTGCATCAGTTAAGAGGGCGTATTGGCCGTGGAAGCCATCAGTCATATTGTATTTTCATCAGTGGAAAAGACAATGAAGAAACAAAAAAACGACTGGAAATCTTAAATAAATCAAATGATGGTTTTTATATTGCCAATGAGGATTTGAAATTGAGAGGACCGGGAGATTTTTTTGGAATCCGCCAAAGTGGTATGATGGATTTTGTTCTGGCAGATATTTATCAAAATGCAGATTTACTAAAAATGGCCAGTGATGCTGTCCGTATGCTGGTGAAAGAGGGGGTTTCGTTTAAAAATCTGAAAAATGAACGTTTAAAAAAACAGTTGGAGCTTGCGCTTCAGCTATAAATGATAGGTGCAGAAAAATTCCTGCACTGGAACAGGAGGAGAAGAGTATGGAAAAAATACGGTTGGAATTACATTACTATGGAAGAGTGCAGGGGGTTGGATTCCGCTATTGGGCGAAAACGCAGGCTATTAAATTTCATGTGACCGGATGGGTTCGCAATGAATATGATGGTAGTGTGACCGTACAAGTCCAGGGAACCCAAGATCAGATTGAGCGGTTTATGTATGGTATCGAACATGGGCATAGTTTTATGAGAATCAATGAAGTAAAAGCAAATCCTATTTTATTAAAAGAAAAAGAATCAGATTTTTTAGTGCGCTATTAATTATATTAAGTATTACGGGGCAGAAGTATTATTTCACAAGTGCAAAACTTGATATTCTTACAATTTTGTACAAAGTGCTGAAAAATACTTTACTATTGTACAAAAAGTGATACAATAATATCAGAAACATCGAAGATATGATTGATAGAAAAATAAATAGGAGGATGACCATAATGGGTGATGTAACGGGAAACAAAGGGGTTTTGGTTATAACACTTTGTGCATTAGCAATCGTTGCTTTTGCAGGTGCTTTTATGGAAATCGGACTCATTTAGACGCTGCACAAAAAGCAGTGGAAAAACAGACATAGCATTTGAACTATGTCTGTTTTTCTTTCGAAAAGAACTGTTTTACTATCTTTTCGAAAAAAATCGACATGAATAATTTGTCATTTTAAGAAAAAATTCTCAGAGTATTATTTTTGTAACCGCACATAATAGGAGTGTAACAAAAACAAACACATTCAAGGAGGAAATGAAAATGACAAGTAATTCAAGTTCAAACAGAGTAGAAGTACCAGAAGCAAAAGGTGCATTAGACAGATTCAAATTTGAAGTAGCAAATGAAATTGGAGTAGATTTAAAAGAAGGTTATAACGGACATTTAACAACTGCACAGGCAGGTTCTGTAGGCGGGGAAATGGTTCGTAAAATGATTCGTAGACAAGAAGAAGAAATGTCCAGACAGGATCAGATGGGACGATAAGTAGCAAAAAAATTATAAAAGATGTTGGGGAAAAAGGACAGAAATGTCCTTTTTTCCCTTTTATATAGAACAGGAATGCCAGCTATTTTTAAGAATTAGTTGAACTGTTTCTCTGATTATTATAAAATAAAGAATAACCAAAATAAAATGGGTCAATTTTGACTTGATGGATAGATAAGGAATACATATATGAGAGTAATAGCAGGAACAGCAAAAAGCTTACGATTAAAAACATTAGAAGGAATGAATACAAGGCCTACTCAGGACCGGATCAAAGAAACCTTGTTTAATATGATATCTTCCGATATTGGCTGCTCCGTATTTTTGGACTTGTTTAGCGGAAGTGGAGGAATCGGAATTGAGGCATTGAGCCGTGGTGCCGATAAAGCAGTATTTGTAGAGAAAAACAAAAAGGCAGCAGCGTGCATCAAAGAAAATTTAAGGCATACAAAATTGGAAGGGAAAGCACAGCTCATGTGTCAGGATGCAGTCACAGCTATTCGAATGCTTTATGGAAGAGGAGAGACTTTTGATTTCATCTTTATGGATCCGCCTTACGGAAAAGAATTAGAAAAAGAAGCTTTGCTGGAATTAATGTATACCGATTTGTATGATGAGCACACGGTGATTATTGTGGAATCTGATTTGAATACGTCTTTTGATTATTTACAAGGTACGGATCTGGAAGTTTATAAGACAAAAAGATATAAGACTAATATGCATACATTTATTTGGAAAGTAATGGAGGAAGAAGAATGAAAGTAGGAATATATCCTGGAAGCTTTGATCCAATAACTTTTGGGCATTTAGACGTAATAAAACGTTCTGCTGCTATTTTTGACAAAGTTGTTGTTGGAATTTTAATTAATCAGAATAAAAAACCCATGTTTACCTTAGAAGAACGGGTGGAAATTATCAAAGAAGTAACAAAAGATATTCCAAATCTGGAAATTAAGGCATTTTCAGGTCTGGTCGTAGAATTTGCAAAGGAAGAGGGAGCCTCTGTCTTGATCCGGGGATTGAGAAGTGGCACGGATTTTGAATATGAGCTGCAGATGGCACAGATTAACCGAAAGATAGACAAGCAGATAGATACGCTGTTTTTCGCAACAAATCCAAAATTTTCTTATATCAGTTCTTCTGCAGTGAAAGAATTATTTTTGTTTCACCAGGATATTGATGATTATGTGCCAGAATACGTGATACGTAAATTGCAAGAAAAGGAGACGACACATGAATAATAACGAAAAAAACTTACATGAAATGATTGATGAAATCGAAGATTTTGTAGATGATGGGAAAATATCAAGACTCAATCCGGGAAAAGTAGTTTTAGAAAAAGATATTTTAATAACAATGCTGGAAGATCTGCGTACACTGGTTCCTTCAGAATTAGAAAGAAGCCATAAAATTGTTATGACAAAAGAATCCATCATTGATGATGCGAAAGTAAAAGCAGATAAAATTATACAGGAAGCAATCAAAGAAGCCAGTGCCACTGTCGAGCAGCATGAAATTGTAAAATTGGCCAAAAAAAGATCAGCTGACATGGAGAGAGATGCAAAACAGCATGCAGATGAGCTGCTGCGTAAGGCAAAAGCAGATGCAAAGGAAATTCGTTTGGGAGCCATGGAATATACCAGCGATATGATGGAAGGGTTAGAAGCTTATATGGTATCTTTAAAAGAAGCACAGACATCCATTTATTCACAATTATTAGACGGAATTGCAGAAGAAATCAAGGATGTCCATGTAAACAGCAGGGAAATTAAAACACAGATTTCTGCTGTTATGAAGGCGGGAAAGGATGTAAAAAAATAAAAAGAGTCTGCTATCCGGTCAGATAAAAGATAAGATAGGTAGTAATTCCTGTACATAATTTGAAAAGGATAAAAGGAATGACAGACAGTTCTCTGGATAAGACACCGCGGACCTGGGCGATGCTGCAATAGCCCCCAAAGGAACAAAGGGCACCCATGAGAGCTGTTTTTATGTTCCAGGAAATTGGAAAGCCAGAGAGGACGTGAAGCCCGGTAGTAATTTCTAAAAAGCAGCAGGCAAGGGAACAAAGGGAAGATTTACCCGAGAAAAAGGAAAGGCAGCAAGTGATTAAGATGGAAAAAATGACCATAAAGCATCCGATTTTTACAATTGTATAGACAGAATCTATAAATATTTCTTCCAGATTTTTATTAGAAATTGTATTTTTTTTGATACAGGAAGAATGGGAGAACAGAGGAGGTCTTTGAAAGAAAAAATAAAAAATGACAGACCAAAGGATAGAAGAAAAATAAATGGGAAAGAGAAAATGGAACAGGGAGATATGAGTTTTAAGATATGTGTAATATACAAAACTAACTAAAAATGCAGGGCTTGTATGATTGCAGAAACAAACGAGCAATTCTGCTTGCTTTTTTGTGAAAGTATTAACAGAATAAAGCTGTTCGACGGAAGCGGCACCAGTTGGATAGCCGCAAAAATATCCTACAAATAACAAATAGGGAAAGAGAAGATTTTCCGGAATATTCCACTGAAGGATGGAACGGGTGGCAATAAAAAAAGGAAGAAGGGTAGGAACTAAGGTAAGTCCCCATAAAATCAGTCCTTGTCTGGCACCTTCTACGCAAAGTTCTGGAAAGCCAATTAATAAAAATAAGAAAATGATGGTACAAGTCTGTTTCATAAAAATCCTCCCCATGATCATCAATGGATGTTCTTTCTATATATATGGGGAGGAGAGAGAAATTAGACGATTAAAAGAGGATATTTTCCATCCTCTGGAAGAATAGTGCTAAATTTTTTCTGTACAGCATAATTATAAATAGAAGCGGCTTTTAAATCTTCTTCAAATAAGATGGTTTGTGCCTCATCAAGAATACTCTGATATTGAGATGTTTTCTGAATTACAGGTATGGAAGATGCAGTCTTTATGTGTTTTAAAAGGGAAGATGCATCTTTTCGAAATCCCAGTAATTTTGCGTAAGCAGGTAAAGAAAAATCAGAGTGTTTTTTGATGTTTAACATAAGGTGAAGCAGGAAACGACTGATGCGGCTATAAGTAAAATTTTTTGCCTTGACTAGTAAAATCAGTTCTTCCACAGAGGCAGTCTGCTTCATAAAACGCATTATACGATCCCAGATTTCTGAGTGATAATCCAGATATGTTTCTGGATGGGATTCCGTAAGCAGCCGGTAAAAGATAATATCCGAAAAATCGTCCATGGTCACCGGGAAGGATTTTAAAAATTGTTCTTTTAATATAGCTCCTGTAGGGGCTGGTACCGTATGGGAAAGAGCTTTGTCAAAACCATAAGTATTCATATGATTTCGGATGCTTGTAGCAGAGGAAATGCTGGATTCTAAATTCGTATGGTGGTAGCCAGAATCGCTGCGTTTGACCGTATATGGTCGGATGTTGGAGTGACATTTTTTTAACGCTTTTAAATATTCAATTGCAAGGATATTGTTTGGGGTTGATAGCAATATAGTACTATCACTGTGGAGAATCTGTGTTGCTGCAGCCTCTCTTGCCGCAGGATAAGAGAGTCCTTCTTTTAAGAACTTCTTGAGCAGCTTCTGGTATTTGACTGGCTCTTCATAGAACAGATCGGCATATTGGTCTAATAAATGCAAATCTCCGGATTCTGTTCCAAAAACGAGGTAATCAATGGAATTTAGAGCATTTAATATGGAAACAGCACCATAAGAGAAATATTCCGCGCTGGAAGTGGAATATCGCACAGGAAGTTCAAATATTAAGTCTATTCCACACTCTAAAGCTGAGGTTGCTCTGGAAAATTTATCGCAAAAAGCAGGAGTGCCACGCTGTACAAAATTTCCACTCATAATTGCAATAATAAAATCTGCATTCAGTTCTTTTTTTATTTGATTGATCTGATATAGGTGGCCGTTGTGAAAAGGGTTGTATTCACAAATAATGGCGGCTGTAATCATAAAATACCTCCTATGAGTGAGTTGAAATTGTTTCATTTATTATACACGAAAATCATAAAAAATAAATAATTGTATTTATAGAAAAAAACTATAAAATAGACTATTGATAATAAAAGAAAAAGCGAGTAATATTATTTATAGTGACTTGTATTATCGTTTGTATTGAAAATTGAGATGAAAATATACATGTTTGAAAGGAGTACAACACAAATGAGTTTTATTGATGTGATTAAAGAACGTGCAAAACAGAGCAAGAAGACAATTGTTCTTCCGGAAACAGATGATATCAGAACTCTTCAGGCTACTCAGACAATTTTAGCTGAAGGTATTGCTGACATCATTTTGGTTGGGAAAAAAGAAGCTATTTTAGCAAAAGCCGAAGGCCTGGATTTAAGTGGTGCACAGTTCATTGATCCAGAAACAACAGATAGATTGTCTGCTTATATCGATTGCTTATGTGAAGCAAGAAAAAGCAAAGGATTAACACCAGAAGATGCAAAAGAAATTTTATTATCTAACCCATTATTTTTTGGTGCAGTAATGGTACGTATCGGTGATGCAGATGGTATGGTAGCAGGTGCAGTAAGCTCTTCTGCAAATGTTCTTCGTGCAGCACTTCAAGTAGTAAAAACAGCTCCAGGCACAAAGATTGTATCTGCATTCTTCTTAATGGTAGTACCGGATTGTGATATGGGAGCAAATGGAACATTTATTTTTGCTGACTGTGGTCTGAACCAGAATCCAAACTCTGAACAGTTAGCAGCAATTGCAGGAAGTTCAGCAGAAACATTTCGTTCTTTAGTTGGAGAAGAACCTCGTGTAGCAATGCTTTCTCACTCAACAGTTGGTAGTGCAAAACATGCAGATGTTACAAAAGTTGCAGAAGCTACAGCAATTGCGAAGAAAGAATATCCAGACACATTAATCTGTGGTGAATTACAGTTAGATGCTGCAATCGTTCCAGAAGTTGCTGCTTCTAAAGCTCCAAGAAGTGAAGTTGCTGGTAAAGCAAATGTTTTAGTATTCCCAGACTTGGATGCTGGTAATATTGGATATAAATTAGTTCAAAGACTTGCAAAAGCAGATGCTTATGGTCCGGTAACACAGGGAATTGCAAAACCTGTAAATGATTTATCCCGTGGATGTAATGCAGATGATATCGTTGGTGTAGTTGCAATTACAGCAGTGCAGGCTCAGAATAACTAAAGAAATCCCTGGATGATAGAATAGTAAATGGTACATAGTTACATAAACACCCAATTAAAAGGAGAAAGAAAATGAATATTTTAGTAATCAACTGTGGAAGTTCTTCCTTAAAATACCAGTTAATCGATTCTGAAACAGAAAATGTATTAGCAAAAGGTTTATGTGAAAGAATTGGTATTGATGGTGCGCTGACCCATCAGCCAGCAGGAAAAGATAAAATTAAATCAACGCCTGCTATGCCAAACCACAAAGTAGCGATTCAGTTAGTTATTGATCAGTTAACAGATGCCGAAAATGGAGTGGTATCATCTTTAGATGAAATCAGTGCAGTTGGACACAGAGTTGTACACGGTGGTGAAAAATTCACATCTTCTTGTGTAATTACAGATGACGTAATAAAAGAAATTGAAGCTTGTAATGTATTTGCACCATTGCATAACCCAGCAGCATTAATCGGTATTAATGCTTGTAAAGAATTAATGCCAGGTCTTCCAATGGTAGCAGTATTTGATACAGCTTTTCATCAGACAATGCCGCCAAAAGCTTATCTTTATGCAATTCCTCATGAATACTATGAAAAATATGGCGTAAGACGCTATGGTTTCCATGGAACCTCTCATCAGTATGTTGCAGGAAAAGCAGCACAGATGTTAGGAAAAGCTCCAGAAGATTTAAAATTAATTATCTGCCATTTAGGGAATGGAGCATCTGTATCTGCAGTAAAAGCTGGAAAATGTGTAGATACTTCTATGGGATTAACCCCATTAGAAGGTCTTGTAATGGGTACACGTTCTGGTGACTTAGATCCAGCAATCTTAGAATTTATCGCTGAAAAAGAAAACTTATCATTATCAGAAGTAATGGATATTTTAAATAAAAAGTCTGGTGTTATGGGATTATCAGGTGTCTCTTCTGACTTCCGTGATGTGAAGGCAGCAGCTGCAGAGGGAAATGAAACAGCAGCTCATGCTTTGGAAGTACACAGATATCGTGTAGCAAAATACATTGGTGCATATGCAGCAGCTATGAATGGTGTAGATGCAATTGCATTTACTGCAGGTCTTGGAGAAAATGATGATGAAAGCCGTGCTGCAATTTGTGAATATTTAGGATTCTTAGGTGCACATCTGGATGCAGAACGTAACGATGTGCATGGTGAAGATGCAATTATTTCAACTGAAGACTCTACTGTAAAATTACTTTGTATTCCTACAAATGAAGAATTAATGATTGCCAGAGATACGGCAGCATTAGTATAAATTCATCTCAATACGAATTTACAATGAGCCAGGGAAAGAAAACTCCTTGGCTCATTGGGTTTTAACACAAATTATGGAAGGAAACAAAAAACTTTCTTGACAAACTGAATTTGTGTCGCTATAATAAGACAGTATGAAAAAATAGGAGATATTATGTTATTAAATTTATCGAAAATTTTATCTACACCATCAGCAAAAGAAGATTTTTCAGTTCCAATTGAACTGACATCCGTTCGCTTTATGAGAAATCAGTATCCAGTGACAGACAAGCAGGAAGTGTTGATTCATGCAGAGAATATTGGCAAGAACAAAATTTCGTTAAAAGGTGAGACGAGCCTGACGTTAGGTCTGACTTGTGATCGCTGTCTGGAAGAAGTTCCCTGGGTATGCAGGATTGAGGTTGAGAAAGAATATGATAAATCTGATGAACATGATGAATGGAATCAAGAAAGTTTTATTGAAGGAAACAATTTAGATGTGGACAGGCTTATATATGAAGAGCTGCTTCCAAAGATTCCTATGAAAATCCTTTGCAGCGAGGAATGTAAGGGGATTTGTCCCGTATGTGGAGCAAATCAAAATAAGAAAAAATGTGGCTGTGATCAGTCCGTGCCGGATCCTCGTATGGCGGCAATTAAAGATATCTTCAACAATTTTAAGGAGGTGTAAACCGTGTCAATTTGTCCAAAAAATAAATCTTCTAAAGGAAGAAGAGATAAACGTAGAGCAAACTGGAAAATGAGTGCCCCAACTTTAGTAAAATGCAGCAAATGTGGTGAATTAATGATGCCTCATAGAGTATGTAAAGCTTGTGGTTCTTATAACAAAAAAGAAATCATCACAGTTAAATAATGTGATTAAATAAGGCTTTCCGAAGTTTTCGGGAAGCCTTAATTTTGCTTATACTTAAAGAATAGAAAAGGGGAACATAGGTATGACAAAAAAAATCGCAGTAATTAATGATTTATCTGGATTTGGAAGGTGTTCTTTGACCGCAGCGCTTCCAGTATTAGCAGTGATGGGAGTACAGCCATGTCCGCTTCCAACAGCAGTGTTGACTGCTCAGACGGGTTATCCAAGTTATTATTGTGACGATTTTACAGATCGTATGAAGTATTTTTGTGAAGAATGGGAAAAGATGCAGGTCAGTTTTGATGGCATTTATACAGGATTTGTTGCCAGTGAGCAGCAAATTGAAAATATTTTTCAATTTTTAGATAGTTTTCATACCAAAGATACGTTTCTATTGGTAGATCCAGTTATGGGAGACGATGGAGAGGTGTATAAAATGTTTACACCAGGATTATGCCAGAAAATGAAAGATTTAGTGAAAAGGGCTGATATCATTACACCAAATGTTACAGAGCTTTGTCTGCTTACTGACATGTCGTATGCATCTGTTATGGATATGAAAAAACAAAAAGAGAGAATACAGGTACTTGGAAGATTAGCTGATGAACTATTAGAACAGGGGCTGAAAACTGTTATTGTAACTGGAATACGTTATGAAGAAGATGGAATCTTAAAGATGGGAAATCTTGCAGTAGATAAAGAGAAAAAAGTTCTCACAGGGTATCCGGTTTTAGGTTGCAGTTATTCTGGAACTGGAGATTTATTTGCGTCTGTAGTGACTGGAGGGATTGCCCGTGGAGACCAGTTGGAAGAAATCATCAAAGAGGCTGGAGACTTTTTGTCAAGGGCGATTCAAGATTCTTCAAAAGAGGGAATACCAGGAACAGACGGAGTGAATTTTGAAAAATTTTTAGGAATGTTGATAAAGAAATGATAAATATAATCGCCGGAAATTTGAGCAGATCAGGTTTCCGGTGTTTTGCGTTGGGAGAAATGTTGTACTTTTTTTTTACTTATGATAAAATTATTTAGTTAAAGAAATTTATTGTATAGATGAATGAGAATACAAAAGATTGGAGGAAGTTATGAGCCAGAAAATTCGTATTGCTGTAGACGCCATGGGTGGAGATAATGCCCCAGGAGAAATTGTAAAGGGAGCAGTTGCAGCGGTAAAAGAAAATAGTGAAATCAAAGTCATTTTCGTTGGTGACAGTAATGCTATAAAACAGGAATTAGAACAGTTAAATTATAACCGGGAACAGGTAGAAGTGGTACATGCTTCTGAAGTGATTTCCTGTAATGAAGCACCAGTAGAAGCCATTCGTGGGAAAAAAGATTCTTCTCTGGTAAAAGCAATGAAGATGGTGAAGGATGGAAGTGCGGATGCCGTGATTTCTGCCGGAAGTACCGGAGCTGTGCTAGTAGGGGGACAGGTAATTGCAGGAAAAATCCGTGGAATTAAAAGGGCACCTCTTGCAACGCTGATTCCTACCTTAAAAGGTGCGTCGTTATTAATTGACTGTGGAGCCAATGTGGATGCAAGACCAGAGCATCTGGTACAATTTGCCCAAATGGGTTCTTTGTATATGAAGCATGTTGTAGGCATTGAAAATCCGAAAGTCTCCCTTGTCAATATTGGAGCAGAAGAAGAAAAAGGAAATGCATTGGTAAAAGAAACCTATCCAATGTTAAAAGAATTAGATCATATTAATTTTGCAGGAAATATTGAGCCAAGAGATATTTTCTATGGAGAGACCAACGTCATCTTGTGTGAAGCATTTGTAGGAAATGTTATTTTAAAACTGTCAGAAGGGCTTTCGGGAGCACTGATCGGAGCAATAAAAGAAGGCCTGATGAGTTCTACAAGAAGTAAAATGGGAGCTTTATTAATAAAACCGGCACTAAAAGATACAATGAAACAGTTTGATGCATCTGAATATGGTGGAGCGCCTCTGTTAGGACTGAATGGATTAGTTGTTAAAATGCACGGAAATTCTACTGCAAAAGAAGTAAAAACAGCAGTTGGACAATGTGTGACGTTTATGAAACAGGGAATCAATGACAAGATAAGGGAACAATTAGGAAAATAGAATAAATTGCAGGTGCTGGTTTTAAGGGAGGGGAGAAAAATCGGTGCCTGGAAAGCATTTCCATAAAATGAAAGAAAAGAATGCGAAAGGAGAAGTTGTATGAGAGAAAATCATTCATTTGACGAATTAGAAGAGATTATCGATTATCATTTTAAAGATAAAAGTTTATTAAAGCTTGCATTGACACATAGTTCTTATGCGAATGAACATCGCATGAAGCGGACACAGAATAATGAAAGAGTGGAATTTTTAGGAGATGCAGTCTTAGAGCTGATTATTAGTGACTATTTGTTTCGCACTTACCAGAAGAAGAATGAAGGAAAATTGACCAAATTAAGATCTAGTCTGGTATGTGAATATACATTGGCAATGTGTGCAAAAGATATTTCTCTAGGAAAATATTTGCTTTTAAGCAAGGGAGAAGATATGACCGGAGGAAGAGAAAGAGATTCGATTCTTTCAGATGCATTTGAATCATTGATTGGTGCAATCTATTTGGATCAGGGATTTGAAAAAGCAAGGATTTTCGTAGAAAAATATTTACTGCAGGATGTGGAAAATAAAACTCTTTTTTACGATGCAAAGACGATTTTGCAGGAAATGGTACAAAAAGAAGTGGGACATACGGTGCAGTATGAACTAATTGAAGAAAAAGGACCGGATCATTGCAAAGAATTTAAAGTTGCAGTCCGATTTGGAGAATGTACGCTGGGAACAGGATCTGGAAAGACGAAGAAGGCAGCGGAACAGATGGCTGCATATGAGTCTATATTGAAATTGAAAGAAGAGCAAGGTGAGACATGTATTTAAAGAGTATTGAGGTACACGGATTTAAATCATTTGCTAATAAGATGGTATTTCGTTTTCAGGATGGGATTACAGGGATCGTAGGACCAAATGGAAGTGGAAAAAGCAATGTTGCAGATGCAGTTCGCTGGGTCTTGGGTGAACAAAGTGCCAAGCAGCTTCGGGGAGCGAAGATGGAAGACGTCATTTTTTCAGGAACTCAGCTTCGAAAACCAATGGGATCTGCATACGTTGCCATTACACTGGATAATAGTGATCATAGCCTGCCAGTGAGTTTTGATGAAGTGACAATTGCCAGAAGAGTGTATCGTTCTGGTGAAAGCGAATATCTGCTCAATGGAACGGTATGCCGAAGAAAAGATGTAGTGGAGATGTTCTTTGATACGGGGATTGGAAAAGAAGGATATTCCATCATTGGTCAGGGACAGGTTGAAAAAATCTTAAATGGTAAGCCGGAAGAACGACGGGAGTTGTTTGATGAGGCGGCAGGAATCATTAAATACAAAAAAAATAAATTGACAGCGGAAAAATCGTTGGAAAAAGAAAGAGAAAATCTCTGTCGTGTCAATGATATTTTATCAGAACTTACCAGGCAGGTAGGACCGTTAAAACAGCAGTCTCAGAAAGCGAAAGATTATCTGCAATACCGGGATTCTTTAAAAGAGGCAGATGTCCAGATGTTTTTACTGGAACACTCTGCGCTGAAGACAGAAAATGAAAAGACAGAATCCAATATTGCAATTATGCAAAGAGATATTCAGAATGAAAAGGCCCAATATGAACAAATCAAAGAAAAGAACGAGCAATTAGAACAGGAACTGGCTAATTTAAAAGAAGAAATTGACCAACAGACGGCTCTTCTTCAGGAAGAGAAACTGGAAAAAGAAAAATTGGAAGGAGAAATCAATGTTCTTAATGAGCAGATTCGTACAGAAAAGACGAAGGAAGAACATTACTATTCCAATGTATATCGTGTGGAAGGGCAATTAAATGAGAAAAATCAGGAATTAGCCTCCATTAAACGGCAAAAAGCATTACTGGTGTCAAAACAGGATGAAAATTTGCAAAAAGAAAAGGAAGCACGTTGGAATTTGGATGCCGTGGAACAGCAAAAAGCTAATTTGGAACACCAATTAGAAGAAATTTTGGGACATATTCAGGGAATGAATGAAAATCAGACTGAAATTTCTAATAAAATGGAGCGTTTTGCTACGGTAAGAGAACAATTAATTCTGCGAATTGAAGATATCCAAAAACGTTTGAAAGAAAATAAAACAGAATATGACAAAGTATTAAAGAGCCGTAAAGAATGCGAAGAACAATTATGGAAGCTTCGAAAACAGGAAGCCCATAATGCTGATAAAATGAAAGAAGCACTTGCTTTAAGAAGTGAACATATTCAGAAAGGGAATTTACTGGCTCAAAAAGGTGAGGATAAGAAACAGGAATTGTTCCGGATCCAGTCCAGGCTGGAGACCCTGCGCAATATGGCAGAACGATATGATGGATATGGAATCAGCATTAAGAAAGTCATGGAACAAAAACGTCAGGTGCCGGGGATTGTAGGCGTCGTGGCAGATATTGTTAAAGTTGAGAAAAAATATGAAATTGCGATTGAAACTGCCTTAGGAGGCAGTATTCAAAATATTGTTACCGACAATGAACAGACGGCAAAGAAAATGATTACGTTCTTAAAAGAAAATCGTTTTGGTCGTGCAACGTTTTTGCCGCTGACTTCTGTAAAAAACAGATATCCATTTAAGCAGGAACAGGCCCTCATGGAACCAGGTGTCATTGGACTTGCAAGTACTCTGGTAAAAACAGAAGAGAAATTTTATGATCTGGTAGAATCTCTACTTGGTAAGATTGTAATTGTAGATACCATTGATAATGGAATTTGTCTGGCAAAAAAATATCATTATTCTATGAGAATTGTAACATTGGAGGGAGAATCCTTAAACACAGGAGGTTCTATGACTGGTGGGGCATTTAAACACACCAGTAATCTGCTGGGACGAAACAGAGAAATTCAAGAAATCGTTAAAGCCCAATCCAGAAAAAAGAATGAATATTTGGAATTAAAAAAAGAATATGAGGCCAATGCAGAGGAAAAAGAAGCACTGGAACGTCAAATTGTAGATCTTGAGAAAGAAGATCACGATCATTCGCTTAAGATGAATACGGTTATCTTAAATAAACAACAAAAAGAAAACCGTTGCCTGGAAATCGAACAGGCAAGAGATGGTCTGGAAAAAGAAAAAACAGCTTTGGAAGAAGAAAAAACTTCTATGGCTCAACATGTCGAACGTTTGATAAAAGAGCAGCAGGGTCTAAAAGAAAAGAATCAGACAAGAGAATCCAGACAAAAAGCATTAGAACAAGAGTTGAAAAACCTTGATGAAAAAGAAGAATATTATGTGGAAGAACTTTCACAAATACAACTTCAGACCAATTCTTTTGAACAACAATTAAAGTTTGCCAGTGAAAATCAGACACGTGTGATGGAAGATATGGAACGTCTCCGTTATGATCTGGATGAAATTAAATCAGAAGCAGGAGAAAGGGAAGGTACGGTAGAAAAAATTGAAGACCGCATCGAAGCCGTTCATGAAAGAATCCAGGAACTGGATAAAAAAGTCATGGATGGAGAAGTTGCATTAAAAGAAGATCAACAAGAAGAAAACAGGAAAAACCAGCGTTATAAGCATTCCATGGAGGAAAGAGAATCCATTAATCAGCATATAGCTGCGTTAGACAAAGAACTTTATCGCCTTCAATCTCAAAAAGAGAAACTGGATGAGAAGATACAAAATCTGACCGATTATATGTGGGAATCTTATGAAATTACCTACCGGATGGCAAAAGAACAGCAAAAAGAGGAAATTACTGCCAGTATTTCAGAGCTTAAAAAAGAGATTGTTCAGTGGAAAGGAAAAATCAAAGAGTTAGGATCCGTCAATGTCAATGCTATTGAAGAATATAAAGATGTATCCGAACGGTATGAGTTTTTGCTGGAGCAGCATGAAGATATTGTAAAAGCAGAAGCACAGCTGGTGGAATTAATAAAGAATCTGGAAGATGAAATGAGCAGACAATTTACGGAGAAATTTAAAGATATAAAATTTATGTTTTCAAAAGTATTTAAAGAGTTATTTGGCGGTGGAGATGCACATCTGGAATTAATAGAAAATGAGGATGTTCTAGAGGCAGGAATTCGAATTATTGCACAGCCGCCAGGAAAGAAACTACAAAATATGATGCAGCTTTCTGGAGGGGAAAAAGCATTAACTGCAATCAGTTTATTGTTTGCCATTCAGAATCTAAAACCATCTCCGTTTTGTTTGCTGGATGAAATTGAAGCGGCACTGGATGATTCAAATGTAGTAAGATTCAGCCAGTATTTACATAAACTAACAAAGGATACCCAGTTTATTGTCATTACCCATAGAAAAGGCACAATGACAGCAGCAGATATGCTATATGGAATTACCATGGAGGAAAAAGGAGTATCAGCACTGGTATCCGTTAGTCTTATTGAAAATGATTTGGAATAAAAATAACAGGAGGACATTATGGCAGAAGAAAAGAAAGGATTTTTTAAAAAGATTTTTGACGGGTTGACAAAAACAAGAGAAAATCTATCTCATGGATTTGATAATATTTTTCAGACATTTACTAATATTGATGATGATTTTTATGAAGAATTAGAAGAAACCTTAATTATGGCCGATTTGGGAGTAGATACGACTTTAAGTATTATTGAAGATCTGCAGCACCGGGTGCGTAAAATGGGAATCAGAGAAACAGAAGAGTGTAAGGAACTTTTAAAAGAAGTCATTAAAGAACAGATGACATTGAAAGAGGATGCCTTTGAATTTGAAAATAAGAAAACAGTCATGCTGGTAATTGGAGTCAACGGTGTGGGAAAAACGACCAGTATTGGAAAACTGGCCGCGCAACAGAAGGCACTTGGCAAAAATGTGCTTATTGCAGCAGCAGATACATTCCGTGCAGCAGCCATTGACCAGTTAGAAGTATGGGCAAAACGGGCGAAAGTGGATTTGATTGCTCATGAGGAAGGTTCTGATCCGGCAGCAGTTGTTTTTGATGCATGTAACGCTGCAAAAGCAAGAGGAACTGATTTATTAATCTGTGATACAGCGGGACGTCTTCATAATAAGAAAAATCTGATGAATGAATTGGCGAAAATCAATCGTGTCATTGATAGAGAATATCCAGATGCTCATAGAGAAACATTAATTGTTTTAGATGCTACGACTGGACAGAATGCTATGGCACAGGCAAAACAATTTATGGAAGCTGCGGATATTTCAGGAATTATTCTGACGAAATTAGATGGAACTGCAAAAGGGGGCATTGCCATTGCTATTCAGGCAGAATTAGGACTTCCAGTAAAATATATTGGAATTGGGGAACAGATTAATGATTTGATGAAATTTGATACAGATGTATTCGTAAGTGTATTATTTAGCGAATAAAGGAGAAACATATCATGCTTACATTGAAAAAATTTGAAGAAGCCTATGAAAAGGTACAAGAAGTAATTATTCCAACAAAATTGATGAAAAGTGATTATTTATCAGAACAAACAGGAAACCAGGTTTATTTAAAACCAGAGAATATGCAGCTGACAGGAGCCTATAAAATCCGTGGTGCATATTATAAGATCAGTACATTGTCAAAGGAAGAAAAAGAAAAAGGGTTGATCACTGCTTCTGCAGGAAATCATGCGCAGGGAGTTGCTTATGCGGCAAAAGCAAACAACGTTCCAGCAACGATCGTTATGCCAACGACAACCCCTCTTATGAAGGTAAACCGTACGAAGGCACTAGGAGCAGAAGTAATCTTAAAAGGGGATGTTTTTGACGAGTCCAGTGAATATGCAATTTCATTGGCAGAAAAGAAAGGCATGACATTTGTACATCCATTTGATGATCTGGATGTTGCAACCGGTCAGGGCTCTATTGCTATGGAAATTTTTAAAGAACTTCCAACTGTGGATATTATCTTAGTTCCAATTGGCGGAGGTGGACTGGCGACAGGAGTATCAGCTCTTGCTAAATTCTTAAATCCGAATATAAAAGTAATTGGTGTAGAACCTTCTGGTGCAGCTTGTATGAAAGCTTCTTTGGAGGCTGGAAAAGTGACTACTGTGGAAGAAATCAGCACCATTGCAGATGGTACTGCCGTAAAAACACCTGGGAAAAAAATATTCCCATATATTCAGCAAAATATTGATGATATTATTACCATTGATGATGAAGAATTAATCGTTGCGTTTTTGGATTTGATTGAAAATCATAAAATGCTGGCAGAAAATTCCGGTTTATTGACAGTTGCTGCCTTAAAACATCTAAATGTAACTGGTAAAAAAGTTGTATCCATCATCAGTGGAGGAAATATGGATGTCATTACATTGGCCTCTTTAGTACAGCACGGACTAATTGTCCGGGATAGAATTTTTACAGTATCTGTATTCCTTCCGGATAAACCGGGAGAACTGACAAGGGTTTCCAAAGTGATTGCCCAGGCGCAGGGGAATATTATTCGTCTGGAACATAATCAGTTTGTCAGCATTAACCGAAATTCAAAAGTGGAATTGACCATTACGATGGAAGCGTTTGGTACAGAACATAAAAATAAAATTATCAAAGCATTAGAGGATACTGGATATCAACCAAAGTTACAGCATGCAAAAGGAGCATTTTAATTGCGCTGGAAGGTCTTTAGTATTTGATGAAGGAGGTTTTCGAAAAATGATTACGATTATGGTAAGAAAAGGTTCTTGCGAAGAAAAAATCGAAGCAGAAGAAGGAAACCTCCTTCTTTCTGTTTTACAAAAGCATGGGCTGGCAGTGGAGGCTCCGTGTGGAGGAAATGGTATCTGTGGTGGCTGTAAAGTAAAAACTCAGGAAGGAGAAATCCGGGCATGTGTTTATCGTCTGCAGCATGATATTAGAGTGGAACTTCCGTCACAGGAGCAGTTTCAATCTGTTTTGATGAAAGAAACAGCTGTCAAAAAAACCAAAAAACAGAAGGAAGGGTTTGGGGTTGCAATAGATATAGGAACCACTACACTGGGATTTGCATTAAAAAATCTGACTACAGGAGAAAAAGTTGGACAGTATGGATGTGTCAATTCGCAGGGGCAATATGGAGCCGATGTTGCTTCTAGAATTATGGCCTGCAAAAGTGAAGAAGGCTTAGAACGATTGACTCTTTGTATTCAGAATGATATTCAAAAAGGAATTTCTGGTTTATTATCTCAATACAGAATTGGGAAGGAAGAAATCAGGCAAATTGTAATTGCCGGAAATGCGGTGATGCTTCATATTTTGCAGGGAGTATCTCCGGAGCCTATGGGAAAAGCACCGTTTTATGTGCCTCAGATGGAGTTAAAACGTTTTGTAAAAGATCAGATGGAGATTATTCTATTTCCTCATGCTGGCGCGTTTGTCGGCGGCGATATTGTGGCAGGGATCCAATATTTGAAAATAGGAGAAAGTGACAAAATTAAGTTTCTTCTTGATCTGGGAACCAATGGGGAAATGGTATTGGGAAATAAAAAACGTCTGATTGCATCGGCAGCGGCGGCAGGACCAGCATTTGAAAACTGTTTCCGTTCTGTAGGAATGTCAGGAAGTAAAATTTTAGATTTGCTAGTGTTAAATGCAAGAAGGAAAGTAATAGGGGCAGATGGCTTACTAAAACAACCTTACCGGGAAAAAGGAATACCATGTGGAAATGGATGTAGGATTACCCAGTCACAGATTCGTGAAATTCAATTAGCCAAGGGGGCGATTCGGGCAGGTATGGAATTGTTGATGACAGAATATGACTGTCAGATTGAAGATATCGAGCAAGTCTATATTGCTGGAGGTTTTGGATTCTATCTAAATTTTAATTCAGCAATTTACATTGGTCTGTTGCCGGAAAAATTTCAAGAGAAAGCAGTTACCGTAGGAAACACCTCTCTTTCAGGAGCATTTGAAGCTTTAGGAGACGAAACGTTCATTGAGAATATTCAGAAAAATGCGAAAAAGGTACAGTGCCTGAATTTGGCAGAATTACAAGGATTTCAGGAAAAATTCCTAGAAGAAATTGCATATATAAAAAAATAAATGGTGAGAAGTTCCAATTAGGAACTCTCACCATTTTATATAAGTTGGTTTTTAGCGTAATTCTGCAATCTGTTCTTCATCCAGAAGATTGGTATTTTCTGTTAATGTAATATATACCATGTTCACCCCATGGTCAGCGACACGTTCTAATTTTGTTAAAATATCAGAATATACGAGACCTGCATTTGGATCACATTTTTGTTTTGCCAGACGTTTTACATGCTCTTTTTGCAGCTGTTTTTCTAAAGCATCGATTTCATTTTCTAATTCGATAATGTTATCTACATGATCGTTTGTCCGATGTTTTAAAGTGAAAATAGATTTTAAGAGAAGTTCATCTGTTTTCTGATAAATTTCAATCAGAGATTCTTTTGCTTCAATTGAAATATGGCGTCCCTTATCGACCATAGATGCAGTTAAGTCGGCAATATCTTTTGCGTGGTCACCAATACGTTCGATATCACTAACAACATGGAAAAGTCCACCTAATGTCTTTTTGTCTGCCACCGGGAGTGGATACTGATTTGTATTGACCAAATAATTGATGATTCCACCGCTGATATAATTGATTCCTTCTTCGATTTCATAAATTTCATCTAACTGATCTTTGGATTCATTTAAAAATGCAGTCATTGCTTTTTCTAAGCTCTGAACTGCCATACGGCCCATACGTTCAATTTCCAAAGTTGCTTGTGGGATTGCAGAAGTTGGTGAGTACAAAGCGTGATCTCCAATATATTTTAATTCGTGTTCTGTAACTTTTTGATCTTCCCCTTTCACAATTAAGTAAGTTAATCCTACAATCCAATTAGAGAATGGGAAGAGAATAATTACCTGGAATAATTTAAAGGAAGTATGTGCATTTGCAACAGCACGACCAATGTTACCTCCAGATAATACAAGAAGCTGATCAGCCAGAGACTCTTTTACAAATAGCAACAGTGTGAAAAGAATTGCACTCCCGATAATATTAAATAAGAAGTGAATCAATGCAGCACGTTTTGCATTCTTTTTACCACTTAAACTTGCTAAAAGCGCGGATACACAAGATCCCATATTACATCCAAGAATAATGAAGAAGCAAATTTCTAATGGAAGCAGTCCCTGTGCAGCCATAAGCAAAACAATACTTACAGTAACAGAAGAACTTTGAAGGGTTGCTGTGATGATGAATCCGACTAAAACACCAAGAGCTGGGTTTGTCAATCCGCTTAAAGTGTCTACGATGGCTGGCGAATCTTTTAACACAGACATGGAAGAAGACATGGTTGTTAAACCGGTGAATAAGATACCGAAACCAAGAACAACTTCTCCGCTCTTTTTGACAGTAGGGTTTTTCATGAACATAATCATGACAACACCTATCATAACAAAAATTGGTGCAATTTCTGATAAATCAAATGCTACCAGCTGAGAGGTTATCGTCGTACCGATGTTCGCACCAAAGATAATACCTGCGGCCTGATATAAGTTCATCAGTCCAGCGTTAACAAAACTTACAACCATTACGGTTGAAGCACTTGATGATTGGATGATAGCGGTAAATACGATACCTACAATCATTCCTGAAAATTTATTTTTTGTAAAAAATTCAAGAATATTTCGTAATTTTGCGCCAGCTGCTTTCTCTAGACCATCACTCATCAGTTTCATGCCGTAAAGGAATAGTCCGAGGCCTCCAATCAGTCCTAAAATAATCGTCATAGTTTCTTTCCCCTTTGTGTAATAGATTGAGATTTCCTGAAATCTTCATTATAAAAAACAGATAAGTGAAATCTGTTTTGTTAAGTATGCTAAGAAAATGTAAATTTCAAGTAAACTCATACGAAAATATTTTAATATATTGCATAGATTTTCACAATAAAAAATGAAAATAATGACAATATATATAATCTATAACTCAATATTTATAAAAAATGGTAAAATTGAAAAAAGAAATAATATCATTTTTTATTGTTTTCTGAAATAGAAAAATTCGATATAATGATGTACATAAAGACAATAAAGGAGAAAAGGGCAATGAGTAAATTATTACATGTAAACATTAATGCGAAAGACTGGAGATTAGTTGCCGCATTTTATGAAGAAGTCTTTGGGTGTATACAAATACCGCCAGATAAGAAAATATCAGGGAACTTTGCAGCAGATTTAACCGGGATCAGTGGTGCGGATATCGTAGGAACGACTTTGGCATTTCCAGATGATTTAGGAGGTGCTCAGTTGGAAATTTTCCAATATAATCTTCAGGATCATAGCAGTTCTCAGGCTATTAACTTAACTGGGATTGGGCATATTGCGATTGCTGTAGAGAATATTGATATTGTAACAGAGAAACTGATCCAGGCAGGTGGAGCGTATGTTGGAAAACAGATTTGCAGAACTTATCCGGATAGGCCGGATCTCCTGATTCATTATGTAAGGGATTGTGAAGGAAACATCATCGAATTAATGGATAAAAAAGCGAATAAATAAATGATAGAAGCATAGAATAGCATAAAACCATAGTTAGGGAATGATTTATGTATACAAATTTAGGATTGGCGGCATTTGTAAAAGAATGCCTGGCTCTTCCGACGAAATATTTATGGGATGGTTTTGGCAGTAAAAATGAACAAGGACAATACTGTTTTGATTGCAGTGGATTGATAAAATGCTATTATATGGGAGGATTAAAACAATTTTATTATGATGAGAAACGGGATCTGCAAAGCTATGAAATGATAGAAAAGGCAGAAAGGAAAGGACCTGTCAGCGAAATCCCGGAAATAGAAGGACTTGGTGTTTATCTGCCAGGACACATAGGTGTCTATGTGACAAATGGAACAGTCATTGAATGTACCAGTAATCCACGATTTGGAGATGGAGTGGTTGAGACGAACTTAAATGATCGTAAATGGGAACAATGGCTGGAGATACCATATATCCTATATTTAAAATAAAAATTATAGTATCCAGGACAAGAAGCACATTGGAAGAACAAAAATCCAATGTGCTTTTCCTATTTTCGTCAGTTGCTATTTGTGATTGAAGTTGTTATAATAAATTCTGTATGTCACAAGATATTTGGTAAAGATAAATTTTAGGAGATTGAGAAATGGGAAATTTAACATATACAACAGAAAGCCAGAGACAGTATGCTTATATGGCAGAAATGAAACAATGGGTAAAAGAACAAAGTGAAAGGATGGGACGTCCATTGACCTGTCATATTACAACTTTTGGCTGTCAGATGAACGCAAAAGATTCTGAAAAACTATTAGGAATTTTACAGGAAATGGGCTATGAAGAAACAGAGAATGAAACTGCTGATTTTGTTTTATTTAACACTTGTACAGTAAGAGAAAATGCCAATTTAAAAGTG